>CAJOEC010000052.1 GCA_905233425.1 uncultured Prevotella sp. | reverse complement strand
CAGGGCTTTCGTCTTGTGCCGACTTACCGGGGGTTTCACCCCCGTCTGTAGTCTTGTCGCCCCTTCAGGGCTTTTCAACCGTACAGGTCGAATAATTTTCGTCTGTGAACCACAGCACCGAGTCGCTGATTTCGCCGACGGGGGGCACACAGAAGCCCGCCGTGCTCAGCCCCACTCCTGCAAGGAGCATGAGGGCTGCACTGGCGGGCCTCAGTGTTTCGGGGTTAACCCTCGCCATCGTCGTCGTTGCCGTCGTCGACCAGCTCGCCGTCGACAATCTTCTTCGGGCGGTTTTTCATGTCGAAGATGCCGGGGGCGGCCTGGGCGAAGGCAATCTGCTTCTTGAACACGCGGCTGGTGATGTTGTCCTCGCTGACACCCTCGGGGCGGAAGCGGATGTGCACTCCCTTCAGGTTGAAAAAACTCCGACCATGCAAGCGTTCAGGGCGTGTCGTGACTGTTGTTGCACGTTATTGCACGATAAATCGTGATACGTTTGAACGCCGCTCAAACGTAACACGACACGACATATAACGTAACACGATTTAGTGGCTCAAATATTCAGCCCTCCCTACTGGGGTGAATTTCGTCGGTGGTGGAACTTTATGCCCATTTGGAATTGCCATTAATTCCTGGGCACGCTGCATGTCCTCCCAATAGGAATCATAGCAAATCAAAACAGGCTCATTCTCTGGAACTTCTTTTTCGAGCATTGTCTCGAAACGACGGGCTAACACCTTCAATTCGAAAATAGGAGGTAGGGAAGAAAAAAAAGCCGGAAGCGAAAACTTCCGGCTTGACATTACGATTCTCAATATTCTCAATCCATTTTCAGCGAGGGGTCGGCAGCCTCGAGCTCGGCCATCTTCTCCTTGTTGCCGAGGGAGTAGTAGATGCGGTAGAGGGGATAGCCCCACTTTGTCTGCAGCTGGTCGGGGTCGAGCTCGCGGGTCTTCTCAAGGTAGACCTGGGCATCGGCCAGTACGGCCTTCACCTTTTCGAGGTTCTCGGGGGTAAGTCCCATGGTCTTCTTGTCCATCAGCTGGTCGTTGAGTGCTATGGCCTTTGAGTTGAGGCAGATGCCTATGTTGAAGAGGCAGGGCACCCATTCGGGGTCGATTTCCACTGCCTTCTTGAATGCCTCGACGGCCTCGTCCCACTTCTCGGCTGACATCATCGACTCACCCTTGATTGCCCACGGCATCTTGTTGCCCGGATTGATGGAAAGCTCTTCCTCAACCCATGCCAGCTTCTCGTCGGCAGAGACGTGGTTGTAGTAGTCAACGAGGAGGTTGAAGTAACGCTCGTTGTCTGGCGAGGCCTTGTGCAGCTCCTTCACCATGCCTACATACTCCAACGAGTCGGCCTTGGTCTTCAGGGTCTCCTTCTTTGAGAAGAGCAGAATCTCGTTGGCCTCGTCGGCCTTGTCGGGGTTGGAGGCCAGGCTGCGGGCAAACTTCATGGCGCTTTCGTAGTCTTTCTCCTGATAGGCGAGGAAGGATACGTAGTACACGATGTCGTCGTAGAAGGGGTCTTTGGGGAAGTCGGCCACCTCAGCAAAGATTGGCGTCTCCTTCATTTCGAGATACTTTTTCCACGCGTTGATGGCGGCGGCATTATCCTTCTGCTGGTAGAAGTACTGTCCTGCCTGTACGAGCGACACACCGAAGTTCTTGTACTTTGTCTGTGCGGGAGCGCGGTATTTCATCTTCACCTTGCCCTTGGCGTCGGGCTGCTGGTCGAACTCGTCGCATTTCAGTACGGCCTCCCAAGCGGCCACGGCAGCCTTGTGCATGCCGAGTGTGTCGGTGACCTCGTCGATCTTCTTCACTTGGTTTTCCATCTGCTTTGAGGAAATGGCGGTGTACTTGCCATACCAAATCTCCGATTCCAAGTTCCATGCGGCAGCCTTGTCGAGTGTCTCGGCAGAGGTAAGGGCAGGTGCGAGTGTCTGGGCGGCAGCGTCGAACTCGCCTTTACCCATCAGTTTCTTTGCCTCTTTAACGAGGGCTTCCTGTGCAAAGGTCGTGGTGGCAGCTGCTGCCATCATGGCCATCATCATAAACTTTTTCATAATCATTTTTTATTAAAGGTTTTTGTTTTTTACGATTCGCTTATTTACGATTTGGCAGAGTTATTCAGCGTCCTGCGGCTCGTCGAAGTCAACAATCGGAGCTTCTGAGGTCTCTGGGGCATCTGGGACTTCTGAGGTTTCTGTGGCATCCAAGGCTTCTTCGGCCAGCTCTTCCTCGGTGGCTTTCTGCACCTTGCAGACGCTTGCGATGACATCGTTCTTCTTCGAGAGGTTGATGAGCTTCACGCCTTGGGTGTTGCGTCCCATGATGCGCACCTCGCTGACGTTGAGACGTATGAGTATGCCGCTCTTGTTGATGATCATCAGGTCGTTGTCGTCGGTCACCACCTTTATGGCCACCAGCCGACCTGTCTTTTCGGTGATGTTCATCGTGCGTACGCCCATTGCAGCGCGCCTTGTCTTGCGGTAGTCCTCAATGTCGGAGCGCTTGCCGAAGCCGTTCTCCGAGACCACCATTATGGTCTCGGTCTGCGGGTCGTTGATGCAGACCATGCCCACGACCTCGTCGTCGCCGCCGTCGAGCTTCATGCCGGTGACACCTGTGGCCTTGCGCCCCATGTCGCGCACCTCGCTCTCGTTGAAGCGCACGGCCCGGCCGTTGCGGTTGGCGAGGACTATTTCGTTCTTGCCGTTGGTAAGGCGGACGCTTACAACCTCGTCGCCCTCGTTGATGACAAGGGCAAGCACACCGGCGGCACGCACATTCTTGTAGGCGTCGAGCCGTGTCTTCTTGATGATACCCTGCTTGGTGGCAAACACCACATAGTGTGACTTCAGGAACTCCTCGTCGCCGAAGTTCTTTATGCGCAGCACGGCGTTGATTGCGTCGCCCGACTCGATGTTGAGCATGTTCTGTATGGCACGGCCCTTCGAGTTCTTGTCGCCTTCGGGAATCTCGTAGCACTTCTGCCAGTAGCAGCGGCCTTTCTGGGTGAAGAAGAGCAGCGTGTTGTGCATCGTGGCGGGATAGATATACTCGGTGAAGTCGTTGTCGCGGTGACGTGCGCCCTTTGCGCCGACACCTCCACGGTTCTGGGCGTGGAACTCAGACAGCGGTGTGCGCTTGATGTAGCCCATGTGTGAGAGGGTGATGACCACGGGGTCGTCGGGGTAGAAGTCCTCGGCGTTGAACTCATGGTCGTAGGGGATGATTTCCGTGCGGCGCTCGTCGCCGTATTTCTCCTTCACCTCCAAGAGGTCCTGCTTCATCACCTCCTTGCAGCGCTCGGGGTTGTCGAGGATTTCCTGCAGGTCGGCTATGAGCTTCATTATGTCGTCGTACTCCTGGTGCAGCTGTTCCACGCGCAGGCCGGTGAGCTGTGCCAGTCGCATGTCGACGATGGCGCGTGACTGCGGCTCGTCGAGGTCGAAGCGTGCCTCGAGGTTACGCTGGGCATCGGTGGGGGTCTTCGAGTTGCGGATGATACGCACCACCTCGTCGATGTTGTTCACGGCGATTATCAATCCTTCGAGTATGTGGGCGCGCTCCTTTGCCTTCTTCAGGTCGAACTGTGTGCGGCGTATGGTCACCTCGTGGCGGTGCTCGATGAAATAGCGGATGCACTCGCGCAGGTTCAAAAGCCGGGGCCTGAGGCGTACTCCGTCGCTGGTCTTGATGGGCACCAGGGCGATGCTATTGACTGAGAATGAGCTTTGTAGGGCCGTCATCTTGAACAGTTTGTTCAGTATGACATTGGCGTTGGCATCGCGCTTGCAGTCCACGACGATGCGCATGCCTTGGCGGCCAGACTCGTCGTTCACGTTGGCTATGCCCTCAATCTTGTGCTGGTTGGCCAGGTCGGCGATGTACGACACCAGCTCGGCCTTGTTCACACCGTAGGGCAGCTCGTTCACCACAATCTTGTCGTGGGTGTCGCCGGCCTCAATCTCGGCTTTCGCCCTCATGACTACCCGCCCGCGGCCAGTCTCGTAGGCGTCGCGCACGCCCTGTAATCCATATATGTACGCGCCCGTGGGGAAGTCGGGGCCTGGTATGTACTGCATCAGCCCGTCGGTGTCTATATCGGGGTTGTCGATGAAGGCACAGCAACCGTCGATGACCTCGCCGAGGTTGTGCGTCGGCATATTTGTGGCCATACCCACGGCGATGCCGTTGCCGCCGTTCACCAGCAGGTTGGGCACCTTCGTAGGCATGACGCTGGGTTCCACCAGTGTGTTGTCGAAGTTGGGGTCCATGTCCACGGTTTCCTTCTCGAGGTCGTCCATGATGTGCTCGCCCATCTTCGACAGGCGGCACTCGGTGTATCGCATGGCAGCCGGTGAGTCGCCGTCGACGCTTCCGAAGTTACCCTGTCCGTCGACAAGCATATAGCGCATGTTCCACTCCTGGCCCATGCGCACCAGTGCACCATAGACCGAGGAGTCGCCGTGGGGATGGTACTTACCGAGCACCTCACCCACCACGCGGGCACATTTCTTGTGGGGCTTGTCGCTTGTGTTGCCTATGCCCAGCATACCATACAATATACGACGGTGCACGGGCTTGAATCCATCACGAACATCGGGGAGGGCACGGGCTACAATAACCGACATAGAATAGTCGATGTAGGAGCTTTTCATCTCCTCCTCAATGTTAATCTTTAAAATCCTGTCGTTGTCAAACGTCTGATCCATTTTTCATAGCCCCCTAAGTCAGGGGGTTTGGGGTCTGAACAAGCGTTAGTCATCCCCATTTAATTTGTTTTTGTTTATATCTTTCGAGTCTGCGCTTGTTCAGACCCCCACCCCACTGACTCAGGGGGCTTAAATGACGGAAAATCGCTGTAGAGGCACTTTAAATGGCCGCTGTTGCGTTTTGGCCTTTTCAAAACCGCCGACAAAGGTACTAATTTTTCTGCTAACAGAAAAAGATTTAAGCAATTTTTAACCCACCAGAGGGCCATTTGTTCGGAAAAGGACATGGGTTGTTCTGAGAAGGGCGGGGCATGTCCGAAAAAGGGCTTGGGAGGCCCAAAAAGTTCGCGCCGGGCGAACTCGGAGTTCGCCCGGCGCGAACTGGGAGTTCGCACGGCGCGAACTGACAGTCCGCTCCGGGCGGACTTTTTGGCATGTCGGAGACAATCAGAGTTTCACTTTCTTCTTCACCACCTTGCTCTCGTTGTTCATGCGGTCGAGGGCAGTCACAATGTATGTGTACTTGTTGTTGCCGCGTATGTATGGCAGCTTGATGAAAGTGTTGGGGGTTATTGCCACGATGTGCGAGGGATTGTTGGTGTTCTCCTTCTCGCCACGGGCAAAGCGGTAGACCACGTATTTCACAGCCTCGTCGCCCCATTTCTTGCTCTTCGGCGCAGTCCAAAACAGCACTAAGCCGTCGTTGGTCATTATGGGCTTCACTTTCCTTGGCTTGCCGGGGGCTTTCTTGTCGATGTAGGTCATCTGGGGCTGCAGCGCCGGGTAGCGCCAGTAGTTCTGCTGCAGCGTGGTGGCATAGTTGCCGGTGTTGTCGACGGCAGCCTTGGCATACCACAGCACCGTCCCCTTCACATTCTTCATCTGTGTGTACAGCTGGTGCTTGGCCCACTGCTGGTTTCTGCGCGGGTCTTCAGGGTCTTTGTTCTTCACCGTGCGCTCGATGTCCTCTCCGATGTATAGCGGACGGTTGCCACAATAGCGGTCCCACCAGCGGATGAGTGTGGCGTAGTCGGCTGCACGGTTGCCTATCTCCCAGTATATCTGAGGCACGCAGTAGTCGAGCCATCCGTTGTTCACCCATAGCAGCACGTCGGCATAGAGGTCATCATAGTTCTGCAGTCCGTTGGTCTCGCTGCCTATGTCGGCACTTCGCTTGTTGCGGTAGATGCCGAAGGGCGATATTCCCACCTTCACCCAGGGCTTGGCCTGGTGGACGGTCTCGTAGAACTGCTTTATGAAAGTGTTCACATTGTGTCTGCGCCAGTCGCCCCGGTCGGTTATTCCGTTGTTGTAGAGACGGTACTGCTCGTCGTCCATAATCTTCTGTCCAGCAACGGGATATGGGTAGAAATAGTCATCCATGTGTATTCCGTCGACATCATATCGGGTGACGATGTCGCGTGCCACCTCGCAGATGTAGTCACGGTTTTCGGGAATACCGGGGTTGAGGAGTATCAGATCGTCGTATGCCATGCAACGCTCGGGGTGCTTGGCCGTGACGTGGGTTATAGCCACTTGTGTCGTGCCCTTTGTCTTGGCGCGGTAGGGGTTTATCCATGCGTGCAGCTCCATGCTGCGCTTGTGGCACTCTGTTATCATCCACTGCAAGGGGTCCCAGTAGGGTTTTGGCGGCCGTCCCTGCTGGCCGGTGAGGAAACGGCTCCACGGCTCTATACTGCTCTGGTAGAGGGCGTCGCATTCGGGTCTCACCTGGAATATTATGGCATTAGCCCCCATCTTCTGCAGTTCGTCGAGCTGGTATGCCAGCGTCTTCTGCATCTGCTCGGTGCCCATGCCCTGAAACTGTCCGTTCACACACTGGATCCATGCTCCACGGAACTCGCGCTTCTGCTGTGCGAAAGCGCAATTACTAAAAAGGATAATAAAAAAGAAGAGAATAGTATTTTTCATAAAAGTGCGCCTGACAGGACTCGAACCTGCACTTCGCGGGAAACCAGATCCTAAGTCTGGCGCGTCTACCAATTCCGCCACAGGCGCATTTGCGAACAAAAAAGGCGATGACCCATTGCACCGCCGTAATCTTTTGAGAGTGTCGACACTTGGATTCGGACCAAGGACCCCCACCATGTCAAGGTGATACTCTAACCAACTGAGCTATGCCGACAAATTTGTGTATCATTAAGTTTGCGGGTGCAAAAGTAATGCTTTTTTCCGATACCACCAAATAATTAACGTCTTTTATCACTATTGTTTGAAATTTTATTGCTACCTTTGCGCCCGAAATAGCAAAATCAATGGAAAATTGAAGATTGAAGACTGTTTATACACAATGAAGAAGTTCCTTTTATCACTTTGTTTCGCCTTCGTCACGGTGTGGGCTTTCGGGCAGGAATTGGGAGACAGCTTGTCCTCCGACGCTGACAGCATGGTGTCCGCGCTGGAACCCGGCCAGCTGATTGACGACGAGGAGATGGCCGCGTTGGAGGCAATGGCAGCTGCCGAGCCAGGACTGCACCAGCAGTTGAAGGCCAAGTTCGTTGAGGGTTCGGCAGAGTTCATGTCGTTAGTGGCCATAGCACTTGTCCTCGGCTTGGCATTCTGCATAGAGCGAATCATCTACCTGACACTTTCAGAAATAAAGACACGTAGGCTGCTCACCGACATCGACAGCCGTTTAGACAAGGGCGACCTTGAGGGTGCCAAGAGTCTGTGCCGCGACACGCGGGGGCCGGTGGCATCTGTATGCTACCAGGGACTGATGCACGCCGACGAGGCTCCCGACGTGATAGAGCGAAGCATCGTGAGCTACGGCAGTCTGCAGGCAGCAAGGTTGGAGAGAGGGTGCTCGTGGATAAGGCTCTTCATTGCCATTGCGCCATCGTTAGGATTCCTCGGCACAGTCATCGGCATGGTCATGGCTTTCGACCAGATTCAGGAGGCCGGCGACATTTCGCCGAAGATTGTGGCAGAGGGAATGAAGGTGGCACTTATCACGACCATCTTCGGAATCATAGTGGCACTAATACTACAGGTGTTCTACAATTTCATCATAGCAAAGATCGATCACCTGACGGAGCAGATGGAAGAGGCGGCAATCACGCTGATGGATATGCTTTCCAAGAGGGGAGTTAAAAGGAGTTAATGGACGATACACTATTATGATAGACGTTTTACTATATACAATATATATAATGTTAGGGCTGGCGGTAGTGCTTGTGGTATGGTCGCTGGTTCATCAGTATGTCTGCCGCGACAAATAAGCCTATAGTCTATAGTCAGAACAATGTTCAAAAGAAAGAAGCGCGCCACCCCCGGACTTGACACCACGTCGACAGCCGACATTTCGTTTATGCTGTTGATATTCTTCCTCGTCACATCGTCGATGGACACCGACAAGGGGCTACCCCGCCAACTGCCAACGCCCGAGGACAACACCGAGGAGCAGGAGCTGGTGGTGAAGCGCCGTAACGTGATGGAGCTGCGCCTTGACGATGGCGGCCGCCTGACGTGCGACGGCGACAGTGTGAGAGGCGAAGAGCTGACACGACGCATCGAGGAGTTCGTGGCCAACACCGCCGACGACCCGTCGAAGCCAGAGCGTAGTGAGCGGGAGGTGCATCTGATGGGACGCTGCCGGGTGAGCGACCGCCACGTGATATTCATCGACGTAAGCCCCGAAGCAACATACGACGACTATTTCCAGATGCAAAACGCCATAGTGGCGGCATATACAAACCTGCGCAACACACTGGCACAGGAACGATTCCAACGGGAATACAAAGACTGCAACCAGGAGCAACGCGACGCAATATCCATGGTCTACCCACAACGCATAAGCGAAAGGGTGGAGTGAATAGTTTATAGTGAATAGTGAATAGTTTATAGTGAATAGTTAGGAAACGAATCACAAATATAAAAAACGCAAATGAAGTTAAAGCGTGGAGTATTCCAAAGGCGCGAGCGCACGATGCCGGGGTTGAACACCTCTGCCCTACCCGACCTTATATTCACCGTGCTTTTCTTTTTCATGATTGTCACCCACATGCGCGACGTGGAGTTGCTCGTACACTACGATGTGCCACAGGGAACGGAGCTGCAGAAGCAGGGACACAAGTCGGCTGTCACATATATATATGTAGGCCGCCCGGCAGACAGCGACACATTCTTCATCCAGCTGAACAACCATCTGGCATCGGTAGCCGACATCCGTGATTTCGTGGAGGAGGAACGCTCGCGCATGTCGGCTGAAGACCAGGGGCGCATGGTGGTGAGCCTCAAGGCCGACCGCGATGTGCCAATGCGCGTCATTGCCGATATCAAGCAGGCACTACAGCAGAGTTTCGCATTACGCATAAACTACTCTGCAAGGGATAAAGGAAACAAGGAAACGGAAACAGCCACCAACTGACAAACATTCTTTTACAACGAATTTCACGAATTACACGAACAACGAATTTGACGAATTAAACGAATATGGCAAACCACAAGTTAGACAGTCTGGACAGACAGATACTGAAACTCATTGACGGCGATGCACGTATTCCCTTCCTTGAGGTTGCACGTACCTGCAACGTCAGCGGAGCGGCAATACACCAGCGCATACAGAAACTGACGGCACAGGGAATACTGAAAGGCTCGCATTTCGTCATCGACCCTGAGAACGTGGGCTACGAGACCTGTGCGTTTATAGGCCTCAACTTGAAGAATCCGGGATCTTTCGACGACGTGGTAGCCGGACTGCGTGCCATCCCCGAAGTGGTGGAGTGCCACTACACCACGGGAAACTACGACCTATACATCAAAGTGTACGCTAAGAACAACCATCACCTGCTCGACATCATCCACGACAAGCTTCAGCCATTAGGCATTTCGCGCAGCGAGAGCCTCATATCGTTCCACACGGCTTTCGAGCGCCAGCTGCCTATCGTAGAACTGCTCTGACAACTATATACAACTTGCGCATGTATATAACGACCACAGATTTCACAGATTACACGGATTTCTTTGCATATTACAGCGGCTAAAGCCGCGATTATGTTGGATTGTGCGCATAAGTGACGAAATCGAAGGCGTGGGCATGACGGTCATCGGGATCGTGATGCTCACGCCATGTTTCTTGCCAGTCGCTGTAGTCGGGGAAGAAAGTATCGGCTTGCGACGGGGTGTCGGCAACCTCGGTAAGACACAGGCGGTCGGCCTTGACGATAAGTGCTGCATAGACGGCGGCACCGCCAATGACAAACACCTCCTCGTCCTCACAGCAAGAGACTGCGAAGTCGTCCCATGAGGCGAAACACTCACAGCCCGGCAGCTCGCTCACTGTGCGGGTAAGCACACAGTTACGACGGTTGGGCAAAGCGCCCTTGGGGAGGCTCTCAAACGTGCGGCGGCCCATGAGTATGGTATGCCCGGTGGTGAGCAGACGGAAACGGCGCATATCGTCGGGAAGCCAGTAGAGCAGCTTGTTCTCAAAGCCTATGGCACGGTTGCGGGCCACGGCAGCAATAATGCTTATCGTCATAGCAGTTTATTACTCAATCACTTATCGTCCTTGACTTCCTGTCCTGAGTTATGGCCCAGCACAACCCATTTGCCTCCAAGCTGTGGCTTGGCGCATCCGCAGGGACTGCTGTGCAGCGCGTTCTTGTAGTTGCACAGCCATGCCAGCCTTACGCCCATGGGCTTCTGGGCCATAGCATAGTTGCGCACTTTTGCTGGCGACGAACTCTGCGGAATAGCCATGCGGTCGAGCATTTCCGACAGCTGCTCTATGCGCCTCCGCTTGCGGTCCTCCAGTTCCTCCTTTGTCATGCGTGTCCTCTCCGGCTGAGGTATCACGGGGTACTCTATTCCCTCGTCCTCGGCCAGCAGTTTCAGCACCCTCTCGCGCAGCTGCCGTGACATCTCGTCGCGCCGGCGATCACGCTCCGAGTCGAAAGGCAGTTCCATCTGCAGCTCGTTGTAATCAAGTGCCAGAGCCTCTAACGCAATGAACTCAGGCATCTCGCGCACTTTCTGCTGCAACTGGCGTGCCTCCTCGGTGAGAGGCTGTCCACACTGCTTGCAGAACGAGAAATCGTTCAGCGTGTGGCACGTGGGACAGACTATGCCGCCGCGTGGCGAGCCGCACTGGGGACAATAGCCGTCGCTGTCGCTGATGGCAGAGCCACAAAATGAGCACACGTCGCGGCGTATGTAGTGGTGGCAAACCTCGCAGAAGTCGGCATCGGCATCAAGGTCGCTGCCGCAGTTGGGACACACTATGCCATGCAAAGGCGAACCGCACGACAGGCAGTATTGCGAATCGACATCGTTCATGGTGCCACAGTTGTGGCATACGACACCTGCCGCTTTCTGCATCTGCGCCTGTTCGGCAGTCTGTGAAACAGAGAAACTCTGTGGAACGTCAGCTTCCTGGCTCTTTTGAAGTCCTGAAGCACTCTGACGTGATTGTCTTGGGGTATAATCTTCAGCCATTTTTTCGGTTTTTATTGTTTTTCACGTGCAAAGTTACGAAATGTTTATGAAACGAACAAATTTGAACTGAATAATTCACGTTTTATTGCAATAATAGCCAAAACTCCGTAGACTTTAGGCAACAGAGAGACAGACTTTGAAACGAACTTCTTCGTAAATTGCTAATAATTCCCAAAATATTGTGACATGGTTTCCATGATTCCGAAGAAATGAGTAATTTTGCCACATAGATAAACACCAGGACTATGAAAATAAAGCATCTACTAACAGTGGCAGCCCTGTGTTTCACAACTGCCACATTCGCACAGCCGCGACAGGAGATTAACCTGCAGGACGACTGGCAGTTCTCACGTGACAAATCTTCGTGGCAAACGGTAAGCATCCCCCACGACTGGGCCATCAGCGGCCCATTCGACAAGAAATGGGACTTGCAGCGTGTGGCCATTGAACAGAATGGCGAGACGGAAGCAACCGAGAAGAGCGGGCGTTCAGGTGCCCTGCCATGGATTGGCGAGGGGCACTACAAGCGGACGTTCACCATTCCCCAGGGTTTCAGCGGCCATGCCGAGCTGCTCTTCGACGGCGCAATGGCCGAGCCGACGGTCAGCGTAAACGGACAGAAGGCAGGCTACTGGGCATACGGTTACAATACTTTCCGAGTGGATATCACCTCCTTCGTAAAACCAGGGGAGAACCTGCTGGAGGTCGATCTGCAGAACCTGGATGAGAGCTCGCGCTGGTATCCAGGTGCAGGCATCTACCGACCCGTGACGCTCATCCTCACCCCGCAGCATGCACGCATCGACGACTGGGGTATCACCATCACTACGACATTGCACGATAAATATGGTAAAGACAAAGACAAAGACTTTACCAAGCTCGTCGTGGAGGTGCCCGTCTTGGATGCTGGCAATGGGCTGCCCGTCGTCATGGAACTTATACGTCCTGACCACAAAGACAAACAGTGGCTTTCTCCTGCCCCCATACAAAGGGGTACGGGAAAGGCAATCGGCACATTCTACATCCCTAATGCTATGCTGTGGACACCTGAAACCCCAAATCTCTATGAGTTGCGCATCACACTATGCGACGGCAAGAGTGCCCCCAACGTCTTCGACGATTTCGGAAAGTCCATCGACCGGAAAACCCTGAAAGTGGGTTTGCGCACCGTCAGCGTCTCGGCGGAGGGAGGCTTCCAGCTTAACGGCGTGACGAGGAAGCTCAAAGGTGTCTGTCTGCACCATGACCTCGGCCCGCTCGGTGCCGCCGTAAACAAGTCAGCACTCATACGCCAGATAAAGATGATGAAGGAGATGGGCTGCGACGCAATACGCACCTCGCACAACATGCCCTCACAATGGCAGATGGACATCTGCGACTCCTTAGGCATGATGGTCATGGCCGAGAGCTTCGACATGTGGGTCTACCCGAAGTGCAAGAACGGCTACGCCCGCTTCTTCAGCGAGTGGGCCGACCGCGACATCACCAACCTCGTGCTGGCCAACCGCCGCCACCCCAGCATCGTGATGTGGTCGATAGGCAACGAGATTCCCGAACAGTGGAGCAAGGAGGGCACCGAGATTGCCGCCCATCTGCAGAACCTCTGCCACAAGCTCGACCCCACGCGACCCGTGACACAAGGCATGGACAAGGCGGAGAGTGCCCTTTCGAGCGGCTTCGCACAGGTGATGGACGTGCCTGGCTTCAACTACCGCGTGCACAAATATGAAAACAACATGAAGCTGTTGCCCCAGGGGTTCCTGCTCGGCTCAGAGACAGCCTCGACCGTCAGCTCACGCGGAGTGTACAAGTTCCCCGTGGTTCCCGACGACAACAGCCGTTTTGCCTCGTATTCGAAGAGCTACGACCCAAAGGCCATCGAGAATGCCGACGGACAGTGTTCGGGCTACGACGTGGAGTACTGCCCATGGAGCAATCTGCCCGATGACGACTGGCGATGGCAGGATGACTACCCGTGGGTGATAGGTGAGTTCGTGTGGACGGGCTACGACTACCTTGGCGAGCCTTCGCCCTACGACGAATACTGGCCGTCGCGCTCCAGCTACTTCGGCATCTGCGACCTCGCCGGACTGCCCAAGGACCGCTATTTCCTCTACCGCTCGCACTGGAACACCCAAGATCACACCATCCATCTGCTGCCTCACTGGACGTGGCCCGGCCGTGAAGGACAGATGACGCCCGTCTACTGCTATACCGACTACAACGAGGCCGAACTGTTTGTCAATGGCAAGAGCCAGGGACGAATAAAGAAAGTGAAGGAAGAGAAAGGGAAATGGGATGACAAGAATCGTCTGGACCGCTACCGTCTGCGCTGGAACAACGTTGTATATGAACCGGGTGAACTTAATGTCGTCGTCTATGACGAACAGGGTGAGCCTGCAGACACAAGGACCATCCGAACCGCTGGCAAAACCGCCCGCCTACAGCTCGACGTGTGGACACAGTCCTCACCCATTAGCCCATTAAGTCCCATTAGCCCCATATATTCCTCCCTGAAGGCCGACGGCCAGGATTTGGCCTTCGTCACCGTCTCATTAGTCGACTACAACGGTACTCTCATCCCCGACGCTGCCGACCAGCTACAGTTCGAGGTCCAGGGTGCGGGAACGTTCCGTGCCGTCTGCAACGGCGATGCCACGTCGCTCGAGCCGTTCACCCAGCCAACCATGAAGCTGTTCAACGGCCAACTCGTCGTCGTGGTGCAGTCAGGCAGCAAACCCGGCACACTCACTCTGAAAGTCTCCGACCCCCAGCGCAAGCTGACAGGAAAAGCAAGCATAAAAGTGAAATAGAAATCACACTGCCGGACTCTGCGGCATTTGTGGTAAAGAGACGATTAGAAGAAATCATCGTCGAAGTCCAGGCCTCCGCCCTGTTTAGGTGCGGGGGCTTCTTGTTCGTTGTCTTCGGTGCCACCATTGGCCTTGGCGTCGGGATCGAAGTCGTCGGGATCAGTCTGCTCCATGCCTTCAGGAATCTGCAGCAGTTCTTGGTCGGATATTTCAAGCGGTAGGAACGTCTTCTCGTAGAACTCGTCGTAATCCTGGAAACTGAAGCGTGCACCCATGAGGGCAAGGTTCGTCTCGCTGATGACGACGCTACGGCAACGACGAAGAATAGGCGACAGCTCGTCGGAGGCGTAGAGCTGGCGTGTGTACTGCAGGGCCTCGTCGTAGTTCAGGAAACCGCTTATAAGCATTCTGCTCGCCCCTTCTCCCATAGACTCGATGTTGAGGTCGAAATTACGTACAAGGAAATTGGAGAAATTGAAGCGTGCCATCTCATAGAGCATCTGGTTCTGGTCCACTGAGTCGGGCTGGAACACGAGCAGGAACACGAAGGGCGTGTTGCGCTCGGCCGACAGCGTGTCGGTGTTGGTAGTGTCGGCGGCGAGTGTGATGTCACGCCGCGTCCAGATGTCGTCGAGGTCGAACTTTCCTCCGTAGAGCTGACGACCCTCCTGCACACCCTTTATAATCATGCCCGCCAGTTCGGCCACCTCGCTCTGAGCGTGCTTCTCTACCACCACTTTAAGGTCTTCAACACATCCCAGCGCATCACCCTGGTTCAACTTGCTCAATCCGCTGATGAAGATGAACTTAGGCCGGTTCTGTCCCAATGGGAAGCGCTCTTCCGACAGCTGTACATTAGCCGCTATCACGTCGTGTTTGTTCTCCTTGAAGGCATCGTAGGTGGCGGCATAGACAGAGTCCTCGATATGCTCTCCGAAGCGTGCGTTCTCCTCGAAATAGGGGTTGTTGAGCAAAATGGCCCATTCGCTTTCCGGGAAGTCGGCCGAAAGTCGCGCCAGACACGAGTCGGCTGCGACCTTGTTGCCCTGCCGCGAGTAGAGCAGGAAGAGATGATACCAGGTGAGGTCCATCTGTTCATATTCGGGATACTGGCCGGTAACCCTCGTGAGCTGTTTCTCTCCCAGCCTCAGGTTTTCCAGCTTGTCCTTGAAGATCACTCCCGAATTGTAGAGTCCGTCCATGATTATGAGGTTGCTCTCCTGCACCTGCTCCTCGGTGAAGGGAATCTGCGCGAGATAGTATTCGCGGTTGTGCGGGTCGCTGGCCAGTGAGTCCTGCTCTGCGCTCTTTGCCATGTCGAGGCTGTCGGCGGGCATGTCTCCGACAGCAGCCAGACTGTCGGCGGCAAGGTCGTCGGCCGAAATGCTGTCAATGGGTTCCGCATCGGGGTTCAAGCTTGCCACCACCGTGCGGTTCACGCGCTGCCAGTTGTCCACATTCTCGCGCTTTCCCCATTGTTTCTGGAACGTCTGCTTACCCTGTGTCACGGCCATCTGGTTGTAGAAATACCACAGTCCGTTGCTTGTCTGCGGGGTCGCCGGCTGCTGGTTGCGCTGGTTACGGTTTCCCATGGCGCTCTGCTTTGCCTGTGCTGCCTCCACAGCAGCCTCACGTGCCTTGTCGGCCTCTTCCTTCTCTTTCTTCTTCAGTTCCTCTATGACACGGTCGATGGCCTCTAAGCGTTCTTTCTCAGGCATCTTGGCCAGCTCCTGTAGCGAGTCCTGCAGATGTACGGCATCGGTGAACGGCACCAGCTCGTCAAGGATTTTCGAGCGTTTTGCCAGTTCCTCGTAGTCGGGGCGGTCCTTGTCGAGAAGGCCGATGGCCTCGCCGTAGCAGCGCTGCGCATCGTTGTATTTCTCCATAACCCAATAGAGGTCGCCTAACTTCAGCAGCAGCACGCCCTTCTCAATGCCCGAGCGGGTGGCTTTCTCGTTGCCTTTCTCGTATGCCGCAATGGCCTGTGCTGTGTCGTTCTGCATCAGGTAGATGTTTCCCATGGCATAGTAAACCTGGTCGAGATAGTCCGCATTTTTGTCCGAGCGTGCCATACGCTTCAGTCTGCTTATCATCTTCTTGTAGTTTCCCGTTGCCAACACCTCGGTCTGTGCTATACGGGCGTTGAACTCCAGCTCGTAGGGAGGATTCTGCCTGATGGCCCTTTGGTAAGCCTTGTAGGCCAGCTGCTGCTGCCCTAAGGAAGCCATCACCTGCCCCATGAGGAACCACTCACGCGCTTTCTGTGTCTTCCTGTGCTCCTGCTTTATCGTTTTCCTCAGATAGGGCACGGCCTGTTCCAGCTCCCCGCTTTTCAGGTAGAAGTCTGCCAGCGTGGGATACCATTCTCTCTCTGCCTGATAGGGTATGGAGTCGCGCACGGTGTTGCGTATTATGTCCTCGGCCTCATAGATCCAGTCGAGGGCGGTGAAGGTTCGTGCCAGCCACGCCCTTGCTATGGCGTTCTGCACGGGTTGCGTCTGATATAGCCTGCTCATGTATGCGAAAGTGGCAGAGGCGGCCTCAAAGTCGCCCTGCTGGTACTGCGCCATACCCATGAGGAGCCATGCCTTCCAAAGGAAAGGGTTGTATTCGCGGCGTGTGAGCCAGTCAATGTCTTTCTGTGTTTTCCGCCGGTTTTTCTTCCATTCGGGGCGTGCCTTTATGCTGTGCTGCTTTATGGTCTTTTCCATCTTCTCCACCGTCCGCGCGAAATTCCCCTTTCCCGTCTCGCGACTGCTCTTGTTGCCCACGGTGAAAAGCGGCAGCTGCTCGGTGAAATTGTCCTTGTTGCCTTTCTCCTTCTCCAATGCCCCGTCAATATAGGCCACCTTGCCGTTGTAGTAAGTATTGTATTTCGCTGAGAACGAGTGCCATGCGCGTGTCGAGCCTGTGTTTTTGCGGACAGAGCAGGCGGCCGTCAGCATCACGACGGCCACTATATAGAATAATATGTATAAAGCGCGGCGCATAAATCTACTAAAGATTATAACTCCTTTTCATCGCTTTTATTGCCTTTCTGCCGTTTTTTCTCTTCTATGAGCGAGCCTATCCTGCACTCTCCCGACAATGCGCTACCGCACGTTTGGCAGGCCGAGCCATACTGCCTTGCCGTCCTGCTGCCGCCCGTCTTTTCATCTCCACACAGCTCTGCCTGCATGCAGTCTCCGCATTCTGCCCCGACAATGGGAGCGTCGGTGCCGCCCTTGGTCATCATCGAGGCGATGGCGGCCACCACACCCAAAGCCACAAGCGACACTATGCAAATGATTATGAAGTCCATAAGCAATATGTTCTACAGATAGCGTAGAACCAGATTGCAAAAGTACACATAATAATTGTACCCTGCAAATAATACGCAATAAAAATCGTTTTAATTACCATATCGTTCTTTGTGCACCTGTGACTATTCATATTCGCTTCCATAAAACCTGCTATGTTTGATTCACGACTTCCAGCGTAAACACTGCGGAAGTGAAGATAATATAGAAATAATCCCGCGATTCTTTTGTGAGTTGCAGGATTATTTCTGGACGATACGCTTACAGGCGGCTGTCATGTAGCTTGCGGATGATGAGTCGCACGTACTGGTCGAGGCCGAAGATGGAGCCAGCCAGGAGGAACGACTGGGCCACGTAGTATAGCAGTCCGGCGGCCACATCGTCAATCTTGATGACCAACATATCCCTATATCCCCTGATACGGTGCATCAAAGTTTCAAGCTGATGGTATGCCCAACGGGTACAATTATCGTAAGACGGCCATGTGGCTCAGTTTTATATACGCTTACTGAAGAATAGTTTCCTTTCGTGCAGGCAACTTTTCAGAATCTTATATGCTGCATCGTTACCATCCTCGTAATGTCCCCAGATGATGTTGTTCATCCAATCGATGAACACTAGTTTGCGAGTACTCTTGCTGTCTAACGGCACGTCGTACAGCACCGTCGTACCCTTCAACTCAAACCACACGAATGTCTGTAGATAGTCAATCAGGGAGTTCCCAGATGCCACCTTTACCGTCCTGTTGTCACGAATCAGGTTCACCTCGTCATATTTCAGTATCTGTTTCAGCAATGCCACCTGAATCATGTAGTTGTACAATTTGTTAGAGTCACGCCGTATGTGCTCTGCCACCTTCGTCTTATCAACGGTGATAGCCACGAGCCTGAAATCAGGATCACGCTCTATCAGCCCCTTTGTCATCGTGGCTATACGTTCCTTTTCCTCAATACTCAGCGACGAGCCCTTTATCTCCGTTTCCTTGAACGATGCATCACGACTCTCGTAGATGCGTCTGACGATGCGGTCCAACTTATGGCTTTTGTTCGACGGACAGATGATGAAAGCTATCGTAAGGTATCTGCTTGAACCTCCCTTACGATATGGGGCATCGAATTTCCACCCCAGGTCACCGCTTTCATCCATGTATATGTTTACCATACGTATGTACACAAAAAATGGCAGACCCTAAAGGGAGGTGTATTCAAAATACACTTATGACACTTATCACTCCGTCTCATAGGACTTACCTGCCGCTGCAAAGGTAGAAATAATTTCTGAAAGTTCCAAGAAAAAAGCCAAGATTTTATCAGTTTTTCTCTAAACCCACTCCTTTTTGAGTGATTTTTCAAATAAAAATAGTAAAAATCAACTTGTTATCGAAATCTTTTTGTATCTTTGCATTTCGAATTGCGACAGCACCAATGGATTACAAAGAGGATGATGTCTATGGTCAGCGTTTGCTCATTAGCATGAATGCTGACCAACGTGAACTTCATAGTAATATACGCGCTGCACGCGCCATCCTCCACTCCTTTGCCGATGTTACCATTATCATCAATGCTCACACCATGTCTTTCGGCCACAAGAATCCTGAGTACTCTATCAACGGACAGTTGGGCGACCGCAAGGGCATTATGGGTGAGAAAGGCGTTACTGCTGGTTTCAAGGCGGCCAAGAAACAGGGCTGCAAGATTGTGGTCATTGACCTTGACGAGCACATTCTTCAAGTGCGTTCCTTCGAACTTTCGAAATACATTTCGCGCAGGAAAGCAGATTTCGTCAATGGGATGATTTCAGCTTGCTATGTGGTTTTTGATGGTGAGGCAGTGGTGGTGAATGCCAGTATGCAGACCCGTCAAGAGATTATGTCGGTCGTTGAGCAGCTCAATCCAGGAGCACCAACATACTAAACAAACGAAAGCCGCAGGTACTCGACCAACGGCTTTGTTTTATTAGAACGGTTGCGGAGCTTGATGTTATCGCGCCTATATGCAACTCTCATTCACGCTGCAAAGATAGACATTATTTCTGAAAGTTCCAAGAAAAAAGCTAAGATTTTATAAGTTTTTCTCTAAATCCGCTCCTTTTTGAGCGATTTTCCAAATAAAAAGAGTAAAAATCGACTAATTATCGATACTTCCGAAAGAAGATAATATAGAAATAATCCTGCGATTCTTTTGTGAGTTGCGGGATTTTTCGTAACTTTGCAGCCTCGAAGAGAGAAAATCGAACCATTATTTGCAAGTGCAATGAGTAAGGAAAACGTGATAACTGCTATAAGGAATGTCGCCACGGGCGAGATTCCCAAGGGGGCAAGGGTATTACTCTATGGTTCAAGGGCCCGTGGTGATGCCAGACAGGACTCTGACTGGGACTTGCTGGTGCTGCTGGACAAGAAGCAACTGACCCCAGCTGACCACGACCAGTACTCCTACCCGTTCTGGGAACTGGGTTGGAGGATAGATGCCATGATTCATCCTGCCGTATATACGAAGCACGACTGGGAAAACAAAGCAAACCCCATCTTCAAGGAGAATGTAGAACGTGAAGGAATTGTGATATGCTAAGCGACGAAGAAAGAAGAGACCTTATTGCCTACCGCATTGAAAAGGCATGGCGCGTCTTTGGAGAAGCGAAAGATAATGCGAAGTTAGGACATTGGAACCTAACGGGAAACCGCCTTTACTATGCTGTTTTCCACATGTGCCAGGCACTGCTACTATCTGTAAAGGAAACTCCAAGACGTCATGCGGGCATGATTCACAAGATTGGCCAGGATTTCATTACAACAGGGAGAATAGACCGCTCATACGGACGCCTGATTTCCCGGCTTTATGAGTTGCGCCAGTCAGGTGACTATGACGATAAGTATGATGCCACCGAAGAGGAAGTCATGCCTTACTTCGAAAAGGTAGAACGTCTGCTGACTGATATGCAGAAACTCTCCCTTGATTTGTCCATGCAGGAAGGGCCTGTAGAGAACGTATAATCCCTAAAACAACAAAATGACTATGAAGAAAGTACTATCCTTTTTCATTCTGATGCTCCTGCCGATGGTGGCGGGGGCAGAACCCGTGGAGATTGACGGCATCTTCTACGAACTGGTGTCGAAGGCTAAACAGGCCATAGTTCAACGAAAAACCAGCGAAAAGTACTCAGGCAATGTGGGCATCCCTGCTTCTGTCATCTACAATGGGGTGGAGTACAGCGTGACGAGCATAGGAAACGTTGCTTTCTATGGTTGCAGCGGCCTGACCTCTGTCACGATTCCCAACAGCGTCACAAATCTCTAATATGATTTGGTAGTTTTGACACTTTATACTACTTTTGCATTAGAAACAAGAAAGTAACGATAGTATAGTACCTCTCAATAAGAATGCATTAATATAGATGCTTGCGACAACTTTCTATGGTATATCTAGGGATACCAAGTACACCATAGATTTAGCCGTTAAGGAGAGTAACCCTTCATAATTATATAACCAACAAAGTGATCCAATTATGAAAGATTCAAATGGTAGAGAATTATTTATTTGTCCCTGCTGTGGTAAAGAAACAATTAAGTTTGACTATAGAAGCCCCTATGAAATAACCTTTAAGGAGAAAGTGGGACATACGGAAATAAAACCAGTTCCAGTACGAAAGATACAGTTTACGGAACACTACATAATCTTTACTGCTAATGTGTGTGAAAAGTGTTGGAATGCCCATAACGCCTATGATAAAGCAGGAAATAAATACGTTAAGTATGGGTGGTTAGTTGGTATTGTGGTGCTAATATATAGCCTATATCATAATTACCAAATAGGTGCATTAGAAGAACACCCTATAGATACTATTACAGGTGGTATGATAGTAGGTTTTCTAAGTGTATTAGGAGCTATGGTATTAATAATTATAGCATCTACTATTTTTAAAAATAATTCTCATACAACCTACGAACACGCAAAAGAATGTAACGCTATTTCCAAATGGAGTAAAACCCAATAATGATTTTTAATCACCTAATATAACAAAGCACAAGCGGCGGTATCAATTATCTAACATCTTGAAATATGAAGAAACCACTATTTTTATATACCAAAATTGCAAATACTATGTAACAAAACTATAAAATAGCTATATAATGTCACGAGCATAGGAAACTATGCTTTCAATGGGTGCAAGGGCTTGACCTCTGTTACCATTCCTAACAGTGTGACGAGCATAGAAAGCTCTGCATTCCAGAACTGTATCGGACTAACCTTTGTCACGATTGGCAGCGGTGTGAAGAGCATTGGAAGTCAGGCATTTGCCTTCTGCAAGGAGCTGGCTGATGTGTATTGTCTGGCAGAGGAGGTGCCAAACGCATATACTGACGCTTTCCAGGATTCCTACATCGAATACGCCATTCTACATGTGCCTACTGCCTCTATCAACGCTTACAGAGAGAAGGAGCCTTGGAAGAGTTTTAAGAGCATCGTGGGTCTAGATGGCACTATAGTAGAAACTCCGAGTTGCGCCACTCCCACCATCGCCCTTGTTGATGGCAAGCTGAAGTTCAGTTGCGAGACGCAGGACGTGGAGTTCGTTTATGACATCAAGAGCACGTACAGCGTGCATGGTGTAGGCAGCGAGGCGCTGCCCGTCTGCAAGTGCACCGTCACCGTCTATGCCACCAGACAGGACTATTACAACAGCGACGTGGCCACATTGGAGTTCACTCTTGGTGCTGGCGGCGAGGTCTGCGACGTAAATAAGGACGGCGTGGTCGATGTTGCCGACATCGCCACCATCATCAACAAGATGGCGGGGAAGTAAAAAGCCTTACTTAGGTACAAAAATGGACAAAAGCAAAAATAAATAGCGAAATATTTGGAAGTTTCAGAAAAAGTGCTTAACTTTGCAGCGTCAGAACTTAAGTGATGACTAATCCGGTAATTTCCGAGTGGGAGTAAGCCCGTATCGACCCTGCTCCATTTAAAAAAAGCTGCCTTCGGGCAGCTTTTACTTTTCGTATTTGTCTCTGAATAGCCAAATATAAGAACTGTTTAAAGTAAAGCGGCGAGTTACAGAGATCACCTTACGGCCTTTCAGCACAAGCACCTCAAGTGCCTCTTTGTTCACTTCAAAATAGGTTCTTATTTGGGTTGCCAGAAGTCGGGCATTATAGGTCGTACAGATATTGAGCACTACATGATTGGTCTGGCCGATGGATTCCAAAAGCCTGTCAAGTACTGAAGTTTTTCCTTGTATGGTTTTCAGGTCATACATCTTGTAAATGCCTTTACTCTCAATGATGAAGTCAGCCGTTCGGATGCCTTTTGGATTAGGGAGGACAAAGACCCTATAGCCCATCCTAACCAGCAGACGGGCAGCATTTATAAGTGAAGGATAGTCTTCACTTTGTTCCCCACCCATGGAGTAGATGCCTGTCTCGCCCACCACAGGATGAAAGTCAGGGAGTGATGCCAGCAGTTTTAGCTGACGGATGAAGTCAGCCCCTTGAAGTATATGTAACCGTGCCAGCTCAAGGGCGATGTTGTTCTCCATACAGTTGTTTATTGTTGACGGGGATTTCTCCCCGAACCGTCGGCAAAGGTACGAAGAATTTTCGATATAATTGCTAAATCGTTGGCGAAATTACTAAAAATAGTTTGAAAAAGGAAAAAAGTCCTGTAGAAAGCAAATAATCACGAAAAGATTTTGTAACTTTGTAGACCTAAATCACTTATTATAATTATGCGATACGACGACAAATATGACAAGACAGAGGAACGCATGTTGGATGTTATTGATTGCGTTCAGGAACTTTCCAAAGACCGTTTCATTGCAAGCTTATACGTAAGGCACGTGTCGAGTTTGGATGTTGATATTCGTTTGGCAGAGGTGCGCCGATGCCTTGACACCGTGCATGGCGAGTGCCTCCGGTTGGCCAAGCTTGAAATTTCTTACAACAAAGACTTTGCCGTTGACGACAATCAGCGCTTCACCACCGCCGAACGCTTGTTCAACCGGCTGCGCAGCACGATGGCCTACCTAAGGAAGAAATTGCGCACCAGTTGTCCGATTGTCCACAAGCAGCCAACGAATCCCAACTTCAAGCCCTCCATCTTTGAACGTTCGGTGCTGACAAAAGGCTGTTGTGCCCGTGACCTGTATGACATCACATCGTTTGAAGACAATGTTCAGGCGCTCTATTATGAGCAGCAGTCTCTTTTCGCCAATGTCATTCTCTCGTTGGCCATTTGCAGTCGCGTTATCAAGGAAGAGCGCGAGATTCGCGCAGATGCTGACCGCTGCGTGAAGATATTGGAAGACCACCTCGAACGCATATTGGAGGATATTGAAGACATGGTAGACGCTATGAGTGACATCGCTGAGTGTGAAATACAAAAGCTGATTGCCGAGATGGGCAAAGAGGCTTACGCACAAAAGCACTTCCATGGGCCGACTATGAAGAAATTGAAGGAATATGCCGTATTCATCTACCAGCAAAGGAAGCTTCAGCAGGAACAACAGGCCAAGAACATACCTATGCTTTTCAAAGACCCGAACAGGGCCGCTGATGCGATGATTGTGATTGCCCATTTTGACGAGTTGCGTCCAGACAACCGACGCATGATGAATGCTTTTAGCATACGCCTGTTCTGTAACTGGTGCGAAGGTGGCAGGGTGGACAGTCCAAAGGAGAAACACTACCAATTGCTTATCCGTAACTACAAAGGCAAGAAAGAGGAGTTCCCCTCATGGCATGCTGTCACTACAAGCAAAAAAGGTAAGGACATGGATGCCGAGCAGGCAAAATTTAACACAGCAGTAGAGGAATTGCTGAAAAAGTATAAGGCTGACGCTGCGTAAACGGCAAGTTGATATTATTTAACTTCTGTCATCTTTTCCTATAATGGCTGGTTCTGTTACACAGAATCAGTCATTATTTATGAGTTTATGACTCACGTTTATCAGAAGTTTAGTCATAATGACGGGAAAGATGACATACTATCACAATAATGACACAACAATTTGACTGATGCCTCAAATTATAGTCACAATGACTAATGATAGTCTGAATATTCGATATAACTTGCTATTTGTCAACATGTTATAAAACAAAGGCCTTTCTTGATACTTACTGTAAAAAGCAGTATCTTTGCACTCAGAATTCGAATCCCATGGCGCTAACGGAGCACGGGCCTGGGGACGGACAAGATGAAATCGCAACCGCTATGTCAGATGTCCGTCAGTGTGAGCGGGTAAACCTCATACATAAAAATCTAAGATGAGTATGGAGGATTTACAAAAGAAACAACTTGGTGCCGGAGGCTGGAACGCAGCCGAGGCAAGGATGAGCTTCTTCCGCAAGCCCATCACCAACCACCGCCCTTGCGGCACGGTGAACCTGTTCTGGGTGTACCAATATTTGCGCTCGCCGGAGGCAAGGCCGGAGACGGAGGAGCTGAGGGCGATAGCCCGCAAGGAGGGACTGACGGCTGATGCCGTTAAGGAGGAGCAACGGAAGTACAAGGGCGCGCATCTGGACTGGATTACGCCGTCGGGCACGTTTGCCTACGCCAACGATGACTCGATGATTGAGCACAGCCGCGTGCTTTGCATGGATCTCGACGACATCTGCCCCATCGCGGAGGTAAGGCTGGAGGGCGGCGATGCCGTGGACGAGCTGAAGAACAGACTCATCGACGACCCGTTGTTCAACACGCTGATGGCGTTCCGCTCGCCGCGAGGCAATGGTCTGAAATGGCTTGTCGAGATTGACCTGACGAAGTGCGACCACCGCACGTGGTTCGCCGGTGTGAGGAACTACTTGATGGCGACCTATCGGCTGACCGACAAACAGGTGGACAAACTCTGTGGCAACCCTTCGAGGGCATGTTACCTGACTCACGACCCTGACGTTTATCTGAGAACTGACTTGATTGAGAACTTTTGCATTTGATTGAATCATGGAGAACTATATGACGACTTTCGACCCCACACAGTGGGTCAACATTGAGACGAAGCAGGAAGGCACTCACGTGCCCACTGCTTGCGGTCAGCCCCAGGCTGGCCAGGTGACAAACCCGCAAAAGGTGTCTGCCGACCCCTTGACCTTGACCGAGGTGGAGAAGGCTCTGGCGGTGTGCGACGAGCTGCTGCGCATGGGCGCGAACATTGCCGAGGACTACGACGACTACCTGAAGCTGGGCTTCGCGCTGGCCGACGGACTGGGCAGTGAGGGACGCGACATCTATCACCGCCTGTGCGCACAGAGCACGAAGTACCGCGAGCAGGACTGCGAAAAGAAGTGGATGGAGTGTCTGTCGAAGAAGGACGGGCGCACAACAATCGCGACCTACTACGACATGGCGAAGCGGGCGGGTGTAGACCTCAGTGCCATCGGACGGCAATTTCCCTCACTTCCCTCACTCCCTCACGATGAGGGGAAAACAGGAAATGACGGAAATAAAGGCATTCCCAACGATTCCACTATTTCCCGCAAGCGTGAGGGAAGTGGGGGAAGTGAGGGAAAACCGTCGGACGGCGAGGAGGCGAAGGTGTTCTTTGCGGAGACATTCTCCGACAAAATAGACATCGAGGCACAGTCGGCGATGATACGCTCGGTGCTGAGCCTTGCCCCCGACGCCACGGGGCGCGACAAGCTGATGCTGGGCACCATCACCACCCTGTCGGGAGCCATGCCCGGAGTGAACGGCATCTACGACGACACGAGGGTCTACCCGCCGTTCTACATCATCTTCCACGCGCCGCCCGCCAGCGACAAGGGGAAGATAAACGCCTGCCGCTATCTGCTGTCGCCACTCGTCGAAGAGATGGAGAAGGCCTACCAGCAGGCCACGGAGGAGTACGAACAGGAGCTTGCGGCCTATATGGCTCAGGACAAGAAGAACCGCACACAGGCGACACCGCCGAAGGAGCCTGTCTACCGCTCGCCGTTCATACCCGCCAACTCGTCGGCAACGGCAGCCTACCAGGCTCTTGGCGACAACCATGGCTGGGGCGTGATCTTCGAGACCGAGGCCGACACGCTGACCACTACCCTCAATTCCGACTACGGCGACTACTCTGACGGGCTTCGCAAGGCTTTCCAACATGAGGCCATCAACTACGCCCGCCGCAAAGACCGTGAGCATGTGTTCATCCCCCTGCCGAGGCTTGCCGCCCTGCTGACGTGCACACCGGGGCAGATACCGAAGCTGCTGCCATCGGAGGAGAACGGTCTGGCCTCGCGTTTCCTCTTCTACGGCATGGCTCGCGACCTGAGGTGGCGCAACCCGTTCCAGCGCAAGGAGAAGACGCTCGAGGAGCAGATGAAGGAACTGGGACAGCGATACCTCGAACTCTTCCACGAGCTGGAGCGGCGGCAAAGTCCACAGGTGGAGTTCACCTTCAGCGAGGAGCAGCAGCAGCGGTTCAACGCCTTCTTCGACGAACTCCAGACAGAGCAGTTCCACATACAGGGCGACGGCCTCATACCGTTTGTGCGCCGCCTCGGCCTGGTGTGCTTCCGTATCGCCATGGTGCTCACCGTGCTGCGCTGTGAGGAGCGGCAGCCCATGCTCAACCCGCTGTCGCAGACGCTGGTGTGCAACGATACCGACTTCCAGACGGCCATGACCATAGCCAACTGTCTCATCAACCACACCGCCCATGTCTACGCCAACCTCATCCCCCACGGCGAGAAGAACGACACGCCAGCCATGGCTGCCATGCAAGCCAACGAAAGGCGGCTCTTCGAGGCATTGCCACAGGAGTTCACAACGAAGGAGGTAATGGAGAAGGCCCAGCAGACGGGCATAGCGCAGAAGACGGCGGAACGATACCTTGGCAACTTCGTGAGCAAGTATCATTTGGCCGACAGGGTTAGCAACGGACACTACAGGAAAAAGTCCACATAAGGCACAAGGCCCGGCGAGTCGGAACGGGAGTCCCCCTACGGCTCGCCCAGCCTTTCAAAGATGAGGCGGGTCTCGGCGGGGAGGAAGCAGCGGCGGGACATGGCGGCGAGAGGGGCGAGGGTTGCATCGGAGAGGAGAAGCATGCGCAGCTTCTGCCATGCGGTGTGGGGGGCAAGGGAAGGGAAGTAGCGGCAGGCCAGCTCGGTGCGGCCAAAGGTGGAGGGAGAGGTGGCGCGGGTGGACGAGCCAAGG
>CAJOEC010000051.1 GCA_905233425.1 uncultured Prevotella sp. | reverse complement strand
TTTGGTTTGACGACACAAAGATAATACTTTTCTCTCTGATTACCAAAGAGATAGCGTTAAAAATCCTCACTTTTTCTTATTTAGTGTGCAATATTCAGGTTAAATAAATTCTAAAGTCTAAGGTCTGAAGTCTAAAGTCAAAATAATCTAAAGTCAAATGTACGGATTGCCAGACAACATCATCAGAAATGCGCCATTTTACAAGAAGGCCTTCTTTGATAAGTTCATTATCAAGAAGGCTGACCGCGACCGTTTCGATGCCGACATCAGCAAGATGGTGTTGGTAGCCCAGGTTATCCCTTCAAAGATTCCAGGATTGGCAGAAGGACAGGAAGTGAAGAGTTTCTTTGTCCTTCAGGTACAGTTGAAGCGAAAAGAGTACGACCCGAAGAATATTCTGCTGCTCCAGAAACATATAGCACAAAAGATCGTTTTTGCCCTACAGTTTGGGGAAGAGTCGCAGTTGTGCGTGTTCCACACCGTTCTTCTTCATACTGAATGGATGCCGACAAACGATGCAAGAATCCGATTGGATGCTTTCAGCATTGATGATGTGTGGCAGAACATAGTGGCAGAGATTGGCGGTATTGATTCTGCCTCAGAGATTCCCATGGAGGAGCAGATCTTGCGCAGAGAGCATCAACGGAAACTGCTGAAGCAGATAGAAACACTTGAAAAGCAGTGCAGGGCTGAAAAGCAAACGAGAAGAAAATTTGAATTGCACCAACAGATAATGAGATTAAAGGAACAGTTATAGTTATGGATAAAGAAAACAAACTGATATTGTATAAAGATGAGGACGGCAGGGTGAGCATAAACACTCGTTTTGCTGACGAGGATGTGTGGCTGTCGCAAGAACAGTTGGCAGAAATTTACCAGACCACTCAGGAGAACGTGTCAATGCACATTTCCAATATCTTCTCGGATGGAGAACTTGACAAGGAACGAACTTATAAGAAATTCTTATTAGTTCGACAGGAAGGAAACCGGCACACGAGGAACGGCAGCATCCGCCCTGCCGGCGACGGCAGCTTCCTCTGCTTAGCCTACTCGATGGACACCGGCGTCGCCCCCTTGGAGTCCGGCCCGCTCATGGACATTGAACTTGCCGCCGACGAGGCCTTGGACGCAGGGAAATACACCGTGCGCGTGGAGC
Source organism: uncultured Prevotella sp. (assembly GCA_905233425.1). GTDB lineage: Bacteria > Bacteroidota > Bacteroidia > Bacteroidales > Bacteroidaceae > Prevotella. The sequence goes on along the minus strand of CAJOEC010000051.1, from coordinate 28,333 downwards.
ACGTGGTCTGCGCCACACGCGACAACAAGTCCGTGGCGATGACATCGACGGTGGCCAGCGTCACCGTGGAGAAGGACGCCGAGGAGGCTGAACCTGCCGTGGTCACCGGCGACGACGTGGAGGGCCGTCCGGCAGGGCGCATCACCATGCCCATATTCCTCAACAACAGGAGTGAGGTGGGTTCGTTCTACTTCGACCTCACGCTGCCCAAGGGCATTGTCGTGGCCGAGGACGACTACGGTCAGATAGAGGCGAAGCTCGTGGGCAAGTACGCCAACGGCACTATGCTGCTCATGGTGCAGCCCTGGCAGGCATCCATGGGCGAGACGACGAACATGAACACGTGGCGCTTCACGGCCATACCGCTCGACGAGAGCACGTTCCCCGTCGGTGCCGGGCGCGTTGAGGAGGAGGAGGCTGGAAGCCGCAGCCAGGCATCGGCGGAAGGCACAAAGCAGTCGTGGACGTCGTACCCCACCATCACCATCAAGGCCGACAAGCCCGGCGACGTGAACGGCGACTATGTGGTTGACGTGGCCGACATTGCCACCGTTATCAATGTCATGGCTGGTGGTACGGACGGGGACGTCCGCGCTCCCATGGCCGACGTGAACGGCGACGGTGTTGTCGACGTTGCCGACATCGCCACCATCATCAACGAAATGGCGGCACGGGCGAGGATGAAAGAGGCAAATGTTGAGCCGTAAGTCCCGTTTCGTCATTTTAGGTATATATCCGCCGAGACATCCGAAAGGAATGGCTCGGCGGATTTTCTTGGCATACAGCCATAACGGTCTACAAATTGTTGAAATAATTTGTGGGATTCAATTATTCTTCTTACCTTTGCACCGTGTAACCATTAATCGAAAAGATTATGACAGACGAGGCGAACATCCTGCCGATGCAACCTGATTTTGAACAGATAAAGAGAAAGGCTGACGACGGGCGGGAGTACTGGAGTGCCAGAGAACTGAGCACGGCCTTGGGCTACAGCACGTGGCAGAAGTTTAACCGTGTGCTGAACAAAGTATTGCAAGTGGCACAGGACAGGGGCATGAATATGACAGACCATTTTAACCAAACGGTTGAAATGGTTAAGTCGGGGTCGGGAACTTTCCGCAACATGGAAAACTGGCATTTGTCGCGTCTCGCCTGTCTGATAATTGCCGAGAACGCAGATAGCAAGAAGCCACAGGTGCAGACGGCGAGGGTCTATTTCAAGGAACAGACCCCAATGCCAGAACTTATTGAAAATCAGGTATCTTCGCGCATTCTTCTATACAAAACCAACCAAGGCGAGACCCGCATAGAGGTTGTGTTCAACAGCGAAACCTTCTGGCTCTCGCAGAAGCGGATGGCCGATTTGTATGGGGTGGACGTGAGGACGGTGAGCTATCATTTGACGCAGATTTATGAGTCAGGAGAGCTTAAAGAAGAGGCAACTATCCGAAAAATTTGGATAGTTCAAACAGAGGGAGACCGCGATGTTAACCGTCCGCAGATGGTCTACAACCTCGATGCAATTATCGCCGTGGGCTACCGCGTAAACAGCTACCAGGCCACGCAGTTCCGCATCTGGGGCCTTACGCCGAATACGACAAGTTCCGCCTGATACAAGACCGAGACTACCTCTCCGACTTCGACAAGGAGGTGAGGCGATGGAGGGAGAACGGACTGTTCGACAACAATTGACATAAACCCAAAACAATCATCAATATGAAAAGACAACTATTATTATTCATTGGACTCATTGCTGCCGCCAGTATTCATGCGCAGTTGCCCCAGGACCCTGACGTGCGGACGGGCAAGTTGAAGAACGGGCTGACGTATTACATCCGCCACAACGCGAAGGAGCCGGGACTGGCCGACTTCTACATCGCACAGCGTGTGGGATCGATACAGGAGGAGCCACGGCAGCGCGGACTGGCACACTTCTTAGAGCACATGGCCTTCAACGGCACGAAGAACTTCCCCGGCAAGGGGAAACGGTTGGGCATCGTGCCCTGGTGTGAGACCATCGGAGTGAAGTTTGGCGCCAACCTCAATGCCTACACCTCAGTAGAGCAGACCGTCTATCACATCGGTTCGGCTCCGTTGAAGCGTGAGGGCATTATCGACTCCTGCCTGCTGGTGCTCCACGACTGGAGCCACTATCTGTTGCTTGAGGATGCCGAGATAGACAAGGAGCGCGGCGTCATCCACGAGGAGTGGCGCACACGTCGTGCCGGACGTGCCGTGCAGCGACTCATGGAGGAGGCCATGCCGAAGGTCTACAAGGGCACGAAGTATGAGGACTGCATGCCCATCGGTTCGATGGATGTAGTAGACAACTTCGCCTACCAGGACCTGCGCGACTATTATAACAAGTGGTATAGGCCCGACCTGCAGGCCATCATCGTGGTGGGCGACATCGACGTGGACAAGATCGAGAAGAAGATAAAGAAAATCTTTTCTCCTATCCCCATGCCGAAGAACGCCGCCGAGCGCATCTACTACCCGGTGAACGACAACGACTCGATGATTGTCTGCATCGAGAAGGACAAGGAGCAGCCCATCGTGCTCTGCCACCTCTACATGAAGCGCCCCGCTACGCCCGACTCGGAGAAGAACAACGAGGCTTACCTTCGCGGCGGCTATGTGGACGGCCTCATCGCCACGATGCTTAACAGCCGCCTTACGGAGCTGAAACAGCAGGCCGTGCCGCCCTTCCAGAGCTGTACGGGCCGCGCCAGCGACTTCTTCCTCAGCCGCACGAAGGAGGCTTTCTCGCTCTCCATCAGCTGTAAGCAGGAGAACATCCTCGGTGGCATCATCTCGGCTGTGGCCGCTGCCGAGCAGGCCCGTCAGCAGGGTTTTACACAAGAGGAGCTTGACCGCGCCAAGGCACAGAAGCTGGGTCACGACGAGCGCAAGTGGAACGAGCGCAACGACCGTGTGAATTCGAAGCTCGTAAGCCTCTGCGTGCAGCACTTCCTCAACGGCGAGCCGCTTATCTCGATAGACAAATCATGGGAGCTGACGCAGAAGTTCGACCGTGAGGTGACCCTCGAAGAGGTGAACCAGGCCACCCGCGACCTCATCACCGACCAGAACCAGGTCTGCATCATGTATGCCCCCGACAAGGAGACCGTCGCCCTGCCTTCCGAACAGCAGATAGAGGACGTCATCCTGGCCACACAGCGGCAGCAGTATGCCCAGCGCACAGAAGAGGCCGTCGACGACCAGCTCTTTGCCAAGGGCCAGATGCCCGTGCCGGGAAGCATTGTCAGCGAGAAGCCTTGGAAGCACGGCTACACCGAGCTTACGCTGAGCAACGGCATGAAGCTCTATGTGCGCCAGACCGACTTCAACCAGAACACCGTGCAGCTTGCCCTGAAGGCCGATGGCGGCACGAGCGTCTACGGCCTTGACGACCTGCCCCACTTCAGCATCGTCACCAGTGCCGTCACCGAGGGTGGGGTGGGGCAGTGGGATGCCGTCACCCTGCGCAAGAAGCTCACGGGCAAGAGCGTCCGTGTGCAGCCCTCTGTCGGCAGCCGCCAACAGAGCATCAGCGGCGGAGCCTCGCTGAAGGATGTCGAGACTATGTTCCAGCTCGTCTACCTCTACTTCACCTCGCCTCGCCGCGACACAGTGGCATGGCAGGGCTTCGTCAACCGCAACCACTCGTTCCTGAACAACCGCAACGCCTCGCCGCGTGTCGACTACAACGACTCCATCTCGGCAATACTCTACGGCCACCATCCGCGCACCACGCCCATGACGCAGGAACGCTTAGCCAAGGCCGACTACGACCGCATCCTGGAGATCTACCGCAACGCCTTCAGCGATGCCTCGCAGTTCAAGGCCGCCATCATCGGCAATATGAGCCTCGACGAGCTGCGACCGCTAATCACGAAGTATCTGGCTTCATTACCCAACAGCCAGGAGACCCTCACCCCTTACCCCTACAAGGTCAACGAGCAGAACCTCCCGCAGTTTGTCAAGCAGGATGTCACACGTACCTTCCGTAAGAAGATGGCCACGCCGCTGGCCAACGTCAGCATCTTCTATGCTGCCGACGTGGACTTCACGCCCCGCAACGACCTCATCCTCGACGTGCTGAAGCGCACCCTCTCCATCGCCTATACCGACTCTGTGCGTGAGGAAAAGGGCGGCACATACGGTGTCTCCGTCGACTTCGACCTCGACAAGGACGACACGCCCGACGCCACCCTGCGCATCAGCTACAACGCCGACCCCGACCGCTACGAGGAGCTGAACCCCATCGTCTACGGCCAAATGAAGGCCATCGCCGACAAGGGGCCGGAAGCGACATCGCTGGCCAAGGTGAAGGAATACCTCATTAAGCAGTACGACCAGGTGGCCATCACCAACGACTACTGGAACTACATCATCTGGCACGAGCTTGACGACGATGCCGACTTCGACACCGGATACAAGGACTTGGTGCAGGGCATTACCGCACAGGATGTGCAGCAGATGGCGCAAAAGCTAATGCGCTCTGGCTACCGCATAGAGGTGACCATGCTGTCGGAATAAACTAACAATTCCTCACTCCACAATGATTACATACAATAGCGAGAACGTCAGGATGCCCGCCATTCGCCGCCGCGACACGTCGGCGTGGATACGTCGTGTGGCTGCCGCCTACGGCAAGAAGGTCGGCGAGGTGGGCTATCTCTTCTGCGACGACGAGAAGATTCTGGAGGTGAACCGCGAATACCTCCAGCACGACTATTACACAGATATTATCACCTTCGACTATTGCGAGGACGATGTGCTCAACGGCGACATCGTCATCTCGCTCGACACCGTGCGCTCGAATGCCGAGGCACTGGGGAAAGACTACGACGATGAGCTGCACCGCGTGATAATACACGGCATCCTCCATCTCTGCGGCCAGGACGACAAAGGCCCTGGCGAGCGCGAGAAGATGGAGGATGCCGAGAACCGCGCACTGGCGTTATTGTGATAAGTACAAGTAAAAAAAAAAGTTGGTACAAATAGGTGATTATCGTATGTTTCCGCAGGACGGCCTGAAAGGCCAGCAAGCTGTCAGCCCAGGGCAGCGCCCTGGGTATGATGACAGGGTTATCGTCGCCCTGAAAGGGCAAAAGCCTTAGACGGAGGCGACGCCTCCTACTCATTCTTTTGCCCCTACAGGGCGGGGGCTGCGTACTCATTCCTACCCAGGGCGATGCCCTGGGCTGATTGCTCATTGCCCCTTCGGGGCGTGGTTGAGCACACAAAATCGTACCAAGTTATTTTTTAATCATCACTAAGGAACAATTAACTATTCACTTTTCCCTTTTCCCTCCTCTTTGCATTCGTGTGGCGGGGGTACTTGGGCGTCGATGCCGGCGGCCTTGATGTCGGTAAGGAGTTTGTCGGCGTTGGTCTCGTCGGTGAAGAACGTGACGGCCAGCGACTTGCGCTTCGGGTTGACGTTCACGTCCTCCACGCCGTCGATTATGAGCACGTCGTCGAGGGTCTGCTGAGTGGCCTGCCTCTCAGGCAGCAGGTAGTAGGCATAGCTCACCTTCGGGCCTGAATAGTAGTTCACAGGCGTGAATCCCAGCTCCGCGAGAGCAGCCTTGATGTCGGCCTTGCACGTGCGGTTGGCATCGTAGCGTATGAAATAGTAGTTCTTGTCAAGATGCGGGGCCAGACTGTCTATGCCCTCCATCGGCTGAAGCTTGGCCATGATGCGGTCGGCGCATCGCTGGCAATGCATGTCGTCCATTCTGAGGCCCATGCCCCGGCGTATGGTGTCGTTGGGGCTGTAGGCCGAGGCCTTGTATCGGCCAGTAGCGGCGAGTCGTGCCTCGATGCTGTCGGCGCAGGTCTGTGCGCGGTCGTAGACTATTGTTGTTGTGCGCCGCTCGATGTTACTGCGCACGCTCTCTATGCCGGGCAGTTTCTTCACGGCCACCATCACATTGTGGGCGCACTCCTCGCATCGCATACCTTTTATTCGGACGGTGATGGAGTCCTGCGCGGCTGCGCTGACATTTGAGAAAAGACAACAGACAAGAAACAACAGGCCGGGCAGTGAATGGGTGCAGGCGCTGGTGAGGGTAGGATACTTTTTCATAGATGTTATTGGGTTAGAGTTGTTTGTGTTCTGGGTCGAGCCAGTTGTCAATAAGCCGCCGGGCAATAGACAGCTTCTCCGGCAGGTTGGGCAGATGGTCGCGGTGGAACCATGCCGCCTTTTTCAGCTCCTCGCGCTGTAGGTGCAGCTCCCCGCCGTCGTAGTCGGCATTGAACCCCACCATCAGTCCGCAAGGGTATGGCCAGGGCTGCGAGTCGAAATAGGTGATGTTGCGTATGGCCAGCCCCGTTTCCTCGCGCACCTCGCGGCGCACGGCGTCTTCGAGTGTCTCGCCCGTCTCCACGAATCCCGCTATCAGCCCGTAGAAGTCTGTGCGGAAGCTGCGCCCCCTTGCCAGCAGCACCTCGTCGGGGCCGCGGTGTATGAGCACAATGACGGCTGTGGCCAACTGCGGCCACACCTCCTTGCCGCAATGCTCGCAACGCTTCGAAATGTCGGTGTGGAACCGCATGGGGCCTCCGCACACGCCGCAGAACTGGGTGTTGTGGTCCCAGTAGAGCAGCTCATGGCACTTGCCGGCCTTCAGGTAGAGAGGCTCCGGCAGATGGTAGTAGCTCTGCCGCAGCGGACAGAACGTCCATCCGTCGGCATTCGCCGGAATGGTGTCAATGGCATAGGTCTTCACCCCTGTGCCGTCGGCCATGGGGGTGACGTTGAGAACAGTGGTCCAGGGCTTGGTCTCCGTGGGCGGCTCTTCGCCAAGAGGTATAGTGAACGTGCCGTCGGGCTTTTGCTCCAACAGCAGACTGTCCTTGCAGAAAACGAAATAATAGTGTGGCATATCTTGAAAAGTGATGCAAAAATAAGCATTTTCTTCCGAACTGCCAAAGAAATGGGGAATTATTTTCACATCCCCCTGCCACCTCTCCTCAACCCCTCCGAGACCCCAAAAAGTTCGCGCCGGGCGAACTGTCAGTTCGCGCCGTGCGGACTCCGAGTTCGCCCGGCGCGAACTCCAAGCCCGCTCGGCGCCCTTTTTTGCGAACCCCGCGCCCCCTGTTTCCCAGTCCCGCAGCAGATTGGCAAGAACCCGGTGTAGGGGCAGGCCCTGTGCCAGCCCGATGTCCTAGGAACACTTGCAATCGCAATAGTGTAAATAATAAGTAATGATTATCCGCAATCAGGTGATTAACCTGAATTATTCATGGTAATTACGCTTTTTTGTTTTTAACATATAATTACCATGTAATTGACCATTAATATCTCATTAATTTTTGTGCGCAGCACTTAATGTACAATTAATGTTCAATTACATGGCAATTATATGTTAATTTTGCATTATCACTTACAAGCCAAATTGATAGCCAAGGGTGACGGAGAGATGGCGCAGCTGTGCATCCGCCTCCTTGAAGGTGTTGTTGATGCCGAAATGATAGCGCACGTCGAGCACGATGTTCTTGTAGGTGTACGACAGCCCGACAGGCACTTCCAGCCCTACTTGGTTGCATAGGTCGGTTATGCTTGTCTTAGCCTCTTCATCCACATATCGTTTCTCGCCATTTTCCATTGTCTCGGCCGACACGACATAAACAAAAGTGTCTTCTGTTGGGACAACATAATAGCCGCCGATATGAGAGATACTCTTGGCAGAGAGGAGGACGGTGGGTTTCAGGCCCGTGGCGACGCTCAGACCTTTGGCCAGCGTCAGATGGAGCATCAATGGCACACCTATCTGTCTGAAACGATATTTATGGTCGTCTTTAACCAAATTACCATACACCTCACGTAAGTCGTATTTCACCGTCGCCGTTTCATAAACCGCTCCTATCGACAACCCAAGTCGGTCGCACAAACTTGCCTCAGACTCCACGCCTATGCTCAGCCCCAGGCCGTTTTTCATATCAGCGGCAGCGTCACCCGCAAGGGTCGCCACCGTCATGCCAGCCATCGGTTTCAGGCTCCATCTGCCTGTCTGCCCCTTGCACACCATGGCCGACAGTATGACCAAGATAGCAGTAATAATTGTATTCTTCATCTTCGTGTCCTCCTCTTACATGTTGAATTTGTAACCCAGCGTCACCATTAGGTAGCGCTCTTGCGCATCGTTGTTCTTCGATTCGTTGAACAGTCCGAAGTGGTAGCGGACGTCGAGCGTGATGCCTCTCCATTCATACGAGGCACCCACAGGGACAAGCAGGTTGGTCTTGTGGAGTTCACTACGTATGCCGACAGTCTGGTCGTAGTCAAGAGCCACCTTCTCTGCTGCCGCTATAGTCTCAGGGGAGATAAGCCCTAATATCTCTTCCGTCTTTGCCCTGTAGCCGCCGATGTGGACTTTCGCTTGGGCCGACAGCAGCAGACTGGGTTGTAGGCCGGCCTTCAGTGTAAGCCCTTTGGCCGGGTAGACATTCAGTAGCAGCGGCACTTGTATGTGCTCCTGTTTGTAGCGTGGGTCGTTCATCTCCACCCTGTAGTTCCAGTAGGTGTCCTCTTCCACAGCCTTCTCGTCGGAGTTGAAACGGTTGATGGTGTAGATGGCTCCAAAGGACAGGCCAAGCCAGCGCGACAGTCTGCACTCGCCCTCTAAGCCCAGCCCCCAGCCCATGGCACTGCTCACATCCGAGGCATCGCTGCCCACCAGCGTTGTCAGCGTCATGCCGGCCATAGGCTTCACCGTCCATCTGCTCTCCTGTAAGTCTTTAACTGCCTGGCCGTTTCCTGTGCCCGGCATCTCTTCCGCCTGCTGTGCCGATGCCGTGACAGGCAGCAGCAGCGACAGCAGTACAAACAAATCCATTTTCTTTTTTCTCATAATAATAGTTGATTTAGAATATCATAGCTTGTGTTTTCTTACACTTGTTTGTCTTTTTCGTTTGCAAAAGTACTACTTATTCCTATGTGCGCCAAATTTTTGCGCTAATTATTTGGCAGTTACGAATAAAATCTGTACTTTTGTGGCGTAAATGCTTAAACTGGGTAGATTAATCAACAGAACCTTGTCCTTGCGACTGAGTCTGATGGCTGTCGGCGCCACGGCGCTTCTACTGTCAGGAGCATTGGCTGTGATGTTCTATTATGCCCGGCAGGCGCTGAAAGCGGAGGCCATGCACGATGCCTCGCAGACGTTGGAGGGGACGGTGCAGCATATTGACAATGTGCTGCTGAGCGTTGAGCAGTCGGCAGGCAATGTCTACTGGGACGTGCTGGCACATCTGCACCAGCCCGAGCGCATGAATGACTATTGCCGTTACTTGGTGGAGGGCAACCCGTATATCGTAGGCTGCGCCATCGTCTTCAAACCATATTATTTTGAGGGCCGTGAGCTGTTCATGGCCTACGTGCACCGCAAGGGCAACAGCATCATGACAAACGAGTCGTCCGACCTCGTCACGTCGGATTCGTTTGGCTCACGCCCCTATACCGAACAGGTGTGGTACACTATGCCTATGACCACCGGCCATGCTTTCTGGATCGACCCGCTGAAGGACGAAGACACCGAGGGCGAGGCCCTCACCACTTTCTGCCTGCCCATTTATGACCGTTCGCAGCAGTGTGTTGGGGTTTTGGCCGTCGACCTCTCCATCGGTCTGCTGTCGCAGATTGTCCTTGCCGCCAAACCGTCGGAAAACGGCTACAGCACGCTCCTGGCCCGCAACGGCTCGTACATCGTCCACCCCGACACACAGAAATTGTTGCACCAGACGGTTTTCACCCAGACTGAGCACGGTGCCGACCCGTCGGTGCGCGAGGCTGCCGAGGCGATGGTGGCGGGCGAGATGGGGGTGAAGCCCTTCGTGATGGACGGTCGCAAGTGGTATGTGTTCTTCAAGCCTTTCCAGCGTACTGAGGTCGTAGGGCGCACGGATGAGAAACTGGGCTGGAGTATCGGGGTGGTTTATCCTGAGGACGACATCTTCGGCGACTATAACGATCTGCTGTGGTATGTGCTTGGCATAGCCGTCGTCTGTCTGCTGCTCTTCTTCGTGCTCTGCCGTTTGGTCACCCACCGCCAGCTGCTTCCCCTACGTCTGCTCACCAGCTCGGCAGAGCGTATTGCCAAGGGTAATTACAGCGAGCCAATACCCGAGACTCACCGTAGCGATGAGATAGGTCAGCTGCAGAACCATTTCCAGCAGATGCAGCTGTCGTTAGTGGCAAACATGGGCGAGCTGGAGACGCTGACGACTGAGCTGCAGGAGCGACGCAAGGTGCTCAAGAAGGCATACGCACAGGCACAGGAGGCCGACAGGATGAAAACGGCCTTCCTCCACAACATGACCAACCAAATGTCAGGGCCTTCGGGCGACATCAAGAGCAGCGTCGCGATGCTTTGCAACCACTATCGTGACATCAGCCAGCAGGACGCCGACATCGCGGTGGCCAAAATACAGCAGCAGAGCATGAACATCGTGGAACTGCTGGGCCAGCTGATCCATGCCGCTGAAAACGAGACGACTGTCGAGGACGACAAAACAGGAAAGGAGGTGGCAGATGAATAGAAAGTCGCCTACCCGTAGCCTCATTCCCGACGTTCCGTCGCCTACCCGTAGCCTTTCAATGAAGCTCAGCCTCAGCATACTGGCTATGGCAGCCCCCATCTTCGTGTTGGCACTTGGCGTATTGTTCTTCCAATCGCGCTATTTCATCCGCCAGAATGCCATGAGCCATGCAAACAGCGTGCTCAACACCACGCTGCAGTGTGTCAGGACTTATATGTGCACCGTTGAAACGGCCACCAACTCGAACGCATGGTTAGCTGAGGAATATTTCCACCCCGACTCGCTCATGGCCATCTCGCGCCGCATAGTGTATCTCAACCGCCACGTGAACGGCTGCTCCATAACTGCAGAGCCAGACATGTTCCCTCAGTATGGCCACAATTTCTCTGCCTACAGCATACGCGATAGGCGGCAGTTAGGCGACGGAACGCCGAGAGTGGGCCAGAACGTAAGGCCGGAGGCGTATGACACGGTCATTACCGTCCGCGAGGCTGATTACGACTACTACAGCAAAGACTGGTACAAGATTGCGGCGGACTCTGGAAAAGCCTGCTGGATAGACCCCTTCAACGACTACAACGAGAGTTCGCTCTACACCTCCGAGCTGATAGCCTCCTATAGCAGACCGCTGTACTTGAAGGACGGACGCTTTGTGGGTATCATCTCTACCGACCTCTCCATGCGCAACCTGTCTGAAACCATGGAAAAGAATCCGCTTCCCTATCCCAACGCATACTTCACACTTGTGGGAGGCGACGGCCACTATTTCATACACCCCGACTCCACACGCCTCTACGGCAAGACCATCTTCACCGACATCGACCCCAACCACCAGTCGGATATCGTTGCCCTCGGACATGAGATGACTACAGGTAAGAGCGGACTTATGCACGTATTCGTCGATGGGGAACTGTGCCATGTGTGCTACCGTCCTGTGCCTGGCACCAACTGGAGCCTGGCATTGGTCTGCCCCGACAGCGACATCTTGAAGAGCTACCACCGCCTGACCTACATCATCGCCGCTCTCATTTTCGTAGGGCTGCTGGTCATCCTGCTCCTTTGCCGCCGTGTCGTGGCTCATGCCATCAGCCCTGTGAACCGTCTCTTGGACATTCTTCAGCAGATTTCCGACGGTAACTTCGACACCCATATCCCGCGCTCAACCAGCGAAGATGCCATCGGCAATCTGCAGAACAGTTTCGCCAAGATGCAGCAGTGGCTGAATTTCCATGTTGGAGGAATACTCCATGCCACCGAAATGAACAAGCGGAGCAACGAAGAGCTGGTTGAGGCCACAAAGCTGGCCGAGGAGTCGCTCAGGCAGAAGACCTTATTCATACAAAACGTGTCGCACCAGATACGCACCCCGTTGAACATCATAAAAGGCTTCGCACAAGTGCTGCGCGACAGCCTCGTCTCGGATACCGACGCAGGGAATGACGTTGCCCACTATTCGCTGCCCGATGAGGATGTGGCTGTCATCACAGGCATGATGCTTCACAATGCCAACCACCTCGACCGTATGGTGCTCATGCTCTACGACAGTTCAGATACTGCAATCACCGAGGAAAAGCAGATGACGCGCAACGACCGCGTGTCGTGCAACGAGGTGGCACGTGAAAGCATTGCCTACACGAAGGAAAATTTCCCCGACACATCTGTCAGTATGCAAACGGAGTTGGCTGACGATGTCTGCATACAGACCAACCACGTCTACCTGATGCGCACATTGCGTGAACTGCTCTACAATAGTGCCAAATACTCCGACGGGAAGCACATCTCAGTCCATGTCTCACAGACGGAGACCACTGTCCGCTTCACCGTTGAGGATGTGGGTCCCGGCATTGCGGAAGGCTTGCTTGGCATTATCTTCAAGCCTTTCATCAAGGTCGATGACCTCTCCGAGGGATTGGGGCTGGGTCTGCCACTGTCGAAACACCATGCCCAAAGCCTTGGTGGAGACCTTATCCTCGATACTTCCTATAGTGAGGGATGCCGCTTCATTCTTGACACGCCACGTTAGCTTGTTTTTGGGAGTTATCGGGAGTTATCGGGAGTCATTGGGAGTTACAGCGTCCTTCGGCCCAAAAAAGAGTTATCGGACATTACTCTCTTCAAGAAGGTAACGTCCGATAACTCCTATTATCTCCCAATAACTCCTATTAACTCCCTATGAGTACTATTCACTCTGCTGCCAGCCGCTCCTTGATGGCTTTCGACTCAGCCTCGTAGCCGGGCTTGTCCAACAGGGCGAACATGTTCTTCTTGTAGGCCTCGACGCCTGGTTGGTTGAATGGGTTCACGCCGAGCACGTTGCCGCTGATGCCGCATCCAATCTCGAAGAAGTATATGAGCTGTCCCAGATAGTACTCGTTGAGTCGGGGCACGGAAATGCGGATGTTGGGCACTCCGCCGTCGACGTGAGCCAAGCGTGTGCCAAGCTCGGCCATCTTGTTCACCTCGTCGACGCGCTTGCCGGCCAGGAAATTCAGACCATCGAGATTCTCATCGTCGCTGGGGAAGAGCAGCTTGCGCTCAGGCTCCTCGATGCTGATGACAGTCTCGAAGATTGTGCGCTCGCCGTCCTGGATCCACTGTCCCATGGAGTGCAGGTCGGTGGTGAAGTCGACGCTGGCGGGGAAGATGCCTTTCTTGTCCTTGCCCTCGCTCTCGCCGTAGAGCTGCTTCCACCACTCGCTCATGAAGTGGAGCTTCGGCTGGTAGTTCACCATTATCTCAATCTTCTTGCCCTGCTGGTAGAGGGCGTTGCGCGCTGCGGCATACTGTGCAGCGGGATTCTCGGCGAAGGGCACGTCCTTGCCGCAGACTTTCTCCATCTCCTGTGCACCCTCGACGAGAGCACGGATGTTGAATCCGGCGCAGGCTATGGGCAGCAGACCAACGGGTGTGAGCACCGAGAAGCGGCCGCCCACGTTGTCAGGTATTATAAAAGATGTGTAGCCTTCCTTGTCGGCACATGTGCGTGCGGCTCCGCGCTTTGCGTCGGTGACGGCGACGATGACCTTGCGTGCCTCGTCCTTGCCGCGCTGCTCCTCGCATTGCTTCTTCAGCAGACGGAAGGTGAGGGCTGTCTCGGTGGTCGTTCCGCTCTTCGAGATGTTGATGACGCCGAACTTCTTGCCCTTCAGGTACTCTGTCAGTTCCGAGAGGTAGTCCTCGCCGATGTTGTTGCCGGCGAAGAGAATCGTCGGGTTCTGCTTGTCCTGGATGAGCCAGCCGAAGCTGTTGCCCAAGGCCTCGATGATGGCGCGAGCACCGAGGTAGGAACCACCGATTCCGGCCACGACAACCACCTCGCAGTTGTCGCGCAGCACCTTGGCCGATGCTTCAATCTGGCCGATGAACTCAGGGGTGATACTTGTGGGCAGATGCAGCCATCCGAGGAAATCATTGCCGGGGCAAGTGCCGTCTTCCAATGACTTTTGTGCTTCTTTCACTTGTGGCTCAAAAGCGGCCACGGCACCTTCTGCAAGGAAGCAGGAGGCTTTCGAAATGTCTAAACTGATGTTTTTCATCTTCTTAGGGGTTTGTTGTTTCGGTAATTATTATAGTTGTTAGTCGTCGTTTTCGCTTGCAAAGTTACTAAAAATAATAATTGTCAGCAAATTTTCGTCGTTTTTCTTTGACGCTTTCCTGTTTTTTTATTAATTTTGCAGCGGAATAACACTTAATCTATAATCTATAAACACAAAAGACATTATGACATTCCTGACAAACGACAAACTGGTCATCGTCGGCGCAGCCGGCATGATTGGTTCAAACATGGCTCAGTGTGCCCTTATGATGGGCCTGACAAACAATCTGTGTCTCTACGACGTGTTCTCACCCGAGGGCGTCGCCGAGGAGTTGCGCCAGAGTGGCTTCGACGAGGCCACCATCACCGCTACCACCAATGCCGAGGAGGCTTACCGTGGTGCGAAGTACATAATCTCGAGTGGCGGCGCTCCCCGCAAGGAGGGCATGACACGCGAGGATCTGCTTGCCGGCAACTGCAAGATTGCCGAGGAGCTTGGCCTTAACATCAAGAAGTACTGTCCCGACGTGCGCCACGTGGTGATTATCTTCAACCCCGCCGACCTCACCGGTCTCGTCACCCTGCTCTATTCAGGGCTGAAGCCCGGACAGGTGACAACACTCGCCGGACTCGACACCACACGCCTGCAGAGCGCACTGGCCAAGAAGTTCGGCGTGCTGCAGAGCGAGATCAAGGGCTGCGCCACCTACGGCGGACATGGCGAGCAGATGGCCGTCTTCGGCAGCCACGTCACCATCAAGGGCCGCAAGCTGACCGACATCATCGGTACTGCCGAGTTCCCCGCTGAGGAGTGGGAGCAGATGAAGACCGACGTGACGAAGGGCGGAGCCGCCATCATCAAGCTGCGCGGACGCTCGTCGTTCCAAAGCCCCTCGTACCTCTCTGTCGAGATGATTCGCGCCGCCATGGGCGGTGAGCCGTTCCGCTTCCCCGTGGGCACATACGTCAAGACCGACAAGTACGACCACATCATGATGGCCATGCAGACCACCATGACTGCCGAGGGTGCCAAGTATGAGGTTCCGCAGGGCACGGCCGAGGAGAACGCAAAGCTCGACGCCAGCTATGCACACCTCTGCAAGATGCGCGATGAGCTGGTGACGCTGAACATCGTCCCGCCAATCGAGAAGTGGGCGGAGATCAACCCCAACCTCTAAAAGACACTACACCGCACAAAGGGCGGCGCCGTTACCAACTGTGGTAACGGTGCCGCTTTGTTGTCAGATGTCGGTGCCGCCGTCTGATGTAGGCAACGCCTCGTTGTCAAATGTTGATGCCATAGTTCTGCTTCACCTCGCTCATGACGAATGTGCTCTCAATGGAGCCCACGGTGTCGATGTCGCCGAGCTTGGTGAGCACAAACTCCTGGTACTGCTTCATATCACGTGCGCGTACCTTTAATAAATAGTCGTATGCGCCCGAAGTGTTATAGCACTCCGTCACTTCGGGTATTCGTTGGATGCGTCGCACGAAAGCCTCGGCAATCTCGCGGTTTATCTGCTTCAGCTTCACCTTGCAGAACACGAGTAGCCCTTGGTTCAGTTTTTCAGGGTCGAGCACTGCCATATATTTCTTTATGTAGCCCTTCTTTTCGAGCCGTCTCTGCCGCTCAAACACAGGTGTAGGGGTCAGATTTACGGCGTCGGCCAGTTCTTTTGTGGTCAGTTTTGCGTTTTTTTGCAGTATTTTCAGTATCTGCAAGTCGGTTTCGTCGAGTATTTCAGCCATTTTTCAGAAGATTATTCTTTTTGGGGTGGTTTAGAATGCCTTTGTCGGAAGAATTTTCTTTTTACGGTGCAAAATTAGGGATATTTTCTGAATTGCGCAAGTTTTTTGGCAGATATTTCTAAAGTTCGTACCTTTGCACCGTCGAAAACAACAAACGACAGACAATAGACAATTAATAATTAAAAAATAAAGAAAGGAAAAGATTATGAGTAAGAAGAATTATCGTTTTGAGACTTTACAGCTCCACGTAGGACAGGAACAGGCCGACCCCGCAACCGACGCGCGTGCCGTGCCCATCTATCAGACCACGAGCTATGTGTTCCACAACTCCCAGCACGCCGCCGACCGTTTCGGACTGCGCGATGCGGGTAACATCTACGGCCGACTGACCAACTCCACGCAAGGCGTGTTTGAGGATCGCGTGGCCGCCCTTGAGGGTGGCGTGGCCGGACTGGCCGTGGCCTCTGGTGCCGCAGCCATCACCTACGCCCTGCAGAACATAGTGCAGGCTGGCGACCATATCGTGGCTGCCGACAATCTCTATGGCGGCTCGTACAATTTGATCACCCACACGCTGGCAACGCAGGGCATCACGAACACCATCATCAATGTCAATGACCTCGAAGCCCTCGAAGCTGCCATCAAGCCCAACACGAAGGTTGTCTATGCCGAGACTTTCGGCAATCCCAACAGCGACGTGCTCGACCTCGAGGGCGTGGCCGAAGTGGCCCATCGCCACGGCATCCCCTTCATTGTCGACAACACCTTCGGCACACCTTATCTCATTCGTCCATTAGAGCATGGCGCAGACATCGTGGTCCACTCGGCCACAAAGTTCCTCGGCGGTCACGGCAGTAGCCTGGGCGGTGTCATCGTCGACGGCGGCAAGTTCGACTGGAAGGCCAATCCCGACAAGTTCCCGACGCTGGCTAAGCCCGATCCCTCTTATCATGGCATAGTGTTTGCCGACGCCGTGGGCGCTGCCGCTTACGTCACCCGCATACGTGCCGTCATACTGCGCGACACTGGAGCTGCCATCTCGCCCTTCAACGCCTTCATACTCTTGCAGGGTGTCGAGACGCTGAGCCTGCGCGTGGAGCGCCATGTGGAGAACGCGCTGAAAGTGGTCGACTTCCTCGCCAGCCATCCCAAGGTGGCCAGGGTGAACCATCCGGCTCTCGAAAGCCATCACGACCACTCCTTGTACAACAAGTATTTCCCCAACGGTGGAGGCAGCATCTTCACCTTCGAGATTAAGGGCGGACAGGACGAGGCCTGGCGCTTCATCGACGCGCTGCAGATATTCTCTCTGCTTGCCAACGTGGCCGACGTGAAGAGCCTTGTCATACACCCCTACACCACGACACACTCGCAGCTCTCGCCTGAGGAGCTGGAAGAGCAGCACATCACGCCCTCGACCATACGCCTCAGCATCGGTACAGAGCACATCGATGACATCATCGATGACCTGAAACAGGCTTTCGACAAGATATAAACAGCTAATTGAGGCGAATTACACGAATTGTTTCATTAATATAATAATTATTAGTACCTTTGCACGCAAAAAACTGAAATGATGAAACAAAAGATTGTGTTAGTGACGGGTGCCAACAAGGGCATCGGATATGGAATTGCCAGGCATCTCGGCCTCAGCGGCTGGAAAGTTGTTGTCGGCGCACGCGATGGCCAGCGTGCAGAGAAAGCCATCGTCGAACTGGAAACGGCGGGCATTGACGTTCTCGGCTGGGTGGACATCGAACTGAAAGACCTCGATAGCATCGAGAGGGCTGTCAAGGATGTTGGCGAAAGGTTTCCCGGACTGTCGCTGTTGGTCAACAATGCAGGAATACCAGGCGACATGAGCGTGGACAGCCTGCACACGGAAATAGGCGACATACGTGAGACCCTCGACGTGAACTTCATAGGAACATTCGTGCTCACCAAGGGATTGGCGCCACTGTTGGAAACCAACCACGGACGCATAGTCAATGTCACGGTGCCGTCGGAAATCAGCCCCTATTGGCATCCGCTGGCCTACGTCGCCAGCAAGGCAGCGCAGAACGCCATGATGGGAGTGATGGCAACAGAGTTTCAGCAGAGCAACACGCCGGTGGAGATATTCTCCGTACACCCAGGCCCCACCACTACCGATCTGAACGGCAACATGGCTCTCCCAGGCTTCCACGACATCGACACCGTGGGCCGGAAATTCGCCGAGCTGGTCAATGACGGCCAGAGCCATCAGGGCGAGTTCATCGAGCTTTACCCAATCGTTGATGAAGGGTAAAAAGTGAATAAAGTTATTATGTAGTTATGTCCTAAAAAAAGAATAATAAGTTATGTCAAAGATTGCAAAACAGCTGACCGAGCTCATCGGCAACACCCCATTATTGGAGCTCAACAAGTTTTCCGAGGCGAAGGGTATCGACACGCCTGTCATCGCCAAGGTGGAGTATTTTAATCCCGGCGGCAGTGTGAAGGACCGCATCGCGCTGGCCATGATCGAGGATGCTGAAGTGAAGGGCATCCTGAAGCCCGGCGCCACCATCATCGAGCCAACCAGCGGCAACACGGGCGTAGGCCTCGCGCTGGTCTCAGCCGTGAAAGGCTATAAGCTCATCCTCACCATGCCCGAGACCATGAGCATCGAGCGTCGCAACCTCGTGAAGGCATACGGTGCCGAGGTGCGCCTGACGCCTGGCAAGGACGGTATGCCCGGAGCCATACGTGCTGCCGAGGCTTTGCGCGACCAGATTCCCGGTAGTGTCATACTGCAGCAGTTTGAGAATGCAGCCAACCCCGCCAAGCACTATGCCACGACTGGCCCCGAGATATGGAGCCAGACAGACGGCACCGTCGACATCTTCGTGGCTGGCGTGGGCACCGGTGGCACCGTTTCGGGCACTGGCAAGTATCTGAAGGAGCAGAACCCCAACGTGAAAGTCATTGCCGTGGAGCCGAAGTCGAGTCCTGTGCTCAATGGCGGACAGAGCGGCCCCCACAAGATTCAGGGCATTGGCGCAGGCTTTGTGCCAAAGACCTACGACGCAGGGGTCATCGACGAGGTGTTCGATGTAGAGAACGATGAAGCCATCCGCACGGGCCGCGAGATTGCACAGCAGGAGGGTCTGCTCGTAGGCATCAGCGCAGGTGCCGCCCTGTATGCCGCCTCGCAGGTGGCGCTCCGGCCGGAGAACAAGGGCAAGAAGATTGTAGTGCTGCTGCCCGACACCGGCGAGCGCTATCTCTCGACTGTGCTCTACGCCTTCGAGGACTATCCGCTGTAGGTCTACCCCATCGCGCCAATACGGTGACTTTGGGAGAAAAGTACGGGGAAACTGGGAGAGATAGCCGTCCTCCGTGGGAGACTGGCCGTACCTCTGCGTTTCTCAGCGGTCGCCACAAACATTCACGGCGGCCGCTAAAAATATTCACGGCGACCGCCAAAAACATTCACAGCGGCCGCCGTGAACCGTTTTTTATCATATCGGGTAGGGATTTTAACTCCTGCCCCATATTTTTTTGAGGTCTGAGAATAATTTTCTTGGTTTTTTCTTTGCCATATCAAATAATTTGTGTATCTTTGGCGATGCAATTCAAATAACAGACGTCAAGACATCAATACAAGACCTTAACACAACAAGAAACCAAGGAGATTATGGCAAACAAGAGATCACTGAAACGGGCAATAAACCTCATCTGCGAGGAACTGCTCACCGAGGCCGTAGCCGCATCGCTCTACGGCAACGACAAGCACAAGAACGGCGACGACACGCTGCTGTTCAGCATAATGCACACACATGCCAACTACATCAGCCGGGTGTCCCACCCCGAACCGGGCATGAAGCCAAGCCTTTACTATAAAGACCTGCGCGAGAAATTCTATGCCGAGGTAAGCGAAATAGTGGATCATATCAACAGCATCTGACATGTGGAAGGCATTCTGCAAATGGCTTTTGTATAAGCGCATGGGATGGACGGTGAACGACACGCAAGTCCATCCCGAGAAATACATCATCTGCGTGGCTCCCCATACCAGCAACTGGGACTTCGTCGTCGGCCAGCTCTACAATACTGCCGAGGGCATCGGCAGCAATTTCCTTATGAAGAAGGAGTGGTTCGCCTGGCCCTTGGGAGTTCTCTTCCGCAGACTGGGAGGCATACCCGTGTACCGCGATAAGCACACCAGCCTCACCGACGCATTGGCCGAGACGGCTATGAATACGCCAGCTTTCAGACTCTGTGTCACTCCCGAGGGCACACGTTCGAGGGTTGACGAGTGGAAGCGTGGCTTCTATTTCATTGCCCTCAAGGCAAACATCCCCATACTGCTCTATGGGCTGGACTACGAGAAGAAACTGATAGAGTGCACAAAGACCATCGTCCCGACGGGCGACGTGGAGAGCGACATGCGCGAGATAAAGCTCTATTACAAGGATTTCCATGGCAAATTCCCTGAGAAGTTCGGACAGGGAAGTGAAAAGTGAATAGTGAATAGTGAAAGGTGAATAGTGAATAGTGAAAAGCGAAATGATTATCCGCATGTGTCCGACAGTCGGCCTGAAAGGCCAAAAAGCTAATAGCCCAGGGCATCGCCCTGGGTATAGAGGGTGCACGGTTCCGCCCTGTAGGGGCAAAAGAGTGAGTAGGAGGCGTCGCCTCCGTCCAAGGCTTTTGCCCTTTCAGGGCGTAGGTCACTCGTCCTGCCTCCCAGGGCGATGTCCTGGGCTGTTGGCTCATTGCCCCTTCGGGGCGTCTTTGGATGATTGCGGATAGTCATAAAAAGTGAATAGTGAAAAGTGAATAGTGAAAAGTGAATTGTTTGATTCCGCCTGAAATGAACAGAACGATCATATTTCTCATTTCCCTGCTTTTCTCCGCCGTCTCCCATGCCCAGACGATGTGGGGTGACACCGACCACCGCGAGGCTCCGTGGGTGAAGTGCACGTCGCGCCCTTACGACGTGGAGCGAGGCCTCGACGGACGGCACATTGCCCTGTGGGCCAGCCATGGCCGCTACTACGACAACAACGAGTACAAGTGGCGGTGGCAGCGCCCGGCACTCTTCGGCACCACCGAGGACCTCTTCACCCAGACCATCGTCGTGCCCTATCTCATACCAATGCTGGAGAACGCCGGGGCAGTGGTGTTCACGCCACGCGAAAGAGACTGGCAGCGTCATGAGGTCATCGTCGACAACGACAATAACACTTCTTTTATATATTATAGGGAGCAGAACCAGCGCAATCCATGGATTGACGCCCCTTTCAGGGCATTCGCTTTCCGTGGGGGGAACTACAGGGAGGGCGAAAACCCCTTCGAGGCCGGTACGGCCCGGCAGTGTGAGACGACTCACAGCAGAAACCGGCTGAGCACTGTCAGCTACCAGCCGCAGGTGCCCGAGACCGGCCGCTATGCCGTCTACGTGAGCTACCAGACGGTGGACGAGAGCGTTCCCGACGCCCACTACACCGTGTGGCACCAGGGACAGCGCACCGACTTCGCCGTGAACCAGCAGATGGGTGGCGGCACGTGGGTCTATCTTGGCACTTTCGACTTCGACGAAGGATGCTCGGATCAGAACTGCGTAGTCCTCACAAACCTCAGCCAACACAAGGGCTTCGTCACCACCGATGCCGTGCGTTTCGGCGGCGGCATGGGCAACATTGAGCGCGGAGGACGCACAAGCGGACTGCCTCGGTGCCTCGAGGGGGCACGCTACTATGCCCAGTGGGCGGGAATGCCTACAAGCGTCTACAGCTCGAAAGAAGGACTCAACGATTATGGCGATGATATTAATGTAAGGTCGCTGATGCTCAATGAGTTGTGCGGCGGTTCGGCTTTTGCCCCCGACTCGGTGGGCCGTCGTGTTCCCATAGAACTTTCCCTGGCGGTTCACAGCGATGCCGGGCATACCGACACGGGACTTGGGGTCTATGGCTCGCTCTCCATCTGCACCACCCAGAAGGGCGACAGTCTGCTCGCAGCGGGGAAGAGCCGTGAGATGTCCTACGAGCTGGCGGCAATGCTGCTCGACAACACTACCGACGACCTGCGTAAGACATACGGACAGTGGGAGGCACGCGCACTCTACGACCGCAACTATTCGGAGACCCGCGTGCCCATCGTGCCCAGTGCCATACTGGAGACGATGTCGCACCAGAATTTCGGCGATATGCTCTATGGGCAGGACCCGAATTTCCGCTTCACCCTTGCCCGTTCCATCTACAAGACCGTCCTCCGCTATGTCACCTCGCGCCACGGATTGCCATGCACCGTGCAACCCTTGCCGCCCGACAATTTCCATATTGAGTTCACTGGCAAGGACGGTGAGGTGAGGGTGTCGTGGAATGGCGTGGCTGATGACGATGCTGAGCCTACAGGCTACGTGCTCTACATAGCGCAGGACAGCGGAGGGTATGACAACGGCACGCTGCTCCGCGGCTCGTCGTGCAACGTGAAGCTCAACCCCGGAGTGCTCTACCGCTTCCGCGTGGCTGCCATAAACGATGGCGGGCGCAGCTTCCCCACTGAGGAGCTGACGGCGCTCTACACCCCGAAGGCGAAAAACACGATCCTCGTGGTCAACGGCTTCCACCGCCTGTCCTCGCCGGCTGTCTCTGCTGTGGGGCAGGGCTTCGACCTCACCCGCGATATTGGCGTGAGCTATGGGCGCACGGCAGGATGGTTGGGGCTGCAGCGGGTGTTCGACGACAGTCTGCTCGGCGTGGTCGACTCCACGGGACTGGGATTCACAACCAACGAACTGGAGGGGCAGTTCATTGCTGGCAACACCTTCGACTATGTGCGCACCCATGCCGAGGCCATCAGGCGGGCGGGAAAATACAACATAGTGAGCGCGTCGATGCAGGCTGTGGAGAACGGCGACATACCTCTTGCCGGTTTTTCGGCCGTCGACCTGGTTCTCGGTCTGGAGCGTAACGACGGCCATAGCCTGAAACCATACAAGACGTTCACCGACCATGTGCAATGGCTGCTGCATAATTACGTCTCACGGGGTGGCCGACTGATGGTCAGCGGGGCATACATCGGCTCGGACATGACGACAGACCCTGAACGGAAGTTCCTGGCCGATGTGCTGAAGGTGAAGCTCGACGGCGTCAACGACGACTCGCTCGACGGTGTGCGCGGACTGGGACTGCAGTTCAATTTCTTCCGCCATCCAAACGAGCACCACTATGCCGCCACACATACCGACGTGCTCATGCCAGCCGCCCTAAACTCAGCCACCGTGCCCGAAAGGATACGGGTAGGCGACGGAACGTCGGGAATGGCGTCAGCTTCGGGAGCGCTCAACTCCCAACCCCCGGCCTTCCCCGCAATGGTCTATGCCAACGGGACAAGTGCCGCCGTGGCATACCAGGGAGCCGATTACTGTGCGTTCACCATGGGGTTCCCATTCGAGTGCATACGCGATGCCGAAACACGCAACAAGGTGATGTTCGGCATACTGAATTTCCTTCTTCCTAAGTAAAAGTAAAATAACAAGTTGGTACAAATAGGTGATTATCGTATGTTTCCGCAGAACGGCCTGAAAGGCCAACAAGCAGTCAGCCCAGGGCAACGCCCTGGGTATGAAGGCAGGGTTATCGTCGCCCTGAAAGGGCAAAAGCCTTGGACGGAGGCGGCGCCTCCTACTCATTCTTTTGCCCTTACAGGGCGGGGGCTGTGCACTCATGCCTATCCCAGGGCGCTGCCCTGGGCTGACTGCTCATTGCCCCTTCGGGGCGCGTGGTCAAGCACACGAAATCGTACCTCGGGGCGTGGTCGAGCACACAAAATTGTACCAAGTTATCATCACTAAAAACGACAAAATATTGGAAAATATGAAAAAATACGTAGCATTATTCTTTGCCTTTGCCTTAATCGCAACTACGCCGTGCGATGCACAGCGGCGGCGGACTGCCAGGAAACCTGCCAAGGAGGTGGTGCAGGAGAACCCACTTGTAACACAGATGCTTGAAGCCATACAGAAAGTGATGTTCATAGACAGTATGGTGGTGGAGAAAGACAACTTCTACAGTTACATCCCGCTGTCGAAAGAGAGCGGACAGCTGTTGCAGAAGGGTGGGGTGGGGCAGTACACCAACGAACTGGGCGACCACCGTATTGAGGCCTTGCTGCACAGCGGCGACACCGCTGCCTATCTGGCCACGAGCGACCTCATTGCCGGACAGTGGACTCAGCCCGCACCAGCAAGGGGGATAGGCAGCGACGACTCGAACTTCCCGTATGTCATGCCCGACGGAACAACGCTCTACTTCGCACAGAAGGGCGAGAAGAGCATCGGCGGATATGACATCTTCGTCACCCGCTATAACGCTGAGAACGCTTCGTTCCTAAGGCCTGAGAACATCGGTATGCCTTTCGCCTCGGAGGCCAACGACTACCTCTACGTCGTCGACGAACCGTGGCAGTTGGGCTATTTCGTCACCGACCGCCGGCAGCCTGAGGGAATGGTCTGCATCTATGTGTTCATTCCCGAAACGTCAAGACGCGTGTACCCTTCGGAGGCATATTCGCCCGAGCAGCTCCGCTCGCTGGCCGGTATCGCAAGCATCGCCGACACGTGGGACAACGAAGACGAGAGGAAAAATGCGCTCGAAAGACTAAGACAGGCCAGGCAGGCATTCGCTTCCGTAGGAACTGAAACCTCTGAGCGGAAGGAGACTGAACTCGACAAGATGAAAGCAAAGGCCGAGGAACAGAAAAAAGCCCTTGCCGGGAAGAGAAAGGTTTATGCCTCGGCCACGGCGGCTGAGCGTGAAACGATGAAACAGGACATCCTGGCACAGGAGAAGGAACTGGAAAACATGCTCCTCTTGATAAGACAGAAGGAGAAGGAAGAGAGAAACAGAAAGTATAATAACAAATAACGACAGACAATATGAAAGTATTTGCATCATCAGAACTGATAATCAACGAAGACGGCTCGTGCTTCCATCTGCACCTGAAGCCTGAGCAGCTGGCCGACCGCGTGATACTTGTGGGCGACCCGGCACGTGTGGACACCGTGGCCGACCATTTCGACTCACGTGAGTGCGAGGTGCGGAACCGCGAGTTCCATACAATCACTGGAACATATAAAGGCAAGCGTATAACCTGCCAGAGCCACGGGATTGGCTGCGACAACATCGACATTGTGATGACCGAAATAGACTCTCTTGCCAACATTGACTATGCCACCCGTACCTTGAAGCCCGAACACCGCACGCTGACATGTGTCCGCATAGGCACCTGTGGCGGACTGCAGCCCTTCACGCCAACGGGAACGTTTGTCGCCTCGGTGAAGAGCATCGGCTTCGACGGGCTGCTCAACTACTATGGCGGGCGCAACAATGTCTGCGACCTCGCCCTTGAGGATGCTTTCAAGAAGCACATGGACTGGGACCCCATAAAGGGCGCTCCATACGTGGCCATTGCCGACAAGGAACTGACCGACCAGATCGCCCAGGACGACATGGTGCGTGGATATACCATCTCATGCGGTGGATTCTACGGGCCGCAGGGGCGCGAAATACGCATTCCTCTGGCCGACCCAAAGCAGAACGAGAAGGTTGAGGCGTTTGAGTATGACGGGCTGAAGGTCTGCAATTTCGAGATGGAGTCATCGGCCGTCGCCGGCCTTGCCTCACTCCTCGGCCACCGTGCCATGACCTGCTGCTTAGTCATCGCCAACCGCTATGCCCGGGAGATGAACACCGAGTACGAGAACACCATCGACACCCTCATCGCCAAAGTCCTCGACCGCCTTTAATGTCCTGTATGCTGCGGCATTGCCGCTGCCCTAATGTCCTGTAAGCTGCGGCATTGCCGCTGCCCCTTCAATCTATGATTTCCTTCGAAAGCGACTACAACAACGGAGCACATCCCGCCGTACTCCGCCACCTCCTCGACACCAACGCACAGCAGAGCGCCTCCTACGGCTTCGACCAGTGGAGCGAGTCGGCGCGCCGGAAGATACGCGCCGCATGCCAATGCCCTGATGCCGACATTTACTTCCTTGTCGGCGGAACACAGGCAAATGCCACCGTCATCGATGGAGTGCTGACGGGCTATGAGGGTGTCATTGCCGTTGACACTGGCCACATCAACGTGCATGAGTCGGGAGCGGTGGAAGCCAACGGCCATAAGATCATCGTCCTGCCGTCGCACAACGGCAAGATTAGTCCTGACGACCTCGAGAGTTTCCACACACGGTTCTACGCCGATCCCGTCTACGAGCACATGGTCATTCCCGGCATTGTCTACATCACCTTCCCAACCGAACTTGGGACTGTTTACAGCAAGGACGAGCTGGAACGCCTGTATGCACTCTGCCAGCAGTTTGAGGTGCCGCTCTTCATCGATGGCGCACGTTTGGGCTATGGCCTTATGGCCGACACCTGCGACATCGACCTGCCATGGCTGGCTCACCATTGCGACGTGTTCTACATCGGCGGCACTAAGGTGGGCGCCCTCTGTGGCGAGGCTGTCGTCTTCCCCCGCAACAATGCGCCCCGCCATTTCTTCAACATCGTGAAGCAGCACGGTGCCCTCCTCGCCAAAAGCCGCCTTGCGGGTGTGCAGTTCGATGCGCTTTTCACTCCCCTCCTTCGGGAAGGAGGGGTGCCCGTAGGGCGGGGTGGTAGCGAAAACCTTCGGGAAGGAGGGGTGCCCACAGGGCGGGGTGGTAGCGACTGCCTCTATTTCAGTATCTCCCGCCACGCCATCGATATGGCAAAGCGTCTGCGCCAGCTCTTCGCCGATGCCGGCATCCCCATCAAGGACTCGCCCACCAACCAGCAGTTTGTCGTACTGACCAACCAGCAGAAAGACACCCTCATGCAGTATGTCCTCTTCGAGACCTGGGAACCAATCGATGACACTCACACCCTCTGCCGCTTCGTAACAAGCTGGGCCACCACCGACGATGACATCAATCACCTCCAAGCGGCCCTCTCCCTACTATGAACAACCCCACCCCGTCTTGTATGCTGCGGCATTGCCGCAGCCCTTTCAATCCTTCCACTATGCCCCGTGAACAGTCCACCACCATCTGTGCCCCCGCCACTGCCCCCGGCGGTGCCCTCGGCGTCATCCGCGTCAGTGGCCCCGAAGCCCTCGCCATCGTCTCCTCCCTCTGTTCCGTAAACTGCGCTGACTGCTCAGCCCGCGCCGCTCACTTCACCCGCCTCGTTGACCCGTATGCTGCTAAACTTGCCCAGCCCGAAATCATCGACGAGGCCCTCGTCACCGTCTTTCGTGCCCCCCACAGCTACACCGGCGAGGACTGCGTGGAAATATCCTGCCACGGCTCCCGCTATATCATAAACAAAGTCCTCGACCTCCTCATTCAGCAGGGCTGCCGCATGGCACGCCCCGGAGAGTTCACCATGCGTGCCTTCCTCAACGGCAAGATGGATCTCAGCCAGGCCGAGGCCGTAGCCGACCTCATCGCCTCGACCAACAAGGCCACCCACGACATAGCCATGAGCCATCTGCGCGGCCATTTCTCCTCCGAGCTGAAGACCCTCCGCGACCAGCTGCTCAAACTCACCTCCCTCTTAGAGCTGGAACTTGATTTCTCCGACCACGAAGACCTCGAATTTGCCGACCGCAGCGAACTCCTCGCCCTCGCCCAGACCATTGACGCGCACATCGTCCATCTTGCCCAGACCTTCGAGACAGGCAACGCCCTCAAGAATGGCATCCCCGTGGCCATCATCGGAGCCCCCAACGTTGGCAAGAGCACACTTCTCAACGCCCTGCTCGGCGAGGAACGTGCCATCGTCAGCGACATTCAGGGCACCACTCGCGATGCCATCGAAGACACCATCTACTTGGGCGGCATCACCTTCCGCTTCATCGACACCGCCGGCATCCGCCATACTGACGATAAAATAGAAAACCTCGGCATCGAACGCTCCATCAGTGCCGCCCAGCGTGCCCGTATCATCATAATGCTGACAGAACCTGGCGTCCCTTATCCCGACATTCCTGTCCGCGACGACCAGACCGTCATCCGTATTGAGAACAAAACCGAAGCCTTCCAGGCCAAGTTCGGCGTAGGCTTGGACGACCTGAAGCAACGCCTGATTGACGCCGTCCCCCTAACCGCCGACAGCGACGTCATCATCACCAACGCCCGCCACTACGAAGCCCTCACCCGCGCCCACAGCCATTTGCAGCGCGTCACCGACGGCTTGCAGCAAAACATCAGCGGAGACCTCCTCTCAGAAGATCTCCGCCAAGTCCTTGATACCCTTGCCGAAATCACCGGTGGTCAGATCACCACCCACGAAGTCCTCGGCAACATCTTCTCCCACTTCTGCGTGGGCAAATAGAGAGTAACACATTGATTATTAAATAGTTATAGTACTTTATTAGAGTATTTTAACAAATACAATAACTGTCTAATTATCAGTTGTTTGCAAAAATCTGCAAATAAAAATCATCACATTCTGCGGTAGAAAGTACGAAAAACAGGGG
>CAJOEC010000050.1 GCA_905233425.1 uncultured Prevotella sp. | reverse complement strand
CATTTCAATTCCTATTACCGGGGGTTTCACCCCCGTCTGTAGTCTATCGCTCCTTCGGAGCTTTCCTTGCATAGACTTTCAACCGTACAGGTCGCAATTATTTGTACCTTGGCACCAGAGCATGGTGATAAACACAGAGGATACAGAGTATCCTGCGTCTCATACCGTGATGGCTACTCGGCGTAGGTGATGACCATCTGGCTGATGCGCAGCTGCGAGGCGGCACCGGTGCCCGTGTGGGTGTTGGTGACGGTGGTCGTGGCGGCATTGACGGCGTTGACGGTGACGGTCATGCCGTCGACGGCGACGGAGCCGGGCGATGCCGAGACCTGGCCCTCGGCGTTGTTGGCCGAGCAAGTCATCGTGATGGCGGTGATGGTCTTGCCTGCTGTTGCCGTGGCGGTGAAGAAGTTGTTGGGGTACATGCGGATGGCAGAGCCGGAATCATAGTATTTAGGAGCGTTCCTGTTTGAACCGGCGTTGAAGGCGAGCTTCGTGCCGTCGGTGAGCGTCAGCGTGCCTATCTCCTGCGCATTGCCCAAGCCCATGGTGGTGAAGTCGATGGTGATGGTGTTGCCGCTGACCTCGCCGCCGCCGGGAGTGTCGCCACCGGGCGTGTCGCCGCCTCCGCCGTTGCTCTTCAACGAGACGAGCCATGCCTTGCCCTGCACAGTCTCCGGCGTGTTGCCCATGTAGTTGGTGACACGGCCGCAGATGACCACGTCGTCGCCCTTCTGCAGCAGGTCGCCACTGGTGTACTTCACGTTGCCAAGGTAGAGTGCGCGGAAGACATAGAACTGGTCGGTGGCAGTGCCGTCGTCGCTGATGTAGAATGTGGCGTTGCCGTACTGCGTGCCATACTGTTCCTTGACAGAGACCACCTTTCCGGCGATGTAGATGTCACGGTCGCTCTCGGCACCCGATGCCAGTGCCGATGCGAAGGCATTGGCTGCCACGCTGTTGAACGGGTTAGCCTCGGTGCCGTCGCCCTTGGCCTCGCCGGTAGGCTGTTCGGGAGTTGTGCCGCCACCGCCCTCTGTCTTGCCGTTGAGTGAGTAGAGGAAGGCCTTGCCCTGCACGGTCTCTGGCGTGTTGCCCTTGAAGCATGTCACGCGACCGCAGATAATTACCTCGTCCTTCTCCTTCAGCAGGTCGCCGGAAGTGTACTTCTGGTTGCCGAGGTAGAGAGCGCGGAATACGTAGAACTCGCCGCTGGCCGTGCCATCCTCGGAGATGTAGAACGTGCCGTTGCCATACTGTGTGCCATACTGCTCCTTGATGCTCGACACCTTGCCCTTGATGTAGATGTCCTTCGGTGACTCGTTGTCGCCGACAGACTGTGCGTAGGCAATGGCTGCCACGGGGTTGAACGGGTCTTCGAGCGTGCCGCTGCCCTTTGCCTCGCCTGCAGGCGGCGTGTCGTCGCCACCGGCGGTCTTGCCGTTGAGCGAGTAGAGGAATGCCTTGTTCTGCACCGTCTCCGGTGTGTTGCCCTTGAAGTTCACGACGTTGCCGCAGATGATCACCTCGTCGCCAACCTTTATCTGCTCGTCGCCGTTGGCGAACTTCTTGTTTCCGAGATAATAAATGCGGAAGGCGTAGAACTCGTTGCCGGCCTCGCCGTCGTCGCTAATGTAGAAGGTTCCGTTGCCATACTGCGTGGTGAACTCCTCCTTGATCTGCGAAATCTTGCCCTTGACATAGACCTGGTTGGGCGACTCTTGTGTGCCCAGGGTCTTGATGTAGTTGAGCACGCCCGACACGTTGTATGGGTCGTCCTTCGTTCCCGTGCCTGTCGGTTCGGCAGCCGGTGTCGGATCCTTAGGCTCGCCGCCTCGGTTCTCGCCGTTGAGCGAGTAGAGGAACCCCTTGCTCTGTGCAGTCTCGATGGTGCCGTTGTAGTTGGTGATGATTCCGCAGACGACAACCTCGTCGCCAACTTTTATCTGCTCGTCACCCTCAGCGTACTTGTTATTGCCAAGATAGAGCACGCGGTAGGCATAGAACTGGTTCTTGGCGGTGCCGTCCTCAGAGATGTAGAACGTGCCGTTGCCATACTGCGAGGTGAACTCCTCCTTGATGGAGACGACCTTGCCTTTCACGTAGTAGTACTTGTCGGACTCCTCGCCCGATGTGAGCGACTTGCCGTAGTTGATGGCCGCGATAGCGTTGAACGGGTCGCTGACGGTTCCCGTGCCGGTTCCGCCGTCGATCACTGTGCTGGTGCCGGGTATGTTCTCGCCCGTTCCGGGGATGTCGTAAGGTTCGGGCACGTCCTCACATGCCACGAATGTCAGGGCCGCAATGGCCACCAACATCAATTTGCTGAAAATCTTTTTCATATCGTTAATTTGTTTAATTCGTTATATAATAATTCGTGAAATTCGTGTAATTCGTTGTGAAAAGCCCATTCGTGCAATTCGTTTAATTCGTGGTGAAAAGATCATTCGACTATTTCGATGTCGCTCTCCTTGCGTATGAGCAGCTGCCACGTGTTGTTGAATCGTGTGGCGATGCCTGTGAGGTTGCACTTGCGAGGGCGTTTGTTCACTTCGTCGTAGGGCAGTTTGCGTGCGGCAAACTTGGCGTATGTGCTAGTGCGGACGACGAACTGCGACTCCGATATCTCGTTGATGGCGCGGTTCACACATCCGCCAATCATCGTAACGGTCTTGTCGATCGTGGTGTCGGGAGCAAAGGTGCCGAGGCCGTCAACGGGCACAAACGAGACGTCCATCAGCTTGATGAGCTTCCCGCAGTTCTCGTCCTTGTCCCAGGCTTTCAACTCGTCGGCGGTCATCTCTATTGGCTTTATGGCTGTGGCGTCGACCGTGCCCACATATTTGTAATGCTGCTGGAACAGCTCCTTGTTCATGCGGCCAATGCCGTTGCCGTTGTAGGGCTGTCCTATCTCTGGCTGTTTGCGGTAGCCGCCGATGTAGAGGTCCTTCAGGTCGATGACAATCTCCTGCCCTTCGGCCAGGAAACCGTGAATGCCGCTCTGGTTGACGGCCACGATGATGGCTCCCGTCTCGTCCTGTAGTGTGAACTGCTTGTAGAGGTTCGACCCTAAGTCGTTGCCTGTCACCCGGCCTCGTATCTTGATGGCCTCGGTGATCTGCTTGTTCTGGTCGGTCGATGCGAACACGTTGGGGTACTGTGTCTTCAGCTCGGCGATGCTGATGATGCCCTCGTCGTTGATGGCGCTGTTGCCGTAAGGAGGCTCGCTGAGCGACGGCTCGTCCCAGTCGCCATAACAGGAGACACAGAGCACGCTGATGGAAAAGAGGACACAGAGTGTCAGGCTCATTTTTTTATATGCTTGGGTAATCATAATTCTTGTTTGTTTGATTGTTCTATTCTGTTTGATACTCATCAGAAGCTGTAGGTCACGATGAACATTCCGTTTATTTTGTTGGCGTAGAACTTGTAGGGGCTGTTCTGGAAAGAGTATGTGCGTATCGACTCGCCGTTCTCGTCGATATCGGTACGGCTCTGCTCACGTCCTCCTGTGACGATGCTCGTGTTGTTGAGGATGTTGGTGATCATGAGGTTGAAGCCTATGCGGTTGCCGTGTCGGAGATAGAACTGCTTGCCAATGGAAGCGTCGAGCATGAATCCCCCTTTGCCCTTTGCCTGTTCGGGTATGCTGCTGTAGTCCTTGTCCGTTCCCTCGTTGTTGTATTTCAGTCGGCCCTCATATCGTGTCACGGGTGTGTAGTAGAGGTAAATGCGGTCGTAGTAGTTGCCTATGAGGTCGATGTACCAGTTGTTGGCATGGTAGGCAAGGTCGAGGCTGAATGCCGACAGCGGTGTGCCTCCCTCGCGCATCCCCTCGTTGTGCACCCGGTCGAAGTGGGTGGTGCCGTCCTCGGCGAGCACGTATGCCACGTCGGCGTTGTTCACATACTTTGCATCGCTCACCGTGCCCAGGATCTTCGCGTTGAGCCAGTCGGTGAGCTTGACATTGGCGCCCAACTCCACGCCGTAGTACTCCTTTTCTATGCCTGTGAGAGCTACGAAAGTAAACGAGCGGCGGTCGTCAAGATAGTACATCGACTGCTCGGTCACGTCATCGAGGTGGCTGTAGTAGGCGTTGATGTTGAGCTTCAGCCAGCTGGCTGACAGCTGATAGCCGACCTCGGCAGAGACAATCTTCTCGTTTTTCAGACCGCGCACGAAGTCGTTGTTTATCTGTGCGGCCTGGAAGGCGGTGCGTGGGGCAGGTGTCTTCAGTTCGTAGCCCACTCCGAGCATGGCGGCATGGCCTTTGCCTAAGTTGATGTGCTCGCCTATCTTTATGCCTCCGTCGAGGAAACGGGCGGTGCCGCTCTTGCCGTAGCTGTTGTCGGGGGCAAGACCGTTGCGCATCAGACCCTCGCGCTGAATAGTCGTGCCCGATATGCGTCCGTTGAGGAAAAGGTGGGCAGGGCCGACATTTCCCGAAAGGCCGGCCCATGCCTGTGCCTTGTTTACGAAGATGTTGTAGTCGTAGCCGTAGATGTCGCCCTCGTGAATCACCTGGTCGGGGTTGTTAAGGTCGTACTGTGCCTCCGGGCTTGCCTCACCGTAGTCCTTGATGACGTAAGTGTTGATGTTGCGGAACTGCTTTGCGCCCAAGAGATCGTCCATCGTCTTGTAGTGCAGGCCTTTGTTTGTCGACAACTGTATTCCTGCTGTCAGCTGAGTGTTCTGCGAGAGGGCCTTGTTCAGGCTGCTGGCCAGCGACAGCGACAGCTGGTCGTCGTGGGTGCGGTGGAGGTAGTACATGGGGTCGCTACCCTGCAGCTCGGCCATGCGGTTGGCGAAATACATGCGGTCCCACTGCACCTGGCGGTTCTCACGCGCTGCCGACAGGTAATCGTAGGCCATCTTCCAGTTGGCCATTGCGGCCTCGTCGCGGTCGCCATCGTAGGGTTCCCACACGTCGAAATAATAGCTGGGAAGACCGTTGTAGTAGTCGGGCGAGGGGTTGGTGCTGTTGTTGTAGTCTAAGCGCGATGCGCTGTACATGGAATACTTGCCCAAAAGGCTCGTGGTGAGCTTAGAACTTTCGTCAATCTTCCAGTCCCAGGTGAGCATGACCGCCGGGGCGAAGTCCTTCACTATGCGCGAGTTGCGGACTTTCCCGTCCTGGTAGCCCCATACGGGATTGTACTGGCGGTCGTTGGCTATCCAGTACATCTCGTCGGTCGAGGCCGCCTGTGTTCCGCGCTCAGTGGGATTGCCCCAGGTGACAAGGCTAAGCGAGTGGTCGTCGCCAAGCATCTTCTCGGCACCGAGGAAATAGGACAGGGCATTGTAAGACATGCCCTCAACGAAGCCCATGCCATGGCCCCAGCGGTAGGTGAGGCTGCCGGAGAACGACCAGCCGTTGTTCATCACTCCCGTATTATAAGTGTACATAGCGCGTACATTGTAATTACGATTGGCACCGGCCAGCGACGCACGCTGACCGGTGGCCATGCTCGACGGACGGAAGTTGTAGTTGTCTGAGCCTCCCATGCTTGTCATCATGAAATTGTTGTCCTCGAAGGGTAATGAGGATTCCTGCGTTCGGGTCTGGCTGTTAAGGCCACCCACGAAACTGTAGCGGAACTCGCCACGCTCGGCATCGTTCACCGGATTGCCGTTGATGTAGATGTCATTGTACTTCGACCCGAAAGCACGATACTTGAACCGCGCCGGCGAGAATCGGTAACCCACCTCGCTGGCGTATGCATTGCGGTTTGAGGAGATGATGGTCACGTTCTGACCCTCATCCTCATAACTGCCAAGCTGGGCTTCAGTGAAACTGAAAGCCTCTTCCTGTTGCACTACCGCGACGACAGAGTCAACCTCCTGTCCCATCGACGATAATGAGCAAAGCATTGCCGGTAGTAATAATTTAAAATCTCTTTTCATATTGTATAAATTTAAAGTGTATTTCTTGTCTCTAAGTTTGAACCGCCCTGACTCAGGGTGGGAGCCGTCCTGACTCCACGTTTTAGACGTCCTGACTCCAGACCTTGTCCGAACATTATTGGGGCCGAATTTGCGTTTTTGCGCCACAAAGATAGTAAAAAAAACTGAGTAAAGTCAAAAAGAATTGGAAAAAAATAGGTTTTTAGTAAAAAAAAGTGCTTTTTTTTTTGTGGTTTCTGAAAAAAGTCTTAATTTTGTAGCGGATTTTATAGAGTCCGAAGCAAAATGACAAGAGAAAGATAGAAAAACAGCACAAGAAAAACAGAAGGATTGGAATGTCTACACATTATTTATATATATAGGAGATGGCAATATAATACTACATGTCTAATTAATAAATTTATGTTCAAATGAAAAAGAAAATTGTAAATGGTCTTCTCATGATGGCACTATTGGTGTCAGCCATGGGGACATTCGTTTCTTGTAAGGACTACGATGAGGATGCATACGTAGACCTTAGGAACAGAATCTCTAACGAGATTACACTCAGAGAGGCCCTGCAGCAGCAGGTCAACGGCCTGGCTTCTGACATTGAGCAAATCAAGGCACTCTATGCCACGATGGCCTGGGTTGAGGAACACTTCTACACGAAGGAGCAGGTAGACAAGAAATTTGTCACCGTCGAAGAATTCGCCAAGTTCAAGGCTGACTGCGAAGCATTCAAGAAGATGCTGAATGGCAGAATCGACAGTCTGAACACGGAAGTCAATGCTGTCAAGGACCGCGTAAGCAAGAATGAGACTGACATCGTCACAATCTATTCTGAGCTTGAAAAGGTCAACGAGCTTATCAAGGCTGTTGAGGCTACTGCCAACCAGGCTCTCCAGCTCGCTAAGGACAACAAGGATGCAATCGAGGCTCTGGCAGAGCGCGTTGGAAAGAACGAGAGCGAAATCCTGACCCTGAAAGATGCTATTGATAGTATCAACAACACCATCGATGGTCTCAAGACTAAGGTTGATGACCTTGAAAAGCTCATCATTGGCTGGGATGACAAAATCAATGAGTTGAACGACCGTATCGCTAACATCGAGGCAAAGATGGAGGCATACAACACTCGCATTGAGGCTCTGGAGAACTCATACACGGAGCTCTACCAGATGTATCTCAACCAGCAGGAGGACATCAACAACATTAAGACCGAAATCGAGAATCTCTACACTACGATTAACGAAATGAAGAATGAGTGGGCTGTCCAGATCCAGGTGACCCTCAACCAGGCTGTCGAGGCTTCTAACGAGGCTAAGGAACTGGCCGAGAAGGCTTTGGATAAGGCAGGTCTGGCTCTCACCACCGCTGAGCAAGCCTATGCAAAGGCTTCCAACGCCGAGCAGCTCGCCCTGAACGCTCTCTATGCTGCCCAGCAGGCTCTGAAGGCCGTTGAGGGCTTCGAGGAGGCCATCAAGCGCGCCGAGGCTGCCGCAAAGGCTGCCGAGGAGGCACAGAAGAAGGCTGAGGCTGCGCAGGCTGAGTGCGAGAAGATTCTTGAGGAGGTCAAGAAGTATGGTGGTGTCTGCAACTGCCCCGCTGACCTCAAGGAGCGTCTGGAGGCTGCTGAGAAGAACGCTGCCGACGCAAAGGCTCTGGCAGAGGCTATGCAGAAAGTTGCCCAGGAGGCAAAGGATATTGCCCAGGCTGCAAAGGACAAGGCTGATGCCTTGCAGACAACTGTTGATGATCACGAAGCAAGAATTAAGGCCTTAGAGGGACAGGGCGTTGGCACTGGCATCACCGTTGAGCAGCTGAACGATGCTATCAAGAAGGAGTCAGACAAGCTGAAGGATGAGATTGACAAAGTCAGCAAGAGGGTAGATGCTCTCGAGACTGTTGTTAACAACCTCAAGTCAGACTTCATGTCGCTGGTTACTGGCATCATTATCCAGGCCACAAACAACCCCGTTATCGGTTACTTCAACATTCCAGCAGATGTACGCAGCATGGTTCTGATGACCTATTTCGGCAAGGCTGAGAAGGCATTCGTATTCCCCGGAAAGAACGGTAATCCTGCTACAGCTGCTGACGCAGATGTCATCACTCCTGAAATGGAAGCCATTATGACCAATGGTGCCGGATTTGCTTCTGTTCCCGGTTATTTCCAGAACAAGGATACTGAGACCTATTTCGCTAAGGATAATGGCGATGGTACTGTTCGCATGGGTTCTGTCTTCCTGACTGTCAACCCCACCAATGTCAATTTCGCTGGCAAGACCCTCAAGCTGGAGAATACAAGAGGTGTTGAGTCTGTCGTTGAACTCACACCGCTGAAGAAGAGCACCGAGCTCCTCACCGTCGGTTACGACCGTACACGTGCTGAGAACGGCTTCTACGAGGCTACTGCCAAGATGCCTATCAGCAATGAAAACTTCGACAAGATCCGTCTCTCTGTTGATGTTGATGGCTTAGTTGAAAGTGCAAAGAGCGCTGTCAAGAACAAGTCAAAGATTGATGTCGTCAACCTTGCTGTTGATTTCTACAAGTCTATCGACAACCAGCTCGAAGCTAACGCCATCAAGGCTACTTGGACTGACAACACTGTTGGTCAGCGTAGCGTCATTTCCACTTACTCTATCGCCACTACTGCCGTTAAGCCTCTGAGCTTCAAGTTCATTCCTGAGGTGGTTGGCACTAAGGGCCTGCCTGGAAAGAAGTGGGCTTACAAGCTCATCGAAAAGATTATCAACCAGATTAAGATTCGCTGCCCGCAGCTCGAATTCCCCGATGATGTCATCTTCAAAGATGTGCAGGCAAAGGGTAGCAAGCTGGTCGTTTCATTCACTGGCAAGCTGAACGGCAATGACGAGGTGTTCACAATCGAATTTGACACTGATGGTGAGGATATCCAGACCATCGATGATATCCTGAAGGTTATCGTCTCTGACGGAAGTGGTGATGCCACGATTGTGCTTGCCGACCTGCTGAACTCACTCAACAACCAGATCAAGAGCAAGTGGGATGCCAGCTTCGCTGAGGGCAAGGCTAACATGATCAGTGGACTCCAGAAGTATATCGACAAGGCCTACAACAAGCTCAACTCGCTCATCCAGCTCGGTGAACTCACTGACATCAGACTCGTTGCACATCAGGTTGGTAAGGGCTTCAAGTTCGTCTCAGAAGCACCGGCTCACCCAACAAAGGTCGACGGTTCTGTAACCCTCTTCCCGACATCGAACACTGTCGAGTATTTCGCTCCCGCATACAAGAAGTTCGTGGCAGTCTCCAACGTATTCGATGCTTCTGGTAACCCAGTAAGCGATGCCCAGGCTAAGGCTAATGCCGCTATGGGCGAGAATATGGGTGTTGTTATCGATGGCGACACAAGCGTTACTCTCAATGGTGCAGCTGGCTACACCTACGAGGTTACTTACATGGCTGTCGACTATCGTGGCTACCAGACCGTAAGACAGTTCTACGTTCAGTTCTAAATTTTAGATTGAGTATTTAAGAAGTTATAAAAATGAAAAACATGAAAAAAACCATATTGTCTGGACTGCTGTTCCTGGGCGTGCTTTCTGCACAGGCCCAGGCCCAGCAGCAGGGCACTACCGAATATGACTTCGCACCCCATTGGTATGTTCAGATTCAGCCCCTGGGTCTGCAATATACCCTTGGTGAGCTGGATTTCGGTGACTTGAATCACTACAATGTCCAGGCTGCAGCTGGTTACAATTTCAACAAGATTCTGGGTGCTCGCCTCTCTGTGAACGCATGGAGCAGCAAGGCCGGTATCGAGATTGACCAGAGCAATTACCCCAACAGGAAGACTGATCCTAAGACTTTCCGTGGTGAGTGGAAATGGAACTATGTAGCTCCTTCTCTCGAACTGACTTGTAATTTGTCTAACGCCTTCTTCGGCTATAAGCACGACCGTCTGTTCACTCTTAGCGGATTTATCGGCGTAGGTGCAAATATTGCCTGGGGCAATGACGATGCCCAGACCGTGAACAAAAACCTCATCGCATGGTTGGGTAAATTTGAGCCAGACCAGAACCTGGAGTATCTCTGGGACGGCACGAAAGTGAACGTTACTGGTCGCGCAGGTCTTATGGGTGATTTCCGCATCAACGACCGTTTCAGCGCAGGTGTTGAGGTCAATGCCAATGTGCTCAGCGACAAGTACAACTCGAAGAAGGCCGGCAATGCCGACTGGTATTTCAATGCACTTGCTGGTGTGAAGGTGAACCTCGGTCCTACCTATACCACACGCATCATTCCTCCCGTGGAGCCTGAGATCCGCTACGTGGATAAGATTGTTGAGAAGATTGTTGAGGTTCCCGGAAAGTCCGAGACCATCATCAAGGTTGCTCCTCTGCGCCGCGATATCTTCTTCAAGATCAACTCTACCAAGATTCGTCCTACAGAGGTCCAGAAGGTTGCTGACATCGCCAACTACCTGAACGACAATCCTAACGCCAAGGTCGTCATGACCGGTTATGCTGACAAGGGCACTGGTAATGCTACCATCAATGCCCGTCTGGCTGCCGGACGTGCACAGGCTGTCAAGGACATGCTCGTGAAGAACTATAACATTCCTGAGAGCCGTATCTCCTACGACTCGAAAGGAGACACAGTGCAGCCGTTCAGCGAGAACGACAAGAACCGTGTGACAATCTGTATCGCTGAGTAAAATCAAGCGAGGTTGAATGAATAAGAAAGTTCCCCTCCCACAAAAAGGAGGGGAATTTTTTGCTAAATTTTATTTTCATCTTTTACAAGAATCATGAAGAAACTCTTTCTTTTGGGGACAATGGTCTTTGCCGTCTCTGTCCTTTATGCACAAACTTACCCTGAGTCGGGCTATTATCGCGTACAAAACGTGAAGAGCAGCCGTTATGTCACTATCATCGATAGTTTTGGAGAGCTTAAAATTAACAATGCCGATGCCGACTTGGGTGCACTGCGCACATTTCCTAATTTCAACAGCGATAAAGTGGTGTCAAATCCCGGCTCCGTTATCTATGTCGAAAGAATGGGCACATCTGACAAATATGACCTTCAGGCACAGGGAACGGGAGCGATGAAATTAGTACAACATGTGCTGCAGTTAAAACCTTTCTCTGACGGCACCTTTGGGGCCTTTGCCACATTGTCGCCTCTCACAAAGTATCTCTATGAGTACACCTCTGATTTCGGCGACTACGGAGAATTCGGTATCTCTGACTACAGTGCTATGGACAAAAGACAACGATTCAAGGCCCTCCCTATTTCCAGTTCTGACGACTCCAACTATTTCGGTATCGCGGCAAATGTGCAGATTGGGTCTGACTGGTATAAGGCCATGTATGCCGACTTCAATTTCAAGTTCGCATCGTCAGGTATGGCTGCCTACTATGTCACAAAGGTAGATGCCGCCAAGGGCGTGGCCGTCTACGACGAAATCACCGGCAATGTGCCGAGGGCAACACCTGTCATCGTGAAATGCTCGTCGAACCAGCCTACAAACAACCGTCTTGACATCTTCATGGCTTCGCTGCCCGCTATAAGCGGCAACCAGCTCACAGGCATATATTTCTGCAACACGCCGCAAGAGGCCAGTGGCAACAAGCATGTGGACTGCGTGGAGTACGATGAGAAGACCATGCGTGTGCTGGGAAAGACCAGCAGCGGCGAATTGGGCTTTATCAAGGCTCCCGATTCGGCTCTGTATATCGAAGGCAAGAAGAAATATATTCCTGCCAATTCGGCATTCCTGAAAGTTGATGCCAGTGCTCCCGCCGAGCTGAAGCTGGTTTCGAAGGACGAGTATGGTCCTGGCTCCGTCATCACCATCACCGCCCGCAGCTATAGCCGTGCATACGGCGACGCCAACCCCACCTTTGAGTATGATGCTGACGGCACATTCACAGGAGTACCCGAGTTGAAGTGTGAGGCCACGGCAACATCGCCCGTGGGCACCTACCCCATCACCGTGTCACAAGGAACAGTGACGGGAGCCACCGTCAATGGCATCGCCGGCGTGCTTACCATTACCAAGGCCCCGCTTAACGTGAAGGCTGATGACAAGACACGCTTGGAGGGCACCGACAACCCGGCACTGACCGTCACATACACCGGTTTCAAGAACGGCGAGACGGATGCCGTGCTCGAGACGAAGCCCACCGTCACCACCACTGCAACGAAGACCAGCGCACCAGGCACTTATCCAATCACTGTCAGTGGTGGTTCGGCCAAGAACTACGTGCTGAACTACATAAACGGCACTCTGACCGTTACCGAAGGCCAGCTGACGCTCACTGCCAAGAGTTACTCACGCGAGTATGGCGAGCCGAATCCAGCGTTTGGCTTCGACCAGAGTGGTACGTCGACACTGCGCGGCACGCCAGAAATCACCTGCTCTGCAACCAAGACATCGCCAGTGGGGACATACGACATCGTCATTTCCAAAGGCTCGGTGGAGAACAAGAATGTCACCTACGTGAACGGCACGCTGACAATCACAAAAGCTCAGCTGACAGTCACTGCCAACGATGCCTACCGCTTTGAGGGAGAACCCAACCCGGTGTTCACCCTGAGTTATAGCGGATGGAAGAACGGCGAGGACGAGAGCGTGCTTACGAAGAAGCCAGTGGCCACCACTACGGCCGACGAGAACAGCGGGCCTGATGTTTACGATATTGTAGTGTCGGGAGGTGAGGCCACAAACTACTACTTCAAGTATGTCAATGGCGCTCTCACCGTGATTGAGAAGGACGGCATCGAAGATGTCATAGGCAATGCCGCCACTTTCAATGTCTACAGCGTGTCAGGACAAAAATTGCGCAGCAACGTCACATCCCTGAAGGGTCTGCCCGCAGGAATCTATGTGGTGAACGGCAAGAAAATCATCGTGAAGTAGTGCATGGCCATGCCATGGGTCTATTTCCGCCTCTGATTGAATCTGAATGCTCCGGCACGTGCCGGAGCATTCATTTGCTTTATACTACAAACCATTACAGCCACTTACACGAAAAAAGCGGGATGAAATCCACAAGGATTCATTCCGCTTTTTTCTGCCCGTATT
The DNA here is from genome assembly GCA_905233425.1 of uncultured Prevotella sp. Lineage (GTDB taxonomy): Bacteria > Bacteroidota > Bacteroidia > Bacteroidales > Bacteroidaceae > Prevotella. Next base: position 19,397 of record CAJOEC010000050.1, on the reverse strand, counting down.
ATTCGACTGACGTGATGTCTGTCTGCAAGCAGGGCAGAACCTTGTTGTCGCCCGTCGTCGGGTGTCAGCAGGTCATTTTCCGTGGTGCTCGTCAGAGACGGTGAGCTTCTTGCGGCCCTTAGCACGGCGTGAAGCCAGAACACGGCGGCCATTCTTTGTGGCCATGCGCTCGCGGAAACCATGCTTGTTCACGCGGCGGCGATTGTGGGGCTGAAATGTTCTTTTCATTGGTCTGTTCTGTTTTTTAAATTCTAACGGGCTGCAAAATTACACTTTTTTTTTCTATTGCGCAAGAAATAAACGATTTTTTAGCGAAAGATTCTTCATTTTTCGCTATTTTAGCAAATATTTTGTACCTTTGCACCATTATTTCCATTATTATTATAGCATAAAAGTATGAAGACGATTCAATGTTTCAATGATTTGACCGACTATCTGTCATCAGCAGGACAGCGCCGCCGCGTGGCAGTGGTCTGCGGTCGCGATGAGAGCACGAGCGAGGCTGTGGCACGTGCCGCCGACGCTGGTTTTGCCGAGCCGGTGTTTGTTGACGATGACGACGTGGACGCTGCGGCAGCAAAGGCCGTGGCTCTTGTTCGCGAAGGCAAGGCCGACGTGCTGATGAAAGGCCTGCTCAACACCGATAATCTGGTTCGCGCCCTGCTGAACAAGGAGAAGGGCATACTGCCTCCGGGACAGGTGCTCACACACATCGTATGCGCCCGGATACCTCAGTATGACAAACTACTGTTCATGACCGACGTGGCCGTCATACCCTATCCCACACGCGAACAGCGCGAGCAGCAGCTGCGCTACATGCTCGACCTCTGCCGCCGTATGGGCATAGAGGAACCACGCATAGCGCTCGTCAACTGTTCGGAGAAAGTGAACGCCAAGCATTTCCCCGTCACAGTTGAATATGAGGAGCTGGTCGCACAGGCACGCAGCGGAATGTTCGGGCCGTGCATCGTCGACGGCCCGCTGGATCTGAAGACATCGCTCTCGGCACAGGCATTGAAGAAAAAGAAACTGGCATCGCCATTGGAGGGACATGCCGACGGACTCATCTTCCCCGACATACAGGCCGGAAACGTGTTCTACAAGACCATAACACTCTTCTGCCAAGCTCAGACAGCCGCCATCCTACAGGGTACACAGGCACCGGTGGTGCTCACATCGAGGGCCGACAGCGTAGAGTCGAAATTCTACAGCCTTGCCCTGGCTTGTGTTTAGTTCCGACTGTTTTGACTGTCACTGCTGATAGGAGATAAGCGGCGTTTACCTCTAAGATAACCGCCGCTTGCCTCTGAGATAACCGCCGCTTATCTCAGATTTACCCGCTGCTTATCCCAGTGAACCCCGTCGTTTTCTCGGAAACAAATGACACTTATCTACGTGAAAGACTGTAGTTTTCCGCTTTGGAAACGGTTTGGAAATGTTCAAAAAGGTCAAATTGTTTGCTTTTTTCGGAACTATTGGTAAATATAGACATCATTTCTCTCTATTTGTACATCGTTATCTGAAAAAAAATTGTGAAATTTGCGGCACAAAAACTAAGAGCGTATGGCCTATCTAACTAAAAATGCCCCATTGGGATACGTAGATCTCAGCAATTTCATAGTTGATTATGCAGATGGTGACGTATCTGTTTACGAGAAAGTGAAAGACATCTCCCGCCTCTATCCACTTAGGCCAATGAGCAATTTGATAGCTTTCTGCCTGAGAGGTGAGTTGAGGCTGAAGACAGGAGGTGGTCGTTTTGAGGTAAAAGAGGGCGATGTGCTAATATGCCCTCCTAACGTTTTTTTCGACGACATCAATTTCAGCGACGATTTCGAGTGCAGGGTGCTTTGTCTCTCCGACCATATCATTCAAGGTCTGTTGCGCGACAAGATTGACGTTTGGCACCATGCTGTATATATCAACCAGGTGAACATCATCAGCACTACATCCGTGAACCAGGAGGAGTTCGGCCTCTATCTTTCTCTCATAAAGTCAAAGAAGTCAAACAGTAGCCGTGACAGCAACATTGATGCACTCTTAGCTCTGATAAGGGCTTTCCTTTTGGAACTTTGCTTCATACTGGGCAACAGCAGCCCAATGGAGAAGGAGCAGAAAATGTCGCAGGGCAAGGTACTCTTCAACAAGTTCATAAGCCTCCTTTCGAGCAGCGACTTGAAGCGCCAGCCCGTCACCAACTATGCCAGCCAGCTTGCCATAACTCCGAAATACCTCACAATGCTGTGCCTGAAGTACAGCAACAAGACTGCATCTGACTGGGTGGCACAGTACACCACTGAGGAGATACGCTTTTACCTTAAAAGCTCGAACCTGAGCATAAAGGAGATTTCGGCGAAACTGGGATTCTCAAACATGTCGCATTTCGGCTCATACGTGAGGAAGCACTTGGGTATGTCGCCAAGCGAATTCCGGCACGGAAAATGACAATAAAATGAAGACAACACTATGCCATGAAACGCCTTATAATGCGTCTCTTTTGCCAACTTCGGGTTGCAAAAGAGGCGCATTTTCCGTCTTTTATGAATGTTTAACGAAAAAAGAGTTGTGTGCGCACAAAAAAACTTCCAACTCATAACTCCTAACTCTTAACTTTTTTGTACCTTTGCAGCCGCAAAACGATTTCAGTATAACAATTTATAAATATCAAACAATGGCAAAGTTAGATTTGACACAGTATGGCATCACTGGTAGTACCGTGATTGCCCACAATCCGTCGTATGAGTACCTCTTCGAAGAGGAGACAAAGCAGGGCCTGACCGGCTTTGACAAGGGCGTGAACACTGAGCTGAACGCCGTGAACGTTATGACCGGCATCTACACCGGCCGCTCGCCTAAGGACAAGTACATCGTCCGCGATGCACAGAGCGAGGACAAGGTGTGGTGGACCACCGATGAGTACAAGAACGACAACCACCCCATGAGCGAGGAGGTATGGGCTAAGGTGAAGGAGATTGCCATCAAGGAACTGTGCAACAAGAATCTGTATGTGATGGACGCTTTCTGCGGTGCCAATGAGGCTACCCGTCTGCGCGTCCGCTTCATCGTCGAGGTGGCTTGGCAGGCTCATTTCGTGAAAAACATGTTCATCCAGCCCACAGCTGAAGAGCTGGAGAACTTCGAGCCGAACTTCGTTATCTACAACGCATCGAAGGCAAAGGTGGAGAACTACAAGGAGCTGGGCCTGAACTCTGAGACCTGTGTGGCCTTCAACACCTCAACCCGCGAGCAGTGCATCATCAACACATGGTACGGCGGTGAGATGAAGAAGGGTATGTTCTCGATGATGAACTACTACCTGCCCCTGCAGGGCATCGCTTCGATGCACTGCTCGGCCAACACCGACATGGAAGGTAAGAACACCGCTATTTTCTTCGGTCTCTCTGGCACTGGCAAGACCACTCTGTCCACCGACCCGAAACGTCTGCTCATCGGCGACGACGAGCACGGATGGGACGACGAGGGCGTGTTCAACTTCGAGGGCGGCTGCTATGCCAAGGTTATCAACCTCGACAAGGAGAGCGAGCCCGACATCTACAACGCTATCCGCCGCGACGCTCTGCTCGAGAACGTCACTGTCGACGAGGCAGGCAAGATTGACTTCGCCGACAAGAGCGTGACCGAGAACACCCGCGTCAGCTATCCTATAAACCACATCGAGAAGATTGCCCAGAAGGTGAACCAGAAGAGCGCTGGCCCCGAGGCCAAGAACGTCATCTTCCTCTCAGCCGATGCCTTCGGCGTGCTGCCTCCCGTGAGCATCCTCACCCCGGAGCAGACGAAGTACTACTTCCTCAGTGGCTTCACAGCAAAGCTCGCCGGCACAGAGCGCGGCATCACCGAGCCTACTCCCACATTCTCAGCTTGCTTCGGCCAGGCATTCCTTGAGCTGCATCCCACAAAGTATGCTGAGGAGCTGGTTAAGCGCATGGAGAAGAGCGGTGCCAAGGCATACCTTGTGAACACAGGCTGGAACGGCACTGGCAAGCGCATCTCTATCAAGGACACCCGTGGCATCATCGACGCCATCCTGGGTGGCGACATCCTGAACGCTCCCACCAAGAAGATTCCTTACTTCGACTTCGAGGTTCCCACACAGCTCAACGGCGTGGCATGGGGTATCCTTGACCCACGCGACACCTATCAGAACCGCGACGAGTGGGAAGAGAAAGCCAAGGATCTCGCTGGCCGCTTCATCAAGAACTTCAAGAAGTACGAGGGCAACGAGGCCGGCAAGGCTCTGGTAGCCGCCGGACCGAAGCTGTAGTCTTTAGGGCCTATAAGACTTATAAGACCTATAGGACTTATAAGACTTATAGGACATATAGGACTTACAGACAACGCCCGTTGTCGCAACAGCGACTTCAATAAACAAAAGGGAAATTAAAGGGTAACATATCATCCCTTTAATTTCCCTTATTTTTTCGGAAGGCAATGGAAAGGATCAAGATACTTGAGGTGATACGCCAGGGGCAGATAGGCGGTGGCGAGTCCCACTTAGCCGACCTTGTCGAGCTGATGGACAAGACACGCTACGAGCCGCTGTGCCTGTCGTTCACGCCCGGCGAGATGATCACCCGCTTAGAGTCACAGGGCATCAAGTGCCACGTCATCAACTCCACTCACGGCTTCGACATCGCCGTCCAGCAGAAAGTGTTTCGACTGATAAAGGACGAGCGTGTAACCCTGGTCCACGCCCATGGCACGCGGGCGGCTTCCAACGTGCTTTTCCCGGCCTGGCGTGCACGTGTGCCTATGGTCTACACCGTCCACGGGTGGAGCTTCCACGACGACCAGGGACGCCTGTCGTTCAACGTGCGTAGATGGAGCGAGAAGCTCATCTGCCACTGTGCCCGCCGGGTAATATGCGTCTCTGAGGGCAATGCCGCTACGGGAGAGGCTGTTTTCGGCCTGAAACCGCCTGTGGTGATAAAGAACGGTGTTAACCTCAACCGTTTCAATCCCGGAAGGACTACGAAACTCAGTCGCAAGGACTTCGGCCTTGCCGACAGCGACTTCGTGGCGGGGTTCATAGCACGTTGCACCAAACAGAAAGCACCCCTCGACTATCTTGCCGCCGTGGAGCTGGCACATGCCGCCGACAGCCGTGTGAAAGGCTTGTTCGTTGGCGAGGGCGACATGGACGGCGATGTCGACCGCTACATCAGCGGCCACAAGATGGAAGGCTACGTCTGCCGCAGCCCTTTCCGCACCGACATCCCCGATGTGCTCATGCTTATGGACACATACTGTCTGCCAAGTCTATGGGAGGGACTCTCCATAGGTATGCTCGAAGCCATGGCCACGGGGAGGGTCATCATTGCCACTCCAACCGACGGGGCAAGGGAAGTGATTGACGACGGACAGAACGGTATCATTGTACCCTTCGACTCGCCACAAAGCACAGCTGACGCCATTCTCCGCCTTATCGGCGACAAAAGTCTCAGGAATCGTTGCTCTGACAATGCCGCAAGTCTCATCGCCTCACGCTTCAACGCTCAGCATACAGCCGACGCAGTGGTGAGGGTCTACGACAACATCGTTTCCGGCCTTTCCACACCCATCGTCTGAAATTCCAGCATGTAAAAACTACGGCCCATAGCCAGGAAAGGCTATGGGCCGTATGCTGATATTAAATATATGTACGCGTGTGCGCACATATATTTAAGAATGTGCCATTACTCTGCGGGAATTTCCTCCTTGCGGTCCTTGCGGCTCATGGTGAGGTAAGCCGTGGGAGCTGCGATGAAGATTGACGAGAGCGTACCGAAGATGACACCGAGAATCATGGCGAAGGAGAACGAGCGGATGCTGTCGCCACCAAGGAAGAAGATGGTGAGCAGCACAACGAGCGTCGTCACCGACGTGTTGATGGTACGGGCCAGGGTCTGGTTCAGCGACTCGTTGAACAGTTGACGGCGGTCACGCTTGGGGAACAGACCGATGTTCTCACGGATACGGTCGAAGACCACCACTTTATCGTTGATGGAGTAACCGATCACCGTCAGGATAGCACCGATGAACGTCTGGTCAACCTCGAGCGACCAGGGCACGATGTGGTGGAGCAGCGAGTAGAAGCCGATAACCACCAGGGCGTCGAAGGCCAGGGCAACGATTGAGCCTACAGAGAAGGCGACGTTGCGGAAGCGCAGCAGGATGTAGAGGAAGATGGCAATCAGAGCCAAGATGACGCTGATGATGGCACCGCGGGTGATGGTCTTAGCGATGGAAGGTCCGACCTTCGACGACTCGATGATGGAGCCGCCCTCGCGCACGTCGGGGTTCTTGAATGACTCGATGCTCTCCTGCGAGATGAGGCCACCGTTCTTCAGCGTGTTGTAGAGGATGTCCTCAGCCTGGTCGTCAACGGCGGGATCGTTGCTGTTAATCTTCCAGTTGGTCGATACACGCACGGTCTTGTCTGAAGATGCACCCAGGGCGATGACGCTGGTGTAGGCCACCTTGCCCTCGTCCTCAGTGAAGACGTTGCTCACGAGGTCGCGCACCTCCTCCACGGGCACCTCCTTGTCGAGAGTCACCACGTAGTTGCGGCCACCGGTGAAGTCGATACTCTGGTCGAGACCACGGAGGAAGAAGCAGAGGATGAAGACGATGGCTGCTGCGAACCATACGGTATAAGAGGTCTTGTAGGCACCCATGAAGTTGAAGTGTGTGCCCTGCATGAGGTTCTTCGAGAACGAAGTGCTGAAGGTGAGGTTCTGCCACTTGTCCTTCTTCATCTGATGGTCGTAGACCAGACGTGTCATGAACACTGCGGTGAAGAAGCTGACGCAGATACCGATGATAAGGGTCGTGGCGAAACCGCGGATAGGACCTGTACCGAAGACGTAGAGGATAACACCCGTAATCAACGATGTGAGGTTAGAGTCGAAGATAGCCGAGAAAGCGTTGGCATAACCTTGGTTCAGGGCTTCCTTGATGTGCAGACCCTTGCGAAGCTCTTCCTTCGTGCGTTCATAGATAAGCACGTTGGCATCCACAGCCGTACCCAGTGTAAGCACGATACCAGCGATACCCGGCATTGTCAGAGCGGCCTGGAAGGATGCGAGAATACCCAGTGTGAAGAAGAGGTTGAACAGCAGAGCCATGTTGGCCAGCATACCGGGGATGACACCGTAGAGTGCAAGCATGACGCACATCAGCAGTATGAAGGCCACGACGAATGACCAGAATCCCTGCTGGATGGACTGTGCACCGAGGGTAGGACCGACGACCTGTTCCTGGACGATGCGGGTCGGGGCGGGCATCTTACCAGAGTTCAGTGTGTTGGCGAGGTCCTTGGTCTCGGCGGGGGTGAAGCTACCCGAAATCTGCGAGTTACCGCCGGTAATCTCGTCGTTCACGCGGGGAGCGCTGTAGACAGCGTCGTCGAGGACGATGGCAACGGCGCGGCCGATGTTCATCTTTGTGAGGTTAGCCCAGATGCGTGTTCCCTCGGTGTTCATCTGCATTGACACGACGGGTTCGCTCTTGCCGAGGCCCTGCGAGAAGTCGTCCTTGGCATTTACGATGACGTCACCACTGAGGGGAGCCTTTCCGTTGGGATCGGTCACCTTGATGGCATAAAGCTCGTAGTAGTCGCCCTTGGCACCCTCGAGGCGTGCGGGCTTTGCGCTCCACAGCAGCTTCATGTCGGGAGGCAGCACCTTCTTTGCCACGTCGCTGTTGATGACCTCGTTGATCTTAGCCACGTCGTTGGCGTTGGCATAGCCGAGCATTGCCAGTCCGGCGAAGCGGGTGTCGAGGTAGGCGAGCAGCGGGTTCTGGCGGCGTATGCGCTCCACGCTCTCGCTGTCCTCGCCATCGGTCACGCTTGCCTGCTTGGCGGCTGCGTCGAGGGCGTTCTCGGTGGAGTCTGAGGCCTCAGGGGCTTCTGAGACTTCTGGGGCTTCTGAAACCTCCTCTGTGGCTTCTGAGGCTTCTGAGGCTTCTGGGGTGATGTGGCTGATCTCAGCTGCGTATGCCTGGTTGAGCTGTGCCAGATAGGGCAGGGCATCCTGTGCGTTGTATGTCTCCCAGAACTCCAGGTTGGCGCTTCCCTGCAAGAGCTTACGGACGCGCTCAGGCTCCTTCACACCAGGCATTTCGACCATGATGCGGCTCTGGCCCTCGAGTTTCTGGATGTTTGGCTGTACGACACCGAACTTGTCGACACGTGTGCGTACGACGGTCTCGGCATTGTCGACGGCAGCGTCAACCTCGGCGCGGAGTGCCTTCAGCACTTCCTCGTCGGTGCTCTTGGTGTTGACAGTGCCTTTCATCTGCTGAGTGGCGAAGATGGCAGCGAGGGGACGTCCGTTGCCAGTCTCCTTCCAGCGGTTATAGAAAAGAGTGATGTAGTCCGACTGGCTCTGCTCCTCGTCCTGCTTTGCCATTTCCCATGCCTTGCGATAGCCTTCGTCCTTCTTGTGGTCAGCGAGCACATCGATGATGTCGGGTACGGAGACTTCGAGGATAACGTTCATACCGCCCTTCAGGTCAAGGCCGAGGCCGATTTCCATTTCGCGGCATTCTTTGAGGTTGTAAGCCCAGAACCAGATGTTAGTTGACGATACCGAGTCCAAGTAGGCCTGTCCGGCTTCCTCTCCGGCCTGGGCAGTGAGTGCATCGGCCTTGTTTTCGTGATAGCGAGTCACGAAGGAGAAGGAAAGATAGAAGCAGCAAACGAGTATGAGTGCTGCTGCAATAAATTTTACAATTCCTTTGTTTTGCATTTTGTTATTTGTTTGTTATTAATATATATATTCGAAAATTAGCTTGCAAATGTAGTGATTTTTTTACACTTGTGAAAATTTTTGGCCAACTTTCACACATTTTTTAGTGTTTATTGCCCATTTTCATGCTGCAAATCATGGGAAAATGGTCGCTTGCGTCAATTTTTGCGTCCACTTTGCATTTTACGGGAGTGAAATGCTGTGAGCATAAAATGTGGTCTATGCGGAAGTTGAACCCTTTCCGATTATATGACAAACCGAGTCCGCAACCCACCTCGGCGAAGCAGTCGGTCAGTCCTTGTGCAACGGTTTGCCTTGTGTATGATATTGGTGTGTCGTTGAAGTCGCCGCACACGATGATGGGGTATTGCCTGTGTGCCTCAACGTAGCTGTGGACTACCTCGGCCTCGGGGGCCCGTAACACTGTGCTTTGTGCCAGTCTCCCCATAAGCGTGAGCAGTCCCTCCTCTGCCGAATGCCTGTCCTTGTTCCCTTTCAGTATTTCCCTGTATTGCGTGCGCTCGTGCTCAGAAAGATGAGTGCTCTCCAAGTGGTTGTTGATGACGATGATGGTGTCGTTGCCTCTGAGCAGGAAATAGGCCAACGAGCCGTTAGCCACCGACTCATATTCTATTCGCTCTTTTTTTATTATCGGTAGCCGCGTGTGAAAGCCTATGATATTCTTTGTCTTGCATGCCGGAGAACTTAAGCATGTGGTGTCGTTGTAAGGGTAGAGCTGCTCCCACCGCTCCTCTGCCTTGTGTTTTGTGCCCTGCTCCTCCTGTATGCATACAATGTCGGCATTCTGCGCCATGATGTATTCTGCTATGGTGTCGAGTGCATAGTCATACTTGAAATTGCCTCCGTAACCGCAGACGTTGTATGTTATTATACGCAGGTCGGCATCCTCGTCGCTCCCGTCGAAATGCAGTGGCAGTATTGTGTGTATCGGTGTGTAGGCGATGACGAATGCCGCCAATGGTATCCATGCCCGCCGCCACCTCACCGACAGCATGACCAGGAACATGGCCACGTTGAGCACCAGTACTGCGAGGAACGCCATTCCGGCGCAGGCCACAATGGGGTGCACCGATGGGTGCAGACGGTCGCTGTAGCCCACGGCCACCACGGCCACGCCTACGACCACGGCAATCAGCGTCAGCACATTGACGAGAATATTCTTTATGCTACTGAGCATTTTCCGTCTATAGTTCGTGGTTGGCCTCGAAGAGGCGTTTCTTCTCCTGCTCCGTCAGGCTGTCGTAGCCGCTCATGTTGATTTTGTCGAGCAGAGCGTCAATCTCGTCCTGCAGCGCCTTCTTGCGGGCGTTGTAGGCCATGTCGTCACTGCGCGTAGGGCCGTAGCCCGTTGTTGTGGTGGTGGTCGTCTCGCCGTATCGCTCGGTGTCGAGGTTGCTGCCTGTCTTCTTCGTCTTGTCCAGTTTCTTCAGCCACTGGCTGGCACTGGTGATGTCGAAATTGCGCTCCGGGTGGCGCCGCCAGTGGCTTATCAGCAGGAATCCGAAGAGCATACCGCCCAGATGGGCTACATGGGCCACGCCGTCGCCCATCGAAGTGATGGCGAAGAAGAGTTCAATGCCTACGTATATGCACACGAACCATTTAGCTTTGATGGGTACTGGCAGTGGGAAAATGAAGATGCGCTCCTCGGGGAAAATCATGCCGAAGGCGAGCAGTATTGCATAGATGGCTCCCGATGCGCCAATGGTAAGCGCCCCGTTCAGATTGCTGTTGCCAAGTATGGTGATGGTCTCGCCCAGTGTCGAGCCGGGGAATTGTGTCTGTACGGTGTAGTAGAACTCACAGAACTGCACCAACTCCTGGCACAGTCCTGCTCCTATGCCGCAGAAAATGTAATAAAAAAGGAATTTCTTCGCCCCCCACACACGCTCTATCACACAGCCGAACATCCATAGGGCAAACATGTTGAAGAATAAGTGGGTGAAACCACCGTGCAGGAACATATAAGTCACAATCTGGTAGACTTGGAAATGGCTGGCCAGGAAGAAATGCAGTCCTCCATACTCTTCCAAGTACACTCCAGCTCTCTCGAATATAAATGTGGCAACGAAAGCAAGTATGTTTATCAACAGCAGATTTCTTGTCACTGTAGGAATATTGCCGAACATCTTTGTTATTTACAATTTACTGGTTTACGATTTACTATTTGGTGTCTTGTCATGCAATAATTGCTTTTCGGGTGCAAAATTACTAAAAATATCTCTTTCACTGCACAAAAAAAGGCAGGAAAGCACTTTTTTTCATTAAAAATCAATTTTTTTCTTGATTTTTGTTTGTTTTCTGAATACTTTCAATTATATTTGCGGAAGAAATCGAACAACAAACCTAATTATTAACTTAAATTTCTTACAAAAGTATGAACAAGACAGATTTAGTGGAGAAGATTTCAGCCATTGCTGGTCTCTCAAAAGTTGACTCAAAGAAGGCCGTCGAGGCCACCATCGTTGCTATCAAGGACGCTCTGTCCGCAGGCGAGAAGGTTGCCCTCATCGGTTTTGGCACGTTCTCTGTTTCCGAGCGCACCGCTCGTGAGGGTATCAACCCCTCCACGAAGGAGAAGATCACCATCCCCGCAAAGAAGCTGGTGAAATTCAAGGCTGGCAGTGACTTTGCCGATGCTCTGAAATAGTCTCTTTTTGTAAAAAAATTTCAAAGCAGACAATCGCTTTGCACAAGTGGTTGTCTGCATTCTTTCAAAAACTCAAATACTAAGCTATTATGAAACATTTATTCACCGCGCTGATTGCATCAGCATTGTGCCTCACTGCCAGTGCGCAGATGAAGTACGTAAGCACGAACAGCCAGAAGCTGAACGTGGAGCAGATTCAGGACCAGGCCCAGGCCGTTCAGGTCAGCCGCTACTTCTTTGCCGGCTACAACACCCTGTGCCTCCCCATGTCGATGACGGCAGCCCAGATTGCCGAGGCCGGTGACCTCCGTGTGGAGCGTCTCGTGGCCATTGGCCAGGAGGGCAATGTTCTCAACCTCTATTTTGCCGACTGCACCGCTGAGGGCATCGAGGCCGGCGTGCCCTACCTTGTCTACTCAGCCAAGGAGCAGACCCTGCGTGTGAAGAACACCGACGCCATGACCGTCAGCACTGAGCTGAAGGCCGTGCGCATGATCGACGGCAACGGCAACCAGGTGACATTCTCGAGCAGCTGGGAGGCAATGACCAAGGAAGGCCGCTACGGCATTCCCGCACAGCAGAATGTATATCCCTTGGAGAGCGTGCTCGTGCGCACCGAGGGCGACAAGACGTTCCTGCCCACTCGCTGCGGATTCTCATGGGACGAGAAGTCGGAATCGGCCGAGGAGCTTTGCATAAAGCACATCACCATGAGCGAGGCAACAGCCATCGCAGGTGTTGAGAGTGTCAAGGCCGCCAATGGCGAGGCCTACGACCTCAGTGGCCGCAAGATGAACGGACAGATGAAGAAGGGCATCTATGTGGTCGACGGAGAGAAGAGAGTCATGAAATAGTCTCTTGTATAATTCTATGGAAAGGCCGGACAAAACGATGGAGTTTTGTCCGGCCTTTACTTTTGCCTCACAGACTGTGCGGGTGCCAGTCCTTCAGTTTCCTACAGTTTCAGCGTGATATGCTCGCGGTGCATCAGCTCGGTCGAGGCGATTATCGTCAGCACTGCCCCGCAGACTGTCAGCCTGAGCAGCTGCCCGGTGTTCGAGCTGGTGGTTATGGCGTCGAAGACGACATGAGCCAGGGCCTGCCATCCGCCAATGATGGTGAACACGGCCACAGCCACTGTCACACAGGCGGCCGTCCACCAGTGGGAGAGCCGTCGCGTGCGGCTTTGCAGACTTGCAGTAGAGACAGCGGCAAGACCGACAGAGGGCGCTTCCTCCACGGGCAGACTCATCATCACGCGCTGCGTAAAGCCGTCGTCGGGCAGCTGCTCGGCGCGGGCTTCGGCAAAGAACGCCTCAAGCAGACTGTCGTCGTCGGCGGCGGAAGTCTGCATCCCGAAGTCTTGGGGTTTTGTTGCCTTGTTGTTATCGTTTTCCATATCCGTTTTGCATTAAGAAGGTTTTCATTTTTTCCTTGCCCCTTTTCAGGTGCGATTTCACAGTGTTCTCTGGCATTCCCGTAATATGGGCGATGTTGTCGATAGGCTCGCCGTCAATCATCTGCAGCGTTATGCACGTGCGCTCTTCCTCGCGCAGCATTGCCAGGGCCTTGCGCACGTCGAGCTTCTCGCCGACAGGAGCCTCGCGGACTCCCATCTGGCCGGCGTCGCCTATGTCGGTATGCTCGGCCCTGTTTTTCCGCTTGTGGTCGTAGAACGTGTTGTAGGCTATCCTCATCAGCCATGTCTGCAGCGACGCCGTGGCCTTGAACTGGCCAATGTTCACGTATGCCTTCAGGAATGTGTCCTGGGCCAGGTCGTCGCTCAGAGCCTCGTTGCCCAGTGTGAGGTTGAGCAGGAACCGCCTCACGGGCGACTGGTACTTTCTTACAAGCTGGTCGAAGGCCTGCCTGTCGTGGAGTACCGTCACCCGGGTGACGAGGGAGAGGTCGCTGTTTTGTTCCACTGGAGTTTGCGGGAGTTAGCTGACGTATGTTTTGCTGCTTGGTGTCAGAATGATGGCTTCTGGGGCATCACTATCCACATTATTATATATAATATGATGCCGGGGAAGATGGTACACACTGCCAGGAAAGCGTAGGCTATACGTACCAGCGTGGGGTCGAAGTCGAAATACTCGGCCAGGCCTGCACACACGCCGCCCAGCACACGGTCGTTTGAACGATAAAGTTTCTGTGTCATAGTTGTAAGGGTATTATAGGAGTTAAGGGAGTTAAGGGAGTTAAGGGAGTTAAGGGAGTTAATGGAGTTAATGGAGTTAATGGAGTTAAGGGAGTTAAGGGAGTTAAGGGAGTTAAAGGAGTTAAGGGAGTTAAAGGAGTTAAAGGAGTTAGGGGGAGTTAAGGGAGGTTATCCTCTTTTTTTCTTGCCGTGCGGGCAATGAGCACGTTGCCCAGTCCTACGCAGAGTACCACGATGCCTATTCCTGCGCCCACTTTTCCTACGAGCCATCCGAGGAAGAATATCAGTCCTATTCCGAGGAATATCTGTCTCACCCCTTTCTTGCGCACCTCGTCGTTGCCTTCCGTCGGTGTTTCTCTTACGAATTCCTGCGGTATCGGCTGACCGTTCATCATTGCCATCTCGGCCAGTCTCATGCGTTCCTTGCGGTTCTTGTAGACAAACCATAGTATCAGTCCGATGATGGCGATGGGCATTAGCACGAAGATGACTAACAGTACGGCGAGGACAAAGAACATGCCCATGATACTGTTGTTGTCCAGATTGTCGAACATGCTGTCGATGCGGAAGGGCTCTTCGTCGAAATCGGGGTCATCGAAACCGAAGTCGAAGTCTTCGTCGTCGGGGAACATCGGTGTTGCGACGGCCGATGTGTCCTGCGTGGTGTCCGAGAACAGTTCTATCTCGTCTACAGGCTCCTGGTCGTTGCCGTTTGAGTCTGTCTGTGCCGTCAGCGGTATGGCGGTGAGGGCTGCGGCGAGCATAAGTGCAAATGATTTTTTCTTCATAGTCGTATCGTTTTTTGTTTGTTTTCATTCGTTAGACGATACCGTGATGCGAAAAGTTGCAAAGATGAAGAAATAATTATTACACCACAACCTTTCTGCCGTTATAGATGTACAGGCCCTTCTTTGTGGGCTGGGCGTCGAGGCGATTATTTTGCCTGATGCTCTAATATCTTGCAGGAATGTTCCTTGGTCTTTTCATCGTAGGTTACGCCGACGAGCAGTAGATTACTTGTAAAGTGTTTCAGCACCTCGGGGTATTGCTGCCGGCGTATCTGTTCGATGGCGGCATCAACGGTGTGGTTCCATTTCAATTCTATGACCACGGCGGATCTGCGGCTGCCACGGCGGGGGATAAGGGCGAGGTCGGCATAACCTTTTCCTGTGGGCAGTTCCTGGATGCTGACAAAATCATCGATGGCACTCAGATAGCCAATCTTCAACACCGAGCGCAAGGCCTGCTCATTATTGTAAAAGTTGGGGCCAGTGGTGCTCGTATGTAGCTGTTCTATGATTTCGGCCACAAGCCGCTCGTCCTTGTTCATCGTGGCCTCCACTAATCGGTCGGAAGTCTTAATCAAGGCCGACAACTCCTTGTGGGTCTTGCTGCCACGCAGAGCCTCGACAAACTCCATACGAATCTCCTTGTTAGGGAGGCTCACGGTGCTTTCCTCCACATTGTATGTCAGATAGCCAAGATGGATGAAGAGCGTCAACAACTCGTCGTCGCTACCTATGGAACTGATGTCGAAGCAACGACTCCTGGATGCCAGTCATGTTGAGGTCGATATACTGCTGCAGCGTCTCGAAGGCCGATGTGCGCCCCCAGTAGTTCTCGTAGGAGCCGCTGCCACAGGCAAGCATCACCGAATTAGGATTGAACACGGCAGGATAGTCGGGGCCAAAGCTATAGCCGTCGTACCAGCCCTTCATGTCCTCATAGTCCATTCCATGTTTGTCGCAGAGTGCCCGCACCTCAGGCTCTGTGAATCCGATGTAGCCGGCCAACTGTCGCGGGCTTGCCATTGAGTACTCACGAAAATCGTTAAGTGCCGACTGCGTGCCATAGCGTTTGATAGGCAGGATGCCAGTCATATAGACACAGGCAAAAGCCATAGCCGTACCACCTCCCTTGAACAGACGACGCAAAAGGTTTACATAGCGATCAAAAGCCCCACCCCCGACCCCTCCCGCAGGGGGGAGGGGAGTAGTTACATTTAACGTTTGTTCACTACTTGTTTTTGTGTCTTGAAAGTATATACTCCCCTCCCCCCTGCGGGAGGGGTCGGGGGTGGGGCTATTTTCACGGCACAGGGCATCCCACTCGTCAATAATCATCACGAACTTCTCGCCCGTCTTCCTGACAATCCTGAGCAACAACGCCATCAGGTCATCACTGTCTTTCGCCTCTACATCAGGATAGTCCAGGGCTATGTCTTCAATGATTTCTTTCTGCATCAAATCCAAGATGTCATCCCTGCCTTGATAGCGGGTAGTGAAGTCGGTGATGTCCAAGTATATGGTTGGATACTTGTTCAGATGCTGCTCGAACGACTGTTCCTTAGCTATGGCGAAGCGGCTGAACAGTTCGCGCGAGTCGCACGACTTGTCATAGTAGGCGTAGAGCATGTGCGCCGCCATCGACTTGCCGAAGCGGCGTGGACGGCTCACGCAGGTCAGCTTGTTGGCTGTGTCGACGGTGGTGTTGATGTAGGCTATCATCGCCGTCTTGTCGACATACTCACCGTTAGTGTACTGTCGGAACGCAGCGTTCCCTCTGTTGATATATATTCCCATGACTGTTATTGCAAAGACAGTGAAAAAAACACGAACTGGTAAAATTCTGTTGCAAAAGTAATCATTTTTCCTTAAACGGCAAACATTCGGAGCGAATTATTTTGCTACTTGGCAGAAAAAGCGTACCTTTGCACACACCATGACAAAGAATAACAAGAAAACGTCGATATGGCCTACCTTCGCGTGAAGGACTCGTTCTACCGCCTGCGCATGGACGACTGGGAGTTCGCCAGAAAGCCCTGCATCTGCTAAAGGACTATGTGGCCCATATCCCCCGCTGGACACTGAAAGGATATTCACCGGCGGGACTATAGTTTACCAGCCCACAGCCGTTTCAGGAAATCGTGGGCTGGCAGCACTTTCACGCCATTGAAGAGACGGGGACGCACATCGAGCGACACCACGATAAGCTCTGCTGCGGGATGCTCCTCACCCAAGGCCTTCAGACCATGCAGATGGCGTGACTGCACCTCGCCTGTGGCTTTCACTTCTATTGCCGCCACTATGTTTCCGCCCGGCTCGCTAATCACAGCATCCACCTCATATCCCGATGCAGTGCGCCAGTAGCTCAACTGGCGGTCGCTGTTCGAATAGCCCAGCCAAGCCACAATCTCCTGAATGATGAAGTGCTCGAAGGCATGGCTGAAGTCGGCCGAGCCAGGTTGCATATTGCGTCGTCCTACCAAACTGTTCACTATGCCAACGTCGAAGAAATAGAACTTTGGAGCCTTGATAAGCCGTCGCTGCATGACCTTCGTGTAGGCGGGAATCATATAGCCAATCAAAGTGTCCTGTAGCACGGTGAAATATTCCTTCACCGTCTTTGCACTGATACCGCAGTCGGTGGCAATGTTGTTGTAGTTCACTATCTCACCATCGGTCTGGGCAGCGGTTTCAAGAAATCGTGAGAACACGTCAAGATTGCGGCTCAAGGCTTCGGCCTCTATCTCCTGCTTCAGGTAGTTGCCCACATAGCCCTGTAGCCGCTGCTGGGCGTTCTCCACAAGGTAATGCCTTGGGAGCATACCGTTATTGACGGCCCGGACGAGATTGAAGTCGGGAATCTCGGCACTGACAAGCGGAAACATCTGTCGCCGTAGTGCGCGACCACCAAGCAGGTTCGCACCCACCCGCTTCAGCTTGCGGGCACTGGATCCGCAAAGCACGAACCGCAGGCCACGGTTCACCATCAGCCACTGTACGGCGTTCAGCAGTATGGGTAACTCTTGTATTTCGTCAATGATGACCAATTCGCCCTCGTCGGCCAGCGACAGCTCGTCGATGAGCAAATCTGGGTTACGCCGTAGCCGCTGGTATTCCCTTGGCAGCAGAAGATCATAGTAACGAGCATCGGGGTATTTCTGTTTCAGAAATGTACTCTTGCCCGTTTGCCGTGCGCCCCAAAGGAACAGACTATCATCTTGCAGTTCTGCCAGATCTAACAACCTCTTTATCATACGTTTTCCATTATTGTTTGTATATTTGCACTTCCATTTTATCAGGATAATCGGAAGCGTCACTTCGATTTATCATGATAATCGGAAGCGTGATTTTGGGGCAAAGGTACACACTTTTCCGCAAACAGCCAAGGATTATGGGAGAAAAAATGGTATATGCAGAGGAAAAAACTTCCGAACCGCCGCCACAAATCTGTTCACTTTCTGTTTATTGTCGTTCGGCTTAAGAGTGTCTCCAGAAATCATTAAACAGTTATTCCGCTTGCAAAAGTAATCATTTTTCCTGAAACGGCAAACTTTTATAGAAGATTATTTTGCCGTATAGGCGAAAAGGTGTACCACACCGTGCAGGTCATGGAAAACGAGACATGTGGATTGCTTCAGTATGCAAAACTGGAGGGAGGACGTATCAGAGTGGGAGTCTGGGCGCAGGCCTCTGGGAGGGATGTGCGTTCTTGCTTGTTCACGGCGGGCGGCGGAAATATTCACGGCGGCCGCTGTGAATATCCATGGCGGCCGCCGTGATTGTCCACAGCGTGCGCCGTGAACCAAAATCACATCAGTGATTATAATACTTGCATGATGCTGTCGAGAACCCTGTCAGAGATTACTGATCTTGCAGGAATGTTCCTTGGTATTTTCGTCGTAGGTGATGCCGACGAGGAGGAGGTTACTTGTAAAGTGTGTGAGCACCTCGGGATATTGCTGCCGACGTATCTGGTCGATGGCGGCCTCTACGGGGTGGTTCCACTTCAGCTCCACGACGATGGCGGGCCGCTTAACGCTGCGCTTGGGAATGAACACAATGTCGGCATAGCCTTTACCGGTGGGAAGTTCCTCTATCTGCACATAGTAGTCGACGGCACCGATATAGGCCATGCGAATGACAGAGCGCAGGGCTTGCTCGTTGTTATAGAATGTGGGGGCGGTCTTTGTGTTGTGGAACGCTTCGATGGTCTTTGCCACATACTCTTCGTCCATGGCCAGAGTGGCGTCTAACAACAGGTCGGAGTCCTTCACCCATCGTGCCAGTTCCGGGTGGCTCTTGCTGCCGCGCACGGCCTCGGTAATCTCTATACGCACCTCCATGTTTGGTAAGCGCACGGCCTGCGATAGCATGTCGTAGGCCACATATCCCAAGTGAATAAGCAGGGTGAACAGCTCGTCATCGTTTTCCACATCGTAGAGGTTTGTGCCATATCGCAGGATGTTCACCTTCTTCTCACCGCCGTTAAGCAGTTTCTCGAAAGCCTCCTTAACCCCTGTGAAGTCCATGTCGATGTAGCGCTGCAGGGAGTCGAACGAGCTGGTCTTCACCCAGTAGTTGTTGCATTGGTGGCAATCTACGGCCTGCATCACGCTGTTGGGATTGAACACCGAGATCTCGACCAGTTGCGGGTCGGGCACGCCCACTGGTCGCATCACGCTGAAGCGGTAGCCGTCGTACCAGCTCTTCACCTCGTCGAAATCCATGTGGTATTTCGCGCAGAGGGCTTTCACCTCTTCGGTGGTAAAGCCGAAATACTCGGCCAGTGCCTTCGGGTCGGTCATCGAGTACTCACGGAAATCGTTAAGTGCCGACTGTGTGCCGTATCGTTTGATGGGCAGTATGCCAGTCATATAGACGGAAGCGAAGACCATGGATGTTTCTCCTCCCTTGAACAGACGACGCAGAAGGTTTACATAGCGATCAAAAGCCCCACCCCCGACCCCTCCCGCAGGGGGGAGGGGAGTAGTTACATTTAACGTTTGTTCACTACTTGCTTTTGTGTC
>CAJOEC010000049.1 GCA_905233425.1 uncultured Prevotella sp. | reverse complement strand
TAAAGCCATTTGACTACCTAATTAAAAACATATAATTGCCGTGTAATTGAACATTAATGTCTCATTAATTGTTTGTGCGAAGCAATTAATGTTCAATTACACGGCAATTATATGTTTAAAACAAATTAGTTCACGACATGGTGTCGGTGATCATTTCACTACCAGTTTCTTGGTGTAGCGGCCGTCGGAGCTTTGGACGATGTAGACACCCGAGTTGATGATGAGTGTCTCCACCGACTCGCCGGGCTGCACGGTGAACGACGCGATGGTCTGTCCGGCAGTATTCACGATGCGCACGTCGGCGTCGTTCTCGAGCGTCGAGCTTACCACAATCTTGTGGCTTGCAGCACGGGCGCTGAGGAATCCCGGCTGGTGGTACTTCGGCGACTGCGGCGCGTCGTTCGACTGCGAGAAGACAATACTGCGCGTAGCAGGACGAGAAGGCGAAGGCGGCGTATTGATGAAGTATGGCCGGAAGGCACTGACGGCGACAGGTGCTACAGGTTCTTCGCCCTGAGCGGCTACAGCAGGTATGATGTCATAGCTGCTACCAGTGGCGTTGAGCGTGTAGGTGCCTGTCGTTCCTGCCTCGAACGAATGGTTCAGGTAGTTAGGCAGGAAGGTGTAGCCGTTCTCGGAAGCCTTATTAGCATCCATCTCTGTATCGCTCACGTAGATGGTTGCACCTGGCTTCGAGGCAAACGTGATGGTCTGCGCGTTGAGCTTATCAGGATTGCTATACGCTGTGGTGACCTTGAAAGCACCGCTGAGGTCGAACTCGTAGTAACGCTCGCCCGGGAATCCGATGATGTAAGGCGTGGCGTTGGCCAGTCGCGGATAGTCATCGTACTCACGCGCATATCTGTAATAGTTGTTGTCCTCATCGTCCTCCTGATACTTGTCAGCATTCAGGTCTCTGTATTCGTCGTGCGAGTAATAGTAGTCCCAGAGGAAGGTGTTGGTGTACGCCTTCATACCGTCGTCGCTATTGGTGCCTGGATAGTTGAACAATGCCTCAAACACATTATTATTTGAAGAGAGTGCTCCACCCTTGAACTCACGCAGCCAGTACTCATGGCCGATCTTCGTGTAAGTACCGTTCTTGCTCTCCTTACTGCCACCGTAGAAGTGGGTGATTTCACCCTTCACGTCGGTGGTGACAATCTCTGCCTTGAACGGCAGGCTGATGCCCTCCCATCCAGAGTGGTTGTCGATGAATGCCGTTCCCTCGGCGTTCTTCTTGCCCACGTAGTTCTCAGGCATGCGCTGATGCCACATACGATAGGCTGAATTGAAGGTGTACTGTATGGGCGCGTTGAAGTCCTGCTTGTCAACGAGCACGTGGTCACGCGGAGCGGTGTAGTCCGCGCCGTCGTACTGTACCCAGTGACCCTTCACTTTATCGGATGGGCTATCCCATGGGGCTACGGTATGGTAGTCGTCATCGGTCTCCACGTATGCTTCATCGGGCAGATACTCGCTCACCACGGTGCCAGTCTTTCCGGAAGCCGAAGTGCCTGGCGTACCCGTGTAGACCAGCAGGTTGCGCGTCAGGTCGACGTTCAGGAAGCTGGTGAGGCCGTCATCGTCGAGCAGCGGCGGATAGAAAGCACCATCCAGCGTCTTGCTGTAGGGCGCAGCAGTGATAACCCCGCTTTGATAGCCACGGCTCACATCGTTATAGCCGGTGAAGTCGATGGCCGTCATGCCCTGGTAGGCAATGACTCTGGCATCATCCTTCTTCGTCTGTGCAAAGACGGCGTCGGGGTTGAAGTGAGCCACATCCATCTTGCTGTCGCGGAAGTAGGCCGGAGCGCGGTAAACACGGTTGGTAGTGCTGTAGAACGACGGGGTCTCCTGATGTGCGCGTCCGTCCACGTGTCCGTAGGTCAGCATCTGTCCGAAGAAGAGGTAGTCGTCGGGCCAGATGGGATAGAACACATCGGTCTCTACATCGGAGGTGGTGTTGTCCTGATTCAGGACACTTACCGTTGCCGTGCGCCTGCGGCGGTCGCTCTCGTCGGGGATGGTGCCGCCGGCATACTGGAAGTCACCGTCGTAATAGCGACTCTCCACGTAGCCCAAGTAAGGCGCCGGCTTGGCCGTAACACCTTCAGGCTGGTAGAACGTGAAGGTGCTGGTGGGATAGTCTGCATCAGAAGCATCGTCGGGCAGTGTGCCGTCATCGTTCGTCGGCAGATAATTATACGAAGTCTTATCGCCTGTCCACGTCGTGTTGTTGTCGTAGTAGCGCTTGTACAGATAGAAGCCGTTAAGGTCGTAGGCCACCTCACCATTGTAGAAGGCCTCGTCAGGCATCTGGCGGGCAATGCCACGACCATTGTCGGTGGCATCGAACGCAGCATTACTCTCTGGATAGTAACAGTTTACAATCTGTGTGCCACTACCACGGTTAGGATCGCCGATGATGGCCTTCGTGTCTGCGGCAGGAGTGCCAGTGGTCATCACCCAGCAGTTCTCAGCGTAGCCATTGCCCTCGTTGGCAACACCACCACCAGTGAACGAGCCAGTGACACCGAGGTTGTAAACACTACCGCAGAGCTTGTCGAAGAGTGAGTGGTCGAGACCGCTGATGGTGTGGCCATCGCCGTGGAGCACACCCTCGAAGCAGGTGGTCGTGCCGATAGGTGTCCAATCGTCGGTATTCGGATTGTCTGTCTTGGCCAGGTCGCTGCGCAGGAAGAACTCCAGATTCTCGCCTGCCTTGACATAGTCATTGAGCAGAGCATGACCCTCTGTAGGCCCACTTGTAGCCACTGTTGTCTGCAGGCTCAGGTCGAAGAAGTCCTTCAGCAGGTCGAGCCCGTTCTGGTTCTTGCGCGGGTCGCTGTCGTCGGTCAGGTAAGAGTAGTCGTTGATGTAAATCTTACTGTCGCGCAGCACATCCGGATGGTCCACATACATGTGGTGGTCCTTGTGGCTCATCACCTCGTGCAGGTCGTGGTAGTTGGCCACGCTCACCGGCACGGCATTAGAGTAGGTCTTGCCAAGGATGGTCTTGGCATAGTAGGCAATGTAATAGTTGTTCTGATACCAATAGAGCAGGCTCTGGCCTGGCGTGTACTCCATGCCGTTGACGTGGCTCTCGGCATCGTCGTAATCGTCGAAGAGCGTCCATCCACCGCCCGTCACCTCGTAAGCACCGGGGTTGACGTTAGGCTCTCTCAGGCTGAGACCCGTTCCAGGCAGAATGATCTTGGGCTTGGTGATGTCCTCCACCTCGGGTATGCCGCTCTTGAACTGGATGTGGATGTTCAGCACATGGCGCTCGCTGACCGGCGTGATGGTCATACCATCAGTGGTGCTCTCCTCGTAGTCGTACTGATAGACCACGGTGATGATCTTCTCCTTCGAGAGGTCGTTGATGTCGGAATAGCGGCTCACGTAGAGCGTGCTCGTCTCCATCGGCGTGATGCCGTGGATGGTGAAGTTCTTCTGATTGTTGGTAAGCAGGCTATAGTTGTCCTTTGTGATGACAATGCCTTTCGGCACAGCTGCACCTGCACTATAAGGATTGGTGCTATTGTTGATGTCCGTTACAGACTTTCCTCCGGCACTGGTAGCGGCTATCGTATAGCCTTCACGACAATAGTAATAGGTGTTATCCTTTTGCGCCTCAGTGAAAGTCAGTGTCTCAATGTAGTTTTGTTCTTCTGAAGACAAATTCTCATATTCATCTCCCGATATGGTCTGACCTACAGCGTATGGCGAATCGCCACGAATAAACCCTGTCTTGACCACATAGTAGGTGCCGGCTTCCTTCACGACGATAGGCGAATAGTGTCGCTGCTCGTTGAGCAAGGACTCGTAGACCTCACGGTCGAGTTCGTCATCTTTCTTTACCTGATTGGTGGTCGTAGATGTGTTGTTGCGCGTAACGGTGATGTTGTTGGTCAGATCCAATGCGCTCTCGCTATTGTAGGTGGCTGTGTAGTCCACGGGCTGGGTGATGGAGTAGCCGGCCTTATTTGTCCGGGCCTGCGCCTCAGTGGTGAAGCCCTCGCCATCGTACTGGTACTGCTGTCCGTCAGCCTTGCCATAGCAGAAGGTGGGGTCGATGAGCAGGTCGAGGGCATCGTAGTTGAAGGTGAACTTCTGATGGTCTGCCTCCGACATAGAACTCCAAGCCTCCAGTCCGCGGTAGTTCTTGCCCTGCTCGTAGTAGTTGCCGCCATAGAGACCCTGCGAAGTACAATAGTAGGCGGGGACGATATGCTCGTTGATGGCATCGTAAATGGCTTGGTCTGAAGCATAGTCCGCCAGGTATTTGTCCTTCTGGGCCTTCGTCATGCAGGTGTTGATGTAGATATAATCAGTGGCATTGAGCTTGATGGAACTATTACAGATATAGGCGGATGCTATACTGGATGATATAGCCGACCACTCATCATCGGTATAGCCCGTCTTAGCCAAGGTTGCATCCTTGTATAGTCTCTGCGAGGTGCCGCCCTTGGTGGTTTCCAGAATCTCGGCAGTCACGATGTAAGCAGGTGCAAACGAAGCCTGGCCAGAGGGAATAACATTATCAGTAGTATGGGCTGCCTTCAACGTCTCATAATCTGTATAGACATCCTCACTGATGAGGTTGCTTACGCTGTAGTTACGCTGGCCTAACAGGCTGCCTTCTACTCCAGTCTTCAACCGGTAGGTGGGGCCATTGTTATAGCCAGACTCATTCTTATATTCAGCGGTGCTGAGCTTGAGTTCGTATGAAGAACCAGTTTCGGGTGTGTACCATTTGTTCCACACGCCCGGATTGTTCACGTCGTAGGTAAGCATGTAGCCTGTGTCGTGGCTCAGGTTGTTCGACGAGCGGAACACATAGTCGAAGGCGACATTTTCCTTCTTCTCCACGTGATAAACAGTTGGATTTGCCTTCTTCAAAGCGTTGTATGTTCCTGATTCAGAGCCGTCTGCTTTACCTGGCAGCAGCACGGTGCCTGCAGGATAAAGTGTACCATTGATCTCACAGTCGGCAATGGTGACGTATGTCTCATCCACGAAGAGGTTTCTCTCCGACGGTGACAGCAGGTACCAGTCCCAATAGGTGATGGGGTCGTTCAGCTGGTAGGACACATCGTTGATGACCACCTTCTTGTCTTCATCAAGAGGCACTCCGGGAGCCGAATAGTAGGCGTAGAGGTTTTGCTTCACCTTCATCAGCTTCATCTCGCCGTGCGAGGCGGCGGTGATGACCAGCGGTATTTCTACGGCTTCCAAGTAGGCATTGGCAGCACCGGTATAGGCCGAGATATACTGGTCATATACGTAGACCGAACCCTTGATGTACCAGTAGTGGGCCGGCACACGGCCTGTACCCTTGTACTTGGAACTGACGTTGTAGCAGTCGTCGATGATGGTCTGGGTGCTGTGTACGAAGTTGCCCGATGTCTGGAATTCCTTGAGGTACGAATCCTTTGCACTATCGTAGGTGGGCACATCTACGTAGGTATAGTCATCGCTGGTGACGGCTCCACGGTTCAGCGCGGTCAGGGTGACATTCTCCTTCTTGCTGTATGAAGGTATACCGTGCACGTTCTTGGCATAGACGAAGCCACCGCCGATGCCCTGCTGCACATTAATCAGGTCGAGCTCGATGACACCCGTGATGAGGCCCCAGTCCTTTTCGTAGAGGTCCTTGCCAGTGCTCTTCTCGGTGGTCAGCTCCAAATAGACACCCGAAGCCAAGGCCACCTGGTTGTGGCTGTTACCGTTGTTGCGGCTCTTGTCTTTTGCGTGATTCTCTTTCCAGTTGTAGAAAGTCTGACCGACAGATTGCGGCCCGTAAGTCTGCGTATCGGAATTGTCTGTGGTACGTACACCATCCTTAAAGGACACGTCGCTGGTCAGTGCACCGAGGAAGTTCACGACGCTGTAGATGCCGAAGTAGTTGCCATGTACACGGGAGATATAATAATCCTTACTGGATGGTAGTATTGCTTTGTCACTGGCAATCACTGACTCCGCCTTGTTGAGCGACACCTCGCGCACGCGGTTGATGGTGTAGTTGGTATAGTCGACAGTCTCTGGCACACGGTCCTGTGCACCCTGCATCACCATTCGGCTGCCGAAGACGCCACAGAAGTCGGCACGCTGGATGCTGTTCATCAAACGACCGGCATAGCGCGAACACACGCCATTCTCCTTCCAGTAGAGAGGATTGGGTATCCTCTTGCCGTTGGCATCGTAGACGATCAGGTCTACACCATTGTCCTTGACACCCTCGAACAGTGTGAAGAAGTCGTCGGCGGTAATCGTTGAGGCTTTCGACCCGCTGCCGTCGGAACTGCCTGAGCCGGTAGTGTAGTGCGTGCCGTCCTTGTCGGTACATTCTTTGATGCACAGATAACGCAGTTCATAGTAGGCTGCCTCACGTGCAGGCAGGGCGTGATAGGCGTTGATGTCTATCTCTTTCTGGATGTTATAATAGTCGGTGCCGTAGTTGGTGATGTTCAGACCTCGGTAGCCGTCGATGAAGGTCAGGTTACCATCGCCGTAGAGACCGCCGGTATGGCCTGTACCCAAGGTGATGAGGTCGCGGTGGTAGATGTCGTGAATAGAGGCCGTGGCGTTGCCAAACACCGAAGTGGCGTTGGCATAGACAGCAGCAGAACCCGGCGACGTGTTACCGCCGGCAAACACGGCATTGTGGATGATGATGCCCTTGTCGTCCAACGCTCCCCAACTGTCATCGGCATTCTTGTTCTTCAGGGTGTTCAGTGCGTAGGCGGGAACATACTCACCTGGGGAATAGACACGCTCCGCAATGGTGAAGCCGTTATCGGCAATGACATTGCCATTTGCATCCAAGCCTGCTAACAAATTAATACTGGTATTACCATTCTCCTTCTCCTTCTTCTCCTTCTTCTTTAAGTATTCTAAATCCAAATGAGAAACGGTGGCATCTTTCGGATAGAAGATATTATTAAAAGTCACTTCTGACTTCACTCTACAGAACGGCTCTACAAGCACCTTGCAGTCCTCGGTGAGGTATTTGTCGCCACTATTATTCGTTAGGAATGAGCCGTTTTTGTAAACTCCGTCGCCATCAGTATGAGTGCCATCAGTATTAGTACCAGCAAATGTGCCTCCCTCGTTCTTATAGTAAAAGCCATCGTCTACATCATCATAGCGTATACCCGACTTCTTTCCGACGCACAATTGACCCGCTGCGTTCTGGTAGGCACTATAGACATAGCCTATATCGCCGCCGCCGAACACGTTGCCGTCGCCATTGAGAAGGCCCTCCTCGGTGCCAATCTCGCCACCGTGGACATGCACCTCCGTCTTTCCGAATACATAGCCGTCGGAGTAGAGCTTACCCTGCTGACCCAGGTTGTTGTAGCCACGTCCACCAGCAAACACATTGCGCTTGACAATACCGTCGTACATCTCAACCATCGTCTTGCCGCCCTTGAAGATAGCTTTTAGTTGGCGCTCAGAGTTCTCTTCGCCTCCCAGCTCAATCTTTCCACGTCCCACGGCAGCAATCTCGCCACCGCCGAAGACGCTGTTGCGGATAGTACCGCCATACAGATAGACGTTGGTGAAGTCGACATTGCTGTTGTCGACGTAGCCGGCGCCGAAGACGCAGCCGCTGTCAAGCAGACGGTTGAGGCCAACGCCGTCTTCCCAGGTCTCGTCGTTAATCTTCTCCTCGTAGTGCTCGTCAATATCGGTCTCCGGGTCGTCGGTACCATCAGGGTTATAGACATAGCCTATATAGCCGTTGTTGATTTTCACGTATGAAGAGCCATAGACAGGACCACCCTCGCCGCCGCCGTAGACGTTGCGTGCGATGGCAGGGATGCCGTCGTAAAGGCTGGTGCCGTCAAGCTTGCCGATGACCACATGGGTCTCAGCAAGGACATCGGTATCAAAGCGACCGGCAACGGTGAACGGCTGCCCGTTGAATGTTCCGGCCTGGTGCTTACCTACGTCGCCTTCCCAGCCGCCGCCATAGACATTGCGCACGATGCCGCCCTCAACATAGGCATTGGCACTGGCCATGAAGCCGGCACGGTTCTCGTCGGTATAGTCTCCCGTTCCTGTAGCGTCCTGAACGGAGCCGCTCGTGCCGGCGGCATAGATGTCTTTCTTCACCGTGCCGCCAAGCAGGGCGATATAGGTGGTGCCCGACACCACGGCATTGGAACCGAGACCACCGCCGTATGCATAGTTGTTCACCGTGGCTCCACGGTTGATGATGACGTTGGTGCAATACCTGTTTTGTACTAAGGCCAGATCTGCAGCAGTGAGGTCGATGAAGTCGCGGTCGTCCACCTCGGCCACACGGACCAAGTGGTTGGCAAGGTTTGTATTAGTGTTTTCCAAATAATCAAGCTTTTCATAATATATGTGGCTATCATCGGCTGTTTCTGTGCCATCAGAAACAAATTCACCTTCACCATCAGCTGATGTGTAATAGGTCTTGCCACTTGTAAGTGTTGTTTCATTACCAACAGCCTTGTAAGCAGGCCAATATCCATTTCCTATTTTCCAGGCATTGGCCCATACCGTAGCCCATTTTTCGGCAGTGTAATCCTTGTAAATGTCATAATAGTCATCGCCTACCTTAGGTTTAACGCTGGCAGCGGGATAACTCATAAACTTAGTGATACTCTCCGCATTGTACACCTTTCCGTCCTGTCCGCCGCCATAGACCTCATAGATTTCTGCGCCGCTTTTCAGGTTCACCTCGGTATATTCCGACCAGGTGTTCTTACCTCGACCGGCACCGAAGATCGTGGCTTTGGTTGTTAATATGGCACCCTTCTTCCAGCCTTTGATTTCATCGTCGTATTGAATCACCTTGTCCTGAACAACAGGCACGTCGATGTTGATGCGTCCGTAGAGCGTGCGGCGCTCGTTGTTGTTACCGCCATAGATATTACCCTGATAGAGTTCGCTGTACCCCGGGTCGTAGATGAGTTTGGCTGTGCTGCTATTAAAGTTGACATTGGCCTCATAGACATCGCAGGGCAGATAGGTGTCAGTGCCGTATGCACCTCCGAAGATGCTACCCATCACGATGGTGGAGCCACTCGGCACGTTGACCACTGAGCGGCGGGTGACGCCCTCCTTGTAGCTGCCACCGTAGGCAGCACCTATCTGACCACGCACCAGGTCGATGATGGCAGAGTTCTTATCGAGCTCGGTCATGTGCGCAGGAGTCGCCATTGCAGGGAGATATTCTCTCATTCCCACGCCTCCCCAGGCACCGGCACCGAAGACATCCATTTTCTTATAATAGGTCATGTCCTGAGGGATGTCGATGAGTATGTAGCTGCGGTCCTGCAGCACGTCGCGCTCCGCTTCGCCGGAATAGCCCTGGCCGGCACCGTAGACATGGCCCACCTCGTTGTTTGCCGCCGTGTATGTGGGGCGGAAATTAACAAAGGCATTGTCCATACGGGGCTTGCTGTAGCCAGCCTTGGGAGTTCCGTCGTTGTTAAAGAATTCGCTGAAACGCGACTCTGTATAGTCGTAGGTACCGTAGCAACCGCCGAAGATGCCGTCGGCACGTCCCTGCAGATACTCTGTGTAGGCAGAGGCAGTCAGCACATCGGCACTGGCTTGGTGGTCTGGATTGTACACCTTGCCTGAGACTTCACTGCGCACACGGCTGCTGAAGTCCTTTGAGCCTAAGATTTTTCCACCCAAGTCGTTGCCACCGTAGGTGATGTCGCGTACCCAGGGGAAGCCCTCCTCATAGTACATCTCTTTCTCAAGGAGATAGACACCGTTCTCCATCGTGCTGCCAAGCTTACCCATGGTGTTTTGGTATTCATCCTTCACCATGCGGCCAATGTAGGTCTCGGTATGGCCTAAGATGTCGGCCATACATGAGCCTGCGAAGCTATTGAAGATGCGGCCCTTGCCCATGTTGATGATGGTGTTGCCACAGATGGGGCCGAAGAAGCCGCCACCGTACATGAACTCACAGTCGGCCATCAAGGGACTGTTTTCCGTGCTCGTCTTGGTCACACCGGCATAGTCGCCCTTCAGGTTGACATAGCAGCTGTAGGCTGGAGAGTAGGCATAGTGCTTGCCGTTAAACACATAGTCGTAGTTTTTCGTCGTGCCCTCACCGTCTTCGGTGACGGTCACATCCTGGTCTTCAAGCGACTTTCCTATGACGCCCTCCTCACTGCCGCCGAATATCTGGAAGGTGTAGCCGGCATTGAGGTTGATGGTGGTCGAACCCCATATCTCGGTGTCCTTACCCTTGCCTCCACCAAAGACGTTAAGGGACTGGCCGAGCACATCCATACCCTGCTGGTCGAGGATGACGCCGCTACGGCGCTCAGTGATGTGATACGAATCGTGGTCGTAAAGAATAGCCTCACCATCATGGTCTTCCCGAACATTGTCAAAGACAACGTTTTGATTGATAATCGTGCCATTGAGGTTGATGACCACATTGCCGTTGACACGACCGCTCGAATAGCAGCCGCCGTAGATGTTGCCACCAAAGAGACGGCGGGCAAGGTCGTCATCTTCACTTTCTATTTCGGTGAGTCCTTCCGGTAAAGAGGTCACGGGAGGCATCTTTTTGTATGTCTGGGTAATGGGATCATAAAAGCGGCTGTCGATGGTATTCCAGATGAGTTCAGTGTTTGCAGCCTTGGTCTCCACTTTTTCATAGTAGTTAGAGCCAGTTGAGGTTTCATTTCCTTGAGAGACAAACTCGCCTTCACCATTATCTGATGTGTAATAAGTGTTGCCCTCGGTCAGCGTAGTTGCATTGGGGACAGCTGTGTAGGAGTATTCAGCATCGTTCCACCGCTTCGGCTCAATCCTCAGTCCGCTGAGGTTGAGTTCAATCTTGTTGCCTGTAGAGGTGTCGTATGTGCCAGTGACACCGCCTTCGTAGCTGGCATTCAGACCACTTACAGCCGCCACATTGGCGTTGTTGCAGCCGCCCACGAACTTGTCGAAGATGACCACTTCCTTGTCGAAGACAATCTTCGTAAGCCCATTGCCAATCATACTGCCCACATTGCCACCGCAATAGAACGAGCCGAATTTACTGGTATAGTTTATATAAGCTGCCGGGTCGATACTCGCATTGTCAAATACCACATTGGGAATCATGTCCATGGCGCAACCATTCATGTATTCGGCAAAGGTAGCTTTATTGGTCAATGTCAGGCTGCTGAAATTAGGAATGACATTGTTAGCAAAATAATCCAGCACTCCTCCTGATGATTTGTCAATCATGTTCGCGCCATTGTTGCCGAGGAACACATTGTTGGCCGTGACGTAGGAGCCGATTTTCAGCTCCACCAAGGGATATTTGGGGTAGTCGGGATTGTTGACTTTCGTCGGGTCCATACGCAGTGTGGCACTGTTTCCACCGACATATACCGAGCCCCAGATGGTGATAGGATTGTCTACTGTTCCTGCCAAGCGGATGGAGACCTGCTCGGCATTGGGACGGAAGCGATTGAGAGCGTCAACGGAGTTGCTGCCCTTATCGTAATAGAAGTCTTTATACTGGGCATGCGCTGCATAGTCGGAGTTGTCGGTATAGGCATACGAACCGTTGCCGCCGCCATAGACGTCGCCAAGGATGTCGGAGTAGATACCCACGGCATTGCCGCCAACAACATTGCCTGAGATGTCGTTACCGCCATAGACATTGTGAATCTTGCCACCACGTACCAGCGTGCGGGCCGACAAGCCTTTGGGGAACTTATAGTTGCCTTTGGTCAAAACAGCCGCTACTTCTTGATAAGCACCGTTCACCAACTTCATAGGACGCACATCGGCCCTACGACAACCGCCAAAGACATTGACAATTTCCAGTTTGTCCTTGTTGCCTGTTACAAGGTCTACTGCCGGGTCTATCTCCAACAGCAGGCCGCTTTCACTGTGCATGGCTCCTTCGTTACCTCCTGAGAAGAGGTCGCGGATGATGCCCTTCTGTAGGTTCCAGCTTGGCATGATGTACATAGGGGCCTTGTTGTTGCCGCCAAACACACGGGCGTGGTTGAAGGCCCAACTCTCGAGCCTGGCCTGGAAGGTGGGCATATTCACCTTTGACTGGAAAGTACCTAATATTGGCTGTGCTGCTGCTTTGAGTCCTTCTTTAGTGGTAGGTTTCGTAGCTGATTGATTGTAGGCACGAAGGGAAACCGTACTCTCCAAATCGCAACTTTCGTTCTCGATATGGATGAGAGTGGATTCGTTCACCGTAGCATTATTGCCACCGCCGTAAACATGGGCGATACAACCACCCTTAATTTCCAGATAGGTGGAGGTTAATTCAGGAACAGACAAACCATAATAAGGATTGGCTTTACCGTCAAGTGTTTCCGACGTATAGTCATAGTCGCCATTGCTGCCGCCAAAAAGGCTACCTACCACAAACATCTTGGAGTCACCTTTCACAGTAAAGGCATTTGCACCTGTTCCTATTGTAATTGTCTCTGTCTCCGTGTCAGGACTGGCTGTGGTGCGGACAAAGGATTTAGTGGAATTGGTGATTTTGTTCTTGGTCTTATCGTTGTCATCAGCAGATGATTTCCAGATGTTCTCCAGTTCTTCCGGGACTGTCGTTGTAACATTCCCCTCCCCAATCGTTCCCGATACATCATTGCCACCATAGACATTGACAATGAAGATATCGTCGCTCGCATGTTCGCCGTCAATATTGACGAAGGTGCGTCCAGCCACATTAGCCTGCTGGGCGCCGCCGTAAACATCTTTGAATTCACCGGCATACACGGTGACATTAGTGCTGCCATTCAAGTCACCAGACTTACCGCCGCCGTAGACGTTGCCGCCAATGGTGATGGTCTGGGCAAACACATTGAGCATTAAACATTGTATATTGAAGACTACCGCTAACAGCAGCAACCGCTTCAATATACTTCGGCTGATGTTATGCAATATATCTCTTGTCATATATAGTTGTCTCTTTTACAAACTGTTATCTTTCTCAATTCCCTATTTTCAACGTCGGGTTGTCCATGTCGGGCTCGGAGAGCACGTAGAGATAGGTGGGAACCACCTTGATGGTTATCTGGAACATCTGCCCGCGAAGGGAACCCGTTGTAGAGAACATCGAGTTGAGGTTGATTTTGTTCTCGGCTTCACATCCCTTGCGGATGAGGTTATAGACGGGTTCGCCGTTTGAGTCGACTTGGGGTACTCCGTTGACTTTCTGTTGATTCTTGTCGTAGACGTCGTAGGTGGTGCGCAGTTTGAAGTAGGTGTTCTGACCTGGCACGAAGCAACCCATAAAAGGAGTTGGAGTGACGGGGTTGAGCGTTACTCCCTCACCTTCATAAATGGGTTCGAAGGCGAGGTTGCCGCTCGTGGGGTCGGCCTCGAAAGTCACGTCCCGGATGGGCGAAGACCCGTCGGTAGTGCTCTTCAGCGTGACCACGACGTTGTATCTCGCCGGGATATTAGTTTCTTGGGCATTTAAATAGCCTATCAGCTCTAACTTGCGCACTTTGATGGTCCGCAGCTCGTTGTAGGTAGGATCAATCTTGAAGTTGAAAGCCAAGGCGGAATAGAGGTGGTCGAAGAGCAGGTAGATGAAGTTGTTTCCTTCTGAGGTTGTTGTGCCGTCAGGATTTAACTGCGCTCTTTGGGCATGAACCTTGAAGTCGCCGGTGGCAAGGCCATTGTCATTACTATCAGAAGGGCCATCCTTGGCTCCCACGATGACGCTCACATCACTGTGAGTGACGGTCTTGATGCCATTGATAGTCAGCACAGCTCCGCCGCTGAAACTGCTATTGCCGATGATGCTGGCACTGTTGGCAATCTCCTTGGGGATATAGCCATAGACGTAGTAGTCGTCCGCATCCTCTATATCCATGCTCAACCTCCAATTATGTGTAGTTGTCTTATAAGTGAAGGTTCCGTTCAAAGTTTCCTCGTCGTCACGGGTAAAAAATGCATCAATTGACTTGTAGAACATATTCTTCTGCTCCTCAAACAGACGGTAAACCTCATTGGGGTCGTAGACATTGTCATCAGGGTTGTCGTAGAGGTAATAGCCCGTTGGGGGAGTCCAGGAACGGGTGACGCCCATAGTTCCCACAGACCTTGCGTTTGTGCTGTCGCTCGTCTGTACGAATTCCGTGGTGCAGGGCTGCGTCTCAAAGGTGACACGCTGCCGGTTGTCTATCTCTGGGTCATTAGAGCACCCCAGCAGGAACATTGTCATCAACAGTCCACAACAGGTGTAGGGACAGACCCTGTGCCAGCCCGCTATATCGAATGGTGCAATATGTCGTAGCATCTTTTTCATGCTTTCAATCTTCAATGTTCAACGTTCAATTTTCAATCTACCAGTTGTACACCGTATAGTCCTTTGATGTTATCGTCCACCCCGTGAACGCCGACTGCACGGCATCGATAGTCACGCTGCCATCCACATGTATCTTGAATATATAGGTATAGTTATAACCAGGCTTCCAGTCCATGAACTCAGCAGGCACAACGGCTTTTTTCGGGTCGCCATCGACAAGGAGGTCAAGGGTAAAGGATCCCTGACCGATGCAGGGGAGAACGTGATACCAGAAATGGTCTTCTTCGTCTATATTATTTGTGGTGGGTTCATCCTCTCTATAATCCCGCGAGAGTCCGTCAATTCCCGAGGCATTCGTGTCTGAGAAGGTCTCTGTCTTCCCTGTTCCTGTCAGGGGGTAGGTGATGGTAACATGGCCAATCTGCTTGATGGTGACGTCGTCTGAGCGGTGGAAGCTTATTTCCTCAAGCGGAGTATTTATCCTGTTGTTTCCGGGATTCTCGTAAATGAACATGATGCGCACCTGGCACATAGGCTTGAGGAACTCCAGCTCTACCGGATGGCCATACTGGCGAGTAGGATAGTCTTCATAATTGTTGTTGCTGAACCACAGGTGGCTGTAATAGGGCACAGCAGCAATGCCTGCGTCGGTCGTGAGATTGATACGGAATGTCAGCTTGATGGTCCCGTCAGCCTCTTTGACGTCAAGCTTGTCGTAGGGATCCGTCACTCCGAAGAAGCGGTATGCCTTCGCCGACCAGTCCCAGTATTTCACTGTCTGCTCTTCCTGGCCCACAAGCTCCTGACCCACATACTCCCAGCCGTCGCTGTTGGTGGTCGAGGAACCCGAGGTGTTGGCCGCCCAGTTCACGGTGTAGCCAGGGAATACGGTCTGGTATTCAGTGTAGCTGTCTGTCGCATCATCGTAGGAAGTATTCTTATAGCCATAAACGGTGAACAAATGTTGCCCTTTGTCCTCGAGACCGGCACGCGTGACAGACTTCTCCTCCTCCATGTTGCCAGAGAAGGCGATAGGTATGCCTATTTCCTCGCCATGCTGAGAATCAGACACAAAGACATCGCTGGCAGAATCACCACATCCCATAATAGCAATAGCCCCCACCAGTCCTAAAATTCCCAGTCGTCCCAGTTGCCACAGTCCTCCCAGTCGCCCCAGTTGCCCGATCATCCCGGGAATCTCCTGAGACTGCTGAGACTGCTGCGTCCCAGTGATCTTAGAAGTCCCATTAGCCCCAGAAGCCTCATTGGCTCCAGAGGCCCCATTGGCTCCAGAAACCTCATTCCATGGCTGCGGTATGCTGTATTCGCTCATTGCTTTTTCTTCTCAGTTTATCGTTCAGAGGCCCGGCCTCTAAAGTGCACGTTCTCTCTGTCTTTCTTTGGTAGCCCACCGGGGAGTCGAACCCCGCGTGGGCTTAGGGGGCAACGCATCCAAGCGTTGCAAAGCTACTGTCGTGACGCTGGAAAGCGTCACCTCCTACTAATTAACAACCTTGATGACCTTGTACTGGTAATTGGCAGGGATAATATCGCCGTCAGAGACAGCACCCGTTAATGTTGCATTATAGCTGTTGACTTCTTCGGCAGTATAAGTATGTTCACCTACTGTTACATAAATACCTGTTGCTGTACCTCCTGTTGTATATAATTCATAATAATAATTTGGTGTTATAGCTGTAGCATGAACCTTGAACTCTTGTCCAACGAAATTAGCTGCATTTGGATCATTAGGAGTATTATGAGTTACAAGAACAGTTGTCCATTCAGCATCTTGTGAAACACGTTTCACATATCCTGTTCCATAAGGACGGGAATCATCGTTTGATGCGTATGAGCTAAATGAATAAGCTACATCACCAGTTGAAATAGCACCTGGTAATGCTACATTATGTGCTGCTGCAGTTGTTGAAGTGTATGTACCACCCCCTACTCCATACTTGAACACATACGTTGCGGCAGCCTCAGGATAGAACTTAGCACCATTAACAGTGATGGCATTGCCTGTGGGAGAGTCGTCGGCAAGAATAGATGTGATAGCAGAGAACAAGTCGGCAGTGTTGTCGGTGGTTTGCTTTTCTTCCGTAACATCAGTCACGACGAGAGCCTTGCTATTGGCATCGGTCACGGTATAAGTCTTTGCCGAGCTATCGTATGTACCATTCATCAGAGCATTATCGACAGTTTGCTCAGTAATGGTCTGTAAAGCACCTGTCTCGACGGTGGCTGTGTAGAGCCAAGCATTGGTACCTGGTGTCAGTTCCACATTGCTCGTACCATTGTTCACGACGATGTAGATGTTGGCATCCTTCTTATACTCGTCGTTGTCAGTGACAACCTCACCCTTTGTATAAGTGGTGATGCTCGGTGTTGAAACAGTTGTGATGGTCTCCTGCACACCATCCTCGCTATCCACAACAACAGCGTCGAGGGTGATGGGGGTCAGACCGGTAATTACATTGCCGCTGCCGTCAACGCCTGTAGAGCCATTTGTCATGTCGGAAATCTTGAAGATGTAAGTGTAGGCATAGTTTGGACTCCATTTTGCCAGCTCTGCAGGAATCACGGCTGTAGCATTGTCCACGACGATCTCCTCGCTGGAGCTGTCAAGAGAAACGAGCGTGTACTTGATGCGCAGCTGAAGGTTGGCACCAGTCTCAAAAGGTAGCACGGTGTAATACTTGCCAGCACCGCTCACAAGGCCGCCAGCGTATGTAGCAGCATTCGAGGCGCGACCAAGATAAACGTTACCAGTAGCTTCTTTCTTCTCAGCGCCAGCAAGGTTTGCAAGGTCTTCCAGGACGAGTGTGGATGAGACATTGGTACCTTCCGAAGCCGCAACAAAAGAGACGTGCGCCTTGTTATAGTCAGTATTTTCACTGCTACCACCGGGGCGCTTGTCAAATCCGGTAGTGGGGAAGGTAACGGTCATGGTGCCACTTCCAGAAGGCAGCACAGCAGAAGATGCGAACAGGGTGGGGTCGCTCTCAGTGCCATCAGTAGCAAGAGCTGTTGGAGAAGCTGCTGTGTAGAACTTCACATCCTTCACAGAGTAGCCGGGGATGGTCTCGTAGAAAGCGAGACGGATCTTTGCTGCCAATGAGCGGAATGAGAACTGAACGACCTGGCCGTAATCGCTCACACCACCACGGTTGTAAGCCGTCACGAGGTCGGAGATGTAGCAGGCCTTCAACTGGTCGGCAGTTCCCTGAAGGGTGTACGACTTAGTACCAGCAGCGATGGCGGAAGGTGTAGCATAAGTCGGAGTAGCTCCAGCACCAGCTCCTAACGAGTATGCTGCAAAGTCATACTGCGTGGTGCTGTAGTCCCAGTACTTGATGCTTTGTTCGGCACCTGAACCTAAAGATGTTGTGCTTGCCGGAGTGTAGCTCACATACTCCCATCCGCTACTGTTCGACTCGGTGCTGTGGGCAGAGCCATCCACATAATTGGCAACATACTGGTCGAATACGAAAGTAGTAGGTGCTGTTGTACCATCACTTTTCGTTCCTGCGAACACGAACTGGTTGTTCAGATCTGTTGCAGCAGCCGAACCAGTCTTTGTGGCACGTGTCGTGGTGTTCAGGCCCGAACTGAATACTATGGCGTTATTGCCATTCTCATTTGCCGCGCGCAGGGCCTCGTCGCCTACGAAATCCTCGCTGGTGCAACTGGCCAACGCTGCGAGGGCAGTTGCGAAAAGAAAAAACTTTTTCATGATTTCATTAGTTTTTATGTTAATAATGTTAATTCTTATATGTTTGTTTTTCGATATTCATTGTTCAATCTGCCGTGAGTCCTTCTGTTCTATACTCTTGAAATAATCTTGGGCGTTAAGAGAGGTGACAACGGAGTGGCCAAGTTGCGACTCCAACTGAGTGCGTGCTGCCTTTGCCACATTACCGCCACGCTGAGCCACATTCGCATTTTGGCTGAAGCCTTTGGGATTTTCTTGCTTTGAAATCTCTGTGGCAGAAGCCTCCGCCAGTGAGTTCAGCAGCAACTCCACGTTTGTCATGTTATCGCGCAGGTTCTCCTTGCGCAAGCCCTTGAGGTGCTTATATTGCTTAGTGGTGCGCCCGCTCCATGCCTGTGTGATGATGTCGGTGAGCGAGGCGTACTGCTGTCCCTGCACGCCGCCGCGCTTCCATTCGTCGGTGAGAAGTTTGCGCACCTCAATGCTCTTCAGCCGTTGGTTAATCCAACTTTCGCTATAACCCAGTCTACGATAGTCGGCCACGGCCTGTTCGATGGAGAGTTCCGGGTCCTGAAGCTGGTCAAGGCGCTCGGCGGCAACCTGTGCCATCCATTGCTTGAACGGCTCGGCTTTTGGAGAGGGCACGGACTGGATGATGCGGAAGAGCTGCTCCGTGTCTGCCACATCGGTCAGTCGCATCTTACCATCAGGGGCAACCATTTTCAACTGGTAACAATTTGTTACCATTTCATTTCCTTCTTTTATGAGTCTGCCTTTCAGCACCTTCCAGTACTTGCGGGCAGTCTGATAGTCACTGTCGTTGAGTACGGCGACGACATCCACTATCGAGAAATACCATTTCTCGGTTTCGTCGTCCCAGACGGTGCGAACCTTTCTGTCCTCAAACAGTTTGAGCATCTCTTTTTTACTCATATCTCGATTCTTTCTTTGCATCTCAATAGGCACCAGCCCCTTCGCTTACGCGAATTTCTTTTTTTCTTCTTGTAGCCCGGCGGGGAGTCACCCTTCGGGATGCCGAGTGGCAAATCCGGTCGGGCGGAGAGGATATACGAACTCCTGTATTGTAACTAACGTTACGGGAGAATAGCCAACAGGCAGTTCGTATCAATGACAACTCTTCTCATTGTGCTTCTTTGTATGGTGTCCGCCAATGTTCTTGAAGAATCCGCTCTATGGCCTCGCCGTTAAGCGTTCCCTCATCCCAGAGACGATCGGCCTCCTGCTGTACTTTCTTGGCGTAGAAGTCTGCCAGCACATCTTTCATCTCAGAAACAGTCTGCTCGCTTCCACAGTAGTTGAACATCTCTAAGAGGTGCAACTGTACAGGGTTTATAGTTCTTGTATTCATCTGTTGATTACTTTTCCAAATACTTCTTTTTCTTCTTTTGTAGCCCGGCGGGGAGTCGAACCCCGCACGGGCTTGTTGCATCAAAAGCATTATAAATGCTGATATTCACTCCCGCCGGAGTGTAAATCCGGGCGGGCGGGGGTATAGGACTTATAGGTCTTATGGGGCCTATGGGTCTTATAGGACTTATAGGACTTATAGGACTTATAGGTCTTATAGGACTTATGGGTCTTATAGGACTTATAGGTCTTATAGGACTTATAGGGCTTACAGCCCTTATGTGCCTGGCCCTTTCAGCTGGTCTATGAGGGTGCGGAGGTGTTCGTTCTCATCTCTCAGCTGGAGCAGCTGACCGGCGAGGAGGCTGTTCTCCTCGGTCAGACGGCGTATTTCGTCGTCCTGCTGGTGGCGGTAGCCGAGGCGGGCGGCAGTCATACGCTCGCGTATGCCGCCCTTGGCCACGAAGTCCTTCTCCAAACGAGTGATGAGCTTACCCATCATGCTGTCGAACTGGTGGATTAGCGTGAGGACGATGTTGGCAATGGCCTCGTCGCCTCGCTCGTCCATCCGACTCATGAAATCGGCCGACTCCTCATGACCCTTGCAGAACTCGCGTGCTTTCACGGCTCGCTCGTCGTTGAGCGGCCACAGCTGCAGATGCCGCACACGCAGATAGTCCTCATAGTCCACCAACAACTCCTTCATGCTGGCCCTCGCCACATTCATCAGCTTCAGCTCCGTCTCCGAGGAGGTGGTGCTGGCAGCGCTTCCCTCGGCAATGTTCTGCTTGCCGGAGCGGGCAGCCTGCACCATCTGGTCGATGGTGCGGTCGCTTTTTGTGAGGAAACGCTGCGTGAAATAGAAGGTAATGTCATAGATGACCGTGGCCTTCTTGAACACAGCGAGTCCTTCGTAGCCGCCGCCTTGGGGAAGGAATGATTTCGGGGGTTCAATCATGGTTCTTTTTGTTTTTGTTGGTGGGTGCTTGTTGTGATCAATATGGCTTATAGGGGCTTGGGGCTTCTAAGTCTTATAGGACTTCTATGTCTTATAGGTCTTATAGGTCATATAAGTCTTATGGGTCTTATGAGACTTATGGGTCTTATAGGACTTATAGGGCTTATCAGCACTTATAGCCCTCCGGCTCCCAGCCAGCGGGACGGGGAGGCCGTACCGCCAGCTGGGGGAAGGGAGAGAGAGAGGTTACTGAACCTTGATGACCTTGGCGTAGTAGACACCGTCGTTTTTGGTGTACATATCGAAGTAGGTCTGGCCTACCACCTGGGAAGCCTCATCAGCCTCAACATAGTTGGTGGTATCAAGCTCGTACCAGCCAGTGGTCTGCTGCGGCAGAATGACGCAGTATTTGCCGTTGGCATCGTAGTAAGCCTGTCCGTCCACTGGAGATGTCTCGGTCTTTTGTGTGGTGAGAGTGGGATCCTTGTACAGCGTAGTTGCTGAGAAGCTGGCGTATGGGATGTTGGTAGCAGCCTTGTAGTTCTGACCGTTGTCGTCAGTGTAGTAGTAGGTGGTACCGGTCACTGCATAGCCGGAAGCAATGGTCGTACCTGCTGCATCGAGGTAGAGGTTGCTTACACCCTGACCGATGAAGGGAGTCTCCATGGTGTATACATCACTGCTGTTCTTGCTGAAGTACTTCACGCCCTTCTGAGCATCTGTGTTAGCGGGAGCCTTGTAGCCGTAGCGGTACTTGGTCTGACCGGTTACGAAGCTGGACCAGTTGAGTGCTTGATACATCTTCACGTCATTAGCTGCTGTGGGAGCTTGCTTTGTGTAGACAAAAGCGTAAGTAGTAGCTGCTTTAGGAATGAACTTGGCTGCCTGGTCGGCTGCAACAGTGATAGTATTGCCATCAGCACCATAAGTCACCTGGTTGGTCAGCGACAGAGCATTCGGGGCAACAGATGTAGTCAGCACTTTCTTGTTGCGTCCCTTGATGGTACCATCATCGGAATCGTCATCCTGCATCTGCAAAGCATCGATGACCTCTGCCTCGGTCGTACCCGCAGCAACCTCATAAAGGGCAGCTTTACCAGTAAGAGTGGCCAATGTTCCGTTAGGAAGTGCAGGCTCTATCTTCTTATAGTACGTAGTACCATCTGCTGCTATGGCGTTAGCAGCACAAGCAACGTAGCTGTCACCAACCTTTGTGTAATAGTTAGCAACGGAGGATGTACCTGCTGTGAGACCAGTAACCTCTTCATAAGAAGCGGCATCTGCGTCGTTAACAGTCACATAGATTTCACCTGTAATTCTGGGATCAGAACTGTTGAGCACAGTGTACTCATTGTTGTTCACAACGTTAGAACCGTTCTGGTAGGTGGTGATGCTTGGCGTAGAGACGAGAGTGATGGTTTCCTGCTTGGCATCCTCTTCAGCATTAACTGCGACAGCATCGAAGGTGATGGGATAGAGTCCGGCAGGGTCGCTGTTCACGCTTGTGTCATCGGGCTTGGTGGGGTCATAGACACCAGTGTAGCCATTGGTCTTGTCACTGATCTTGAAGAGGTAGGTGTAGGCATAGCCAGGCTTCCACTGTGTGTAGATGAGAGGCACCTGAGCTGTGGCACCCTTCACGGTGATTTCCTCGCTCGAACCGTCAATGCTCTCCAGTGTATAGTTCACGCGGAGGTTCAGGTTAGTACCATTCAGGTTGGGCAGATAGATTACATAATAGTTGTCATCTGATTCACCAGCGAAAGAGGCAGTATTCGAGGTGCGGCCAAGATAGATGGCATCTGCACTCGACTCACCACTTTCACGTATGGTGTAGTTCAAGCCGCCCCAATCGACTGTTGTCTTTTGGTCAGCACCATCCTTGGGAGCAAAGTCAATGTGAGCCTGGTTGTTATCGGCATTAGTCGGAGCATCTACTGTGGGGAAATAGATGGTATATGTACCCTCCTCGTAAATGTCGTTAGGTACCGTGGTGAAAATCTTTGCAGATTCATTCTCTGTTTTAGCCTGAACTGCAGAGTATGTTGCTGATGGGTCAGAGCCTGGTTTTGGATCTCCTTCTTTAACCAAAGCAACGTTTGCAGCACTGTAGAACTGCACGTCCTTTACTGAGTAACCAGGAATTGTCTCATAGATACCGATACGCACCTTAGTACCGAGCTGGCGGAACTTCAGCTTGACGGGCTGCTGATAACCTTTAGACACCACATTGTATGTGGGTGAGCTAGACACGACATCTTTGTAGACCGTCACGAGGTCAGAGATGTAGCACTGAGACAAATCAGCGGCAGTACCAGTAAAGGTATAGACTGGACGTGTTAGAGAACCACTTGTGTTCCAAGCAGGAGACTTGCTGTTTGGTATAATGTTTGATACAAGAACTTGTCCTGCTCCAGGATTGCCAGAGTAGACGGCTGTCTTATTACCAGTAGACCAAGCGAAAAAGTCATACTGAGTCTTGGTGTAATCCCAGTACTTGATACTCTGCTGGGTGATACCGTTGGTTTCAGCATGAGGAATGAGACCCTTTCCAACATACTCCCAGTTGTCGGAGTTCGACTCCGTGGTGTGGGCGGTGTTCTCGGCATACTCCACGAGATAGTTGTCAAACACAATGCTACCTACAGTAGCGGTTGTAGTTCCCTTGAAACCAGTTACCACGAACTTGTTGCCAAGCAGATCTGCAGCCTCCTTGCCCTCAAAGTCATTAGCACGTGTGAATGCCTGCTGGTTGGAGGTGAAGAGGATAGGAGCCATCCCCTCGTTTACTTCGACGGGGGGAGCCTCAGCGATGAAGTCGTCGCTGGAGCAGCCGGTGAGGATCAATCCTCCAAGGGCTGCGAGGAAAAAATACTTTGTCTTCATAATTTTGTTGTTGTTTAAAAAGTTAATAAATAGAATAATTAAAAGGTTTTCTTTTTGATGATTTTATCATCCTGATCCAGCAGTCAGCTTCTTGTCGTCAGTTAGTTTCAGGGCGGCTTCTGTTCGTCAAGTTGCTTGTCGCTGCGCGAGAGGGACGGTTTAGGATGGTTCTGATTCTTGACCCATCGTTCCGTGTGTGTCAGTTCATCAGTTTGTTGTTTTTCTTTTTACTTTGTCTGTTTCTTTTCTTTGTCCTCCTTTTTTTTTCTTTGGTTAATTATATGTTAATTCTTTGTTTCAGTGTTTCGGGGTTTCGTCGTGTGTCCCAGATGTCTTCGATGTAAACCATGTCTTTCGCTTCGTCGTAGCGGTAGATGATTCTGAACCTATCGTTGATTGGTCTGGCTCGATAGAGAGGTGTTTTGCCTAACAGCAGTTGTTCGGGGTGGCCTGATGTGGGCCATTTTGCCAGGTCATTTTCAATTCCTTCTATTATTCTGTCAGTTTTATTAGCAACCATTGTGCCAAAATCTCTCACACCTTGCAGGTAGAATCTCTTTCTGACCATTTGTGCTGGTTCAGTCCATATCACCTCAGCCATGGGAACTCCTTTCTTAACTCTTCTCTTGCTTCTTTAGCTGTTAGTACTCTTCCTTCCCTAATAGCTTTTTCCGACTCTTCTATGCGCGCATAGAGTTCTTCGAGGGTGTAGGGTTCGAGGGCTGAGGTGTCCTGGGTTTCCCAAGGGTCCTCTTCCGTCTGGTCCACCTCTTCGGAGATGTAGCGAATGAGGCACTGCTTGTCGTTGAGGCTCAGCACGCTAATGCGACTGAGGAGGTCGCTGGCCAGCAGTTCGTCACTCATGCCGTAGGTCATGGCGAAGGGTTCGGCAGCTTTGTTGGCGGTATATATATTGTTATGTTCCATATCTCTTTTTATTATTAACATGTAATTGCCATATAATTGTTCATATAATTCTTTGTTTCAGTGTTTCGGGGTTTCGTCGTGTGTCCCAAATGTCTTCGATTGATACTATGTCGTTTTCTTCGTCGTACCAGTATATTATTCTGAACCTGTCGTTGATTGGTCTGGCGCGGTAGAGGGGCGATTCGCCAAGCAGCAGCTGTTCCGGGTGTCCTGATGTGGGCCATTTGGCGAGGTCATTTTCAATCTCCTCTATTCTTCTGTCTGTTTTATCAGCAACCATCATGCCAAAATCTCTCACACCTTGAAGATAGAATTTCTTTCTGACCGTTTGCGCCGGTCTGGTCCATTTCACGATAGCCATGCGAACTCCTTTCTTAGCTCTTCTCTTGCTTCTTCGGCAGTTAGTACTTCTCCGCGCAGATATGCAGCATGTGACTCTCTAAGTCTGGCGCGAAGTTCTTCGAGGGTGTATGGTTCGAGGTCGGAGGTGTCCTGGGTTTCCCAAGGGTCCTCTTCCGTCTGGTCCACCTCTTCGGAGATGTAGCGTATGAGGCACTGCTTGTCGTTGAGGCTCAGCACGCTGATGCGACTGAGGAGGTCGCTGGCCAGCAGCTCGTCGCTCATGCCGTAGGTCGCGAAGGAGGCGGCAGGGTTGGGGGTAGTGTATGTATTATTGCGTTCCATATCTCTTTTTGCTTTTAACATGTAATTGCCATGTAATTGTTCATATAATTATGCTGCGCGCAGCCATTAATGGGTAATTCGTGGTAATTCGTGTTGAAATTAGTTGTCTTATATTATTATTGTATTATACATATTTTATATATAGGGTGATTGTTGTTACATGTCTATCACGTGTGTCACTGTGTCGGGCTCGAGGACTACGGCGTCGAAGCCTGAGCCACCTTTTCGTGTGGGTATGGGTACTGTATCCATGTTCAACTCCACGGTGATGACCCCTCCCTTGTATCGCTCCCGCACCTTGTCGGTGACGTCGAAGACGAGAGTCGAGTCTATACCGTTGTTGAACTGCACGGTCACGTCCATGTAGTGGCGGTTGTTGTCGCGCACCTCCTCTGCCCTGCTAATTCCGTTGGCGCGGTGTCCGCAGATGCCGAAGGTCATCAGTCGTCCTCCCACAATGTCGGCCCTCCTTGCTGTGGCAATAGCCTGTGCAGCCTCTTCTGCCTTCGACTTGTCGTTTGTCAGGCTG
This sequence comes from uncultured Prevotella sp., assembly GCA_905233425.1. Classification (GTDB taxonomy): domain Bacteria; phylum Bacteroidota; class Bacteroidia; order Bacteroidales; family Bacteroidaceae; genus Prevotella. The sequence continues at coordinate 3,017 of CAJOEC010000049.1, read as the reverse complement.
TAGGGCACGAGGGGTACGTCCTTTTTCATTCGCGAGCCGTAGTTCACGGTAATGGCGTCGTCGCCGGCACGCCCATTGTTGAGCGTCGTTGTGCGTGCCATTCCCGAGAGGTTCGACGTTCCGTCGATCGACATCACACGTCCGTGGTTGTTATATATTATCACTTGCGTCAGATATATATATGTTATGGGTCGCAGCATCATGCTGAACTGTTTCACCCACACGTCTCTCTCCTTGTCGTATGTGAATCCGTCGAGGTTGCTGTTCACCTCCAAGTCCTCCTCGTATGCCGAGAACAGCGGTTCGGGTGCGTAGAACGAGCGAGTGTGGCGCGGTGCATTGTATCGTGCGGGGTTCATCGATGGGTTGGTGTAGGCTGTGACGCTGTCCAACGATGACTGTTCGTCGAATATGAGGCTCTGCACTCCGTCGAGTGTCGTTATCTGGTTCCAGACGAGTATGTCCCAGAATCCCCAGTCGTAGCGTTCCTGGAACGATGTCCCTTCCACTGTGTTGGCAATGACACCGGTATGGGGTGCTTCCGGCTCCTGCCCGGTGTAGTAGCGGCGGATGTTGAAGACGTTAGGCGTGCTGTAGCCCAGCTCTCCCCATATCTTGCGATCCTCGTCGTCCCATCCGTAGTACCATTCCGTCTGCCAGTCGTAGTTGATGTCGAATGCCGTCTGGTAGTCCCAGTAGACCTCGAGTCTGAGGTCGATGACCGGGTATTTGATGCAGCAGTCCTCCGCGTCGTAGAGGTGGAGGGGAGGCTCGGGGGAGCAAGAGGTTATAGTGAATAGTGAATAGTGAATAGTGAGGAGGAGCAGACCGCCCCCGGGCAGACCCACCCCCCTGCCCCTCCCTGTGAGGAAGGGGAGTATATACTTCTTGAGGTATGTAGATACTGCCTTCAACATTTTGCTATTACTGGTTTAACTTTAGTTTCTTGTTTGTCTGTATTTGTTTATTGTCTCTCTGGAGCTTCTGGGACTCATGGGACTTCTGGGACTCATGAGGCTTCTGGGTGTTCTGGGATTGAGTGTATATACTCCCCTCCCTCACAGGGAGGGGCTGGGGGTGGGTCTGCTGGGGGTGGTTCTACTTTCTGTGCTTTTGAAGCTCGCTCCCCGCTTCTGTATTCGGCGGTAGAGGAGGTCGTAGGTGAGAGTTATGCCGATGCGGGTTGGTCCTATCCAGTTCCAGCGGTACTGGCGCTTCTTGAAGAGTTCGGGCTTCTGCGTCCACTTGTAGTAGTAGAGGTCGTCGTGGAATGCCGGGTTCACGGGGTTCTCATACTTGTAGGGGTCGTACTTGCAGCGGAAGAAGCCGGCCTGCAGTCCGAACTCCAGCCGCCAGTGGCCGTTGCGCGAGATGGGGGTGACGTATCCTACTCCCAGTCCTGCTCCGTAGCCCTCGCCCACCCAACCGCGGTTGGCGTCGAAGCAGATGCCGAAGAGTCCGCCGTGGACGTAAGCCTGGGCGTAGAAGCCGCTGAAGGCGGGGGCCTTGTATTGCTTTCCGCTGAGGGCTTCCTTGCGGCTGTAGGCTTCCGTGGGCCGCAGGTAGTAACGTACCTCTGCCTGGTAGTTGCGCAGCTGGAAGTACTTGTGGGCGTCGTAGTCCTGCCACCAGGGCATGTCGAAAGATGCTCCGAAGGTGAAGTGGCCGCTCTTGGGGTAGTACTCTATTGCCACGTTTGGTATTGGGCACCAGCGGTCGTAGCCGGGGATGTAGGCAGCATAGAAGAGCAGGTTGGTCTTCAGCGAGAGCAGCTCGCGGCGCTGTAGCACTGAGGGCAGAGTGTCAATGACGAGGACGGGCGCGGCCTCGATGACCGGCAGCGTGTCGACTAAGGCGGGTGCCTCGGGGACTGTCGGCGTGACAGCCTCTACGGCCTGTATCGGCTCTATTGCCACGGCGGGGACTGTCGTCGGCGGCGTGTACTTGCGGAAGACCATGAGCAGTCGGGCTGTGCGGAGCTGGGGGAAGTATGTTGCCAGCAGTCGTTTCCAGAGTCGTCCGCCATTGGCATTCATCAGCGTGCGCTTCAGCACGGGCAGGTCTTGCTCCAAGTAGGTGTCGCAGAGCTGCTTGACCAACTCGTAGTCGGGGTCGCCGGCACGCTTCATGAACAGGCAGAGCGAGCGGTAGTCCTCGATGTCGGTGTCGACGGAGAGGATGTCGTCGGCCATGGGGAACTGCAGATGCTCGGTGAGGAACGTGAGGAGCGATTGCACGCGCTCGCGTCCCAAGCGGCGGTTCAGCTCGGTGGGTCCCTCGGGCGACGCTGCTCCGCGAAGCACGATGCGCAGGAGCTGGAGGCTGTCGCCGTTGATGCTCGGAATGATGTTATTGCGCAGCTCGTCGAGGAGGGGAGCGTTGGCGGGCAGTTTGCTGATGCCGACGGGGAAAGTGATGCTTGCCGCAGAGTCGAGGAACTGCTCGTCGGTGAATGTTGGCGGCAGCTGGTCGTCCTCAACAATGAAGATGTAGGGGTACTGGCGGTAGAATGATGGGTTGGCGAGGGTGACAGCAGACACGCTGAGAGCGTGGGATGCAATCAGGCACCACACACCCGCGAGCACAGTCCAAAAACTGCTGTTGTTTCCCCTTTTAAGCATAATTCTACTTGTTTACTACGTAATATTATGCAAAAATAACACTTTTTTCTCATACGCGCATAATACATTAATAATAAAGACTGTTTTATAACATGTATTAACTTTGCATTGTTGCACATTAACTTTCGTTTAGTCTTTATACGACAGTAGAAAAAGTCAAATTAGTATGGTTTTAAAACACGGCGAGTAGGGACGCGACGTGTCGCGTCCGCACAATTGAAAGCACAATTAAAGAAATGCCATTATTTTATGGAAACGAATGTGAATAATATGAATAATTCATTCCACGAATATTTATAGGTGATTTCTATTAATCTAATTAAATGGTGCGCAGCCGCTCCCCTCCCCTCAAGGGGAGGGGCTGGGGGTGGGGTCTGTAACTACTTGTCTGCTAAT
>CAJOEC010000048.1:1505-30303 GCA_905233425.1 uncultured Prevotella sp. | reverse complement strand
CTCAGGCAGATACAGGTCGAACTGGAAGCTGCGTATATCCGCCGTGTTTTTCATCTTGAACGAAATGGTTGTCTGTGTGCCTGTTTTCGCTTCCATCGGCTCGATGTATATTACATTCGCCATCTGAGAGATGTCGGTCACCTCGATGGTGGGCTGTACTGGTTTCTCCTTCACCGTCAGCGTGAAGGTCTTGGTGAACGACTGGTAGTTGTCGTTGCCGGCCTGAGTGGCGGTGACGGTGGTCGTACCGGCCTTCAAGGGAGTGAGCTTGTTGCCGCTGATGCTGGCGATGGTGGCGTCGGCCACGCTCCAGGTCAGGGTGAGGCCCTGGTCGGTCTTCTGCGGCAGGGTGTAGGCAGCGTCGCCCTCCGTCATCTCGGGCAGTTCGGTGAGCGAGAGTGTCTGTGCCTGTTTTGCGGACAGCGTGAGGCTGAAGGTCACGTCGGCATGTTTGTGCCCCTGCGACTGCACGTCGGTGAACTCAATGCTCTTGAGACTGCCCTGTAACGAGGTGGTCACTGTTGAAGCCACGTCAAGGGGCAGGCGGATCAGTTCGCCGCTGTTGCCAGTGAGTACGTCCTTGTCGGCTGAGTAGCAAGTGATGAGCACGCTGCCGTCGGCGGCATCCTTCACCGAGGGACTGAAGGCCCCATCGTGGCGGTCGGCGTTGATGGTGTAGGCATACTTGCCGTTGCTCTTCTTCTGCACGGTCACGCCGGTAGGCAGGAAGAGTTTCATCTGATAGGCCGTCAAATTGGTCTCCGTGTTCGTGAGGTTGATGATGAGGTTGGTGCTTTGCCCAGCCTTAATCTCAATGGGGCTTACCGTGACGGTGTAGCCCATGACATGGGTGGCCGCCAACAGCAGCCCCCATGTCAGTAATGTTCTAAACTTATTCATTGCTTTATAATATTTAACGTGTAATTGCCATGTAATTATCCATATAACTGTTACTTAACGTTCACTTTCTTTCCATTGCGTATGTACAGGCCCTTTGTGGGACTCTCCACACGTCGGCCCTGCAGGTCGTAGGTCTGGCTCTTTTGTTGCGACTCAGTTGTAACATATTGAACAGAGGTGGACGTGCCGCTGACCACGGCATCTGCCAGACGGTAAGCCTCGGCATCAGTAGTGGCAAACTCAACCTTGCTGATGACGATGTCGCCAGTGGTCTTACCGTCGGTGACGATGGAGAGCAGACGACCGTTATTGCCCGTCAGCATGTCGTTGTCTGCGGAGAAGCCTGCCACAAGGTACTGCCCGTTGCCTAAGTCGCGCACCAGTGCCTGATGCTCTTCACCGCGCATCTTGTCTATCGTGGCCTTGCCGATGGTCATGCCCTCGGGCACGCTGACCACCATCTGGAAGGCAGTGTAGCTGCGCTCGTTGTTAAGGGCCACATTCAGCATATTGTCCTGCATAGAGGCGCTGATGAAGTCGGTGGTGGACCATTGACCATTAACCATTGACTGTTGACCATTATTCGTGTCCCTGCGTGCACCGCTGGTTTGCTGTGCAGCAATCAGGTCGATGGCAGCCACACAGTCGGTGATGGTCACTTCGCCGTCGCCGTTCACGTCGGCAGCAGCCACCTTGTTAGCATCGGTAATCTCGCCGGCTATAACGTCGATAATCAGCACCACATCAGTGATACTCACCTCGCCGTCGCCGTTCAGGTCACCCTTCGTCACAGCTGGTGCCAGCCACTTTAGCACAGGCTGATGGGTCTCGCTGCTCATAGTCCAGATGTCGGTGAAGTCCCAGCCCATAGCCTCGTAGGTGCTCTGCTGCTGTAGCTGGGCAGTAGTCTTGGCCGTTCCCTCATAGGGGTCATCGTAGACCGTCTTCTGCGCATTGTTGCGAAGGATAGGCATCTGGTCCCAACCGTAGTTATCGGTAATCTCCGGACGAGTAATGTTATTGCCCGTTCCGCCTATGATACGGAAGCCCCACTGGTTGCTGCCCGTCTCAATACGCTTGTTCAAGCCGCCGCAACCCTTGATAATGGCTGCGCTGCCATCAATAAAGCCCACAATACCTCCGGCGCGACCATCGTCGTTGCTGTTCAGCAGGCTGCCGGTAGCCACGCACTTCTTGACGCTACCTTTAGCGTAGCCCAAGATACCACCCACATAGCCTGTGCCAGTGACGTTGGCTGTGCTCATGCTGTTCTCAATAGGACTTGTCGCATCTGTGTAACCAACGAGACCGCCAGCGTAGGTGTTTGTACCAGAAGCCTTAACCGTACCCTCTGTAAAGCAAAGAGATACTGCTGAGTTTGTGTAGCCAACTATGCCACCCGCATAATTACCTGTACCAGTAGCTGTGATGGTTGCGTTAGCCTGGCACCTTGTCAGGGGACTTGAGTATGCTATACCAGCCAGAGCGCCCACGCGGGCCGTGTTTTCCGATGTGGTTATAGTGCCATTAAAAGAACAATCCGTCATCGTTCCGTTCTGCATGTTTGCCACTATTCCGCCACGACAAGGTGCTGTACTGCCCGAATAGGTTGTTCCTGTTGTCTTTATAGTGGCATTAACACTACAATTACTGATGTTATCGCTCTTCGATAAAGCTACCAAGCCAGATACCGGGCTTAATGCTGTGGCAGAGTTGACGGCACACTCTTGAGCCTTACACTGGCTGATGGTATTGCCCTCAGAGTAAGCTATCAAGGTTGCGACATTGTTGGTGCCGTTGACTGTGCCCTTCACGGTGACGTTGATTACAGTGCTGTTCTTCAGCTGTCCGACCAGGATGGCTGTGTTGTCGTTACCATTCATCTGCTTTCCTGAGGCCACTTCGACGGTTAGGTCTTTAATCGTGGCATTCTCCAAATAGGAGAAAAGTCCATTCTGCGATGTGGTGGTGTTGCACCAGAGTCCTGTCACCTTCTTGTTGTTGCCGTCGAAGACAATTGCGTCCGAGCCGTTGTTGCCTATGCCGGGCCAGCCTGTGCTACCGCTGTTTGCAGAGATCCATGAAGTAAGGTCCACGTCGTTCATCATCTTATAGTAGCCAGCCTTGGCCACACCCTTTAGGTCGTATGCATCATATATGAGCCAGGGTGAAGCCTCTGTACCGCTGCCAGCGGAGCTGACATTAGTGGAGGTTTGATACGACTGCTCCTTGTTGGCGTTCTTGCTCCATGCACGGATAAGAGCACCCGACTTCAAGGCCGGAACCGTCAGCGTCCAGTTGCCGCCAGAGCAAGTAGCCTCATAGACGGTGCTGCTGCCGCTGACGGTGACATACACCGTTCCGTCGTCCACACATGTGCCTGTCAGTGTGGTGGAATTCTTCACTGCTCCCGTTTTGATGGTGGGCGGTGCCGTCTGCCACTGTTTATAGGGATAGCTCACGCTCTCCTCGCTAGTCCATTCCTTGCCGGTATTGAAGTTCCATCCAAGACCTGAGTAGGCAGTGCTCTGTAGCAGCTGGCGTTGCGTCTGCAGGGTACCATGCTGCGCACTGTTACTGGTGGTCTGTGTGATGCCATTAACAATAAGGTTGGTGGTGTTCAGCGTCTTGTTGATGCTGTTGCCACTGGTGGCTATGGTAAGATAGCTGCCCGTTTTGTAGCCATACACCTTACCAGCATCGGCTGTAGCGGTAACTGTGCTGTTGAGGGTCACATTGCTGCCAATAGTGGTGGTGCAATTCTGAAGGTCAGCCTGTATGTAGCCCACAATACCACCCACTTTGTTGCTGCCTTCAATGGCAGCATAAGAGTAGTTGCGGCTGACAGTTCCACCATGCATATAGCCCGCCACGCCACCCACATAGTCTGTACCTTTCAGGTTGCCGCTGAAGTAGTTGTCGTAAAGGGAGGTGCTTGACTTTCTTAGAGTATAAGTATAATATGATTGAAGTTCACGTTCGGTATTATAATACGGCGCGTATGAATCATCCCAACTTTTTATATAATAATAATATCCAGAAGAATAAGTATGATTAGAAGTATAATGTGTAGGATAGAAATCGCCTATTGTATAATTATAGCAATAATTTTTTTCGTTACCCTTCCCAAGTATGCCTCCAACATACGAGCCAGTTCCTATCACATCACCAACCGCTGCACAATTGGTTATAGAATGATTAATATTGTGTTCAGTCCAAGTTTCTTGATATATTTTATCTTCATTTACACTTGCACCGAATGTCTTAAATGTCCTTAAATTCGGTATTGTTCCATCCCATTCGGTACTAGCATTTACATGTACATCATCAATTAACCCTACAATGCCACCCACATAATTTTCGCCACTAATATTACCGAAATAGCCCGAAGAGGCTATTTGAGCAGGAAAACCGTCTCCCGGATAGTAGAAACCCACGATTCCGCCCACGTTGTCGGTACCTGTTACATTGGCGTAGGAATAACAATTTGTGACTGCTCCGTTTGCCATTACTAATATTCCAATAAGTCCGCCTACAGAGTACATACCCTTTACGTTGCCACCACTGAAACGACTATTACTGACCGAGGCGGTTGTATATCCAATCAGTCCACCTACATAGTAGCACACATTAGTACCCCTGCCACCTTCTACATTTCCTCCACTGTGGCTACAAGTGATGACCGGGGCGCTAGTACGTCCTATCAGTCCTCCTACATAACTTTGACCTATCACATTGCCTCCACTGTGGTGGCAATTCTTAACTGTACCAATGCATAATCCAGCAAGACCACCAACTTTTTCTCCAGTTCCAGTTACACTGCCATCAGCAGAGCAGTTGCTTATGTCATTCAGTGCATAACCAACCAGTCCACCAATCTGGCCAATCAAATACCCTGACCCAGTTACCGTTCCCTTACTGTTGGCAGCAGATATAGAAACATTAGAATAACCAACTATTCCACCGGCAGTGTAACCTCTTGAAGTGACGTCGCCCGTATTCGTAGCCGTAGTCATGCTGCCCGATTCGTGACGGCCAACGATGCCGCCCACATCTCCGGCTCCATTTGTAGTGCCCGTATGAGTGACATTGTTCAGAGTACCCTTAAAATAACCGACAATGCCGCCAACGTATGAGCCAGAACCGGTCACGTTGCCGTTGAAAATACAGTTCTTGATGGTGCTCGTGGCAGACGAGCCGCCTACGATACCACCAACATAGCCTCCACCGCTGACCGTACCCTCAATGGTAAGGTCTTGGATGGTGGCTCCGCTGATGCAGCCGAAAAACCCCTGATAGTCGGAACTTTCGTTGATGGTCATGCCTGTAATCTTCTTGCCGTTACCCAAGAACACGCCTTTGAACGGCTCAGCAGATGTGCCGATAGCTTCCCAGCTGAGTCCTTCGAGATACTCGGTCAAGTCGAGGTCTTTCTCAAGGCGGAAATAGACCCCACTGCTCTCATCACCCACGAAGTTGCGCACTTCGTTCAGTCGGTCCAGGTTCCAAATCTCGTATGGAGATGACTGCGTTCCCTGACCATTGCCATTGAAAATGGCTGTTGCGTTGCCCATGACTGCGCATAGTAGCAACGCTAAAGTTAATAACTGTCTCTTCATAATACTTCTATTTTTTGATGTTCTACTTGTTCTTTTATGATTTTCACCATTTTTTCTATCATCTGGCTGTTGTCGTAAGAGCCATCAGGCTGTTCTATGCCAGACTCCTTCTTGCACCAAATGCCATTCTCATCTACAAACTCCAGTTCTTTCTTCATCTGCTCCGCCATTGCTCTGTTCTTTCCATTTTGTGGATAGCTACAGGCAGTGACGCACACCGTAGGGGGATACTTTATAAGACCATTTTTCCAGTCAATACGCCTCAGACTCTTTTCATGGGCCAGATACAGATGCAGGCTGTGGTCTAAAGAGTTCGTTAAGAACTTCAGGTTGTTTTCAATGTTTCGCAAATCATCTCCATGCGAAGACAGATAGACATATTCGCCATTGTCAGTAGGCAATACAATGCGAATGTCGCTGCGGGTTTCATCGGGATTGATAAAAGTATTGAATGCCGCATCAACACAGCACTGCTGACACTCTGGTTGCCAGTCCTTAGCCAATCGTCTGGCCACCTCAAAGAGAGTTGTCGTCTTACCGCAGTTACGTTCTCCTACAAGTACAACAAGGCGTTTGCCTTCAAACTTCCTCTTGATTTCTTCTAATTCTTTTTTGCTCATTGATTTCATATCTTATCCTTTTTTGTTATTTAGTTGGTATAATGTGAGGGATTTGGGCGCAAAGTTACTGCTTTCCCGTGAAACAGTGCCAGCCCATTTAAGCCCATTTTACTTTGGGGGGCAAATTTCTTTCACTGGACGGCTGCTACAGGCAGAAACACTGCTATTCGCGGCCTATAGATTTCCTTTCTTCGACTTGTCATACGGGCTGGCACGGGGCCTGCCCCTACGGAAACAAAAAAGGCATGGGAGAATCTAACTTTCTCGCCCATCCCTGATCTCAGGCCTTCGCATTGCCCCTACGCAAGGATAAGCAACGCTGTCAGCCCACGCCAAGTGATTATAAATACCACAAATGGCTATACATTATTATATATAGCAGCTGTGGGGATATAATCCACCCACGCAAGCGTTTCCGTTGCATTACCTCTGTGCGTAGATCTAAGTTGCGAAGTTAGAGATCACAGAACGGTAACGTCCGTTAAACGCCTTTCCCTTCGGCCTGCCCTACAAACGGCATCGTCGGCCTCAGGTGTTCCATCGATGTCTTTGACTCCTCTCATCCTTTCGGACAACAGGAATCGGCTGCAAAATTTCAAAAAAGATTGGAAACACAAAAGAAAGTTGAGGAAAAATTTGGAGGGAACGGGAAAAATGGTTACTTTTGCAACCTAAGTCCTTTTTTATTATGGAAGAAGTTGACGTCGCAATGGCATCTGAACCTGCCGCTACACATTTACGAGCAAGTGCGTTTGATGGTCTTTTGGCCTATATTACTGCCCAGCATGCAAGTGCTGCTACAAGATGGGAGCTGGGTAACCGACTGTTGCGGGATGCCGAACATGACATGAGGGTTCGACCTGCTTTTGAGCTTACGCTTCAAATCAAGGAGGTTTGCGGTCATGCCACTCCCCAGGAAAGGCCAAGTCTTGACGCAATAGAGGATGCCATCAGCTTTGTGAATGCTTGCCCCTCCGATTCACTTCTCATAAAAGCAGGGGCATATTGCTCCAACCATGCCACTGTCATGCTGAAGCTGATTGTGAATAATACTGTTGCTTCTGTAGATATTGGCTCCGATTCTTTTTCTTACGCAATTGTAAACCCTGACACGCTGAATACTGAGATGGGCGAGGGAACAATGGAGGAACAAGATGTCGTAAGACAATTTTACAATCTATTGAACCAGCAACAGCAAGATGGACAGTAGATACGATGTTTCCGACGAAGAGCAAATCTTCAGGCTCATTTCTTCACCCAACGGATATAATGAGGTGACTGGGCTTTCGGCTGATAATTTCATGCTGTTCAAGGACAATGAATCATACGTTTCAGTCGAACGAGCGCTATTCTGTACTTTAGATGAAGCCTTTGTTAACGGAGAGCGTATAAGGAATTGGTTCACCGTTGGGGAGAGTTTATGGGGAGCAGCCATACTGAATGTAGGGAAAGTCAGAAAGCATCCAAGCCTTGATGTAGTATCAAAATACACGGAGAGTCATCCTGGACATGCTGGCATACAGATGTACCTCAATAACGGTTTGCCCTATAGGTTCAAGAAAGGCAAACCTACTCCCATGCACATACTTGCACTACAGACTTATCTTGTAAGTATTGTTGAGCAAATAAGGAAAAGATAACAATAATTGCATTAGTCAGCCCATTCCAGCCCATTTAACCATGCTTGAGCATTTTTTCCCCTTTGGGCAATGGCCGAATGAGGGAAAAAGCGTAACTTTGCAGCATGGAAGTGACAAGAGAAGAGATTAATGCCCTTTGCCAGGCCGTGGAACAGGCAATGGGCAGACGGTTGCAGACACCCAAGGACTTCGACCTGCTGAGCGAACGCGTCTATGCCCGCACGGGCGAAATGGTGAGCCGCAACACGCTGCGACGTATATGGGGTAAGTTGGACGAGGAGCGCACACCCCACCGCTCCACGCTGTCCATCCTGGCGCGGTTCATCGGCTATAACGACTTTGAGGCTTTCGCAAACAGTGGCACTACTGGCAGCATGGCTGGGCCGCCAAGCTCGCCCTTCCTGGGACGGCGGCTGAGTGTGCTCGACGGGCTGACGCGCGGCGACCGGCTGAGGCTGACATGGCAGCCGGGGCGCATCTGCGACGTGGAGTATAACGGTAGCCAGCACTTCAGCGTCATTTATGCGGAGAAGACAAGGCTGCAGGTGGGCGACACGTTCCTCTGCGGCATCATCATCGAGGGGGAGCCGCTCTACCTTGACCAGCTGCAGCACGGAAGCAACCCGCCCACAACTTATATATGTGGCAGGATAGGCGGCGTGCGTTTTGAACGTCTCAGTAGCCAACTATAAACTATTCACTATGAACTATTATCTATCTCAACTTTCGCATGTATGAAAACGACCACAGATTGCACAGATTAAACGGATTTCTTGTTGATTTCAGCGGCCAAGCCGCGATTCTATTTGGATTACACAGATGCCATGTGGCGTAGCCAATCTGTGAAATCAAGATATAATCTGCGAAATAGCATCGACAATGCGCATCCAAAATCTGTGCAATCTGTGTAATCTGTGGTAAAATAGAACTTGCGGAACTTGAATTATCTATTCAAAGTCTTCGGTACGGTAGCGGAACATGCCGAAGACGAGGCTTTCGGAGTATTGCTTAATGGTGCCGGTAGGAACTATGAGGGTGGCATGGTCGAGCGTCTGCTGGTCGAAGACGTTGTCGTAGATACCAAACTGTTTGGTGGGAACCTTCACCCGCACTATGCTCAGACTGGAGCATCCCCTGAAAGCAAAAGGATAGATCACCCTAAGTGCCAGTGGCAGCGTCACCTCACGCAGGGCAGTACAGCCGTAGAACGCTTGGTCGCCAATCTCCTGCATCTCATCGGGCATCACCACCTCGGTGACATGGCGGCAATGAGCAAATGCCTGGCGGCCAAGTGCCCACACATGGCGCCGCTGCCCCTCGTCGTCGGTCACGCTGTCGGGCAGGACGATGCGCCCTGCAGTCAGCGTGTCGATGGCACAACTGCCGTACTCGCGATAGCCTACGAAACAACGGTCACTAAACTTGGGATGGCAGCGGAAAGCCATCTGCACCATGCGACCGTCGCAGCGTACAGAGTCGAAAAACAGCCGCCCCAAGTCATAGCCAGTAAGCTCATTCTGAGCAAACGAGGGAAGTGAGGACAATAAACAATAACCAATAAACAATATCCTTATTAGTGCATATTTCATAGTCACATAGTGCAATTTCGCGGCAAAATTACGAAAAAAAGAGCAATCATTACTCATTATTCCCAAATAATTTGTAATTTTGCAAAATAATTATGGAAAGTTCGTCATTTCTCACCGATACCTTCGAGGGCGTCAGCCCTAAGTTCACCGACTTGCAGGAGCTGAGCGCCCAGGGCTACTGCCGCCTACTGCGCGCCAAGCGTTACGGGCGCTGGTATGTGCTGAAGACGCTCAATGCCGACAAAGTCCAGCTGACACCCTACCGCCAGATGCTGCGTAAGGAACTGGAGGTGCTGATGCAGATGCAGCATCCCGGCGTGGTACAGGCCACGGGCATGGAACAGGTGGAGGGCATAGGGCCGTGCATCGTCATGGAGTACATCGACGGCGAGACGCTGGAAAGCTTTCTGGAAGGTAGTGGGCAACGCTTCCAAGCGTTGCAGACCCAACATGATAGTGGGCAACGCTTCCAAGCGTTGCACCGACTGCCCCTGCCACAGCGTCAGGAAATAGCGCGGCAGCTGTGCGACGCGCTGGCATACGTCCACTCGCAGGGCATCGTGCACCGCGACCTGAAGCCAGAGAACATCATGGTGACACGCAACGGCCAACGTGTGAAGCTCATCGACTTCGGCATGGCCGACACCGACCAGCACGCCGTGCTGAAACAGCCCGCCGGAACACTCAGCTATATGTCGCCGGAACAGGCCAGCCAGGCAGTGCCCGACATCCGCAACGACATCTATTCACTGGGACTCATCCTGCAGCAACTGGAGCTGGGCAAGGTGTACAAGCCAGTAATAGACCGCTGCCTGAAACCCATCGAACAGCGCTATGCCTCGGTGGGAGAGCTATTGGAAGACGTGGCCAACAGACTGAAACGACGGAAACGATGGAAGTGGGCGTCGGCAGCAATGGCAGCAATGATAGCGATTGTCGCGTTGGGAAGCGTGGCCTACCACGCACCGGCAGACAGCATGGCGACGCAGACAGCCGCCATCGATTCACTGCAAAGGCAACTGCAGCAACAGCAAGCAGAGAGTGACAAGCGGCAGCGCGAGAGCAACGAGGCGCAAGCAGCCATGCAGACGCAGATGAGCAGGAACATGGCAACGCTGAGCGACTCCATACGCCACCTGACAGATGCGAACACCGCCCTACAGGACGAACTGACCCGAACAGACCGCGCAAAGGCCGCAGCCCTTCAGGCTCTCCACAAAGAGATAGAACGCTCGCAGATAGACCGTCACTTAGACACGCTGAGCAAATGGGAATACCGCTGGAGCGACTTGAGCACACGCGTGACGAACGTGAGCAGGTTCATCTACAACTATGCCGACGGGCTGGCGGACAGAAACGGAAGCCTGTCGCAGCAGGAGCGCGACCAAGTGCGACAGGCCATGCTCGACGACTGGAAGCAGTGGAGTTCAAAGACGGTAACACGGGCAAACAGTATCAGGCTGAAAAACAACGCTGCACAGCCCGACTCCTTCCCGTGGCACGAAAACAAACGTCCCTCTACAGACCTATAGCTTGCGAACAGAACGTCCTCACCGCGAAGTTTGAACACACAGAACGGTGATGTCCGTTAAACGAAAAATACACTACTTTCGTTAAAAAAACTCTCATTTTCTACGGCTAATTCGAATAAAAGCCGTATCTTTGCACGGAGATTTGTGGATTATGACTGTAGTATCATTTATACATGAACATGGCGGCTATATCCGCGCGAAGGATATAGATAACCGCGCAATGTATGACCAACTTCTGGCAGAAGTGGCCAATGGCAACGTTGTCCGCATCAGAAACGGCATCTATGCCCTTCCTGAAGAAATGGCAAAGACCATGATTGACGTGGAGAAGATTGTGCCGGGCGGTGTGGTATGTATGTACTCCGCATGGGCGTATTATGAGCTGACAACCAAGTTGCCGCCTGATATTTGTATCGCCATTGAAAAGAAACGGAAGGTGATATTGCCTGACTATCCTCCTGTGGCTCTTTATTACTGGTCGCAGTCCGCTTTCGAGTTGGGTGTATCAGAAAGGGAGATTGAGGGTTACAAGGTGAGAATCTATGATCTCGAAAAATCCGTGTGCGATGCCGTGAAGTTCCGTAATAAAATAGGTATTGACATCAGTTCTGAGATTCTGAAGAACTACCTTGTCAGGTCTGACAGGAACCTTACACGCCTGAATGAATATGCCAAGAAGATGAGGGTGGCTAACATTATGAATGGTTTGATTGATTATCTGGTATGACAAAGAAAGAGATAAAAAACTACGGCAAGTCCGTGAAGACACGCCTGCTGACAGTGGCTAACGAGAGTGGTATCCCATATATGACTATTCTTGTGAGATACCTCCACGAGCGCTTTCTCTATCGTGTGTCTCAAAGTGAATATAAGGAAAATTTCTATCTGAAGGGCGGCGCACTCCTGTATGCTTTTAACCAAGAGAAAGCCCGACCGACAAAGGACATTGATTTCCTCGGAACCCATATCAGCAACGATAAGGAATACATCAAGGGCATATTTGCCGAGATTGCAGCTATGCCATGCGCAGAAGATGGGGTGAAATTTGACGGTGACAGCATCGAGGTCGTTGACATCACACAGGAAAAGAAATATCATGGTGCGAGGCTCACAATGACAGCACATCTGGACTCGGTACGACAGCAAATATCTATGGATATTGGCTTTGGCGATATTGTGACACCTGGGCCACAGGAACTATCATACCCGCTGCTGCTTGAGAACGTGCCAAGCGTGGATATACTTGCCTATTCGCTTGAAACGGTTGTGGCAGAGAAGTTTGAGGCAATGATTTCCCTGTCTGTCAACAACAGCAGGATGAAGGATTTCTTCGACATATACCGTATATTGGAAAGTGACAACTTGAAGACCGACGTATTGACAGAGGCTATACAGAATACCTTCCGTAACCGTAAGACTGTTTATATAGAAAACCATCCTCTGTTTAGTGACGATTTCTATACCGATAAAAACCGCATAGCCCGATGGAAAGGCTTCTTGAAAAGCATAAAGTCAAAAGAAGATATTGCTTTTGAAGAAATTGGAAAGAGAATAAAGGGCAATCTTTGGGAATACTGGCAACGGCTAAAGTAAACAGCAGTAGGGATATAATCAACCCTCGCAAGCGTTTCCGTTGCATTACTTCTGTGAAGATTTCAAGGTCGCGAAGTCTGAATGCACAGAACGGTAACGTCCGTTAAACGCATTTCCCTTCGACCGTCATTACAAACGGTGTTCTCAGCCTCAGGTGTTCCATCGATGTCTTGACACTGCACTGCCCTTGGAAGGGCATCGGGCTGGCACGGGGCCTGCCCCTACAGAGTCAGATGCAAAAGTACGACGAAAAATCCGAACCGCCAAGCAATTCGGAGAATATTTTCAAAACTTTATTAACTTGGATACAACTTTCGCATATATAAAACGACCACAGATTTCACAGATTACACGGATTATTTTGCCTATTACAGCAGCTGAAGCCGCTATTATGTAGGATTTCACAGATTGCTTCGCGCAGCTAATCGCAACTTTAGTTGCTGTAATCGAAATATAATGCCCGTGTCTCTGTCAAAATCGTCTCCGACATGCCAATTAGTCCGCCCGGAGAGGACTTCCAGTTCGCGCCGGGCGAACTGTCAGTCCGCGCCGTGCGGACTCCGAGTTCGCACGGCGCGAACTTTTTGGGACTCCCAAGCCCTTTTCTGGACACACCCACGCCCTTTTCCGAACACACCCAAAGCCTTTCCCGTACAGACCAAACGCATTACGTTTTTTTGGAAACAAATTTGAATAATTATCATAATTTGGTCCACGAATTTGAATGATAATTATAATAATTTGTGCTAATTTGTTTGGCTGTAACGCGGAAAAATAGTAATTTTGCACGCAAACCAACGAATAACACTTGACAATCAATGAAAAGACCACTGACTACCCTCGGTTTGCTGCTCCTTTCGGCAACGGCAGCCTTCGCCCAGTACCCACAACTCACCGACGAGGCCAAGCACCTTGTCGATTCACTAAAGGCCAGGTGGACTTCCCACAGCGACTCCGCCTGGGAGGTGGCCTTCCCCATCGTCGTCGAGGAGGCCAAGAAAGGCCGCCCTTACGTGCCCTGGGCCTCACGCCCCTACGATCTGCGCCAGGCCAGGATCCCCGCCTTCCCCGGTGCTGAGGGCGGCGGCATGTACACCTTCGGCGGCCGTGGCGGCAAGGTGCTGACGGTCACCAACCTCAACGATGACGGCCCCGGCTCATTCCGCTGGGCCTGCGAGCAGGGTGGGGCACGCATTGTGGTGTTCAACGTCAGCGGCATCATACGCCTCACATCGCCCATCTACGTCCGTGCTCCATATATCACCATCGCCGGACAGACGGCCCCCGGCGACGGAGTTATCATTGCCGGCGAGTCGTTCCAGGTGGACACCCACGATGTCATTGTGCGCCATATCCGATTCCGCCGGGGCGAGACCCTCGTGTGGAACCGTGAGGACTCCTTCGGCGGCAATCCCGTGGGCAACATCATGATCGACCACTGTTCGTGTGAATGGGGGCTTGACGAGAACATATCGTTCTACCGCCACATGTTCGACCTCCACGACGGCAAGGACAAACGCAAGGAACCCACGGTGAACGTGACCATACAGAACACCATCTCGGCGAAGGCCCTTGACACGTGGAACCACTCTTTCGGCTCAACCATCGGCGGCGAGAACACCACCTTCATGCGAAACCTCTGGGCCGACAATACCGGCCGCAACCCGTCGATAGGGTGGGGCGGGGTGTTCAACTTCGTGAACAACGTGGTCTACAACTGGGTGCACCGCACAGCCGACGGCGGAGAGTACACCACGATGTCGAACTTTATCAACAACTACTACAAGCCCGGTCCGCTCACGCCGAAGGACAATGCCGTCGGCCACCGCATAGTGAAGAGCGAGAGCCGCTCGCAGGGACTCTTCCCCTTCAAGCAGTTCGGACGTGTATATGCCACTGGCAACATCATGGAGGGCTATCCCGAGATTACCGCCGACAACTGGAACGGAGGCATACAGACAGCCGACAAGGACGGAGAGATGGATGAGACAGAGCTGGCACTAATGCGCAGCAACGAGCCATTCGTCATGCCTTTCATCACCATCATGGAGACTGAAAAGGCCTTCGACTGGGTGCTGCAGAACGTCGGTGCCACGGTGCCCTGCCGCGACATCGTCGACCAGCGTATCTGCGAAGAGGTGCGCACGGGCATCGCATACTATGTGCCCGATTATGAGAAACAGTTTAGTGTTGAGAGTTCAGAGTTGAGAGACGTTACATCTGAAGGCAAGAGTAAAGTCTCTCAACCCTCAACCCTTACTCCCTATGGCGATATGTGGGGGCTGCACAAGAAGAGCCAGAACGACGAGGGGCTGTTCAAGTACCGCCGACTGGAAAACGACAGCTACAAGAAGGGTATCATCACCGACCCGCGCCAGATGGGCGGCTACCCAGAATACCGAGCCTGGGAGCCCTACAAGGACAGCGACATGGACGGTATGCCCGACGAGTGGGAGAAGGCCAACGGACTGAACCCCAACGACCCGGCCGATGCCAACGGCGACCTTAACGGCGACGGATACACAAACATTGAGAAATACATCAATGCCATACCGACACAGATACGTGTGGACTGGACTGACACCGCCAACAACCACGACACACTGGCCGAGAGGGGAACGTTAAGGGTAAAGTGAAAAGTGAATAGTGAAAAGTGAACAATTTGCTACCGCTTAATTGGAGATTGAACATTGAAAACACTGAAGACAATTGCAACGGCCGGGTGGCAAGTGCTGAAGTATTTGCTGAAAGGGCTGCGGAGTATAATAAATTGGTACGTACATCTTTATAAAGGACGCCCGTGGTACGTGGGTTGCCTGTCGGCTGTGGCATCGCTCGTCGTCGCCATACTCCTCTACCTCGGAGCCGTCGACATCAATTTCCTCGGCCTTTTCGGCAAGTCGCCAAGCATGGCCACCGTTATTAACACACGCCCGGCTCAGGCTTCTGAGATTTACAGTGCCGACAGCGTGATGATAGGAAAGTTCTTCAGCGAGAACCGCACGCCTGTGACATTCGACGAGGTGAACGACGTGTTCTGGCAGGCGCTCATCGACACCGAGGACGAACGCTATTTCCATCATTTCGGCATCGACTTCCCCGCCTTTGCCGCCGCATTGAAGGACTACGTGGTGCACGACGAGGCACGTGGCGCATCGACCATCACCCAGCAGTTGGCAAAGAACCTCTTCCGTGTGCGCACGGAGTACAGCACTGGGCTGTTGGGCAGGATTCCCGGTCTCAAGATGCTGATAATGAAGACTAAGGAATGGATTCTCGCAGTAAAGCTGGAAACCCATTTCTCGAAGTCGGAGATACTCACCATGTATGCCAACACCGTGGACTTCGGCTCAAACGCCTACGGCATAAAGACGGCGTGCAAGACATATTTCGGGGTGAAGCCCGCCGAACTCACCGCCGACCAGGCGGCAGTGCTCGTCGGTATGCTCAAGGCCACAACCTATTACAACCCACGCCTCCACCCCGACAACAGTCTAATGCGCCGTAACGTGGTGCTCGACAACATGCTGGCCCACGGTCATCTCACATACGAACAGTGCCAGGAGCTGAAGGAACTGCCCATAAAGCTGGACTACAGTGTGGAGAACGCCTACGACGGCGACGCCGACTATTTCCGTGAGGCGTTGAAGAGTAACATACGGCAGTGGTGCCGCGACTATGGCTACGACATCTACACCGACGGTCTGAAAATCTACACCACCATCGACACCCGTATGCAGCACTATGCCGAGGAGGCCGCATGGGGGCAGATGCGCGAGCTGCAGGCCCGGTTCAACGAGCATTGGCGCGGCATGAACCCGTGGGTGGACGAGCAGCAGCGGGAGATTGCAGGGTTCATCGAGAACATCGCCTCCAGACTGCCCATTTACAAGCACTTAAAGGAACGGTTCCCCGATAGTCCCGACTCAGTGGACTACTACCTGAACAAGCCCCACACCGTAAAGTTGTTCAGCTACGACGGGCCTGTGGAGCGCGAGATGAGCACCATGGACAGCATACGCTACATGGTTCATTTCATGCACTGCGGCTTTGTGGCTTTGGAGCCACAGACGGGCAGCGTCAAGGCATGGGTGGGCGACCTCGACTTCAACTCATGGAAATACGACAAGGTGACGGCACAGCGACAGCCTGGCTCCACCTTCAAGCTCTTCGTCTACACCGAGGCCATGAAGCGCGGGGCCACACCATGTGAGCACCGCATGGACACCTACTATGCGCTGAAGATGGACGACGGAAGCGGAAAACCCAAGATATGGGCGCCGACAAACGCCAACGGGTATTTCACTGGCCACAACATGACGCTGAAGGCCGCCTTTGCCCAGAGTGTGAACAGCATAGCTGCCCGCCTCGGACAGGAGATGGGCATCAGCAACATCGCAGCCACGGCACACGACATGGGCATCAAGAGCAAACTGGAAGAGACACCTGCACTGGCACTTGGAGCCAGCGACGTGAATCTTCTTGAGTTGGTGAACGCCTATTCCACTGTGGTCAACGACGGCATGGCCCACGACGTGAGGTTTGTGTCGCATATCCTCGACCGCGACGGCCACGAGATCTACCGTGCTGCCGACGAGCAGCGGCAGGCTCTGACATACCGCACGGCATTCCTGATGCAGCAGATGCTCAAGGCCGGAATGTACGAGCCGGGGGGCACAAGCATGAGGCTGTGGGAGTATGTGCGCGACTTTGCCGACACCGACTTCGGCGGGAAGACAGGGACATCGAACAACCACAGCGACGCCTGGTTCATGGGCATAAGCCCCCGCCTCGTATGCGGGGCATGGGTGGGAGGCGAATACCGCGCCATACACTTCCGCACCGGACAGTTGGGGCAGGGAAGCCGCACGGCACTGCCCATCTGCGGGCGGTTCTTCAAGAAGGTGCTTGGTGACAGGCATTTCGCACACTACCGCGCCAAGTTCCCACCACTGCACGACGATTCCATAACGCCCGAAATCTACCAGTGCGTAGGCTACCAGCTTCCTATTTCCGACTACATAGACAGCCTCCACATCGGCTCCTTCGACAGCTACGACGAGGAAATCCTGCCCGGCGACGCCCCGTTGGAGCCTGCGCCGTCTGCAGACCCTGAAGCCACCGCTCCCCCTGTAACCCCAGCGGGCCAGGAAGCCTCCCCCTCAAACCCAGAATAGCCGTGGAACTTGACCTTCAGAACAAGGAGTGGCAGGACGCCCTCCAGATTGTCTCCTACACCCGCCGCTCGCTGTTTCTCACGGGGAAGGCGGGTACGGGAAAGTCGACGTTTCTGCGCTATGTTGCCGCCAACACCAAGAAGAAGCACGTAATACTCGCCCCGACGGGCATTGCCGCCATCAACGCCGGAGGCTCGACGCTCCACAGCTTCTTCAAACTGCCCTTCCACCCCCTGCTGCCCAACGACACACGCTACGACCGCCGCCACATCAAGGAGACGCTGAAGTACACCAGCGCCCACCGCAAGCTGCTGCGCGAGGTTGAGCTGATCATCATCGACGAGATCTCGATGGTGCGTGCCGACATCATCGATTTCATCGACCGTGTGCTGCGCATCTACACCCGCAACGGCGAGCCTTTCGGCGGTAAGCAACTGCTCCTCGTCGGCGATGTCTACCAGCTTGAACCTGTGCTCAAGGAGGAAGACCGCCAGCTGTTGCGCCCCTTCTACCAGAGTCCCTATTTCTTTAACGCGAAGGTGTGGCAGCAGATGCAGCTCGTCTCCATTGAGTTGCGCAAGGTCTACCGCCAAAAAGACGACCATTTCATCGCCCTCCTCGACCGCATAAGACAGAACAGGGCCACGGAGCAGGACATAAGGGCACTGAACTCACGCGTCGCTTTAGTTAATAGTGAACAGTTAATAGTGAATAGTTATGATTACCAACAAAGCGGCGAACACAGTGAAGGTGGTAATCATAACTATTCACTAAAAACTATTAACTATAAACTAAGTCCATTGCGCATCACCCTCGCCACCCGCCGCGACACTGTCGACTATATCAACGATCAGCATCTCTCGGCCATCCCCGGACTGCCAACCGTCTTCCATGGTGTCATCAAGGGCGATTTCCCAGAATCGTCGATTCCAACGCCGATGGAGTTGCAGTTGAAGCCCGGTGCACAGGTCATCTTCATCAAGAACGACAAGGACAAACGGTGGGTGAACGGCACTCTGGGTACCGTCTCGGAGATTGACGAGGAGGGTGGCATCGTCACCGTGATGTCCGAGGAAGGGCGCGATTTCATTGTGGAGCGCGAGGTGTGGGAGAACATGCGCTACACCTTCAACGAGAAAGAGCAGAAGATCGAGGAGGAGCTTCTTGGCACCTACACCCAGTTCCCCCTGCGTCTTGCATGGGCCATCACTGTGCACAAGAGCCAGGGATTGACGTTCCAACAGGTGAACATCGACTTCACCGGTGGGGCCTTCGCCGGCGGACAGACATACGTAGCCCTGTCGCGCTGCACATCGCTCGACGGCATAACCCTTGCCGCGCCCATTCGTCAGCAGGACATCTTCGTGCGTGCCGAGGTGGTGCAGTTCGCCACACGTTACAACGACCAGCAGCTCATAGCCCAGGTGATGCAGGAGGGAAAGGCTGACCGTGAATACCGAGAGGCTATAATGGCTTTTGACAGAGGCGATTTCCAGTTGTTCCTCGATAATTTCTTCAAGGCCATACACAGCCGTTACGACATAGAGAAACCCGTGGCCCGCCGATACATCCGCCGCAAGCTGGGAATCATTAACCGCCAGAAGGAGGAGATAGAACGGCTGAAGGCCGAGAAAGCCGAGCACGAGAAAACCCTGAAGCGACTCTCAGCCGAATACGTTTTGCTGGGGAAGGAATGTGAGCATGAGGAGATGTACGATGCCGCCATCCGCAACTATGAGAAGGCATTGGAACTTTATCCCGATGCTGGCGACGCAAAGCGGCGGCTGAGGAAACTGACAAGGAAAAAGTGAAAAAAACACGGCGTTAAGAAAGTTTTAAACAAGAAAATTTCGCCGTTTGGATTTTATTCACTACTTTTGCACTCAAAATGCGAGGACTGGCGAAACAGCGTGCTACCTTGCGACGCCTATCCTTATACTTTAAACACATACGGATATGATATGCGAAAACTGTAAAAAGGAGAACAGAAGCATTGCTAAATTCTGCAAATGGTGCGGTGAGCCGATGGTGTCGCAGCATGTGCTCGACAAACTTGTGGGTATGCAGGATGTCAAGAGCCAGCTGCAGACAATCGTGGACACCTACACCTTCCTCCGCTCGAGAAAGGACATTGCCGCCATAAGGCTCTCGGTGAACGCCATTATTATTGGTGAGACGGGAACGGGAAAGACGGCCCTGGCAAATATTCTCCGCGACTATTTCTTCCAGCACAAAATCATAGACAAGCCGAAGCTGACCGTCGTCGATGCCGTGGACTACCAGCGCTTTGTCGACAAGTGGGACGACAACATCAAGAAGGCACGGGGGGGAATACTCTTCTTCGACAACGTACAGAAACTGTTGCCCGACCGCTACTCCAACCAGGTGAATCCGCTTGACAAACTCTTCGTAGAGATGGACAAGTGGAACGACAACCCCATAGTTATGATTGCCGGTCTGCCAAAGGGCCTCGATGACTTCCTTGAGAGCAACCCGGCTGTTAAGAACCGCTTCAAGTACACATTCCGTTTGCCTGAAAGAGGCTACCATGAGCTGTGCGAGATAACGAAGCAGGAGCTGAGTGAGAAATACGGCCTTAACGACTTCACCGAGGAGGCCGACCATCAGCTGATGCGTTTTTTCAAGTATCAGATAAAGATTAAGGACGAGACCTTCGGCAATGCCCATCTGGCCATGAAGACCGCCGAGGATATCTTCACCGCTTTCATTAGCCGCGGCACCCACAGCACCGTGGTCGAGAAGGAGGACATAAAGGGCTATGTGCCCGACGAGCGACCGTTGGAGGACATACTGCGCGACCTCGACGGGTTCATAGGCATGGACAGCGTGAAGCACGCCGTCAGGGAGATGGCCTACTCGGTGCAGAACAGCGTGCAGCGTGCTGAGCGCGGACTGGGCGACCAGCAGAAGATGTCGATGCACATAGTGCTCACAGGAAACCCCGGAACAGGAAAGACCACCGTGGCACGAAAGCTGGGCGAGATTCTGGCGTCTATCAACTACCTCGATTCGGGGCATGTCGTGGAGGTAGACCGTTCGAAGATGGTTTCGCAATATCAGGGAGAGACCCCGAAGGTCGTCAACGAATTGTGCGACAAGGCCATGGGCGGCATACTCTTCATCGACGAGGCATACACGCTGGCACCAGTGAGCCAGGCCGGCGACCGTGACACGCAGGGGGCACAGGCACTTGAGACGCTGATGAAGCGCATGGAGGACGACCGCGGAAAGTTCGTCGTCATAGCAGCGGGATACCGCACGGAGATGGAGAACCTCTTCCGTGTAAACCCGGGCATGAAGAGCCGTTTCAACTACAACCTCGACATTGAGGACTACACGCCTGAGCAGCTCTTCGAGATTATGAAGCATTTCGCCCATGAGAAGAACTACGTGTTCAGCGACGATGCCGTGAAGCTGGCCCGCAAGCTCATAGAGGAGCAGTACAAGCACCGCGACAGCACATTCGCCAACGGGCGCACCATGCGGACACTGTTTGACGAGATGTGCAAGCGCCAGGCCACACGACTGCAACAGGAGGATGCCTCGCTGATGACCAACGAGCACCTGATGACAATAGAGGTGGCCGACGTGCCCTACGAGGCTCCGCAGACTGTGGACTACACGGAGTGTCTGCAGAAATTTGACGGCATGGTAGGACTGGAGGCTGTGAAGAAAGAGGTGGCCAACCTGGCCGCCTACCTCAACCTGCAGATAAAGCGCGGCGAATCGAACACTTTCCTCGGCAAGCACTACGTGTTTACCGGCAATCCCGGAACGGGAAAGACCACCGTGGCCCGCATCATGGCCGACGTGTTCAAGACCCTGGGCATACTGTCGCGGGGGCAGCTCGTCGAGGCCGACCGCTCGAAACTCGTCTCGGGCTACAGCGGACAGACTGCCATCAAGACCAACCAGCTCATTGACACCGCCATGGGCGGAGTGCTCTTCATTGATGAGGCATACACCCTGAAGGGAGGCGACCAGGACTCCTTCGGCAGCGAGGCCATAGACACGCTGCTCAAGCGACTGGAGGACGACCGCGGAAAGTTCATCTGCATAGTGGCGGGATATACCGACCAGATGCACGATTTCATCGACTCGAACCCCGGACTGAAGAGCCGCTTCACACAGACCATACACTTCGACGACTACAAGCCCGACGAGCTGACTGCCATATTCATGAACATGGCAAAGGCCAAGAATTTCATCATCGACGAGCAGACACAGGCCGCCATACGACGGCTCTTCGACCAGATATACCTGCGCCGCGACAAGAATTTCGGCAACGCACGAGAGGCACGCCGAATATTCGACGAGAGCATTGAGCGGCAGAGCCAGCGTCTCGTGCTGAAGATGAGCAACCCCGACGTTGCCATCACCGACGACGACGCAGCAGGATTCCTTCTCGACGACATGTACCGCCTGACAATAGAAGACCTGCCCGCAACCCAGGCTTCGTTGTCGCGGCCGCTCGAAGAGGTGCTCAACGAGCTTGACGAGTTCATCGGTATGCGCTCGGTGAAGAACGCCATCAGACGTCTCGCCGTGCAGAGCGTGTTCATGAAGCAGAGGGCAGAGGCCGGAGCTGGAAACGTGCAGCAGATGGCAATGAACTTCATCCTTTCAGGAAACCCGGGGACGGGAAAGACATCGATTGCGCGCAAGATGGGCGAGGTGCTGCAGTCCATGGACATACTGCCCACAAGCAACGTCATAGAGACAAGCCGGGCTACGCTCGTGGGGAAATACATGGGCGAGACTCCGAAGATTGTCAACCAGATGTGCGACAAGGCCATGGGCGGAATACTCTTCATCGACGAGGCATACACACTCAGCGACCAGAACGACCAGTATGGCAAGGAGGCCATCGACACACTGATGAAGCGCATGGAGGACGACCGTGGCAAGTTCGTCGTCATCGCCGCCGGCTACCACGACAAGATGGAGGAGTTCCTGCAGATGAACCCCGGACTGGCGAGCCGCTTCACCCACAAGCTACATATAGAGGACTACAACGAGGACGAACTTCTGGCCATATTCAAGAAAATGGCGCAGAAGGAGCAGTACCAGCTGTCGCCGCAGGCCGAGTTCAAGGCCCTCGACGTGATCTGCGACATGATTGCCAACAAGGACGAGTCGTTCGGCAATGCCCGCGAGATGCGCAACATGCTCGATGCGACCATACAGCAGCTTTCCATACGTGTCAGCCAGCTGCCTGAGGAACAGAAGACCAAGGAGGCATACCAGTTGATTCTGCCCGAAGACATCCCTACAGCGTAGTCAGACAGAAAATGAGATTCATACGGCGTAGCAAGATAGTAAATTGTAAATTCGTAAATCGTAAATAGTTATGATTATTTGCCCGAACTGTAAAGAAGAGATAGACGACAACTCCCACTACTGCGACCAGTGCGGCCAGAAGCTGGCCTACTGCGAGCGTTGTGGGCGTGTGGGCATAGGCCGTCGTTGCACATCGTGTGGAGGCCTGATGTTGGCCCCCGGCGAGCAGAAACCCAAACCACAGGCACCAGCAGACCTCGACAACTCGGTGTCGAGCGAGTATGTGCCACAGAGTGTTATCAGCCAGCCATCGGAAAAAAGCCGGCAGTTGGGAATGCCACAGCTGATTCTCTACAACGAGTCACTGGCCATCCGTATCATGGGTATCAACGGCGCCATCATCGGACGCCGACAGGGGCCATACGCAAGCCAGCTGCAAGGTCAGGGGTATATATCGGGAGCACACGCACAGCTGAAATACAACCCCGCGACGGGATGGTGCATCGCCGACAAGCATTCGTCAAACGGAACGAAGCTCAACGACCACCAGTTGCAGCCCGACGTTGAGATGTCGCTGAAGAATGGCGACATACTCTCACTGGCTAATGTGGCATTGAAAGTCAGCATCAGTTAACTCCCCCTAACTCCCATTAACTCCCTAAAAACAAAAGATATATGAAACTGAACATCACAGCTTCCAGCCGCGTGGGTTGTGTGAGAAGCAACAACGAGGACATGATTCTTGTTGGCGACTTGCTCGTCAGGAACGGAAAGATGAGCCGCAATATTGACATCGCCGACAGCGACCGCTACATCTTCGCACTGGCCGACGGTATGGGAGGGCACAGCTGTGGAGAGGTGGCCAGTGCCGACACGCTGGGAAACCTGAAATACTATTTCAGCGACCTCCCGAAGGGACTTGCCCCAGGAAACTTCAACGAAGCCATGAACGAGTGGCTGCGAAGCATAAACAACATTCTTGAGTCGAAAGGCATGACCGACCCCTCGTGCCGTGGCATGGGCACCACGCTGGTGGCACTGGCCTACTACGAGCACCGCTTCTTCTGGATGAACTGTGGCGACAGCCGCCTCTACCGTCAGCACGACGGCAAGCTGCAACAGCTCACCACCGACCACTCGCTTGCGGCACTCATGGGGATGACCGGCAAACGGTCGCCGTTGATAACAAACTGCATTGGCGGAGGCTGCACCGGCAGCTACCTTGACCTCGTTGAGTGCACAAACATGATAGAGCCAGGTGACGCCTTCATGATTTGCAGCGACGGCCTTACAGATATGGTCGACGACGAGGAGATTGAGAGAATCATTGCCGGAGACTTCGATGCCGACGCCCTCTGCCAGGCTGCTGAGGATGCTGGGGGACGGGACAACATCTCAGTAATAGTTATAAGAGTCTCTGAATAAGCCCCGTAGGACAGACAGACTCTACAAGCCCTAAAAGACATAGGAGACCAATATGCCGCTACGACTTCCCGACCGACTGCCGGCCATCGAACTGCTGAAGCATGAGAACATTTTCGTCATGGACACCACACGTGCCCTGGGGCAGGACATACGCCCGCTGCGCATTGTCATCCTCAACCTCATGCCCATAAAGATAACCACCGAGACCGACCTCATACGACTGCTCTCGAACACACCGCTGCAGATTGACGTGAACTTCATGAAACTGAAGAGCCACACGCCGAAAAATACCCCCGTCGAACACATGATGATGTTCTACCGCGATTTCGAGGTTATGCGCAATGAGAAATTCGACGGGATGATAATCACAGGCGCACCGGTGGAGAACATGCCATTCGAGGATGTGAAGTACTGGGACGAACTGACGGAAATATTCACATGGGCACGCACTCATGTCACCTCGACGCTCTTCATCTGCTGGGCGGCGCAGGCGGCACTCTATCATTTCTATGGCATTCCGAAATACCAGTTGGGAAAAAAGATGTTCGGCATATTCCGCCAGAACATCACTTGTCCGCAGCTGCCCATCTTCCGTGGCTTCGACGACACGTTCATGATGCCCCACAGCCGCCACTCTGAGGTGCATGCCGATGACATTCTGGCAAATCACGAATTGCAGCTGCTGGCTGAATCACCCGAAAGCGGCGTGAGCATCGTCATGGCGCGTGGCGGCCGCGAGTTCTTCATCACCGGCCATTTGGAATATGCACCCAACACCCTCGACAATGAATACAGGCGCGATGCCGGGGTGAGGGACGACGTGGACATCCCGCTGAACTACTATGCAGACAACAACCCCGCCAAGCCGCCGTTGGTGACATGGAGGGCCCATGCCAATCTCTTCTACAGCAACTGGATCAACTACTACGTCTACCAGGAGACTCCTTACGACATCAATGCCATCGGATAACCCTTCAAAATCTTCGTCCTTGCAGATGAAGCTGCTGGCCAAGGACACAGCAATCTACGGTCTCAGCAGCATCATCGGGCGTTTCCTGAACTACCTTCTCGTGCCGCTCTACACGGCAAAGATGGCAGTCCAGGACGGCGGCTACGGCGTCATCACAAACATGTATGCCCTGACGGCATTCATCCTCGTGCTGCTCACCTTCGGCATGGAGACCACGTTCTTCCGCTTCTCAACGAAAGAAGGCGAGAACCCTGGCCGGGTGTTCTCAACGGCCCTCACTGGGGTGACGACCGTCTCCACACTGTTCTTCTTGTTCGTTATAGCCTTCCTTTCGCCCATTAGTTCCTTCTTGGGCTACGAGGCGACACCGCAATTCGTATGGGTTATGGCCCTCACCGTCACCCTCGATGCCATACGTGCCGTGCCCTTCGCCAGTCTGCGTCAGCAGAAGAAAGCGCTGAAGTTTGCGGCTCTGCAGCTGCTCAACATTGCCATCAACATTCTGCTTAATGTCATCTACTATATAGGCATGGACGGCCACGACCCCGGATATGCCTTCTACATCAACCTCGTGTGCTCGGCGGTGATAACGCTTTGCCTCTACCGTGAGATTGCCGGCATACGCCACGGCTTCGACCCTCAGCTGATGCGCCGTATGCTGGTCTACAGCTGGCCCATAGCGCTGCTTGGGGTGGCAGGAGTGCTCAACCAGGTGGCCGACAAGATCCTCTTCCCGTTCCTATATACCGGTAGCGACATGCAGCAGCAGCTCGGCATCTACGGCGCTTCGGTGAAGATTGCCATGATTATGGCAATGATCACCCAGGCCTTCCGTTATGCCTACGAGCCATTCGTCTTCAACAGTTCAAAGGGGGAGTCGTTGAGTGATAAGAGTTCAGAGTTGAGAGACTCTACATCTGAAGACAAGAGTAAAGTCTCTCAACCCTCAACTCTCAACCCTCAACCCTCAACCCTCAACTCTCAACGTGTACAGGCACTTGCCATGAAGTACTTCGTCATCTTCACTCTCCTGGCCTTCCTCTGCGTTACGGGTTGGATGGGCGTGTTGCAGTACATCATCCCCGAAGGCTACCGGGTGGGACTCAAGGTTGTCCCCATAGTGATGGCAGCCGAGATAATGATGGGCGTCTACTTCAACCTCTCATTCTGGTACAAGCTTTCCGACAAGACCTATTGGGGGGCAGTGTTCTCAGGCATAGGCTGTGCCGTCCTCATATCCGTCAATGCCTTTTTCGTGCCGCACTTTGGCTACATGGCCTGTGCTTGGGGCGGTTTTGCCGGCTATGGTGTGGCCATGACTCTGTCTTTCATTGTGGGTCAGAGGCTGCATCCCATTGCCTACCCCGTGCGCCGCATTCTCGCATACGTCCTTTTGGCCATAGTGGCCTGGATAGTGATGTGCTGTCTCACGTCGGGTCTTGGACTGTGGGCTTCACTGGTATGCAACACCCTTATAATAATGGCTTTCGCGGGCGTTGTGGCGAAAAAGGAACTCAAGGTCTTTTAGCCTTCTTCGGCTTCCCTGTCTTTTCATCTTCCGAGTTGCAGCGCACGATGCGTCCGCGGTAGCGTATTCCCGTCAGCTGTGTCATCACCTTTCGGGCATCCTTTTCGGGCACCTCGAAATATGATATGGTGTCGAGGAGGTCGATGTGCCCCACCTCCTGTCGTCCGCCCACATATCGGTTCAGCGTCTGCATAAGCACGCCGGGGTAGAATCCGTCGCGCTTGCCGAGGTTTATGAACAGGCGGTGGTAGCCACGCTGTGCCTTGTTCATGCGCTTCTGGCGGTCAGTCTGCACTCCTTTACCTCCTTTATCTCCTTTACCTCCTTTACTACTCACCTCCTTCACCTCCTCTATTTCGGGGGCGTCGGCATAATAGGCGAGGAAGCGGCCGAACTCACGGCTGACAATTTTCTTTATCAGCTCGTCCTTGTCGATATACTCGAAATAGCGGTTGATGTCCTGCATGAATGGAGCTATCTCGTCGTCGTTCACGTCGGTCTTCACTATCTGGTCCATCACCTTGTAGAGCTGCTTCTTGCATATCTCGTCGCTTGAGGGTATGGGCTGCTCCACGAATTTCTTGCCTATCTCCTTCTCTATGTTGCGAATCTTGTGCTTCTCCTTCGAGTGCACTATACTGATGCTCGTGCCCTTCTTCCCTGCGCGTCCTGTGCGGCCCGAGCGGTGGGTGTAGTTCTCAATGTCGTCGGGCAGTCCGTAGTTGATGACGTGAGTCAGGTCGTCCACGTCGAGTCCTCGGGCTGCCACGTCGGTGGCCACGAGCAGTTGAGTCAGGTGCTGGCGGAACTTCTGCATCGTCAGGTCGCGCTGCTGCTGCGACAGGTCGCCGTGTAGCGACTCGGCGTTGTACCCGTCGCGTATCAGCTTGTCGGCCACCTCCTGCGTCTCGACCTTCGTGCGGCAGAACACGATGGCGAAGATGCGCGGGTTGTAGTCCACGATGCGTTTCAGCGCGAGGTACTTGTCCTTCGCGTGTACCATATAATATATATGGTTCACGTTTTCCGCCCCCTCATTGCGGCTTCCCACGACTATTGTCTCCGCGTTGCGCAGGTATTTCCTTGCCACGCGCTCCACCTCGCGGCTCATCGTCGCCGAGAACATCAGCGTCTGGAATTCCCTGCGCCCCCCGTCTTCTCCTTGGCCGTTTATGGCGTCGAATATCTCGTTTATGCTGTCAGAGAACCCCATGTTGAGCATCTCGTCGGCCTCGTCGAGCACTATGACGCCCACATTCTCCAAGTGCACGTAGCCGCGGTTCTTCAGGTCGATTAGCCGTCCCGGCGTAGCCACGATTATCTGCCCCCCCTTCTTCAGCGCTCGTATCTGCGGCTCAATGGCCGCTCCTCCGTAGACGGCCTCAATGTGCACCCCGTCAATATGCCGGGAGAAGTCGCGCATGTCGTCGGCAATCTGCAGGCACAGCTCGCGTGTCGGACTCAGTATCAGCATCTGCGTGGTGCGGTCGGCGGTGTCGAGCCGCTGAAGCAGGGGCAGGCCGAAGGCTGCCGTCTTCCCCGTGCCCGTCTGGGCCAGGGCCATCACGTCGCGGCGGCCTTCCAGCAGGAATGGGATCACCGCCTCCTGCACAGGCATGGGGCTTTGGAACCCCAGCTCGTCGGTGGCTTTGCGCAAGGCGGGGCATAACCCCAGTTCTTCAAATGTCTTCATATCGTGTTGTTGTTAAGTGCCGCAAAGGTACAAAGAAAATGCGAACACCGAAGAGAACGTCAGCTTAAAGTTTCTTAAATAGTTTCTGGCGGACAATTGACCTTTCATTAACGGTGATTTCTATTAATCTAATTAAATGGTGCGCAGCCGCTCCCCTCCCTTCAAGGGGAGGGGCTGAGGGTGGGGTCTGTAACTACTTGTCTGCTAATTA
>CAJOEC010000048.1:0-1413 GCA_905233425.1 uncultured Prevotella sp. | reverse complement strand
AGAAATTAATGGTCAATTACATGGTAATTATATGTTAAAAACAAAAAAGCGTAATTACCATGAATAATTCAGGTTAATCACCTGATTGCGGATAATCATGCCCTGCAGGGGCAAAAGCCTTGGACGGAGGCAGCGCCTACTACGCATTCTTTGCCCCCATTCCCGAGCAAAGCTCGCCTACCCGTAGCCTTTCAGGGCGGAGCTGTGCATCCTCTATACCCAGGGCGCTGCCCTGGGCTATTAGCTTGTTGGCCTTTCAGGCCGTCTGTCGGACGCATACGGATAATCATTTTACAAATCATAAGCTATGACTCAAAAAGTTTTTAAAAACACTATACATTCCTACATTTTTGATGTAATTATTTAAGTATAAATGATTTAGACGATGTATAGAGCATACGTTTTTGATGAGTTCTATACATTCTTTGAGAAAAGACGTAGGATAATAGCCATCATAACGTATCTAAGTATCAGATAACCAGTTTGTTTCTTGATATTTCCTCCGTGGAAACAAATTGTTTCCACAGATGAAACAAACAGTTTCCAATGGAGAAACAAACAGTTTCCACGAAGGAAACTTATAAAGAGGTCGGTTATAGTTACTACTTTCCCCCGTTATGATGGTTGAAAAAGTCCGTCTATTGTCTATGTATAGACGTACCATAAAATACATCGTCTATACATCATCTAACATTCTGTAAATATTTGAGTTATGATGAAAATGTAGGAATGTATAGAGAAATCAAAAAAAGTTCGTGAGAAAAGATAGACTCCCGCTCTGAATACCAGTCTGGATTATCTGTTAAACTATATGTATCTCCAGACCTGGAGCCTCTTTTTCCATCGAAGTAAAAGGTGAGCACACCATCCTTGTAGACTGCGTATGCCTCAGCCTCTGTTTGGGGATGCCCCACCAAAGGTAAGGCTGTCATCAACAACAAGAAAAGTATTTTCTTCATCATACAATTGTTTTTTTGCTATAAAGAAATATGGAATATATTATGTGAATATGCTCACTGCCAGTCTGAGGTAAGAGCGGCTTAGTGGTACTTGTTCTTCTGCGTCAGTGTTATGGTGTAGCTCTTGCGTTTGCTGTAGCTGACCTCATAGTTGTTGCCCTTGATATAGGGGCACTTGATGTCGTTGCTGTCCCACGTGAGCTTTACGACTCCGCGGTCGTCGGTCTTGAAGTGGTGCTGTCCGCCGGAATAGCCGCTGTAGGATGGGGTGAGGGTGACAGTCTCCGCAGGGTGGCCGTTGGAATACTTGTTTTTAAACATTAATTATTCAAGTTTCTCAAGTTCCCCAGACCATGCCCTGAAAGGGCAATAATCTATCAGCCCAGGGCAGCGCCCTGGGTAGGCATGAGTGCACAGCTCCGCCCCGTAGGGGCAAAAGAATAAGTAGGAGGCA
>CAJOEC010000047.1 GCA_905233425.1 uncultured Prevotella sp. | reverse complement strand
CATTTGTCAACTCTGTCCGCTTCGTAACTCTCTCCGAATCCGTCCGTCCTGTTTTGTCACCATTTGCACCCCGTCGTAACCCATTGTCAACTGAGTCCATAGAATGACGATTTTCAGGCCTCGTAAATTCCTCGCGGTAGAAATACGTTGCAAAAATATACTAAAATTCGGTTACTACCAAATTCCAGCCATCAAGTGTTAAAAATCAAAAGTTATTGAAAATGAGAGCTTTATGCGCAGTTAGTATTAGATATTCCTGGTTGTTTATACCCGTTTAGATACATGCAGCGAAAGCTTCATCACCAATCGAGGTTATGCTGTTGGGAATCGTCACGGAGGTCAGATTGCTACAGCAGACGAAAGCATCATAGCCGATGGCGGTAACTTTCCGGGGCCTGTTCATTATGGTTACTTCTTCTGGGATAACTAAATCCCCTGTATAAGAACTGCGATTATTAACCAAAGCATAGAGATACGAAAGACCGTATGTTACTATCAGCTCTGTTCCGTCTTCACTGTAGTTATAGTAAATGGTCTTGCCGTCTTCATTCTCGACAGCAATGTCGTATGCGAATGCCATTGTTGAAAACAGGCTTAATAACATCGCAAGTAGTAATGATTGTTTCTTCATTTTATTTTCGTGTTATGCTTTTCCATTATGTAGTGTCTGTCCGGTGTGTGTGTTGTTCCTCGACAGGAACCATATCCGAACAATACAGGTGCAAAATTACGAAAAAGATTGGAAACGGGAAAGAAAGTTCAGGAAAAATTTGGAGGGAACGAAAAAAATGCTTATCTTTGCAGCGTCAAAACAAATGTTTTGGCTATCCGGGCAGAATCCCGAGAGGGCAGGACTATATCGACACCGCCTTAGGAGCAAGCCAGAACCGACACTACTCCACGTTTTAAAACCATCTCGTAAGGGGTGGTTTTATCTTTCGTATTTTCTCATGAATTTTCGAAGAAAATCATTGCTTGCGACCATGTCGCGGTTGACAGATATACGTTTATGGCCCTTGAAGATGAGAACTTCTTGTGCTTTGCTGTTGATTTCAAAATACCTTTCTATGGCAAACGCCAGCAAACGGGTGTTATATTCCGTCGTCATGTTGAGCAGGATTCGGTTACACTGGCCAATGGAATCTTGTAGATTCTGAATGACAGAAGACTTGCCAAATACTGTCTTCAAATCATACACGCGGAATGTACCCTTTTTCTCAAAGATAAAATCGGCAGTGCGAATACTGCGAGGGTTGGGCAGCATATACACCCGATAGCCAAACTCTACTGCCTTGCGTGCGGCAACGAGCAGATTCTGATAGTCATCGCTTTGTTCACCACCTACAGAATATATTTCTGTTTCGCCCTCAATCAGGTGAAACTCGCCACGGTGGGCTATCTTTTCCACCTGACGCGAGAAATCACCGCCATTGAGAGTATGCAGAAGTGCCAGTTCCTGTGTGATGTCGTTGCTATGTTCACCCATTAATTGCAGTTCGTTCCCGCCCGATGCTAAGTTTGCACTCGCAGAACGATATCGTCCGTTAAACGACTTTCTCTTCGGCTGTCCTAACAAGCGGTGTTCTCAGCCACAGGTGTTTCATCGATGTCTTTGACGCTGCACTGCCCTTGGAAGGGCATCGGACGCGACACGTCGCGTCCCTACGTGTGTGGGGTGCAAAATTACAAACAAAAATCCGAACCGCCAAGCGATTCGGAGAATTATTTGACAATTTCTTTGCAAAAGGGCAAATTAACACATCGTTGCGACAAATACGTTGGGATTAATAACTTTCTGCATATTGTGGGTACATTAATTGCAGCGCACAAAAATTAATGAGTAATTAATGTTCAATTACATGGCAATTATATGTTAATAAAAGGTCAATTGCACTTCTTTGCAGATAATCATTTTCATGGTAATTACACTTTTTTTGTTTTAAACATATTAACTGCCATGTAATTGAACATTAATTGCTGCGCACCAAAATTAGTGAGAAATTATACAGCGAGTGTCTCGCTAAGAACATCGCCGTGAGAACCAAGAAGTGGTGTGAAAATAGTAATTATCACGAATAGTAAAGTGTGATTACTTACCCACACTCACTTCACCGCTGGCCTCATTGATGACCTTTCCGTCAACGGTCGAGACATAATCATCCCACTTCTCGGGTGCAATCCTCCAAGACTTGAAATTGACTACTCCCGAAAGAGACACACGCTCACCGTTCTCAAGCTTCAATGACCTGAGTACCGTGGGGGTTACATATTTCAGGGTCTCGGTGATGGAAGCGTCTTCCTTCACGTGGCATGTGGTGGTATAGGTGACCACACCGCCTACGGGCTGGTCTTTCAGCGTGACGCGATAGACAAAGGGATCGTTCAGGTCGGCATAGTCCGGGTCTGCGGCCAGTGCGCTCATAGACGCCTTTATAAATGAGAATTCAAATTCGTCGAGCGTACCGCTGCTCTGCGTGTTCTGATCGACGTCGATGGTCTTCGTGTTGCCCTTTGCATCGACATACTTGAAGTCGTACTCGAAGTACTGCAGCGACTTGGGCTGAGCGATGAATGTCAGGGTGACATCGCCCTTGGTAGCCTTCTGTTCCTCCTTCTGCTCCTCAGGAGTCTGAGGGGTTTTGTTGTCATCGTCATCGTCGCCGCAAGCGGTGAACACTGTTGTCATTGTGCCGCAGAAGAAGATGGCGGCAAGCATCTTAATGAAATTCTTTTTCATTTGTTTTGTTTGTTAGATTAAATAAGTTAATAATTTGAATTATGCCGAAACGCTATGGTTTGGTCTTCGTGAAGTCGGTGCGATTTTTCCATTGCTTAGAATTTCTTGCTGGAAACGCTACCGTTGTCGTAATAGATTTCCCATTTGCAGACCTGCTTGTTGTTGCTGAGGTTGGTGGTGATGATGGTGATGGTGAACTTCGCAGACATGCCATCCAGTTCTGCCTTCGTGCTTGATGCCAGTTTGGATGCGATTTGGTCAGTGCTGCTTTCGGCTTGCTTGTCGGTCAGGAATTCGGCAGTCTCCTCCGATCTGTATTTTTTCTGGAAAGATTCTGCTGCCTCCGTTGTCAACTCTCCCTTGTCTGAAAAGACTAACGACCTGGTCATTTTGTACATAACAGTACCCAAATTGTCATCCTTGTCATCATTGCCGCAGCTCTGCACTGCGAATGTCATCAGTGCCATGAGCACGACGGTCATCATTGCTTGAAATTTTCTCATGATTCTAATTGTTTAAGAATTGTTTTATAAATACTTATTTGTTTTTAATGACTATAATTGACAATTTTCTTGTTCTTAATATAGATACCCTTACGAGGCTGGCCGCTGACGCGACGGCCACAGAGGTCGTAGATGCCGTTATCAATAGTCAGCTGTCCGTTGTCCATTGCCTTTATGTCGTCGATGGCTGTTATGACACCGGCGGGGGTCACTGTGGTACCCGGCTTTACGATGACATCCAGCAGGATGTTGCCATTATAGAATTTGCCATACGACGTCCCGATGATGATGTGCATATCACCAATATCCTCGACCGTGGCAAATATACCATCCAACTCGGAGATATCCAGCTCCAGGGTCTGACCAGGAAGAATGGGGCTGGAGTTGGTACCCGAATACAGGCTCTCTTCGCCTACTATGGTTGCCTTCATGGAGAAGTTGTACGGCTCGTCCCATGTGCGCGTGTCATTATTCTTAATATGTAGCACCCCACTGATGTCGAACCAGCCAGCATAGTTAATCATATAGTCCGTCAGTTGAAGGTCGAAGAAATGGGGTTCGTTCTCAATGTTTACCACCGTCTTGTCCAAGGTCACTTTGCCCGACATGTCCAGCAATTCTATTTCCAAATCTCCCTTGAAAGGCACCTCCATGGGATAGCGCAGTGTGGCCCGCTCGCCAGGATAGAGTTGTGTGGGGCGCAGGGCCTCGCTCGCTTCCAGTACCCATACGAAATTCTGGTCCACCGTCTTGCCTGTCTTCAGTTGAGTGACCGTACTCACCTCCTTGTCACCCTGGTTTTCTACCACCAGCAACAGCGTGTTATAATCCAGCGGTGTGGCAGGCGATTTCTCAAAAAAGGCATTAACGATTTTCAGATTCATGGCAGGATGTACGTTCACCGTCGCGTCTTTCACCTCTATAGAAAAGCACTCACTGGGTGCGCCAATGAACTCCCATTCTGCTCCGGGCTCGCCGGCGTCCTTGGCTATCGGGTAAAGGGTGTAGGCACCGTCTGGCAGTACCAACATTCTCGTCGGGTAGATCTGTACTTCGATTAATCCGTTGAGATAACTGGTTGGTTCGTCATTCTGCACGACGGGCTGGCAGGAGCCGTCGGCGTTTTTGATGCCCAGTCCCATGTAATACGACGATTCCCGCAGTTCAAAATCAACGTACGACGCCATGTAGACTAAGACGGTGTCAAGGGCTATCAGTTCATTAAATACCATCAGCTTTTTGACCACTTCCGGCACGACAGTCTCCTTGCCAGTGCTTCTCTCCACCCCGACGAGGATTTGCTGGTCGGTGGCAAAGCCGAGTACAGTGCTGCTGGCCGACCCAACGCTGGTGTTGTCTTTAGGATTCAGCACGTTGATGGCAAAGTAGCCATCGTTCTTTCCTCCCCATCCCCAGTTGACGTGGAACATGTCGTTGCCGTCGTAGCCGTCGATGACGAACTCATGGCCGCCCCCGCTGCTCTGTCCTGCGAAGAGCACGGGCCGCTTATGGTCAAGTTCGCTCCATATCAGCTCTTTCCATCCCGCGATGGTGTATTCGGCCCGGTTTGCACAGTAGATGCCTTGCGAATAGCCGAAATAGCGTCGCAGGGCATTGGCGATGAACTCATGTTGCGTACCCGCCCCATCGGGAGTGTAGTCCATCTTGGTGGCCTGTCCGCAGTAGCGCATCAGTTCGGCCACGGCCATTCGCTGCTCCTCCGTACCCGGATTCTCTTCCGTGTAGTTGGGCAGCATCTGGTCCCACTTGAAGGTGGTCGCGGGCAGCTCCGGCAGCGTACAGGTTTCCTCCTCTCTATAGTTGAACGTATAGGAGGGGATGGTGGTGGTGGCCTCCTGGGGCCACTGGTGATAGTACATCACCTGGGCCATCGCCGTCGCCACACAGCCCGTGACACTGCGTTTGCCCTCCCAATCGTACTTCTCTCCGTCATAGACGGGGGCCATCAGGTTGTAAGGCTCCTCCTGATACCAGGTGGTCTTCAGCATCGGAGGGACAGGAGCCAGCTGAGAAGCCCCCCAGCCCCCTGAGGGGGTGGAAGCGTTGTAGCTTTTGCTTAGATGAGCAATGTCGTCGGCATAGCCCTGAAGCCATGAGCGCATGTTGTCGGGCATGTTGTCTTTGTCGATGCTCCCTGTCAAGCTATAGCCCAGTACGGGCAGCGTTCGGTCGTCGCCCGAAGCAATGACAAAGCCCCCGCCCTCGACGTTGAAGGCATAAAGCACTTGCAGCCCAGTTTCGGCTTGCTGCATCTGGATGTTCAACGGCGCACGACGCATCTTCGTTGTTACGCCTTTACGCTGTTGCATGAAGTCACGGGCCGTTTCCAATGCCTGTTGTGGCGTGATTCCCGCTGAGAATACTGCAAGCGATACGCAAAGCAGTATGAGGATGATTCTTAGTCTTTTCATAAAATTATAATCGAATTAATGTTGAACCGAGTTTGCCAAGTTGAATGGCATAGACGCCTGAGCGGGCTGGCACGGTGCCTGCCCCTACGAGGCCGTTAAGACTGATGCAGCCTTGCTGCACCGTAGTATTCTGGAGCACGGTGCCCGAGAGGCTATAGACGGTGACGGGTGTACCGTCGTCGGCACCATCGGCATAGAGCACATTTCCGACAAGGCGGAAGGTGACATGCTCAGGCTGGTTCTTGCTCAGCGCGGGAATGGCGTTGGCCACGCCGAGTATGTTGCAAAGTCCGGCATAGGCATCAATGACACCTGCTCCAGAGTGGTTGTTGGGAATAGGCTCTATGGCGTGCGACGTGTTCTTGATGACGGTGAGCACATCGTCGGGCGTCAGGTCGGGCTTGGCTTGCAGCCACAGTGCTACGATGCCGGCCACGGTGGGCGATGCCTGCGACGACCCAGACTGCCCTGCCCACGTCTCTTTGGCCTCACTACCAGGAATGTCGTATGTTTCTACCACCTCGTCTTCATTTCTCGGATTATACCAGTTGCCAGAAGAGATGATGCTGCCCGGTGCTGACACGTCGGGTTTGTTGCGACCGTCCCAGGTGGGTCCCCACGACGAGGAGGGATTCATCACGCCAGTCTTAACTTCCGTAACGATGTTCCCTTCTCCATCTTCGTAATAATCATTCGGCAGAACGCGGCTGCAAAAGTTGCCCACAGCAACAACGTTGGGGAATGCTCCGGGAATGGCACTGGTATAGGCGTTGGAGATGGTGCAGCCTTCGGCAGGGACGGCGCTGGCAATGCTCAGCATTTTAGAGAAAGCCTCAAAACTCTGCCCGGCAGTGACCGAAGCCGTGATGTCGAAGGGCATATTAGCTCCCTTGGGAACGAATCTGAGTTTGTAGATGTGCTTGCCGTCGGGAGCATCGTCCAACTGTAGGAAGCTCATTTTATAGGCAGAACGCTCCACGGCAGGCAGCATGCCGTCGGTGAGCTGGGTAGTGGAGAACGTCTCGGTATTGTTTTCAGAGCCTATCCCTATATCAAGACTGAACGACAGTGCACCGCCCGTTTTCCAGATGATGTCAAAGTTCATTGGCATGGATTGCCCGCTGAATAAAATGTTCTCCTTCAGGTTGCTGCCTGAATGGAAATAACTGTTCGATTCTTCAGGATTCCCCTCATTGCCATTGGCCGCCACGATAATGCGGCCTGGGCCTGTCAGCAGACCGAAAGCCTCCTGTAGCAGTTTGGCCTCAGTCGAGAAGCCGAGGTTGTTGCCAAGGCTGATGTTGACGACTAAAGGCTGCTGATGCTCCGTGGCATAGTCGGTCATGTTCTTCACACTGGTCAGCAGGTAGTCGGAATAGAGTTCGTATGCCCGTTCGGAAAGAGGATCTACCGCTACGTCGGCAAAGAGGATGTCGCTCTCAGGAGCCATGCCGCGGTAGCGGCCTGAACCAGTGGCAATGCCTGCCACATGGGAGCCATGGTTGGTGGCTCCAATGCCGTTGCATGTGGAATAGCTGTACTTACGGGCCAGGATGTCGGCGGCATTGGTCAGCACTACGGGTTCCGGCTGACCGTCTTTGTCGTCGAAGTCCCAAACCTTACGGAATCGCGACTGTCCATTGGCATCGAGAAAGGTGGGGTGGTTGTATTGGATGCCGCCGTCAAGGACACCCACAATGACCCCCTTTCCAGTATAGGCCTGTGGCAGAGGGGAGTCTCCGTTTGTCACGGGGTTTACATTAGCGGCTATTCGTGCTTCATCCAAACAGAGGTGGAAGCCCCCCTCCTTCTCCATGCGTACCACCCGAGGGTCGGCAGCGGCCTTCACAATCTGGCTGACGGGGACGTCCACCACGGCAATGTGGCCTAAGTCCGTCACCATCAGCATGCCGTAGTCATCGCACACCTGGGTCATCTGCTGGGCATCGGTGACTTTCATGATAAGAGTGAGGCGCGATGGACTGTCAGGTGTTTTGCGGGCGAGACGACCGCGTTCCCCGTGGGCGGCAGCGACATCCTCCGTCAGCATCCCGCGCAGATCACCGGAGAGTTTAAACGTCTGTACTGTCATGTCGGTCATACCCAACAGCAGCAACATACTTAACATCAAGCGAACAATTGTTTTCATAATGTCTTTTATTTCTGGTTTCACATTCTGGATAAGTGTTTATTTAATCATAACCTTCTTTCCTTCTCTAATATAGATGCCACGAGCGGGCTTACCGTTGACGCGACGGCCCTGCAGGTCAAAATATTTACGATTTACGGATTTACTATTTTCTATTTCCTCGATTCCTGACTCTTCGCTGTCGTCAATACGCAGCATGAAGCAGGCCCGAGAATCCTGGATGCTGTTGTAGGTGAGATAGGCACGGTAGGGCGGTATTTGTGTGCCTTGATAGTAGAAGAATCCCACCTCGCCATTGCCGTTGCGGCCCAGGGTGAGGATACTGCCCTCGTTGGCGTCGCCCTGGTTGACAGGGACGCCCCACTTCGAGTCCTGACCAATGTACGACCCGATAAGTTTATTCTCCCACTTGTCGAGCGGGTCCACTGTGCCGTCGTAGGGTGTGAGCAGGTAGGTGCCAGCCTGTTCACCCTTGATGACAACGGGGGTTGTGGCGGGCAGCAGGTTGTCGACGCGCTTCAGCGTGGCCTCGTTGGTTGAGACCGACGACTCAGTGACGATATAGGCCTTCAGTCCTGACGGCAGTTGCGTGGCAAAGCCGATGTAGAGGGTGGCCCATCCGGCACTGGTCACGCTGAGGGGGAAGTAGCGATGGATGTTGTCTTCATAATCCTCCCAAGAGGCATCGTCGAGATAGTCCTCGTAAAGGGCACCATCGCAGGAACCGTCGTTGATGTAAATTTCTATATCGCCTGAGGCGGGCACGATGCCGTCATCCTCCAGATCGGCCACGACGCCTTCGGGCAGGGCGTTGTCGAGATAGATGCTGGTGAGACCCGGGATCTGATAGAAGGCGTTGGGCAGGATAGCATCGAGTGGACCGCTCACGGTGGCCGACACTCCGCCGCGTCCCGGCGGGTAGGCCATCAGCTGGTCATTCGTGTTGAATAGCAGCCCGTTGTGGCTGACCAGCGCAGTGTTCTTCGGTTCCACATAGATGTTCTTGATGCCGGAGCCGTGGAAGGAAAGCCCTGAAGCGGTGGTGGCTGATGCGGGCAGGGTGACGGACTCCAGCGCCGTGCAGCCGCTGAAGGCATTGTCGCCGATGGTGGTCATCTTCTTGGGCAATTCAACTGCCGTGAGGTTCTCAAGGCCGGAGACTATGCCCTCGCTGAGTGTGGTGAGACCCGCGAAGTAGCGCAGTTCGCGGAATGTCTGCACGTCAGCGGCATTTTCCTTAAAAGTGGCGAACTGCTCAGGTGTGGCATCCACGGCTTCGCGCAGATTGACAGCGTAGTCATCATTCTTGTCAAAGGCCAGACGGCAAGCTGTGCGAGCGTTGTCATCTTCAAACGTAATCCCCTTGGGATTAAAATAATCGATGTCCTTCACATCAATGGCCATGACACGCAGGGCCTTGGTACTCTGGCTCTTGGGATTCTCGGTCTGGGCAATCAGATATTCGGGAGTATCATACGTGGTTTCCTTTGGCTCGGCCGCCCCACACTCGCTGACAACATCAATGTTGCCGTTGCGGGCAGACCATGTAACCCCCACATTGGGAAACTCAAAGATATCCGAGATGTGGCCCGCCCGGTCGCCATCG
The DNA here is from genome assembly GCA_905233425.1 of uncultured Prevotella sp. GTDB lineage: Bacteria > Bacteroidota > Bacteroidia > Bacteroidales > Bacteroidaceae > Prevotella. The sequence continues at coordinate 20,325 of CAJOEC010000047.1, read as the reverse complement.
GCAAAGAGCACTGGCATGGATAGCAGGTCTCCGTAGGGCGTGTCGGCAAAGAGTTTGAGCATAGGATAGCGGTGTGCCTCGGTCTTCCAGTTAACGGCATCGGCGAGCATGGCCCCTGAAATCATCTGCGCGGGCGTGGCATCAACGTCGCCATCGGACATAGCGGTGAAGTTACTGGCCATCATGGTGATGTCGAAGCATGAGTTGGAAATCGTCATATATCTCTCGACAAGTCCGAATGAGTTATAAATAGCATATTCCACCTTACCCGTGCTGATGCAGCGGGTTACGTTCGAGCGCCCTCCTTCAAAGGCACCACTCACCAATCCCGCTCCCTCGTATTTTTTGTTATCGGTAGCCCAACCCACGTGGACGCAGGTGAAGCAGTCGGTGAAGTTGTTGTTGTTGTTTACCATTCCCACCATTCCACCAGCCAGGCGGTCGCAGAGCACACGGCCATGGGTCATACACTGTTCCAGGGCACCGTCGCCCGTCAGCATACCGCAGATGATTCCCGCACAGACATCCATCGCATTACCACTGGCATAGACGTAACTGTCAACTACAGCGAGCCGCGAGACCTGCCCTGAGAGGAATCCGAAAAGACCGTGGCCCGTTTCTTTTGCGCAGTCCTCATCCACGACATAGAGCCCATAGATGGTGTGGCCGCCGCCGTCGAGGTTGGCCGCGAAGTTGCGGGACGTCCACTTGCGGGCATCGCTGCGCGGCTCCTCATTCGTCTGCAGCAGGTGCTTGTTCATGAAGAGGTCGTTGGCCAGCCGGAAGTACATGTTCTCCTTATTATAATCGGTGGTGTTGTCGATGGCTAACCGCAGTTGGCCGACGGTGCGGATGACGTAAGGCGAGAGGCGCGTGCCGTTGCCGCCGTCGAAGGCGGTGGCTGTTGTGCCGTCCCACTCCGTTCCGTAGGCTATTTTGAAGTATGCCTTGCGCTCCAAACCTTTGCAGCGGATGGTCATCAGGGCCTCGCCCGGGTCGTAGAGTCGCACAGTGTTGCCCTCCACCCCGGCCTCGCTGATAGTTGGGAAGAGGTATTCGACCTTCTGTGCCGAGGTGGCATCGGTATAACCCAAGGTAAAGTCGGTAGTGAGGTCCACCAAGGGGTAATAGGTGGAGGCATCGTTAGTGATGTAGGTGGGCAGGCTGCACAGCAGGAAGATGTCCTTATAGGAAACGGAAGCGTTGTTCATGGCCGCATTGGGGATGGCGTAGCGTCCCCCACTGTTGGGCAGCGGCGTGGTCACGGCGGTGACCTTGCTGCCTAAGTCGTAGCCCATGCCGTTAGTCTGCAGGTTGCATAACCAGCGGTCGTAGCTGCACGACAGATTGTTGACATGACTGATATCCACGCTTGATTCGTATTTGCCAAAAATGGTGCCATAGCAGCAGTCCTCGCCGGTAGGCTTCTCCATGGTTCCGGCAAACTGGCCGCTGATGACTGTTGAGGGATAGTCGCCAGTGGAAAATTTCAGGTGGCCAAAGAGTCCGCCTGCGTTTGTGGCATTCCTTGCATCAATATAGGAGCAACTAAAGCAGCCATTGACAGAAGTGTTGCTGTTGTATATTTCGAGCTCGCCTGCCAGTCCGCCTACCGTTCCATTGCTTATCACCGTCATAGCCGTGCAGCAGTCGGATACTGTGTTGAGATAACTAAGGGTAAGCGAACCAAAAAGACCGCCCGTCACATTATTATTATTGACAGTCATAGTGCCCGCCGATGAGCAGAAACTTATGTCACTGTCTCCTGCATCACCTATCAGCCCCCCCACACAGCTTTTTTCAATCGTCAGCGTGATGTTGCCCGTCGCATGACAGTCCGTAATCGTGGAGTTGTTCCTGGACATGGCAGCCAGTATGCCAACTCCGGATGAACCACCAGCCGTAATGGTGGCATCCTTCAAGATGATGCCGCTGACGTCACTGTATGAGAGGCATCCGAAGAGCCCGGTGTAAGAGCCACTGCTTGTGATGGTCATGCCGCTGATAACGTGACCGTTTCCTTTGACGGTGCCTCTGAAGGTTCGGGAATTGCCGATGGGTGTCCAGTTCATTTCATTGCCTTTGTCGTCTTTGGCTAACGAGATGTCTGCCGTGATGGAGTAATGCTTGACAGCAAACACGTCGTTTGAGTAATAGACGAGAAATGCCAGCCGAGCCAACTGCGCGGCCGTTGCAATCTGGTAGGGGGCTTCGGCTGATCCGTCTCCCCCGGCAAAACTATCTGCATGATTATTAATCCAATCCTCTGCCCACGTCTGCCCAGTCGTCAGGACTGCCAGCAGAACGGCTGTCAATACTCTCTTATTCATTTTCATATTCTATTTTTCAATCCTTAATAACTGTATTTCACAATCTCTTCCACAGTGCCTACCAAATAGACGCCATGGGCTGAAAGAGGAACGAACATGCTGGAGGCCGTTGCCGTGGCGCGGTACACCAGTATGCCGTCGGCTGAGAACACGCGCAGGGTGTCGCCCGTCTTCAGACCACGAACTTGCAGACCGCCCTCTTGCCGCTCAATGTGCAGCGTGTGGGGCTGCTCCTGCAGTCGAAGCTGTTCCATTCCCACTACTGTCTCGGCAGGCAGCAGGGTGACATAGTGCGTGTTCTCGTCGGCACGCAGGTTAGCCACCTCCGTATCGCCGGTCACCAAGTGGATGTTCAGGTAGGCATTGGCCGACTCCATGATGCCTGGCACATCGACGGTGGCAAACGCCTTGCGCACGCCGCCGAAGTCGAAGAAGTCGTCGGCGGTGACTACCGTTTCCGCCTCGTCGTTGATAGGCTCGGTGAGTCCTGGATGGGGATATACCCCAACGCGCACCTGGTTGTGCTGCTTCAGCCCGCGTGGTGAGTGGTCGATGAGTTCCACAAGGAAGGAGTTCACACCGTCCTCGACCGTATGTCCGATGAGGCGACATTCTATGTCCTCCATGTCGACATGAGCGGCCTCTTTCGCCTTCTGCTGACGCACGAGGCTGATGTTGCGGCACGGGTGTCGGCGGGCCTTGAACACATTGTCGTAGGTCACCTCTACCTGGCTCGACAGATAGCCGTCGAAATCGTCGGTGATGGGGTACTCCACGACGAAGGTCTGCTGGCGCAAGGGGGCCACGTAGGAGTCCTCAATGTCGAAAACATGGTCGTTGATAGTGGCCCTCACGCTATGGATGGCCGATGTGCCGGTGTTGCGCACGGTGACATTCACGGGCAATGTAGTGCTGCCCAACAGGGCCTGCCTTGTGTAGGCAATGTTGTAATCGAAACTGTTGCTAAAGTATTTCTCGTTCTGCATGACGACGGCACCACCCGTTGTCATGTCGGCCAGCGAATAGACCACCTTGATATGGGAGTCGTCGAGGAAGCCGTCGAAGTCGCAGAGCACGAGGCTGTCACGGTCGCTGCCCAGCGTGATGGGGGCCGTGATGCAGGGTATGGACTGCAGGCTGACCCGCGAGGCGTTGAGCATGGTGTGTACCTCGTCGGTATATTTCACCTGGCCGTCCTCACCGCGCACGGAGTTGTTCATCTCCGTCCACAGCACGGCGAAGTCATTGAGTTCCTCGGCGGCACGGTCACAGACAATCTTTACGCGCTGGGGCGAGCAGAAGTTCGCGCCCACGTCGCTACCCGCCACGCCGCTGCTGGTGCCATCCATGTTGAGCGTCTTGACGAAGATGTCGCGGGTGGAGTCGTTCTTCTCATAGAGCATGGCGGCCACGGTGTGCCGACCCACGCGGTTGAGGAAAATCTGTATCGGCTCTAAGTCATCCTCGTTGTAAACCGGCTCCTTAGTGACTAAGTCAACCGAGGCATAGTTGAACGTGTTATGGCTACTGATGGTGTCCAAGGGATGTACCGTCATGCACGCCCCTACGAGCACGGTGTCGTTGCGCATCACCAGGTCATACTGCGACATGACCTGGTCTTCGTCGATGGAAAACAGCCCTATGGGTTCCGACCAGTAGTTGCCGTCGTAGATGGAGAGCATGAGTGCACCGTCCATGGCCGTGTTGTAGAGCGAGTCGGGAGAGACATTCTCGTCAATAGTGTAGAGCTGTCCACGCTGCCAGACGCAGGCCGCCTTGCCGTCGTCCTGCATGGTGACCATGGGCTTGGTGTTGATAAAGTCGTCGCCCGATGGCATGACTACGGTCTGCCGCCATACACTGCCTTCCTCGCGGATGTTGGCCATGATGCTGTTGTGCGTAGCCAGTTCGTTGCTCTGCGTCATAGCGTGCTCCGGCTGCAACTTGTTTGCATCGACGATGGTGTCCATCTGCTCATAGACCACTATCTCATGTTTCCCTCGCTTTGAGCGGTTATGGTTTGTCGTAGCAGTGCTATGGTTATCGTTAAGGTCGGCCGTCTGTCCGCTTTCGGTGTCAAGGATGCCGATGCGGTCGTCGTTATAGTCGTCAGCCTTTCCTAAGTCGTTGAATACTACGTGGCGCTCATCGAGGAAATGCGGGTTGGTGTTGCTGGCCACATCCTCTATGATGGGTGTGCCGAGGTCGGTGGCACTGAGTTTTGGCAACCGGCGATAGCTCTGCCCCACGGTGCGGGCCTTTACGTCTTTCAGCCAATAGGGGAAGTCGGGGTGAAGGGGGTTATGGCCGTCGTTGGGGTAATACCACTGCTTGCCAATGGCAATGCCAGCCCGCCCCGACCACTGGAAGAAATAGGTACGAAGGTCGGCGAAGGCACTGATGCCAGCGATAGCCACACCGTAAACACCTCCAGACGGCGCAGGGTCCGACAAACAGGCGGCCACGCCCGCCGCACCCGCAAGCTTGCCACCACAGCGCAGGCCCGCATTGATGAACAGAACGGGGTTGGGCGGGGTACACACTTCGGCCCAGGCACCCAGTTTGATCCTGGCCGAGGCAGTGGCAAAATAGCCGAAGTTCTTGAACGAAAAGGGCAACTTCGTGTTGAAGGTCTTCAGCCCGAAGTCGAGTTGCAGTGAGGCCTCGAAGGTGGCACCGATGCCGAAAGTCGGTATCTTTTTCAGGATGTCGGCAATGTTGCCGGTGAGGTATTTGTCGAGCAGGTTAGGAACGGTAAGTCCTATGCCATAGCCAATGGTACCACTAAGGTTTTTCAGGTGGAAATATTCCTTGGTGTTTTTGCTCAACGGTATTTCGAAGGCAATTTTGCCACCCCCGAACCAGCCTATGCCAACGCGCTGCGGCGAGAAGTCGAAGACATCGTCTATCTCTTCAGCCATCCAGTCGTCTAACGACGGGCTGTCATCAACAGCGCTATAACTTCTGCCCTTGGAATCCTTTTCGTAGATGGAGTTGCTGTATTCCCTTGCCTCCTTGCGCATTTCGGTGAGTCGCTCGTCCTCGCCCTCCGGCTTTCCTTCACCCTCTTTCTCGCCACGGTTGTAGTCGGCCTTGACGCTGAGGCTGAGAAGTTGTTTCACCGAGTTCACCACCACAGAGGTCTTGACACTGAACGGGCTGAACTTCAGTTTCATCGATAAGGGCATGTTGAACGAGACTCCCGAGGAGCTGAAACCGCGCATCGCGCTCTCGTCCTTGTCGCCTCCGAAGTCATTGTTCACCTTCTCTTCAGCGGCATCCTTCGTCGCCTCGCGGTCTATGCGCACCTTCGTCAGAAAGGGAAAGGGCGTATAGGTCTGGCTACCGTCGTAGATGGCTACGCGACAGCAGGTGTTCTCAGGGAATTTGGTGGTCAGGTCGTAACTGGAAATATAATATGTACGCGTAAAAGCGGGAAACTCCGGCCCGTAGATGGTTAGCGACGTAGGACTGATGGTGGCTACCTGACTGCCGTTACTGGCATCGTTGAGTTGCAGGTAGGCCTGCGGCTGCTGGCTGTTGCGTGGCGTGGAATAGACCAGTTCCATGCGGGCATATCGCTCAATCCGTTGGCCTTTGAGTACCTTGGGCCAGTCGTTGCCGGCATCGTCCATGAAGCAGAGTGTGTCGGCCTGGGGTATGAGCGAGATGTCGAAGTCGGAGATGTCGCACACGCTGTGGTCCTCACCATTCACCACGGTCACGGTTTTCGTGTCGTTGAGGGTCATCAGGTGCTGACTGCTCAACGTGATGCCGTCGGTGCTGCCCGTGCTGGCCAGCAGGATGATGTTGGCGGCACAGCGCGACTCATCCACGATGCCCGTCACGGGGTCTGCGGAACCGGGATAGCGATAAAAGGCCGGCACACAGCCCGAAGCGAGAATCTCCATATAGGCGGGCTTGCCGTTGGTAATGATGCGGTGGGTCTTCGTGCGGCGGTCATAGCCGTCATAGCGCACAAGGGGGTCGTAGGCGCGACGGCCGTCGGCATCCACCGACTCGACGTTGATGGTCGCCTTCGTGACGTTCTTCCCGCGACTGTTGAAGAGACTGACGTAGAGCGTGTCGTAACGCTCGTACAGACCCGTGCCTATCCAGTTGAAGTTGACGAGTTCGCGGTTCTCGTGCTTGTCGAGATGGAAACCTGCCGACAGCTTCGTGGTGCTGAAGTCGGGGTCGAGGGTGACGCCCGCATGCAGGCGGGCTTTGTTCAACCGAAGCTTGCGGTCTTTGTTCTGCAGGAACACGTCCTGCAGCGTCTGCCCTTCGCCCACGTAGAAACTCTGGAAGGTCTTGCCCTGCAGTTCCAGGGTCTTGTTCTCCACCTGCAGTTCGCCCTGCGCGTCGGTATAGCTCACCACGTACTCTAACTTATAGGTCTCGCCCGACAGCTGCCGCTTGGAGTCGAGCTGGAAGGTGTAGAGGTCGTCGTCGTTCCAGTCGTAGATGTAGTATTCAAAGCGAATGGTGTCGTTTTCAGTAGTATTCGTGGGCCACACCTTGACTTTCACGGGCTGGTCCTGACGGGGCACGTTGACGTAGAAGTAGCGGCTGACACTCACCGACTGCCTGCTGCCCACGCCGTCGTCCACCATCACCTCGTAACTGCCGCTGGTGCCCTTGCCATCGTTGATGCGGAAACAGAGCAGGCTGTGGTCGCGCATGGTCCAGAACTGCCGCTGCTGTGCCAGCCCTTTCTTCTCCGGCGATGCAAACATACGCATCACCGCGTCCACCTCCACCTGGTTGCCGGCAATGTCGCCGTCCTTCACTTCACGCCAGGAGAGACCCGACATATCGGTCTCTATCTGGCCGAAATTGACCACGTCGGAGACATTGTTGGCGAAATACAGTTTGAAACTCTGGCCCTTCGTATGTAGGCAACCCAAGAGGACGAGGCAGCAGGAAAGCAAAATCCGTTTAGTTTTCATCATGGTCTCTGTCGTTAGTGTTATCGTTAAGGCTCAGACTATTCGTCATCATCCCACTCCTGGCTGCCAGCCCCCCTGCTCAGTGCTTCCGTAGTGCCCTGGTTCGGGTTGAAAAGGACCGACTCTTTCGTTCCTGCCAGCAATGGGACGCTTGCGGTCTTTACCACACGGACAAAAGGTTTCTGATATTCTGACTTTTTCATAATGCCTTTTATTTGTGATTTTACATTCTGATAAGTGTCGAGCCGAGCGTGCCTACCTGGATGGCATAGACCCCCTGATGGATGCCGTGAAGGCTGATGCGGCCTTGCTGCACCGTGGTATTCTGGAGCACAGTGCCCGAGAGGCTATAGACAGTGACGGGTGTGCCGTCGTCAGCACCGTCGGCATAGAGCACATTGTCGGCAAGGCGGAAGGTGACATGGTCAGGCTGTTTCTTGCTCAGCGAGGGGATGGTGGTGGCCAGGCCGAGTGCCTGAAGGATTCCGGCGTATGCGTCTATCTCACCCCAACCGTAGAGGTTGTTCTTCTCCGTGTATTTATCCTCTCGCTGGTGTGATGTATTCTTGATAATGTCCTTCACCTGGCTCTGCGTCAGCTTCGGATTGGCCTGCAGCCACAGGGCCACGACGCCTGCGACGTGGGGTGCAGCCATCGATGTTCCCGTAAAGGCGGCCAATGCGTACTCTTCGTCGAACTTTGTCTCCTTATAGACCATACATCCAGCCAAATCGGGTGAGGTTATGACGGGTACGGCCGACACGATGTTGACACCTGGCGCCACCACGTCGGGCTTAATGCGTCCGTCGAGTGTGGGTCCACAGCTACTCATACATGCCAGTGTGCCTGGCTTGCTACCCAGTACTGCCTGCGTCACGGGCTGTCCGTCAAGCCCAGTCACATAGGAGCGGTAGTGCATGGCTCCAACGGCAATCACAGATTCGAAACATGCAGGTGCTGAAACCGTGGCGGGAGACTGCCCGATGCTCTGTGCCGGGTCTGCCTGTGAGAACACATCATCCTCATTCATGATGCTAAGCGAGCCGTCATAGTCGGATGTCACGCGGTAGGTGGCTCCTTCGTCGGCAGCGAGCCTGGTGTCGAGGAGAACCGTGATGTAGTCGCTGGCTTGGGGATAAAAGGGCATGTAGGTGAGGCAGTAGTAGTAGGCCGGATCTTCATACATCAACACTTTGTCGGGCTCTTTCTCCGCATCCCATGCGTTGACCAGTTCGGTAATTTGCTTCATGTCGATGGTGACCTTCTCACTGCCTAAACTGACATTCAGCACGGGTGTGCCTTCCGACTTTTTCCAACTGACAAACAACCTTGATGCGTATGCCCCCAAGTCCATGTCCAGCTTCTTTCCGGCTTTCTTCTCGCGGTATACGTCCTGGCAACCTTCGTTGCCCGCCGCGACGACGAAGATGTGCCCCGGCGTCTTCAGCATGTTCTCGATGGCCTGTTCAGCCAAAGAGCGAGTCTGTTCCCACAGTCTGCGCGAGCCATAGCTGAGGTTCACGACGCAGGGCTTGCCCTTGGCATCGGCCTGTTCGAAGATGGCTTTCAGTGCAGCCACAATCATGATGTCTGTACTCTCCATCTTCGCCCTTAGACCGAGGGCGGCGAGTTCTGGAAACACCTTTGCGAGCCATTCCGAGACCTCGTATTCCGCTCCGTCGTACATCTCCTCAGGCAATTCAGCCCCCATGATTTCGGCCTCGTAGGCAATGCCCTGGCGGCCACCGAACCGGGTGCCGGCCATGATGCCGGCCACGTGGGAACCATGAGGAACTTCGCTGTCCGTGGGTGTAGCCGCCAGCACCTTCTCGGGACTGTCATAGATTACGCCGAGCCGCTCGCCGTCGGCAGATGCTTGACTGATGTCCCAGAACCACGTGATGCGCGAGTTGCCATCGTCGTCACGAAGCATGGGGTGGCGCAAGAGCGTACCATGGTCGATGAGCGCCGCCACCACGCCCTTGCCCGTAAAGGCCTGCGGCAGGTTGGCGCAGCCCTCCTTCCGGCCTGCCCACACGTCGGTGACATTGATTTTCTTAACCGACTCGTCGAGCAGTGACTTAGGCATGGGATTGGCCTCGACACGGCTGACGGCGGGCTCTTGGCAGAGGGCATCGAGCCGGTTGGCGGGCACGAGCACAATCCATGCAGGGTCGGCATAGCCCAAGGGCACACCTCCGGCACGGCGGATGGAGGCCTCGCCGTCGGCACTCTCCACGAGCACCATCATGCAACTGACCGTCTCGGCAGTTCTCTCTGTACCAGTAGAGAGGTTGGCACGCTTGGAAGCGTGCCCTACTATACCAGTGGAGAGACTGGCACGCTCGGAAGCGTGCCCTACTATACCAGTGGAGAGACTGGCACGCTCGGAAGCGTGCCCTACTACTGTGCGCAACCAGGGCGACAACTTTTCACGATGACCATTCTCTGCATATAGGCTCTGCGTGATGACTATCATCATCAGCAGCAGCCATTTTCCTGTAGTCAGCATCAAACTAATTCGTTTCATGTATGTCATCTTGTCAAGGTTTTGTGAAGAGTTATTTACACTTGATGTCCTTGAACTGCCAGGTGGTGGAAGGCTCAATGAGGTCGAACTCCTTGGCATCGTCTGGCAGGGCTGGGAAGATAAGGGCGAAGCGCAGCTTCTGGTAGGGCCAGGGAATGAAGGTCTTGGCGGGAGCCATCGTGATGTTCTGCACACTGGCCAGCCCCAGCTTGCCGCCCTTGTTGCCCTTGATGTAGGCGGCTCCTTTGATATAGACGGGAAGGTTTGCGGAGTAGGCCTCAATCTCCATTTCCACTCGCGTTTCGCTGTCAGAGCAGGCCACACGCAGAATCTTCACGCCGTTGGCGTTCTTCTTGTTCACGAAGACGGGATTCTCGCGCATATAGCGGTAGGCCGAGTAGTCGGCCAGCGTCACTTCAGCATTATGGAGGATGCTGGGGCCGTCGTCCTCGCGGCCACCCTTTACGTAGAGGCTGGTAATTTTCTGAGAGATGGTGCGCTGTTCGGTGTAGCCGTACTTGCAGTTCAGCTTGGCGGCCTCCTCGTATTTTCCCAGGGCTTCCTCCCAGGCTTCAGCACTCTCAGCAGCCTTGGCCTCGGTCATGGCATCCTGGAAGCTCTGCTCGAACTCCACTTTCTGACGTGCCAGTATTTCCATCTCTTTCTTTCGTTCTGCCGACTCTATGGCAGCATTGGCCAGACCAAACACGCCCCGGATGGTGTTCTGCGTGTCATAGTTGGTCCACTGGGCACTGGCGGGAAGTGTCATCATCATTCCCAGTACCAATACAGTTACATTTTTCTTTTTCATTCAAATTATAATGTGTTGTTTAAGTTTTGCAAGCTCGCTTGCCGGGAGTGAATCTCTACTCCTGAATATTGAAATACTTTTTGCCGTTCATAATGACGATTCCCTTCCGGCGCCACGGCTCTATACGGTTTGAGCTGGGCAACGGACGTCCGCTGAGGTCGAAGACACGCTGGGTGCCGTCGGCGTCGATGGTGCGGACGACGGGCTCGATGGCGTTAGGGTCACTGCCTTCGCCGGGGTTGTAGCTGCCGCTGAACATCATGGCGAGGCTGCGGGGGCCGACGGGCGTCGTGGCCTGGAAGTAGGCACGGAAGGGACCGACGTAGGCCCTCGGCTCGGCGCTGGGCACCTTGTACCAGACACCGTCGCTCTGCAGGATGTAGGCGGGCTTCTGTGCGTCATAGAGCGTGGCGTTGGGAATGGTGGCGGTGCTGCCCTTGAACTGGTAGGAGGCGCCGTCGATGACGGTGGTACCTGCTGTCTGGTGCTGCGCCACTTCGCCGCTCTGACCGGTGACGGTGGCTCCGCCGCTGCTTACTACTATATAATAAGGTGTATAGGCTTCCATCGTGGTGCCCTCCACCTCGCTGAAGGTGACGGTGGTCACGCCGTCGATGTCGGTAATCTCTGTCGGTGCATAGACCTTGGCCTCGCTGTTCTCTTCAAGGGTGAGCGTCCAGGCGAAGGGCAGACATACGGTGTAGCCCTTGTCTTCGTAGCTCTCGGTGACGGTATAGGCCCGGACAGGTTGCGTCTGGTAAGTTACGCCGTCCGCCTCATAGAGGTGGTTACCGTTCTCGTCGTACACAAATTCCAGCACGGGTTCGCCGTGTGCGTCCAGTTCATAAACAGGGTCGCCATGCTCGTCCACCTGGGGCACAGCGGTGGCAACAGACTTGGCTGAAAAGCTGCGGTCGTAGGTAGAAGACGGGAAGCTGAACGCCACCTTCGGGTCGAAGTCCATGCCATCGGTGAGCACCAGCTCGGTGCCCTCGTTGCCGATGACCACGTTTTTCTCGCCGCCAGCGTCATGACTCTTGTCGGCAGGCAGATAGATGATGGTCTGCTCGGGCACACCGGCGAAGGTCTTATCTTTAAGTCCAATCGGATTGCGATGCACGGTCACGCCGCTGAAAAGCATCCCTTGCTCCCAGTCATTGCACTGGCTGAAATCGAGATAGCGCAGGTTGTCGCAGCCCGTGAACAGTTGTTCTCCGGTAGTGTTTAGACCGGCGGGGAAGGTGATGCCTGTCAGCTGTGTGCAGTAGTTGAAAGCAAAGTACGGGATATAGTCCACGTTTGAAGGCACGGTGTAGTCGCCCTTGGTAGCACCCTTCGGAGCGCAGAGCAGGAGGCTGGTGCCGTCGGCCGAGAAGAGGATGCCGCCGACTGCCATCATCTCCGTGTTGCCGTCAGCAACAGTGATGGTTTCCAGATTGGGGCATTTGCTGAAAGAATCATCATTCATTCCTTTGGTTCCTTGAGCAATGCTGATGCTGGTGAGCGACGGACAGGACGCGAAAGCCTCGTAGCCCACTCGCGTAAGATTGCCAGGCAGCGCGATGGTAGTGATGCCTGTCTGGGCAAAGGCCTCGTTGCCAATTTCCTTTAAGCCGCTGGGTATGGTGAGGCTGGTGATACTTGTCCCCTTGAAGGCTCTGTTGCCAATGATTTCGAGATTGTCGGGCAGCGTGACACCGGTGACATCGCTGCGGTCGCTGAATAGGTCATCAGGAATCTTCGTCACCGGCTTGCCTTTGACAGTGGTGGGGATGGTGACAGCGCCACCCGTGCCGATGTACTCTTTCACATAGTAGGAGGTGGCCTCTAAGTCGTTGGGATAGAACACGAGGTCGCCCTCAATCACCGTGGGATTGTCACTGGAGTATTTGCCCAAGCTTGCTGGGACAGGCAGCTGATCCGTCTCTTTGAAGTAGAACCAGTTGTCGCCCAGGTCCGACTTCATACCGTCCTGATTGGCGATGGTTTCAGGACAGTTGTTCTCCGTCACAACTGCATCTTTGCCACGGCCTGCGACCAAGTCGAGCCTGGTGTTGTTCAGGTCGGTGGCATAGCAGCGGTTGACTTCCAGGGTGCCGTTGCTGCCGCCGATGAGTCCAGCCTTCAGTTCGCCTGGGGTGGAGCGGGTGATGGTGGCGACGCATCCGCAGTCGCTGATCTTACCGCGCAGCACATTGCCGCAGATTCCGCCCGCCCATGCCGCGTCGTTGGAATTGACGTAGGAGGTGGTCACCGTGCCATTGTTGAAGTAGCAGCGCTCGATGGTGGCGTAGGCTATATTCTTGTTGTCGGCCACACGTCCGCCGATGCCGCCCACGCTGCCCAAACCTTTGACATTGCTGTTCTCCACCAGCACATCGTTGACATAGCAGGGGCTGAAGATGGTGGTGCCGAAGAGCACGCCTACGTGGTTCTTGCCCGTGACATTGGCGTTGGTGATGTGTACATTCTGGACTTTGGCGTTCATCAGACAGCCAAACAGGCCCACGTTGTCCTGCTGGGCGTTGATGGTCAGGTTGCTGATGGTGTGGCCCAGACCGTTGAATTCGCCCATGAAAGGATGCTCGGCTGTACCGATAGGTGTCATGCTGACGTCCGTCATGTCGATGTCGGCACCCAGTCGCACTACGCGGCCCTCATAGTCCTGCCGACCGCTGTTCACCTCTTCGGCCAGAGCCACGAGTTCGGCGGCGTTGTTGATGACCTTGTCGCTGGTGAAGTTAGTCTGCAAATGCGGCCAGAGGTTTGTCCTGGTCTTGAATGCTGAAGGATCAGAGCCGAGGTAGGGAACTGACATGCCAAGCATTTCCGCGGTAGTCTTGCCTTCGGGCCATTCCTGCCAATAATTCCTCTGCATTTCTTTAAAAGCAGGTAGCGAACCGGAATAATCCTTGTTGTAGTAGTTGCGTAAAGCATACACCTGATAGCTGTTGTCTTTAACAAAGAATGCCGCCTTATCATCGGTGTCTCCATCAACCGTGGCGTGGGCGATATTGGCAATTATTTTGCTTATCGAATATTCCGAATCATTCCAAAGACTATAGTCAGTTCCTAATCCACCAAAAGCACCTCCTGCCCAGTCATTTCCGCTGACATTGCAGTTCAAGACAAGGTTGTCAACGGCATTAAGCAATTCATTACTTTCGCCAACCAGTCCGCCAGCATAATCATCCTCACCATAAATGGAGGTGTTGATGACACGGTTTCTGTATAGGGCAAGAACCTGTGAATAGCCGACAAGACCGCCAGCCACGTTGTCGGTCGTGGATACTGTGCAATTTATAACCAGATTGTCGCAAAGTTGCACTTTCCACTTGTCAGGAGTATAATATCGTTTATTCATTTGAAGATTGCCATTCTCATCGTATTCATCACCGCCATTCTCATCGTATCTAATACTGCTCGGGCCAATGGCTCCTCCGACTATACCTCCAGCGTAGGTGGCTTTACCGTTTAGCGTGCAGTCTATTATTCGAATGCCCTCGATGATATTGCCAGCACGGTTAGTTCTAAAATCGGAAATATCTAGACTATAGGTATATTTCTCATATGTTTCGGCGCAGGCGCATAAAATTCCAGCATACTTCGCCCCAGAGTTCTTCACATGGTAGTCCTTCACCACCAGGTCCCTGATTTTGCTGCCTGCGAGATAAGAGAATAGGGCATGATATTTTCCGCACTCCACAGCATAGCCGTTGCGGATGGTGTTGCCGTGGCCGTCGAAGGTGGCACGCTCCATGCCATAGTCATCGCGCGTGATGGAGAAATAGTAGCCGCCCAGGTCTATGTCGCACAGCAGGTGAACGTTCCTCTGCTTGCGGTCGTTCCGGATGCTGCTGCTTGCCTGGTACATATCCCAGGCATAGCGTGCCAGCTGGGCAGCGTTGCGGATTTCGATGTCTCCGTCCTTTTTGATGCCGTAGTCCTGCATCGACAGACCGTCCCACAGACTGTAGCCGTCGGCGGTCATGTTGGCACCGTTCTTTCCGAAATTGTTGTTATTGGACCACTCGTCGATGTCCTTAGTTTCTCTCTGCGCCGCTGCTGGCAGCGCCATCAGCAGGCCAGCGGCCACCATCAGTGCCGCTACCCATTGTCTTGTCAAGTTCTTTTTCATTTTTTTTTGTTATCATTCTCTTTCTGTGAGACTAAATGGAGGCTCTTGCTGCCAATTGCAAGCTTGGGCTTACTCCTCCTCGTCGTCCCATCCGCCTCGGCGGGAGTTGGCACCACCTTCATCCCAGCCGCCGGTGGGCGCGCTGTCAATGAACTTGCCTGGTGTGGTGGTAGTGCCCTGTAGCAGCTGGGCCTGGTGTTGCAGACGGACGATGTGTAGGGTAGGGGTCTGATACGATTTTTTCATTGCTTTATCTGTTTATTAGTTAAATGAATCTGTTATTAGCGTACGACCTTGCGACCGTTTCTGATGACGATGCCCTTCACGTTTCCGTTGATGGGGCGACCGCTGAGGTCGAAGACACGCTGGGTGCCGTCGGCGTCGATGGTGCGGACGACGGGCCCGATGGCGTTAGGACCACTGCCTTCACCACCTGGGTTGTAGCTGCCGCCGAACATCATGACGAGGCTGCGGGCATTAGCACTGGCATCGGTGGCCTGGAAGTAGGCGCGGAAGGGGCCGACGTAGGCACGCGGCTCGGCGCTGGGCACCTTGTACCAGATGCCGTCGCTCTGCAGGATGTAGGCGGGCTTCTGTGCGTCATAGAGCGTGGCGTTGGGAATGGTGGCGGTAGTGCCCTTGAACTGGTAGGAGGCGCCGTCGATGACGGTGGTGCCTGCCGTCTGGTGCTGCTCCACGCTGCCTGCCTGAGCATTGACGTAGGCTCTGCCTTTGCTCACTACTATATAATAAGGTGTAAAGGCTGCCATCTGTCCGCCTTGCACCTCGCTGAAGGTGACGGTGGTCACGCCTGCGATGTCGGCAATCTCCGACGGAGCATAGACCTTGGCTTGGCTGTTATCTTCGACGTTGAGTGTCCAGGCGAAGGGCAGACATACGGTGTAGCCCTTGTCTTCGTAGCCCTCGGTCGTGATGCGGGCCCTAAAGTCGCGGTCGTAGCTGCCGCAGGGGAACGTGAACGCCACCTTCGGGTCAAAGTCCCAACCATCGGTCAGCATGAGCTCTGTGCCCACGTTGCCGATGACCACGTTCTTCTCGCCGTTGGCATCATGACTCTTGTCGGCAGGCAGGTAGATGATGGTCTGTTCGGACAGACCAGCGAAGGGGAGCTTAGTATAAATCACACGCTCAAGAGCAGTCGGATTACGTCTCACTGTCACGCCGGCGGAACTGAGCCAGCCTCCCTGCTCCCAGTCATTGCACTGGCTGAAATCGACATAGCGGAGGTTGTCGCAGCCGATGAACATGTCATTGGAGGAACTGACCATAGTGGAGGGGAAGGTGATGCTTGTCAGCTGGGTGCAGTAAGCGAAAGCATTGTCATAGACATAACTCACGCCTGAAGGCACGGTGTAGTCGCCCTTGGTGGCACCCTTCGCGGCACAGACGTAGAGAGAGGTGCCGCTTTCAGAGAAGAGCACGTCGTTGATGGCCTTCAGCGACGTGTTGCCTTCATCAACCGTGATGCTGGCCAGATTCGGCAGCTTGCGGAAAGTTGTAGAGTTCACTGTCATGCTGCCGCTGCCGATGCTGATGCTGGCGAGCGACTGACAGGCAGCGAAAGTCTCGTCGCCCACTCCTGTGATGCTGTTAGGCAGCGAGAGGGAGGTGATTCCTGTCCCGTAGAAAGCCTTGTTGCCGATGTATTGCAGACCCTCTGGCAGCGTGACGCCGGTGACGTCGCTGCGCTGACAGAACACTTCGGTGTTAATCTTCGTCACGGGCTTGGTGTCGTCCTTGATGATGACGGTAGCGGGTATGGTCACGTCGCCGCCCGCGCCAATATACTCTTTTACATAGTATGATGTTGCATCGTCGTTGTTCGGATAGAATACGAAGTCACCCTCTATCACCGTGGGGTCATCAGTGGTGTATTTACCCAAGCTGGCAGGGATGGGCAGATCGTTCTTTACAGTGAAATAGAACCAGTTGTCGCCCAGGTCCGACTTCATACCGTCCCGGTTGGCGATGGTTGCGGGGCAGTTGGTCTCTGTCACGCTGGCAACGCTGCCACGGCCGGCAACCAAGGGAAGCCTTGTGTTGTTCTGATCGGTGGCATAGCAACGGGTGACGGTCATTGTGCCATTGCTGCCGCCGATGAGTCCAGCCTTCAGTTCGCCCTGGGTGGAACGGGTGATGGTGGCGACGCAGCCGCAGTCGGTGATAGCGCCGCGCAGCACGTTGCCGCAGATGCCGCCTGCCCATGCCGCATCGTTAGTATTGGCGTAGGCAGTGGTGACCGTGCCTTTGAAATAGCAGCGCTCGATGGTGGCGTAGGCAATATTCTTGTCGTCGGCCACGCGTCCGCCGATGCCGCCCACGCTGCCCAAGCCTGTGACGGAGCTGTTCTCCACCAGCACGTCGCTGATGTAGCTGGGGCTGTAGACGGTAGTGCCGAAGAGCACACCTACATGGTTCTGTCCGAGGACGGTGGCACCGTCGATATGGACGTTGTGGACGTAGGCGTTCATAAGAGCACCGAACAGGCCCACGTTGTCATTCGCTGAAGTGATTTTAAGGTTGCTGATGGTGTGGCTCTGGCCGTCGAACTCGCCCATAAAGGGATGGTTGGTTATGCCGATGGTAGGCATGAGGACGCCCGTCATGTCGATGTCGTTATCCAGTCGCACCACGCGGCCCTCGTAGGTGCAAATGCCATTGTTGACCTCTTCGGCCAGCGCCACGAGTTCAGCGGCTGTGGTGATAACCTTGTCGTTGGCGTAGTCCGACTGCAGCTGCGGCCATAGGTTCTCCATCTTCTTGAACCTGGAGTCCGATCCCATATCGAAAGAGCGCATGTCCGCAGCGGTCTTGCCTTCAGCTATCGTTTTGCCTGCAGCAGTATACTCTAATAGTTTTACGGGAGCAAGTGTACACAATTCGGTGTCGTAGTAGTTGTTTGACACGGGAAACTCTTCTACGGTAGAGATGCCATAAACGACAGCAGCCTTTTTGTCGGTGTTGCCGTCAACAGTGGCATGAATCATATTGTTCTTTATCGTATAAAACCGATACCCAGACGAAGAGTAATCCGTACCCAAGGTTCCGATGGCACCGCCAACTGTACCTTCACCGCTGACGGAGCAGTTCAATACAAGATTATCTTGGCAATTGATCTGAGACTGTTTGGAATAAGAGTCATTACTAAATTTCACTGACTTATCTGTCCCAAGCAAGGCACCGGCATTTTCATCCTCACCACGGACAGTGGTGCTGATGACGCGGTTCCTTTCAATGTTTGCAACCGTTGCCTTGCCGATAATGCCGCCTGCTATATCATCAGTTGTGGAGATACTGCAATTCATTACCAGACAATCAATGCATTGTACTCTTACCTCGTTATCAACACGGATACCTTTACCATTCTTATAGTATTTTCCGTCTACGTTGGGATCTTCAGTTGCAAATCCAATGATGCCACCAACGCAGGTCGCTTCGCCGGTTATCGTACAGTCGATGACGCGTATGCCTTCAAATTTGCAGCCTTTATAAACACGCGTATTTGTGTTCTCATCTGTGTACCAGTCCGGGGAAGCTAACCCACAGATGATGCCGGCATAGGTATCACTATCAAGAATGCCGGCACCGTCGCCTATGACATGATAGTTACGCACGACCAGGTCTTTGATATAGCCGCCTTTAAGAGCCTTAAAAAGGCCTTGGTAATAGCCTTGGGTATAGGATGATTTCAAGGCATAGCCGTTGCGGATGGTGTGGCCATGGCCGTCGAAGGTAGCCTGAATACCATAGATATTACTACGCGTGATGGAGAAATAATAGCCGCTGAGATCTATGTCGCACAGCAGGTGTACGTTCGTACTACGGAATTCCTTATCGGAATCTTTATCGTGAATTTCCCGAGCATACCGGGCCAACTGCGCAGCGTTGCGGATTTCTATCTCGCCGGCGCTGTTGACGGTGTAGCTCTGCATCGACTGTCCGTCCCACTGGCTGTAGCCATCGATGGTGAGGTTGGCACCGTTCTGCCCGAACGAGGCGTTATCGGTCCATTCGGAGATGTCCGACGTTGTTTTCTGCGCCGATGCTGACAGAGTTACCGTCAGCAGAAGCAAGGTCAGAA
This sequence comes from uncultured Prevotella sp., assembly GCA_905233425.1. Lineage (GTDB taxonomy): Bacteria > Bacteroidota > Bacteroidia > Bacteroidales > Bacteroidaceae > Prevotella. The sequence continues at coordinate 1,462 of CAJOEC010000047.1, read as the reverse complement.
TGTTGATTTTTTTTGTCTCATTTGTTTGTCTGTTTTTGGGTGCTTATTCGATGAGTTCAAAATGCTGGAAGTCCTTGCAGGAAGTCCAGTCGCCTCCCCACTCAAAGCCTGCCTCTGTGAAGAGCTTGAAGCAAAGGTCGTCGTGGTCAATCTTGTAAGGGAACGTCAGCGTGCGGTCGCAATACTCGACGGCGGTGGCAGGCTGCACATAGCGTGTGCCGTCGTCACGGTCTTTGTAGTAGGGGTTGTAGAGCGTGTTGATGTCTACGGCCAGGCCACGTGCGTGCTTGGAGAGCTTGGTGGTGCCGGCGATGGCACGGTAGCAGAAGCACGACGAGTTGTTGGCTCGCATCTGCTGCTCGTCGTCGGCATTATAGACATCGGGCAGCACCATCAGCTGGATGGGGTAATGGGCATCGTAAAGCTGTCGCAGGATATTTGCCACGCGGCTGGCTATCAGTTTGCTGCAAATCATTTCGCCCACGTGTATCTGATTGTCGTAGTCCCAGTGCAAGGCCCGGATATGGCGCAAGTCATCACGCCTGATGTTAGGATTCTCCTTGTAGGTCCTGCCCTGCATCCGTTCCCATACGTTGTCGGGAATCGGCTCGGCAGCAAAACAATTGTCCACACCACCGAAAGCTTCGACTGCCGCAGACGTCACCGTATTCCCGGCACGCCATTCCTGGAGTATCGCCAGATTGCCTTCGTTGTCTTGTTTACCAGGATTGTCATCACTCTTACAGGCTGCAAACATGAGATTGCTGGTCAGGGTAACGACCAGAATCCCAAAGAGATTCTTTTTCATTGCTTAATTTTTACAATTCAAGTTTCTCATAATAATTAATGAATCCGCATGTACCCAACAGGAAAATTCGCCAGTGTAGGGGCAGGCCCCGTGCCAGCCCTTACATTGGCGGCATACGGACGATTGCGGATAATCATTTAATTTTTACCACAGATTTCGCAGATTTAGGCTGCGTGCGTTATAATGGGATTGTTTTGAATGTATTGTTTTCATTCTTGTGTTTTGATTGTCACTAAATTTTCCACAAAATTACAACTTTTATTTAACAAACAAAGCAGAAATGTCAAAAATTTCTCAATTATATTGCGCAGAAAAGTCTGTTTTGCGCAGAAAATGCCAATTCTGCTTAAAAACAAAGCCGGAAATTACATATATCCAAGAAAAACTTTCTTTTTCATGATTCATCTATCTGTACATTCATACTGAAGACAAAGGTATGAATAAGCGAGCGAAAGCCCCCTCAACAATGTTAAGAGTTTGAATACGCGAGAAGAAAAACATGTTTTCTCTATATATTTTCAAATTTTATTCGTACCTTTGCAACATCAAAAAAGTTGGCTATGTTGGTCAGAACGGCTGAATTTTGACACTTCTGGCGAGCATCCGCTCTCCCCTCCCCTTACAGGCAATAAGCGATGGTCATTGCAGCGTCAA
>CAJOEC010000046.1 GCA_905233425.1 uncultured Prevotella sp. | reverse complement strand
AAACTACAAAATTGTTGCCGCATGCCCTAAACAATGGGATGTTTTAACATCTTACATTTAGAACATTATCTATAGTCGGGTGCAAAGGTAAGAGTTACATAGGATTCTTTCGAGTGAGAAAAAAAGTTAAACGGCCGGACTTTCAACAGTGAAAGTTTGGCCGTTTTGTCGTTTATGACTACCTTTGCACACGGGAAAACCTTGAAAAGGTGTAAAACAGCGAGCGCACGAAGCCTTGAAAAGGTGTATTAGGACGACTGAACCAAGTCTTGAAAAGGTGTTCCGCCAGACAGGACAAGTGAGATGACAATGAAAAGAAAGATATACGACCAGCTCGTGAACTGGAAGAGAGAGCAGCAAGGAAAGACCGCCCTGCTCATTGAGGGTGCACGGCGCATTGGCAAGAGCTACATCGTGGAGGCTTTCGGCCGAAATGAATACAAGTCGTTTGTAATGGTCGATTTCAACGACATGGACGACGAACTGCGCGACATCTTCGACCACTACCTCTCGCAGCGCGACGAGTTTTTCCTGCGCCTGAGCCTTTACTACGGCGTGAAGCTGTACGAAAGGCAGTCGCTCATCGTCTTCGACGAGGTGCAACAGTACCCACGAGCACGGGCTGCCATCAAATACTTGGTCAGGGACGGACGCTACGATTTCATAGAGACAGGCTCGTTGGTGTCAATAAAGAAAAACGTCACCAACATTGTCATCCCCTCGGAGGAACGACAGATAGACATGCACCCCATGGACTTCGAAGAGTTCCTATGGGCAATGGGCGAGGACATGCTGATGGACTTCATCCGCTCACAGTTCGCCACCGGGGAACCTATGGGGCAACTGCACAGGAAAGCCCTGGACTATTTCCGGCTGTACATGATTGTGGGAGGTATGCCACAGGCAGTGCTCACATATACCGAGACCCGCGACTTTGAGAAAACTGACCTCACGAAACGGGACATCCTGCACCTCTACCGCAACGACATACAGAAATATGCCACCGAGGCAGAGGCGCGTGTCACCGCCATCTTCGACGAACTGCCGTCGCAGTTGCAGCGCCATGAGAAGAAATTCCGGCTGGCAGCATTGCGGCAGGGGGCACGAATGCGTGACTACGAAGATGCTTTCTTCTGGCTTGGAGACTCAAGGGTGGCAAACATCTGCTACAACACCACGGAGCCAAGCATAGGGCTGCGGATGAACATGGAACGCACAACGCTGAAATGCTACATGGGCGACACGGGACTGCTCATCAGCCACGCCTTCGACGAGAGGGCCATTGCCGATGAACAGCTGTACAGGAAGCTGATGCTCGGAAAACTGGAGGTGAACAAGGGGATGCTCGTGGAAAACGTCGTGGCGCAAATGCTCAGGGCAAGCGGGCATAAGCTCTATTTCTACAGCTGCTCCGACCGCGACGAAGCCGAGCAGAGGATGGAGATTGACTTCCTCATTGCCAAGCCATCTATAACAAACCGGCACAACATCTGCCCCATCGAAGTGAAGTCATCCGCACGATACACCATCACGTCGCTGATGAAATTCTGCAGAAAGTACGCCGAACAGCTCTGCACCCCATACGTGCTCCACACCAGTGACCAGAAGACGGAGGGAGGCATCCGCTATATCCCTCTTTACATGGCACCGCTGCTGTAATTACCGCCATCCAGCCCGCAATGTCCGAGGCATTATGAAGGCAGAAGGGCGGGGATTATAGAATGGAATAAACGCAATTGAATAGTGAAAAAGTTATGGAAGAGAAGAACAGCAAAATAGGATTGGACTCAGGGCTTGCCAGCGCGGTTCTTGCGATAAAAGATGCCATCCTGCAGAGCCAGCAACGGGCACTGAGAGCCGTAAACCAGGAGCAACTGGCCCTGTACTACGGCATTGGACGCTATGTGTCTGCCAATACGAGGAAGAAGAACTGGGGAAAAGGTGCCATAGAGGCCATCAGCGAGCAGCTGAGGAAGGAATTGCCAGGGCTGAAAGGGTTCTCAGCTACCAGTATTAGGAATATGCGCACCTTTTATGAGGAATGGCAAATGTTGGAATATGATAATTCATCAGTCCGAACTGATGAATTTACAGAAATTAACAGCAATTCATCAGTCCGAACTGATGAATTAACAAAAATTTCGGCAGTCCGAACTGCCGAATTAACAGATGAAAGCGAAATTCGTTCGTTGCAACGAATAAATTTGTCGGACTTCCCTGTCGTGGCCTTTCTCAGCATCAGCTTTACGCATCATACAGCCATCCTTTCACATGTGAAAACATACGAGGGACGCAAGTTCTACATACAATATGCCGCTGACTATAAAATAAAGACGGAAGACTTGGAAGCGTTGATGGAATATGATTTATACGGTCATCAAGGCGAGCTGCCCAATAACTTCCGAAAGACCATCCCCAGCAACCTACAGGCCTACCGTGCCATCTCAATGTTCAAGGACGAGTACCTGCTCGACTTTATCAACACGGAAGAGCTGTTTGTTCGCGAGAAAGACCGTGATGAAAGGGTCATAGAGCAGAGCATCATTCAGAATGTGAAAGACTTCATTATGACCTTCGGCCGCGACTTCACCTTCGTGGGCAATCAGTATCATTTGGAGAAATTCGGTGTGGAGCAGTTCCCCGACTTGCTCTTCTTCAACCGCGAATTGTCTGCCCTCGTCTGCGTGGAATTGAAGGACGGTCCCTTCCAAACATCCTATCTCGGTCAGCTGGCTGGCTATCTGCGCATCCTTGATGATGAAGTGCGAAAGCACAACGAGAACCCCTCAATCGGCATCCTGCTCTGCAAGAGTGCCAACAAGAAATTCGTGGAATATGTCATCCAGGACTACGACAAGCCTATGGGTGTGGCCACCTACAAGACTTCTGCCGACATGAATGACAAAATGAAGAAACTCCTGCCACCAGTGGAGGAACTGGAGAAACTGCTATAAAAAAGACAACAGTCACAATCCGTGGATACAACCATTCACATTAATTCAAATTCGTTTCTATAATATAAAGTATGTTCTACAAATTGCAAAAACTACGCGCAGCCTTTCCCCTCTAATTAGTAGACAAGAAGTTACAGACCCCACCCCCAGCCCCTCCCCTTGAAGGGAGGGGAGTGGCTGCGCACCATTTAATTAGATTAATAGAAATCACCATAACAACCAACTAATAATAAACAGTTAAGACAATGAAAGTAATGAAATTTGGCGGCACCTCAGTAGGCACGCCGCAGAGAATGAAGGACGTGGCCAAACTGGTCACAAAGTCGGGACAGCCCGTGTTTGTAGTACTTTCGGCAATGAGCGGCACGACGAACTCGCTCGTCGAGATCAGCGACTACCTCTACAAGAAGAACCCCGACGGGGCACACGAGGTGATCAACATGCTGGAGCGCAAGTATATGCGCCACGTGCCAGAGCTGCTCGAAAGCGACGAGATGAAGAAGCAGATGGAGGACTTCCTAAAGGAGGAGTTCAACTACCTTCGCTCGTTCACCAAGGAGCTGTTCACCAGCTTCGAGGAGAAGAGCATTGTGGCCCAGGGCGAGATTATGTCGACGAACATGATGGTGAACTACATGAAGGAGCAGGGTGTCAACGCCGTGCTGCTCAACGCGCTCGATTTCATGCGCACCGACAAGAACGCCGAGCCAGACCCTGTCTACATCAAGCAGAAGCTGACGGCCATCATGGAGCAGCAGCCCGACGCACAGGTCTACATCACCCAGGGATTCATCTGCCGCAACGCCTACGGCGAGGTGGACAACCTGCTGCGCGGAGGCTCCGACTACACGGCATCGCTCATCGGTGCTGCACTACAGGCCGAGGAGATCCAGATCTGGACTGACATCGACGGAATGCACAACAACGACCCGCGTATCGTCGACAAGACGCAGCCCGTGCACCAGCTGCAGTTTGAGGAGGCCGCCGAGCTGGCCTATTTCGGTGCTAAGATCCTGCACCCGACGTGCGTGCAGCCCGCCAAGTATGCCGGCATCCCCGTGCGCCTGCTCAACACCATGCAGCCCGACGCCGAGGGAACGACCATCTCGAACCAAACGGAATACGGCAAGATAAAGGCCGTGGCTGCCAAGGACAACATCACCGCCATCAAGATCAAGTCCTCGCGCATGCTCCTCGCCACTGGCTTCCTGCGCAAGGTCTTCGAGATTTTCGAGAGCTACCAGACGCCCATCGACATGGTGTGCACCTCGGAGGTCGGCGTAAGCATGAGTATCGACAACAGCGCCCACCTCGGCGAAATCATGGACGAGCTGAAGAAGTATGGCACCGTGACCGTCGACACCGGCATGTGCATCATCTGCGTCGTCGGCGACCTCGACTGGAGCAACATCGGCTTCGAGACCCGCGTGATGGATGCCATGAAGGACGTGCCCGTGCGTATGATCAGCTACGGCGGCTCGAACTACAACATCTCGTTCCTCATCCGCGAGGAGGACAAGCGCCGTGCCCTGCAGAGCCTCAGCGACCACCTGTTCAATTAATCCTCTCCGACTCTAAGGAACAGTAGTTTAATTAAGTTTACAAATATTTCTTTTAACAACGAATTAAAACGAATTTCACGAATGACACGAATTATTATTTATGTAATTCGTGAAATTCGTTGTTCATAAACCACCAACCCTGTCCCTCCTACCCGAATGAAAGGAGTAATAAAGGAGGGCAATTGTGAAGTGACCGACGTGATGATGGTGGTCAGCATTTTATTTCGTCGGCTTTTCTTTTGGCGAGAAAATTCCCTTAAAGGTGTTCCAGATGGCTGAGGGGATTGAAATGTCGAGGAATTTGCGCTTGGCGACGGCATACTCCACAGCATAGACCATTGCCATGGGCCACCCTAAGAAACGGCGTGTGGCCCAGCCTCGATCGAAGAAGAACTTTTCGTTGAAGCCGTCGAACCACTGCGAAGTACTGCTTTCGTTGAGCGACGCTATCAAATCAGGGACATAATGTATCCACAACCCATGGTCCAAGCAGCTGCGAAGGAACATGGTTTCCTCGCCTCCGCCATTTCCCGTGCCCGACCCCATCATCTCGTCAAAGCGGATGCCCTTCTCCAGAATCCTTTCCCGTCTGAACGATATTTGCCAGCTCGAACTTCGCAGGAATGTGATACACCCCATGCGGTAAGGTTTGTCGGGGAAATTTTTCATCGTCGTTCCTATCTTGAAGAGGATGACATCGGCCTGAGGGTATTGTTCGTAGGCTCTGAGTATTTTCTCCTGATAGTCATCCTCAAACCACTCATCATCGTCGCTTATCTGGAGGATGTCGCCACGGGCATTCTCGATGGCCATGTTACGACTGCGCGACAGTCCCCTGGTTGTGGTGGAAATCATACGTGCGCAAAAGCTCTGCCCGTCAGTGGTGGCAAAAGTCTGCTCTTCTGTCTTGTTCTCGTCACACTGGTTGATGATAAGCACGTCGCCCTTGATATTGGACTGCATGACGATGTCCATGTTATGCTGATGCATACACGACAAGATGATTTCTAATTTCATAGTGAGGGTTGAGAGTTAAGAGTTGAGAGTTAAGGGTTGAGAGTTGGGAAGATTATGATTTCAACTTTTCCAGTTCCTTGCGGTATTCCGCGAGCATGTCGCGCCATTCTGGTGAACAATGCAGGAATCTCACCTTCAGCTGCTCGCGCCACAACCGGCAGTTGCACATGGCAATGAGGTTACGCAGAGTCTTCCGCCTCGGATAGCCGTTCTTTTCGTTGTTGATGAGAGCCACCTTCGCCATGGTCAGTTCGTATGTGAGGTTTGGTTTCCGATCGTGGGTGGGATGGATATAGCGCAGACTGGTGTCGTAGGTGAAATGAGCGCCATAGCGGCGTATCATTCGAAAGTGGACGTCATCTTCCTCGCCATACATGAAGACAGTCTCGTCGAAGAGACCCACCGCTTCGAATTTCTCCTTATTGATGAAAAAGCACGACCCTGAGAAGTAACAGTAGCGTGGCAGATACCAGTCAAGGCGGTTGCATAAAGCTTCCATGATGGTGCGAATGTAGCCGTTCATCATGTATGTGCAACAGAAGGAATTACGGCTGACCATGGTTGCCGTCTGCATCTGCTTTGCGCCGTACATGCACAGCTGCGGGTCTTTCTCAAAAGCCTCCACGGCGGCATGGAAGAAGGGTGTGGCCAGTCGCACGTCGGGATTCATGATAAGGATGACGGGCGCCGTCGCCCGACGTATGCCCACATTGTTGCCCTGTCCATAGCCACCGTTGTGGGTGTTGTGGATGAGCACGATGCCGTCGCCGTACATTTTCCTGAGCTTGCCAAACATAGGCTCACACTCGGGGCTGTTGTCCACTATGACAACTTCCAGCTCCTCCTTTGCTATGTCGCATTGCTGCCAGACGGAGTTCAGGCAGTCGTAGATGTCATTTTCCGACTTATAGGTTACTATGATGACAGACAATCTTTTCATTTCTTCATTCAGTATGTGGTCAAGGGTTCAGGGCACGTAATCATAGCACTTGACGTAATCCACGTCCATCCATGCCGGCAGAGTAGAGTCGTCGATGGGCTTCATCCATGAGGCACCTAACTGCATGTCAATCATCAGGTAACTTTCCACACCAAAAGGAAACTGCCCTTCAGGGGCATCCTCCAAACGCGGATAACTGAACGAGACATTCCCATTGACGCTGAATATGAGCTCTTCAGGAAGTATTTCCAGCGTATAGACATTGTATTCCCCCATACGGATATTTGCCTTGGCCTGATAAGGCGGATTCTGGAGTTCCTTGAGTTCGTCGGTATAATAGGTGTGCACGGTCTGATAGACGTAGCTGTTCCGATGCATACATTCCAAGATGTCTATCTCCGCCCGCCGGGGATATTCCCAGTTTTTCTTGTCAACAGGCATCAGCCAGACAGCAGGCCAGGTGCTTTGCCCCCCATTTATGCGCACCTTCACCTCTATCTTACCGTATGTGATGCTTCTTTTCCGCAATGTGGTGATGCCCCCCGTGAGATACTTGGCCGTATCGGCAGGCTCAAGGCCGTCATTGGGCTTCGCGAACAGGCGCAGACGGCCGTCTTTTAGTTCATACACGTCAGGACAAGCCGACATGTAATGGTTCCAATCGGCACGCGAACGAGATATTTTCCACCAGTTTTCAGCATTGAGCACATCTCCGTCGAAATGGTCTTCCCACACCAGTTTGTATTCCAGCTGTCTGGCTTGCACAGGGACGGCGGAAAGGGCAAAGAAAATAATGGCCAATATTATGTGTAGTCTTTTCATTTCTCTGTCAAAAGGATGGCTGTTTGGTTTTCTGATAGTCGGCAATGCGCTGCGGTATTATGACCCGCTCCATAAGCCTTTTGCGGATGAGGAACAATGGCATGGGCAGCTGGCGGGCCACCTTCTGTGGCAGTATATGTCCCAGTATCAGTCCTGTCTTTATTTTCAGACGCAGCATTTTTCCACGCCAACGGTCATGCTGGCATACAATGTCGGCAAGCTGCATGGAGAAATCTGTTTCTATGCCATCAGCCAAGGCAGAGCTGAAGATGTATAGCGCGCCATGGAAAAGATTAATGTCATACCGCCCATGATATTTCCGCTGCACCTCTTCATACTGTTTGTTCACGAAATAAAGATGGCTTTTGCGGTGTCTTTCCGACGGAATCTTTTTCGAGACAGACGTGCCGTTGGCTTCTGTTCTGTAGCCGTAATCAGGCTTAGCGTGAGAATAATCATAGTGCAACCCGTGAAGTAGAGCCTGTATGTTGAAGTCGGAGTCCTGTAGCGACAACAAGTTGGTGTCCCAGCTCATCTTCTGCTGACGGAGCGGCTCTGTCCGGTAGATATTGCTCCAGACAATAAATGGCAGAGTGCGCTCAAGAAATGCGGCCAGGTCATCCTTGTAGATGGGATAGCCGTAAAGGTCGTGGCTGTCGTGAGTCCTGAATGTTCTATCGTTGTAAGTACCCGATGGGAACACCATAAAGTCGAGGTCCCGCCGTTGGCTTATAGCTTCCACACGCTGGCGCAGACAGTAGGGGGCCACATAGTCGTCGCTGTCGAAGAAAACGATGAACTCCCCGCGTGCCATCTCCAATCCCATGTTGCGGCAGGTCTGTGCCCCTTTCGGTTCCCGGCTGCGGGGGACGAGGCGTATGCGCGGATCGTCCTGATAACGCTGGCTGAGGAAGGCGGCAGCAGCGGGCGTGGAGCCGTCGTCGATGGCCAGCAACTCCCAGTCGTGATAGTCATTGGCACGTATGCTGTCAATCATCTCGGCAACCATCTCCTCGTGGTTGAAGAAGGGTATGACGATGGAGAGCCTTGGCGTGTCTGTCATGTTGTCCATTTTATGCTTGTCAGAGATTACATCCCCCACAACATAATGGGATGTCCATTGTACTCAGCGGACTTGTGCCAGATGCGCTCCTCCCACGGCTTCTCGCCGGAGCGGTCGAAGATGATGAGGTGGCCTTCATCTACCGAACCCACGGTGTCCATGTACTCCCACGTCTGCCTCAGCCCCGTTTCTATCATCGTGTCGAGGCCGTCCTTCGGGCGTTTCACTTTCAATTCAAGCACGACGCGTTGCACGGGGCCACCATATCCGTCGGTCAGGGGCTTTCGGATGAGCAGGTCGGTGCGCTTTCGGCCCAGGCCGTATTCGCGGTCTATGTAGCCGCCGCCGTTGACGATGCGCTGTAGGAAAGCCTGAAGGAGCAGCTGCGGGCCGGCCTCGGCATAGTCGAAGCGGCCTATCCATGAGTCGGCGTTCTGGCGGAAGAACTGCTGGAAGTCGAGCAGGAGCTTCTCCATGTCGATGCTGCCGTCTGGGCGCAGGAACCACTGGGGCTGCTGAATCAGTCCGTCCTGGGTGGTATAGGTCAGTTCACGTGGTATTACTTCTTGGTATATGGAGTTGGCTATGCGACGTGGCTTGCCACGTTCACGCTTGATGAGGCCCATATCCTCCACATATTGCAAGTCATCTGTGGGTATCAGCGTGTCGTCAGCCTCCGGGCTGTCGGAGAGCATCGGCTCTATTATGCGCTTCACGCGAGGCTCCTTCAGTTTGTCGATGAGCTGGTCGATGTGTGTGTCGCGGCGGTATATAAGTCGCTCCTTGGCGCGGAAGAGCATCTCCGGGGTGATGGTGACCGTGCGGTCGCGGTTCTCTTTCATGCTCCACGTCACCTCACGCGCCAAGGCGTTGACCAACCAAGGCTGCCCTTCTGTAGCCTCCCAGACGAAGGGGAAGCAGGCCTCGTCCCACTGCTGTCCAGTCTCGCGGGTGTGCTGCATATAGAGTTCGCGTATCTCTTCTTTGGAGAAATTGCCAAGACGCAGCGACTCTGCCTTGATATTGAACGCCGAGCCGCCGGTTACGATGTCCTGGTTGGAAAGCACGATGCGGTAGTCCCTGACGTCGCGCACACCACAGAGCACGATGCTTTGCGGAAATGAGCCGGGGCGGTTCGCATAACCGGCACGCAACTGGCGTAGGATGCTCACTAACGAGTCGCCCACCAAAGCATCTATCTCATCGATGAAAAGCACAATGGGCTTGGGCATCGTCTCAGACAACCGTTGAAGGAAGGTGGCCAGTTTTGCATCGGGCTTGACATCTTTCAGCTCTTTCTTAATCTTTATGGGCAAGTCGCTCTTCAGCGTCATACGGAATTGCTCGGCTATGGTGTCGCAAGTCGCCCCGACGACATTCTCCACATTGTTGCGCGAAGCCTGTCCACCCTCGACGTTGGCATAGACGGCGATGTAGTCGTCCTGACTGTTTAATAAATCGCGTAGGGCGAGCAAACACGATGTCTTGCCCGTCTGGCGCGGGGCGTGGAGCACGAAGTAGCGTTTCTGACGGATGAGAGCCAGCATCTCGTCAAGGTCGAACCGGCTAAGCGGGTCGATAGAATAATTGTCGGCCAGTATCTGCGGACCTGCGGTGTTGAAGAATCGTTCCATGGGAAATACCTTTTAGGCTGCAAAGTTACGAATTTTTCCTATAACAGCCAAACAAATCCGACCTTTTTATTTCTTTCCGCAAGGCTTCGCCAAAAGCTGTGCCATACTCCAGGTCGGGTTCCAGATAGTTGCCTTCGCCCCACTCATTCCATGATTTGAGGAAAACCACCTGGTCCTCTTCCGGCTTGTTTCTTAGTCGGTCGAGGGTTTTCCTGACATGCTCGGCAAAAAGCTCGGGTGTGCAGTTCTTGAACAAGCGTCCGAAACGCCCACTGCGAGGGGTGTGGTCCCAGTTGGGAATGATGGTCGGGAACACGTCTGCCCGCTCATACAGCGGAGAGTCCATCATCTGGATGGCCTTCTTATACTCCACAATGTTTGGCCCGGCAGAGAAATGTTCATCAATAATCCGGCCGATTCTCGTTTTAGACTCCCTGATTTCAAAGGGAACCCGATGAAGCGACAGATTGACGGCATCGTAACCAATAGACTTATAATAATCGGTCTTATCGAAGTTTCTCAAGTCATGTGCCACGAAGAAGAAACCATTCAGTCCGTTTTGTTGAGCCAAATCAGTCCATATCTGCTTGAACAGCGGGAAGTCTTGGAACCCATCAGGGTCGAAAATGGCGAACAGCAACCTGTCATGAACTTTCAAGTAGCGCGGGTCGCGGAATGCTTCAAGCAAGTCGTTGAAATGCGCGATGTAGTCTTCCTCGCCCCCATACTCCTGCGCGATGAGAATCTTGTTGCGTTTTGCATACACATAGCTCGCCGTCCCAGCGTTCCACACCTTGTCCTCCCATGTGTGATTGCCCCAAGCAAGGCAAAAGGGGAAATCGGGCTCGCCCGTGCGCACCACTTCCTCGAAGGGGAAATTCAGCAGTTTCCTGTCTTTGCCAAACCAATAGTGCCAATAGCAAAATGCCGCAATCCCGAAATCGCGGGCCATTTCAGCCTGGGCTATCCTTGGCTGCGGCAGTCGCAGGTCGTAGAATCCCAAGTCGGCGGGAATATGAGGCTGGTGATGCCCCCGAAAGAGGGGCTTCGCCTTCGCTACGTTAGTCCACTCCGTAAAACCCTTCCCCCACCACTTGTCATTCTCGGGAGTGGGGTGAAACTGAGGCAGATAATAAGCTAAAACACGTGGGTTCATGATGTCTATGTTTTGAGGATTGAGGGTTGAGAGTTGCTTTTACACCTGTTTTATTACCTTGGCAGGCATTCCCGCCACCACGCTGTATGGCGGCACATCCTTGGTCACAACGCTGTTGGCACCGATGACGGCCCCGTCGCCAATGGTCACGCCGCCGAGGATGGTCGCTTTCTCGCCTATCCACACGTTGCGGCCAATGATGACTGGCCCCTTGCTGAAGACTTTCCTACGTAAAGGGGGCAGTTCCAGGTCGCTGCGGTCTGTCGTGCCATGGTCGTTGTCGCTTATTGTAACCCACTTTCCGGTAAGGCAGTTATCACCAATCTCTATACGATTGATAGCCGTGATGTGGTTGAAGGCTCCGAAGTTGCAACCATTACCTATGGAAATGACCACATCGGCAGAAGGTTCGCCCCATACGGTCAGATAGAGATAGTCATGAAACTTGGTGTTTTCTCCTATACTGATGTGTTTTGTGCCAAGCAACAGCCCTGTATTCTCAAAGATGACGGAATGAGGGCAACTGTAGAACCGGGGCGAAAGGCGCATAGCCCTCAGCCGGTATTTGGCCGAGGTGACTTTTCTTTCACAATATGCTTTTAGGCGGTCAATCATGTCATTTCTATGTGGCTTGAGTTGAGGGTTGAGAGTTGAGGGTTGAGGGAGCGTCAGGAACGATGTATGCCGATCTTCCCTAAAGCGCTGTTGCAAAATGCTTTCACTTTTGCCCGCTCATTGTCGAACAACAAGAACCTGTAGGTCAAGAGAGAGATGAGCAAGGAAGAGATGATGCAGATAAGCACCAACCTGAGGAAGCCTGTCTCCATGAGCGATTTCACATAGAGGCAGATGCCGAAAACCATAGCGACAGTACTCACCGAGGGAATCACGACTTTCAGTACAAAATGACTGACAGGCAGCCCTGACACCCTGCGAGCGATAAGCAACCTGAAACAGAAAGCCAATGACTCCTCGGCCACCATCACGATACATACCGCGTAGGGCTGGCATCCCATTTTGAGGAGAACATAACCGACAGGAAGCACAATGAAGTGAAGTCCGCCGACAATCAGCTGCACCATCTTGATGTTGCCTACACTCTCGATGCTGATGCCCACACCAATGGACAGTTGGAAAATCAGGCTTAGCAACACGATGAACCGGGAAAACAACACGGTATAGCCAGGAACCTCTTTCAGCCAAATCTCCAATATGTAAGGCATCTCCAAAATTAGTGGAACGCTGATGAGGGAAAGTAGCAGGAACGTGATTTTGCAGGTTGTCATCGACAATGCCAGCATTCTCTGCCGGTTGCCGCTTCCCTCGCTTTTCACTATCTGGGGCCTGGCGGCCGTGACGATGGCACTTGAGAAGAAACGCAGTTGGCCATTGATGCGATAAGCGATGCCCCAGGCAGCGTTGATGATGACACCGAAGAAGGAGTTCAGCAGCATGGCAACGCCTTGAGTCCTCAACACCGAGCTGATGCCTCCTATCAGGTTCCAACTGGAGTAGGCCAGGAACTCCTTCAGCTGCCGACGGTCGCCGAAGCCACGTAGGCCGACTCTTGACTCAGCGTAGTTCCTCCTCACATAAACGACATAAGCGGAAGAGACCATTATGGAGAGCAGCATCGTCGCCACGGCATAGATTTTAAGCCGGTCGGAGGCAATGTAAAGCAGCCAATATGCCAGAGTGACATGCAAGATAGATTCTGTCACTTGTACAATAGAGAAGAAAAGAATGTTCTCGTGTGTCAGCAATGCCGCATAGAACGGGACACAGACAATGGTTACAAAGGTGCCTACTGACATGCAATGCAGCACAAATTCAGCCAGATGCATCTTTCCCAAAGGAATGCTGAGTACATGATGGAGGAGCAACATGCCGACGGTCTCGAACAGCGCCAAAATGACGATGCCTATGATGAAATGTATGAGGAGGCTGTTGTAGAATGTGACCTTCATCAGCTTCATGTCCTTCGTGCCTGCTGCATACGACATGAAGCGCTGGGTGGAGGAGGCCATCGTCACGTTGAGGAACTGGAGCATGGCCAAAAGGCCGGCCACGAGGCTGAAGATGCCGAAATCCTCCTCGCCAAGGGCCAATAGCACCCATCGCGACGAGAACAAAGAGACGGCAATGGTGATGGCATACTTCGCGTACATCACCATTGTGTTGAACATCAGCCTATTGCTCGCTATCATCCTCTTCTGCTTTTACTCCAATATAGTCTTCCAAACTCTCTCCTTCAGGAATGACAAACACTTTGCTTTCCGGATGGTCTTCAAACCATTTGTCCAACTGGGCGATGCGCTCCATTTCGTTTTCCCATGTCCTGCATATCTTTATCGGCAACGGCTTTGCGGGGCAACCGCCCAAACAGCCGAAACGGGGAACAATGTCCGAATAGTCCTTGGTAAGTAGAGAGCCTGATGCTGCAACAATGGTGTAGTCGGGAATTTTCACGCCCTTCTTGATGGTTGTCCTGTTGCCTATCCACACATGGTTGCCGATGACGACCGAAGCCGAGCGCGGACGAATCTCGCGGGTGTTGAGGTTCACCGTATAATGGAAATCGGTGTCGAGCACCTGGCTCTCGTATGTCAGTCTCACTTGATTGCCGAAAGTGACACTCTCCAGACAATAGACGAGCGTGTTCTCACAGAAATAGACATCGTCGCCTATTGTCAAGGCTCCCTCCTTGAACACACAGACATCGGCACCCCTGAGAATCCAGCACTTCCCTTTGAACACGACCTTACCTTCTATTCTGACACGTGCCTCACCTTTACAGCGAAAACCCCAGTCATAGCCCAACCGGACCATTCCGGGATAGATCTTGTCTCCAAGGACAATCTCACCTGACAGGTTCTGAAACCTTATATTCTTATAAACGTAGATGGGAACAATCCTGGCCTGATGACGGGGAAGGAATCTCAGATTGAAATACAAGGTCTTGATGATAGACGGCGTCGATGATTCGGCTTTTTCGTCAAGGACATCACAGAAGCGCTTCCATTTCTTGATTCCAAACAAAGCCAAGACAAAGAATATGATGGTTTTGGCAAATAACCTTAACCTACTTTTTAGTGTCGTAATAACAAACC
Organism: uncultured Prevotella sp.; assembly: GCA_905233425.1. Taxonomy (GTDB): domain Bacteria; phylum Bacteroidota; class Bacteroidia; order Bacteroidales; family Bacteroidaceae; genus Prevotella. The sequence continues at coordinate 18,621 of CAJOEC010000046.1, read as the reverse complement.
TGAACATATATTAATCTATTTGCAGTTGTTTCTTTGAAATCAGCACCTCACGGACGCAATATCCTATGAGGAGATAGAACCAGGGGTCGAGCAGGAACGTGTTGCTGAGCATCAGTCTGATGACGCTAATGGAGAATAGCAACAGGATGAACACCTGCGACGTCTTCCCCCGGGCCAGCCAAAAAGCCCAGCCTACAAGTCCCATAAACATCAGCAGCAAAACCCAGCCCAAGATGTAACCGTAGGTGCAGAAAAAATCAAGAGGCAGGAAATGGGGGTATATGATGCCGAATCTCTGACAGCCAAACACACCAAGACCGAAGAAATCGCCATGAGCATCGAGTATATGATACACTTCGTCGCGCAACTCACCACGATAGGAGTCGTGGCCCAAGCCGCCCGAAATCAATTTCTCCAGGATGCGCGTGCTCAGGTTCAGCCCCATGAATGTCTGTGCAAGGAAAATGACAATCTCCTTGATGAAAGCCAGGACGACAAGGCCGAAGGCCACAATGGCGCCTTTCAGGTAGATGGCGCCCTTGAAATTCATGAAGAAGAAGAAATAGACGACACCGAAGAAGCCTAAACAGACCAGCGGGCCACGGGTGCCGCACGACAGGAGAAACAGCACGCCGACAATGGTCATTGCACATTTCCACAGGCGGAACTTGCTCAGCGTGGCCCAAAGGAGCATCATCACGTGGGGCAGCGACTGGTAGGCACGGTACATGTTGTCGTCGAGGGCCACTTCCGACATGACCTTGTTCCTGGGGGCGTAGACCAGGAAATAGAACAAGTCCATGAAGATACATGCCACGGAAAGCACGAGGAAGGCATTATACATCTTGTCGATGTCCACCAGACGGCCTATGAAATAGCAAGGGAACGCGTAGCAGATACACGCTAAAGCGTTCTTCTCGAGAAACGTCGAGTTCTCAGGGTAGGCCACAAAGCAGAACAGATAATAGAACACACAGAAGAAATAGAACAGGTAGTCGGCCAGGCAGAACCTCTTAACCAGCACAGGCAGGGCTGCCACCAACGGGACGACAATGAGGGCGGCTTGCGTCTGCTCAGAATAGTCGCCAAGCAGAGGCAGACGGTTGATGATGCCTTTCGCGTAGCCCACCAGCGCCGAAGCCCACACCACACACAGCAGCACCTTGACCGTCGTCTCCCAGCCAAAGCTGACGTGTATCCTATTTGCTATTGTAAGCTCCACGATAAGCTAATTCCCTGCAACAGTAATGATTTTCGTAAGGTCTTTCCGCAATATCACAGCAATGGTCACCACCGTCGACAGAACCAGCATCATAATCACAAACGACACGCGCTTCGGGCCGGCAGGGACGAGGGGCACCGCAGCGCCCTTCAGCTGGGTGAATGCCGGGGTGCGTTCCTGCAGCTTTGCCTTCGCGCTCTCCAACTGGGCGGTCATCGAGGTGTAGGTGGTGTATTTCATCTGCATCTCCTTCTCCATGTTCTCCACTTTCGTCTTGTAGGACGTCATCACCACGCTGTTGTTTGCGTCGCTGTAGAGCGAGTATTCGTCGCAGGCCTGCAAGTATTCCTGCAGCGCGTTCTCCGTGAGCCGCTCGTAGTGCTCAACGTCGATGCGGGCCTTGTTTGTGCGGTAGTCTGTGATACACTGCTGCAGATGGGCCTGCACCGAGTCGGCCAGGATCTTGGCCACCAACGGGTCCTGGGCCTTCGTCAATATGTTTATCACGCCCGTCTTCTCGTTCATGTTCACCATTATGTTCCCCCTGATGGCAAATGCCACGAGGTCTTCGTCGATGGTCATCCAGTAGGGCGAGCGCTTGCCACCCTCGCCGGTGGGTGTGGGCGTGTCCTTCTTTGGCAGCAGCGACTTGAACATCTTGCCCACCCACTTCGTCACATAGCCCCACCACGGCAGTTTCTGGTACTCACGCAGATAGGTGTAGTAGTCGGTGTCTATCTCTCCGTCGGCTGTCCTCACGCGTATGTCGAACAGCCCGGCGACGAAGCCGTTGTCCTCCATCAGGTCGGGGTAGAGCATGGGGTTTATGGCGTCGCTCGTCTCCATCCGCCCCAAGTCGAAGCCAAACGACGAGGCCAGCGAGCCCAGCATTCCGCCACCGCCCATGCTGCCGCCAATCTCGGGGGCGAGGCACGACTCGGAGGTGTAGTAACGGGGGATGCAAACTATGATGAACGAGGCCAGGGCAAAGGTTATGGGCCACACCTTGAACAAGAACAGCTTGCGCTTGGAGTACAGTTTTCTTGCCAGGTCTTTTATGTCTATTGCATTCAGAAATTTGTTTTCTGCCATATTAAAATGTTTATATTCCTTAATTAATTTAACGGCATCCATCCGCTTTTATTGCATACCCTGCGCAATTACTCAACTGTAGGGACGCGACGTGTCGCGTCCGACCCATGATGCCTCCGCCCTTTGTAGGGACGCGACGTGTCGCGTCCGCCTCATGGTGCGACCCCCTTTGTAGGGACGCGACGTGTCGCGTCCGCCTCATGGTGCGACCCCCTTTGTAGGGACGCGACGTGTCGCGTCCGCCTCATGGTGCGACCACCTTTGTAGGGACGCGACGTGTCGCGTCCGCCAATGTCACGTCCGTCCCCATGCCACCCGGCGGGGGCAATGTTTTCGTCCCCGACACGTCAAAAAGTCCGCTCCGGGCGGACTATTAGTTCGCACGGCGCGAACTTTTTGAGGCCTCTGAGACGATGATGACAGAGCCACGGGCAGAGGCTGACATTGCCCCTGCCGGGGCATCGGACTGGCATGGAACGGCTTTCTGTGTCTGTGAAAGCCAGCCTTGCACAATAAAGACCGACGGATTGACGTTTCTGTAAATAAAAAGATGTACGGCCCGTCTGTCACTCCCCTTCTGCCAGTCTCCGTCTGCCTCATGGCGGGGATTGTTGTGGGGTGTTGGTGGCTGCCGACTTTCCCTTTACCGCTGTTGCTGGCAGTTCTTGTGTTGTTGGCATTGGTCTTTGGCCGTTGGATGGCCACGGTGCAGACCATTGCCATCTTCGTTTGCTGTGTGGTGGCGGGCATGACGCTGGTGCAGATACAGCGCGACGAGGCTCCTCCCCGTGGGGAGGTGCAGGGCGTGGTAATGTCGGAGCCGGTGGAACGGCCGAAGACCATCGGGGTGGACTTGCTTGTACCCTCGGAGGGAGGACGCACACTTCGCTGCTACCTGGCGAAGAACGAGAGGAGCAGGGCGTTGGGGCTGGGCGACGAGGTGGTAGTGAGAACCGGCAATTCTTCACCGCCAACCCATAATGGCAGTAGTACGTCATCGTATTTCGTCCACAACAGCTACTGGCAGAGTGGAGGTGCAGCCCTCAGCCAGATGTCCCACTGGCAGCGATTGCGGCTGTGGTTTCTTCGGCAGCGTCATAGGCTGTTGCAACAATACCGTGCTTTCAACGATGCCGGCGACGAGTATGCCGTGCTTGCCGCCATGACCCTTGGCGACAGGTCGGCACAGACGAAAGAACTGCGCGACACATACTCCGTCAGCGGAGCGTCGCACGTGCTGGCCATCAGCGGACTGCATGTCGGCATCGTGTATATGCTGCTGACGTGGCTGACGCTGGGGCGGCGACACTTCTGGCTGATACAGGTGGCCACCGTCGCGGCCATCTGGGCTTTCGCCCTTCTCACGGGACTGTCGGCGAGCGTCACCCGTGCCGCCACGATGGTAAGCATCTACGCCGTCTTTGCCAATCATGGTGGCCGCTACTCACCCGTCAATGTGCTGTGCTTCGCGGCCATAGTGATGCTCGTGGCCGACGTGCAGACGCTTTTCGACGTGGGCTTCCAGCTGTCGTTCGCTGCGGTGTTCGCCATTCTTGCGTTCATGCCGAAGCTACAGGCCCTGTACCAGCCGGGCAACGCCGTTCTGCGGTGGACGTGGAACCTGTGTCTTCTCTCGTGCTGTGCACAGATAGGCGTGGCACCGCTCATAGCCTACTATTTCGGACGCTTCGCCACGTATTTCATGCTCACCAACATCATCGTCATCCCCGCCGCCACGATCATCCTCTGCGGCTCGTTAGTGTCGCTGCTCTTCCCTCCGGTCGGCGTGGCGCTGCTGTGGGTGGTGCGGACGTTGAACGGCGGAGTGCGGCTGATAGCCTCGCTGCCCGGGGCCAGCATCGACGGTCTGAACCCTACTGTCATGCAGGTGGTGCTCGTCTACGTGCTCTTCCTGCTCTGCTATGCCATTGCCAACCGTTGGATAAAATATTGGAATTATGCGAAAGACTATTGCTTTATTGCTGCTGATGCTCCCACTGGCGGGCCTTGCAGCTCAAAATGGAGAACTGAAACCACGACTTGTGGTGTGTACTGACATCGCGCCGGCCGACGTGGAACCCGACGACATGGAGTCGATGGTCAGGCTGATGGCCTACGCCGATATGTTCGAGATTGAGGCGCTCATTACGAGTGTGGGCTGGAACTGTGACCCCTACCCCCGTGAGTGGGCACAGTATCTGACACGCGTCGTCGAGGCCTACCGCAAGGATGTGCCAAACCTGATGAAACGGTCGGGGCAGACGGCGTTTCTCCCGCTTAGCGATGAGGACGGCAGCCAGGCCATCGGCTACTGGCCCAGCGCAGACTACCTCAGAAGCCGTGCGGTGATGGGCAGCGAGCGTGGCGGCATAGCCGTCGTGGGCGAGGGCAACGACTCGCCGGGCAGCCAACTGCTCATACGCTTAGCCGACGAGCCCGACCCGCGACCCATCTATGTCGCCGCATGGGGTGGGGCGAACACGCTGGCACAGGCCGTCTGGCGGGTGAAGCAGACACGTGGCGATGACGGGGTGAAAGACTTCGTCCGCAGGTTCCGCCTCTTCACCATCACCGACCAGGACATGAAGTACGACATGCGCATGAACCGCGCCTACAGCTCGCATCAGTGGCTGCGACGCGAGTTCGCCGACGATCTGCAGTTCGTCTGGGACGAGGGCGCATGGCAGGAGCAATGCGAGCTGGGCAAGCAGCACTGGGCTGAGCATCAGAAGTTCATCCAGGGCCACGGCTCATTAGGCAGCGAGTACCCCGACTACAAATGGGGTGTCGAGGGCGACACGCCGAGCTTCCTCTACGTCATGCCCCTCGGGATGAACGACCCTGAGGACCCGCGACAGGCGGGATGGGCCGGGTGTCATGAGCGAGGTCTCTGCCCCGACTCGCTGACCACGGCCTGGACCTCGTGGCAGGAACCTCTGCGCAGCGTCTCTGTGGGCTACAAGCGCCGCTTCTACCCCGACGAACTCAACGACTTCTGCGCCCGTATGCAATGGGCCGCCGAAGGTCGTGGCAACCGCAATCCACAGGTCGTCATCGCCGCGCCCGACGGTTCGCCCGTCGGGAACACCGGCTACAGGCCCATCAGCATCACCGCCAAGCCCGGCGATGTGGTCAGCCTCGACGCCTCGCGCTCAACCGACCCCGACGGCGACGGTCTCACGTTCCTCTGGTGGCAGCAGAAGGAGATAGGCTCAGCCCGCGTCGGCATCGACGGCGCCAACGGAAGCGTCGCCACCATCACCATACCCGCCGACGCCGCCGGACAGGAGCTGCACATCGTCTGCGAAGTCCACGACGACGGCCCCTTCCGCCTCGTGGCCTATCGCCGCATCATCGTCAGAGTGGAGAAGCCGCTGACGCTACACTACGACCGACCTGCCGGATATTTCGAGGAAGCGCTGGTCATAGGCAACGGCACCATGGGCGGAATAGTATATGGTGGCACGGAGAGCGACCGCATATCGCTCAACGACATCACGCTCTGGACGGGCGAACCGTGCAACATGAACATCTATTCGCCTGACGCCCACAAGACAATACCTGCCATTCGTGAGGCCCTGAAGCAGGGCGACTACCGGCGGGCCGACTCGCTTCAGCGCGACGTGCAGGGCCATTTCTCGCAGAACTACCAGCCGTTGGGGCAGCTCACGATAGAGTATCTCGACACCGCCGACGCGGTGACCGACTATCGCCGCTGGCTCGACATCGGCAATGCGACGGCACACACCGGCTACCGACGCGGCGGCTACCTATACAAAACGGAGTATTTTGCCACGAACCCCGACTCGGGCATCGTCGTCAGCATCAGCACCGACAACCCGAAGGGCATACATGCACGCCTCTCAATGGGCTGCCAGTTGAGGCACAGCCGCAGCACAGAGGGCGGGAACACGCTCGTCGTCGACGGGTATGCCGGATATGCCTCGCTGCCAAGCTACTACGACGCGAAGGAGAAATTCGCCTACGCCCCCGACCGGGGAATACACTTCAGGACGAAAGTGCTGGTGAGAAGCCAGGACAACATGACGAGGACCGAGGGCGACGACATCGTCGTGGACGGAGCTAATGAGGTGAAGCTCTATATCGTCAATGCCACGTCGTTCAACGGCTACGACCACGACCCCGTGAAGGAGGGACGGCCATGCCGGCAGATGGCCGACGAAAGGCTTGCGAGGTTGGCATCGGTGCCCTACAGCGAACTGGTCGACAGGCATGTGGGCGACTACAGACGCATCTTCGACCGTGTGAGACTGTCGCTCGGCAACGCTCCATGTCGTGATAGTATCGTGCCGCCAACCGACGTGCAGTTGCGCGACTATCTCGACGAAAGCCGCTTCAACCCCGACCTTGAGGCTCTCTATTTCCAATATGGCCGCTATCTGCTCATCAGCTGCTCGCGCACACCCAATGTGCCCGCCAACCTTCAGGGGCTGTGGAACGAGAGCATACTGCCGCCGTGGTCGTGCAACTACACCAGCAACATCAACGTCGAGGAGAACTACTGGGCTGCCGAGACCGCCGCAATGCCTGAGATGCACCAGCCGCTGTTCACCTTTATGAAGGAGCTGCAAGGCTCGGGAGAGCTGACCGCCAAGGCATATTATGGTGTCGACCGGGGCTGGTGCCTGGCCCATAACACCGACATCTGGGCAATGACATGCCCCGTGGGTCTGCATACCGGCGACCCGATGTGGGCCAACTGGAACATGGGCGGGGCATGGCTCGCAACACACATCTGGGAGCACTATACCTTCTCGCTCGACCGCGACTTCCTGCGTGAGTACTATCCCGTGCTGAAAGGTGCCGCCGAGTTCTGTCTCGGCTGGCTCGTCCCCGCATCGTCTCTCGGTGTCCCCGCCTCCTCCACCACGGACTTCCTCGTCACCGCCCCTTCCACCTCGCCCGAGAATGTCTTCGTCACCGGCGACGGCTACCATGGACGTACCTGCTACGGTGGCTTTGCCGACCTCGCCATTATCCGCGAGTGTCTCGGCGACGCCCGGGACGCAGCGGCTGTACTGGGTGTCGATGCTGCCTTCGCCGCCGAGGCCGACGCCGCCCTCGCACGTCTGCAACCCTACAAGATTGGCCGCAAGGGCAATCTGCAGGAGTGGTTCTACGACTGGGACGACGAGGACCCGCACCACCGTCACCAAAGCCATCTCTTCGGCGTCTATCCCGGCCATAGGCTCGACGACGGCTTGAACACCAAAGAGGCTATACACCGCGCCGCTGCCCGCACCCTCGAAATGAAGGGCGACCGCACGACGGGATGGAGCACCGGATGGCGTGTGAACCTATATGGCCGTCTGCACGATGCCAAGAACGCCTACCACATCTACCGCAAACTCCTCTCATACGTCAGCCCCGACGGTTACAACGGACCCGATGCCCGTCGCGGTGGAGGCACTTACCCTAATCTGCTCGATGCCCATTCGCCCTTCCAGATCGACGGCAATTTCGGCGGCTGCGCCGGAGTGGTAGAGATGCTTGTGCAGAGTGAGTTCGCCCTGTCTAAGGGAGAACCTTCGGTCGCGATAGAGCTGCTGCCCGCCCTTCCTGAGAACTGGCGGGATGGCTCGGTCAGCGGCATACGTGCCCGTGGCGGCATAAACGTCGATATGGCTTGGGCCGGCAGCCGCGTCACCAAGCTGACACTCACCGCCCAACAGCCCTGTACCGTGACGCTGCTGATGAACGGCGAGCGTAAGACGGTGGAGCTGGAAAAGGGGGAAAACAAGCTGCTTCGTTAAAAAAACGGTCGAAAAGTTCCACGATTCAGGAAAAAGTGCTATATTTGTGGCCAAATTGCAATTAATCATTATTCCCATTCCATAATTATGTCTATGAAAAAGCTATCCCTCCTGTTCTGCGCCATGGCCGCCTGTTGCGCGTCCAGCGCACGTGAGGCCACCGTCGCCTCCCCAAACGGCAAACTGACAGTTGTCATCACCGACGCCCCCGTCCCCTCCCTTTCCGCCACCGTGCCCGGCGCGTCAGCGTCGGGTTCCGTCCCCGCCCCTTTCCCTTCTGGTACCGTCACATACGCCGTCACGCTTGAAGGCCGCCAGGTCGTCCTCCCCTCAAAGCTGGGCTTCAAGGCCGACTTCGGCGACTTCACCGAAGGCCTGAAGATTGTCAACACTAAGGCTGTCCAGGTCGACCGCCAATACGAGATGCAGCAGGTGAAGCAGTCGCATTTCCACTACGTCGCAACCCTGCTCACCGTCGACTTGGAGAACAGCCATGGGCAGAAAGCGTCCGTCGAGTTCTCCGTCTCCGACAACGACGTGGCCTTCCGCTATGTCATCCCCCGCCAGAAGGACGACAACCCTAAGAGTGCCGTCATCTTCAGCGAGGCCACATCGTTCCTACTGCCCGACGGCACCTCAACCTTCCTCACCCCGCAGAGCAAGTCGATGGTAGGCTGGGAACGCACAAAGCCCAGCTACGAGGAAGAGTACAAGGCCGACGCCCCCATGACCGACCGCTCGGCGTTTGGCGAGGGCTACACCTTCCCCTGCCTCTTCCGCCTCCCCGCCAGCTCTCTTGAGACCATTGGGGCCTCTGGGGTTTCTGAGTCCTCTGAGTCTTCTGGGACTTATAAGTCCTATAAGTCCCATAAGTCTCATAAGTCCTATAAGACCTATAACTCCCAGGACTTCTGGCTCCTCATCAGCGAGACTGGCGTGTCGTCGGCCTACTGCGGCTCCCATCTCAGCGACTATTCTTCGCAGCAGGGCTACACCATCGCCTACCCCATGCCGGGCGAGAATAACGGGCGTGGCGACACCTTCGCCGGCATACCACTGCCCGGAGTCACGCCGTGGCGCACCATCACCGTCGGGTCATCGCTGAAGCCCATCGTCGAGACAACCATCCCCTACGACGTGGTTGAGCCGCTATACACTCTTAACCCTCAACTCTCAACTCTCAACTCTCAACTCTCAACCCTCAACTCTCAACCCTCAACCCTCAACCCTCAACTCTCAACCCTCAACCCTCAACTCTCAACTCTCAACTCTCAACTCTCAACCCTCAACTCTCAACCCTTACGGTCGCTACACCTGGAGCTGGCTCATCTGGCAGGACAACTCCATCAACTACGACGACCAGGTGCAGTTCATCGACCTCGCCTCAGCCATGGGCTTCGAGCTTTGCCTCGTCGACAATTGGTGGGATAAGAACATCGGCCGCGAGCGCATCGCCGAACTGTCGCGCTACGCCCAAGGGAAGGGCGTGTCGCTGATGCTCTGGTACAACAGCAACGGCTTCGAGAACGACGCCCCACAGACACCACGCGGATGCATGGACAACAGCATCGCACGCGACCGTGAGATGGCATGGATGAAAAGCATAGGTGTGAAAGGGATAAAGGTGGACTTCTTCGGAGGCGACAAGCAGGAGACCATGCGCCTCTACGAGGACATCCTCTACGATGCCAACCGCTATGGTTTGCTGTGCATTTTCCATGGCTGCACTCTGCCCCGGGGATGGGAGCGCATGTACCCCAACTTCGTGGCAAGTGAGGCCGTTCTCGCCTCGGAGAACGTCTTCTTCAACGAGCACCACGCCAAGCAGCAGGGCTTCGAGCTTACCATGCACCCCTTCTGCCGCAATGCCGTGGCAACGATGGACTGGGGCGGCGTGATTATGAACAAATACCTCTCGAAAGACAACAGTAGCCGCCACCCCCGCTACACCACCGACGCTTTCGAGATTGCCACCGCCATCACCAACCAGACTGCCGTACAATGTATCGCCATGCAGCCAAACAACCTGAAGGAGCTGCCGCAAAACGAGCTTGACTTATTGCGCCGGATGCCAACGACATGGGACGAGACACGCTTCATCGACGGCTATCCCGGCCGCTATGTCGTCATGGCCCGCTGCCACGGCAATGAGTGGTACGTCGCCGGTCTCAACGCCACCGACAAGCCTCTTCAACTCACCATCCCCCTCGACATGTTCGCCCCCGGCACCACCGTCTCCCTGCTCAACGACCAGCCCACCACCGTGCCCGGCGCGTTAGCGTCGGGAACCACCACCACGCCCCTGAAAATCAACAAGAAGCAACAAGCAAAAATGACGATACAGCCCAACGGCGGCATCGTCATCTGCGAACTCCCAACCCCCTAACTTTGGGGGCTGGCCAACGCTTTCACCCCCTAACTTTGGGTGATAGCCAACGCTTTCAGGATGGTGACGGCCTCTTTCACTGAGGGGACTTCGGTGATTATCATCGAGCGTTTTCCGTTCTGCTCTCGCAGCTGGCAGCGCATGATGTTGTGTGTGGCATAGTCGATTATGCTGCCGAAGATGTCGCTCTGGTAGTAGGGACTGTCGGGGACGCTGACGAAATATAGGAACATGCGTCCCTGCTTCAGCAGAATCTTTTCGCATCCCAAGTGCTTGCCCAAGCGTCGGAGAGTGACAACATGGAGCAGCTCCTCGGCCTGTGGCGGCAATGCGCCGAAGCGGTCGATGAGCCGCTGTCGGTATGCCTCCAGCTCGTTGTCATCGCGAGTATTGTCAAGCTCACGGTAGAGGAGCATACGCTCGGAGTCGGTAGGCACATACTGGTCGGGGAAATACATTTCGAGGTCGGATTCGAGGACGCAGTCGGAGACAAAAGCCCCAACAGCCCCACCCCCAACCCCTCCCTCGGAGGGGAGGGGAGTAGTTACTTTTTTCGCCCGTCCGTTGTTGGCTTTCTGTGCTTGAGAGTATATACTCCCCTCCCCCCTGCGGGAGGGGTCGGGGGTGGGGCTGCTGGGGCTTTCGTTCCTCAGTTCCGCCATCGCCTCGTTGAGAATCTTTTGGTAGGTCTCGTAGCCAAGGTCGCTGATGAAACCGCTCTGCTCCGCGCCGAGCATGTTGCCGGCACCGCGTATGTCGAGGTCCTGCATGGCGATGTTGATGCCCGAACCCAGATCGCTGAAGTTCTCGAGGGCCTCCAATCGGCGACGTGCGTCCTGCGGCAGGGCGGCGAGGGGCGGCGCGAGGAGGTAGCAAAAAGCCTTGCGGTTGCCACGGCCCACACGGCCGCGCATCTGGTGCAGGTCGCTGAGGCCGAAGTTATGGGCGCTGTTGATGATGATGGTGTTGGCGTTGGGTATGTCGATGCCGTTCTCCACGATGGTCGTCGAGAGCAACACGTCGTAGTCGTAGTTCGAGAAGTCGAGGACGATTTTCTCTAACTCTTCGGGGTTCATCTGTCCGTGGCCAATGGCGACGCGGCAGTCGGGCACATATTTCAGGATGATGTCTTTCAGCTCTTGGAGGTTGTTTATGCGGTTGTTGACGAAGAACACCTGTCCGTTGCGGCTCATCTCGAAGTTGATGGCCTCGGCGATAATCTCTGCCGAGAAGGTGTGAATCTCCGTCTGTATGGGATAGCGGTTGGGTGGGGGAGTCTGTATGACGCTCAGGTCGCGTGCGCCGACGAGCGAGAATTGCAGCGTGCGGGGTATCGGCGTTGCGCTCATGGTGAGCGTGTCGACGTTGGTCTTCATCTGTCGCAGCTTCTCCTTCGTCGAGACACCGAATTTCTGTTCCTCGTCGATGATGAGCAGTCCCAGGTCTTTGAACTTCACAGTCTTGCCTATGAGCTTGTGTGTGCCTATGAGGATGTCTATCTTCCCGTCCTCGAGGTCTTTCAGCAGAGCTGTGGTATGCTTTGCCGACCGTGCCCGGCTGAGGTAGTCGACGCGCACGGGCATGTCCTTCAGTCGTGAGGAGAATGTGTTGTAGTGCTGGTAGGCGAGTACGGTGGTTGGCACGAGCACCGCCGTTTGCTTTCCGTCGATGGCGGCCTTGAAGGCGGCGCGTATGGCCACCTCGGTCTTTCCGAAGCCTACGTCGCCGCAGACCAGCCTGTCCATGGGCACTGGGCGCTCCATGTCGGCCTTCACGTCCTGTGTGGCCTTCAGCTGGTCGGGGGTGTCCTCATAGAGGAACGAAGCCTCGAGCTCCTGTTGCAAGTATGTGTCGTGGCTGTAGGCGAATCCCTTCTGGTGGCGGCGCGAGGCGTAGAGGCGTATGAGGTCGCGTGCTATGTCCTTGATGTGTTTCTTCGTGCGCTCCTTCAGCCGTTCCCATGCTCCGGTGCCGAGTGTTGAGAGGCGCGGTGGCTGTCCGCCGTCCTGTGCCTTGTATTTCGACACCTTATATAAAGAATGTATGGAGACGTAGATGGCATCGCCCCGCTGGTAGATGATTTTTATCATCTCCTGGTAGCCAGCAGACCTTCCCCCAGCCCCTCCTGCGGTGGTGGAATTGATAGGCATACGCACCAGTCCGCCGAACTTCCCGACACCGTGGTCGATATGTACCACGAAGTCGCCCAGCTCGAACTGCTGTATCTCCTTCAGCGTGAGGGCCATCTTGCCGCTGCGGGCCTTGTCGCTCTTCAGGTTGTACTTGTGGAAGCGGTCGAAGATCTGGTGGTCGGTGAACAGGCAGACACGCAGGTCGTGGTCCACGTAGCCGGCATGTATGGTGCGGTTGATGGGAGTGAAAGACGCTCCCCCGGCCTCTCCTGTAGGTAGTGGCTGCTCGAGAATCTCCCTCAGTCGTTCTGTCTGCTTCTGGCTGTCGGCCAGTATGAAGAGTTTGTAGCCCTTCAGCTGGTAGTCTTCGAAAGTCTTGGCCAGTAGCTCGAAGTTCTTGTGGAAGAGCGGCTGGGGGGAGGTGTGGAAGGGGATTAGTGTTGAGTGTTGAGCGTTGAGTGTTGAGTGTTGAGCGTTGAGTGTTGAGTGTTGAGTGTTGAGCGTTGAGAGTTGAGCGTTGAGCGTTGAGTGTTGAGCGTTGCCCGTTGAGTGTAGTGTGATTTTTCTGAACCCATCGCTGTCGCGGTCGAACTGCGCTCCGCTGATGATTTGGCTGTCGCGGTGCATCTCCTGGCGTATCTGGTATTCCTCAACCTCGGTGGCGTTCTCCAGCCGCTCTACCATGGCCTGCGATGAGAATCCCTCCTGCCATGTCTGCTCCACGCAGTCGCGCACGAAGCCGAAGTCCTTGGCCACGAGTACTGTTTCCGGGGGCAGGAAACTGAACAGCGACTCCCGTTCTACGGGATTCGTGCTCCCCGTTGTCATCTCCGGCACAATGTCGATGTGGTCACGTCTCTCTTTCGATAGCTGGTTCTCCACCTCGAAGGTACGTATGGAGTCGATGTCGTCGCCGAAGAAGTCAACGCGGAAGGGGTATTCGCAACTGAAGGAATAGACGTCGAGTATGCTGCCGCGCAGGGCGAACTGTCCCGGCTCGTAGACATAGTCGACCTCATGGAACCCGAAGTCGCGCAGCGTGGCGCACACATCGTCGACATCGGCCGTCTCGCCCACGTCGAGTGACAGTGTGCGGTTGTCGAGGCTTTTGCGCGTCACCACCTGTTCGGCGATGGCTGAGGGGAAAGAGACGATGAAAAGACCCACCCCCTGCCCCTCCCTGTGAGGGAGGGGAGTAGTTACTTCCTGACACTGAGGTACATACTCGTCTCCCTGTAGGGAGGGGGCTTTTAGCTTTGTCAGTACCTCAGTCCTTAGTATCTCGTTTGCGGGGTCTTTCTGTCCGTACTTTATTGAGCGGCGGTAGCTGCTGGGGAAGAAGAGCACGTCCCTGTCGCCCATCACCTGCCTAAGGTCGTGGTAGAAATATCCAGCCTCGTCGGCATCCTGGAGTATGAAGAGCATTGTCGTGGCCGACGCAGCCCTACATGCCAGTCCGCTGAACATCATGGCGGCGCTGGAGGCCTGCAGCCCGTCGATGCTGATGGTCTTTGCCTTTCCTTTCTCGAGGGCTTTCGCCAGCGCCGCCACCTGTGGCAGGCGTGAGTATTTTTTCTGCAGTTCCTGTATGTCCATTGTCTGTGTGGTCGTTCCGATAGGAGGGTCTTATGAGGCCATGATGGATATTATTTCCGCAATGTCGGCCACGTCGATTGTTCCGTCGCCGTTCACGTCGCCGTAAGGGCAGTCGTCATATCCGGCCATGATGCTTATGACGGTGGCAATGTCGGCCACGTCGACGGCTCCGTCGGCGTTCACGTCGCCCTTCTTCGTTTCCATGGGCAAAATGGTGACTCCCGTCGTCACCACGTTGCCGTAGACATCGACTATGGCTCCGTTCTTAATCTTCGCCCCGGAAGGACTTGCTATATAGCAGCCGAGGAGCGTTATGCCGTCATTGAACCCTGATATTTCCTCGGCCTTGAGCCTTGAGCGTCTCACCGTCAGACTCGACTGTTCATCGCTTCCAAACACTTTGCGTGCCACCTCCACGTCAGTCTCTTTCAGCGTCAACGGGTCTGAGCTGCCGATGTACCCACTTGTGAGCCTGAGTTTCTTTTGCCCGGTGATGGTCAGCGGACATCCGCCGTAGGCCCTTATTCCGCTGTAACTTGTCGTCGTGGCATCGTTTTCCATGCGGATGGTCAGTCCACCCCTGTGATATGTCGAAATCTCCTTGTCGGTGCTCTTCTTCATTGTGAGCGTGCTGGTCACGGGGTCGTAGCTGAATGCGCCGTCGCCCGTGGGGTCATCCTGGTTCTCGCTCGTCACCTCCTCGTGACCGATGTAGATGGTGTAACGGTACAACTCGAAGGGCTTGATGACGACCCTGCCCCTGTGGGGGTTGCCATTGTAGGTGATGCTTCCGCTCATTTCCTCGTCGAATCCGAAATACTCGCCCTTCAGGTCGCTATCGTCCTGGAACTTGCACTTCAGCAGGTTGAATTCCGAGATGTTGTCGGTGGTGTAGGTTGGCGAATAGGCCATCAGCGATGAATGGATGATGTTGACGGCCTCGGCCCTCGTCCAATATTCGCCCTTGATGGCCGGTCCTCCTATTGTCTCGAAGGACACGTTAGTGTCATAGATGTTTATGATGGTCTTGTCATACATGTAGACAGCCGACTGGTCGTCCGACAACAGGGCCAGTTTTCCGTCGCCCGAGATGTTGATGATTCCTCCGTTGAGCTTCATGGCCATGTCGGTGCACCATATCCTGCATGTGCCGTTCACCACTATGTTCAGCAAACCGCCGACGTCAGGAGAAGTCTCGTTTGGGTCGAAGTTGGTGATTCCGTATTTATTGTCCTCCGTGATGTTGATTTTTGCATCGTTGAGGGTCAGCGTCTTGGAATACGGATCGTAGGTTGCCGTGCCTTCGTCTACGGGAACGTCGTAGATTTCCGCCCATTCCTTTTCCCCCACGTTCTTGCCTTTCACCCACAGCTTGGTATTGAATGCGGTGTAGTCATCTCGGGCAATGTAGACCACAGGGGCATATTGGCCGTCTGAACTTGCCATATACTGGTTGATGGTTTCGTAGTAGCCACCCCGTGGCACAATGGACTTCAGCTCGTCGTTCAGCGTCACTTGCTCAAACCCGTAGATGGGGGCGAAAATCTCCGTTGCTCTCCCGCTGAGGGTCAGTTTCGCGTTGTGTCCATAATACGTGTCATTATTGATTGCCTCGGCCGTCACCTTGCAGTTGTTTTTGATTTCCAGGTCGGTGCCGTATGTCCGTATGTCGTAGTTCGTCACCAGCGTCCCGGGGCCGGTAATGGTCGCGGTCTGAGTCAATGCGATGCCATGGTGGGAATAATTGTCGTCCTGGACGACGTTGATGATGTTTGTCCCTTGAAGCTCAATGGTTATGTCGTCGCCTACGAGGCTCCAATAGATCGATTCCATTTCAATGCCATCGTCGTTCTTGGAATTGATGGTGGCGTTGCGTAGTGTTAGCGTCCTCGTAGCGGGGTCGAACTTCACCTTGCCGTGGATGGTCGGGCCTGTGATGTTGTCGCAGTTTTCGGAGGTGACATTGATGCCGCCTACGTCGATGCAATAGTCCTGTGCCGTCATGGCAATAGGCACCAGCAGTCCCACGAGCAGAAGGCCCAGGGACATCAGCCTGTTGCTGAAAAGAGAAGTAAGATGTTTCATAGGTTTAAAATTTTAAGGGTTGATTATTATGCGATGTTTTTCTGCCACAAAAGTAGTCAATTTCCCGCCAATCTGAGCAACAAAACCAAGAAATTTGCTAAAAAGGATAATAATTTATGTGATTTTAGCACAATGAGGACGTGAAATCGAATTATTATATGTATTTTTGCACCCGAAGAAAACAAATATGCCACAAATAGAGAAACATACTACAGAAAAGGTCATCAGCTTGTTTTCCGGGGCTGGTGGCTTGGACATCGGCTTTGAGAGTGCGGGCTTTCGGGTAGCCGTGGCTGTGGAGGTTGACCCGTCGTGCTGCGAAACGTTGAGGACGAACAAGCCTGACATGGCCATTATCAACAAGAGCATTTTGGACGTTACGGGACAGGAGGTGCTCGACGCTGCCGGACTGAAGGTCGGCGAGGCTGCGTTGGTCATCGGCGGGCCTCCGTGCCAGAGCTTCAGTCTCGCTGGATTGCGCAAGGGCTTGGACGACGAGCGCGGGCGGCTGCTTTTCGAGTATGTCCGCATCGTTAGAGAGACACTTCCGAAAGGCTTTGTCTTGGAGAACGTGAAAGGTCTTACGAACTGGGACCACGGGCGGGCTTTGCAGCTGCTGATGGACGAACTGGGCAAGCCGATAGAGCATGAGGGCAAGGAGTACCACTATACGATTAGTACGCCGCAGGTGCTGAATGCCGTGGACTATGGTGTGCCGCAGAACCGCGAGCGTCTGATTATTGTCGGCAACCGCATGGGCAAGCATTTCCTTTATCCGGCGCCCCATGTGTTCGAGCCTAAGAAGACGGTGTGGGATGCCATCGGCGATTTACCTGAGCCGGAGGAGCCTTCGGAGACCGCACAGCGTGTAGCAGAAACGATTAAAGACAGGAGAGAGAAATATGGCTATTAAGCAACATGTACCGAATCACCAGGTGACGGCACACTCGCCGTCGACGTTAGAAAAGATCAGACGAGTGCCCATTGGCGGAAAACTGTCGGAGGTAGAGCAGACATTTGGCTCGACCTATCGTAGGCTCGATCCGTCGAAGCCGTCCCCGACGGTCACACGCAGTGGCTATCGCGACTTCATCCATCCGTATGAAGACCGTATGCTGACGGTGAGAGAGTTGGCGTGCCTTCAGACTTTCCCCGTGGACTGGGAATTTAAGGGTGTGCGTCTCGATTCCTATAGCTCGAAGCGCAAGACCACGATGACGCAGTTCGGACAGGTGGGCAATGCCGTGCCACCGAAACTGGCTGAGGCGATTGCAACGGAAGTAATGAAACAATTCTTTGGAGAGGAGGAATAAGCCATGGCAAAAGTACCCGAATCGGTGGTAAAGGAGAGCTATCAGCTGCGCTCAACATTTACCTATAACAGACTGCGCTCGGAAGGCTATTTCGAGCTGTTCATGAAGATAAGGAAGCTGGCACGTATTGAGGGCGCGAAGCTAAACTGGGATGACCGCATCAAGTGGAGCATCAGCGAGGAGTCCTGGGAGATATTACAGGCCAACAAGATTGACCCGATGTTGGTTTTTCTGCATCCGAAAGTACTGCAACTGAATCCGTCGTTCCTGAAGTATTACCGCTCGGTGGCCCTGATTCCACAGAAAGGCATGAAAACGCTGTCTGGTGTCACGAGCATTGACAGGATAGAGGACGGGAAGGTCAATGCAGGAAAACTTTCTGCAAAACAGGTTGAGAAGTTGGTCAAGACAATTAATGAGACTTTGTCGCTGGTCGTAATATTGGCTTCGGACATCAACGAAAGGAAGATTGAGGGTATGATGTATGCCACTGCTGGCACGAAGATTGACGGCTCGTGGCGCAACCAAATCGGAAATGAGGGCGAGCGCGTCATTCGCAAAATAATCTTCAACGAGTTGCTTTCCCACCAGGAGATCTCGTCGGTAGAGAACAAGGATGACGTTCTGACGGAGATTGGCGAATGGGATGCCAATAGCGACATCGATGACGTGAAGAAACTGCATCTGATTAACGGCTACTCCATTCTGTTCTCGTCTGAACCCGACGTTACCATGTACAACGACTCTGGGGCCATCGCTGGCATCATCGAAATCAAGTCGGGCCTCGACCCAGCTGGAGCGTTGGAGCGCTTGGGGGCTATGCTCAAGTCGTTTGAGAATACGCTGGCCGAATATCCCGATGCCGTCACGATTCTTGTAGCCTCGTGCATCACGAAGGAGGTAGACAAGCGACTGAATGCCTCTTCTATGTTGCATTCCAAATTTTCGTTTCATTTTTATTTCTATTTAACGTTGTGTATCAACTATTTACGATTTGTTTGCTTTTGGACGAGGAAAAACA
>CAJOEC010000045.1 GCA_905233425.1 uncultured Prevotella sp. | reverse complement strand
GAAATTAATGGTCAATTACATGGTAATTATATGTTAAAAACAAAAAAGCGTAATTACCATGAATAATTCAGGTTAATCACCTGATTGCGGATAATCATTCTCATTAATTGTTGTGTACAAAAATTCGTGCGGTTGGAACTGCCGAATGACGCTGAAAGCGTCTCCGCTCAATAACCGCAGTGTCCGAAGGACCTGCGGACAGCGGGAAGCTATGGAAAGCACTCTGAAAGAGTGCCCCATCTGCGCGGATGGGCGACTCTTTCAGAGTCGATGTTACCCATGTGTCTGCAATCCGGGGGTACTCGCTATGCTCGTACCCTCGGTTATTGAGCGGTGACCGCTTTGCGGTCATACGACAGCGGACAACCGCACAGCACGAATGTTTTTATCTGTTTTTGTTGTTTTTATCTGTTTTACTAAAACCATCGTTTCCAATTGCCTACTTTCTTTTGTGTCAGTTCCTAAGCTGTAGGGGTAGGCCCCGTGCCGGCCCGATGCCCCGGCAAGGGGCAATGTCTCTGCCAAAGGTAGGCATGAGTGCACAACCCCCGCCCTGTCCAAGGCTTTTGCCCTTTCAGGGCGACGATAACCCTGTCATCATACCCAGGGCGTTGCCCTGGGCTGACTGCTTGCTGGCCTTTCAGGCCGTTCTGCCGTAATGGCAATCAATCGTCTCCGACACACTAAAAAATCGCCCCGGACACGTCTAAGAGTTCGCACGGCGCGAACTGGGAGTCCGCCCGGCGCGAACTGACAGTTCGCACGGCGCGAACTTTTTGGGCTCTCCGGGGGCCTGTAGGGACGCGACGTGTCGCGTCCGCCCCATCGCGAAATGGACGCGACACGTCGCGTCTGCCCCATCGCGAAACGGACGCGACACGTCGCGTCCCTACAGGGAGTCCGCGTCACGTTCACAGGGACGGATGCGACACGTCGCGTGAATGGGGCGGACGCGTCACGTCGCGTGAATGGGGCGGACGCGACACGTCGCGTGAATGGGGCGGACGCGACACGTCGCGTCCCTACGGCACTCGTCGCGCAAGCCAATTATTCGTATATTGATTATCCGCAAAGAAGTGCAATTGACCTTTCATTAACATATAATTGCCATAAATTAATGGTCAATTACATGGCAATTATATGTTAAAAACAAAAAAGCGTAATTACCATGAATAATTCAGGTTAATCACCTGATTGCGGATAATCATTATTCGTATTATTCCATTTTCCATAAAATAACAGACAATTCTTTCATTCTC
Organism: uncultured Prevotella sp.; assembly: GCA_905233425.1. GTDB lineage: Bacteria > Bacteroidota > Bacteroidia > Bacteroidales > Bacteroidaceae > Prevotella. The sequence goes on along the minus strand of CAJOEC010000045.1, from coordinate 29,745 downwards.
ATTCAGATATTCGTTTCAACCGCGTACAGGTCGGAATTTGTTTCAACCTCAGACGTAAAAAGTATGTGCAATAGGGTTTTTACAAAAACGAAACACGATGAAACAAAACGAAAAACACCAATAAATAAATTATGTTATCTTTGCACCGAGAAAAATGTGGAGGCTTCGGCTTCCCCCATGATTCAGAACAATCACTTACTCAAATTCATTTATTTATTAACCAAAACTTTATTAAGTATGAGAAAAACTTTTCGTTTGTTTCTTGCCCTGGCATTCTGTGCTTTCGGGGCAATGAATGCAAGTGCGGGTGAACGTTTCAGCCTTTCGGCCGATTGGTTCCACTCGTACGACGGCTTCGGAGCCGATGCCACAGACCTTGGCGTGCTCGAGACAGCCGCCTACACACTTGGCGAGGCAAGCGGTTGCCCCATCGGCGACACCAGCTGTAATGCCTGGGCCGACCTTGGCGACTATGCCAAGCTGCATGTGAAGATGGAAGGATGCGATGGCGATGGCGCTCCCAACGGCTCCAACCCCCGTATCTTCATCAACCGTCTTGAGACTGAGGGCCAGTTCAATTCTGACAAAGAACAGGCCAAGTGTCTTGTCATCCCCAATGCCGGAACATGGGCAGAGGATTTCTACACCGACAAAGGCGACGGTGAGTATGTCATCGACCTTATAAAGATTAAGAAGGAGTTTGGTTTCGTCCACTTCCATTCCATCAAGGGTTCCGCTTGGAACACCCAGGCCATCGTCTACGACCTCGAGGTTGAGAAGGCCAGCGCTGCACAGCAGGTGGGCTGGACAAACCTCATCAACAATGGTGACATGGAAGGTGACGACGTGAGCAGCTTCTTCACGAAGGTTGCCAAGGGCGACCCCGCTAACTCTGTCATCACCGACGGTGTTGGTGTCAATGGCAGCCGCGGCATCAAGGTCGAGGCAACAGCCAAGGAGAGCGAAGCATGGGACAACCAGTTCTGGTTCCGCTTCAACGAGCCGCTTCTCGCCGGTACAAAGTATCGCGTGTCGTTCGACTACCGTGCCGACGCTCCTGCTGCTGTAAGCACACAGGCACATGCCGAGCCCAGCGACTACATCCACTGGAATATGTTTGGAAACATTGACTTCGGCACCGACTGGCAGACATTCACAAAGGAGGATGAGGTGACGGCCGATCAGTCAACAGACGCCAAGAGCTTCCTTTCGGTGGCCTTCAACCTGAACGAGCTGGCTGATGCCAACAACTACTATTTCGACAACATCAAGTTCGAGATCTACAAGTATGGTATTGCCGCTATGTACGAATACGACGCCATCCAGGTCGACTTCGGCTTCGAGACCAACATCTCCGAGCTCGTCAAGGCTGCTGGAAAGAAGCGCGTGCTCTTCGACACCAGCTGTGCTACCGTCAAGGTCAATGGCCAAGAGGTGGGAATCTCGTCGGTCGAGGGATTCGAGGACGGACGCTTCTTCATCTTCTTGGACATTGAGGACGTTCTCACTGAGGACGACATCGTTGAGGTTTGGGTTAACAACACCATCGGCCTGGTTTACACTTCTGGTGCCAACTCAGGCAACGCTGTTGACAACTTCCACGGATTTGCCGAGCCTTCAGAGCTGGGTGACGATGCCTACGCATACATCTTCGTCGCTCCTACGCTGATGAAGTCTGAGCCCGAGGACGGCTCGTTCAACCTCGATGCCAACACCCCCATCACTCTCTATTTCGACAAGAATGTTGACTGCTCGGTTCTTGAGGTTACTGCCAATGGCACACCGCTGACCATCAGCCCCAACAGCGGATTTGCTGAGATCGTCACCGCCACCGGCACACTGCCAAAGGGTGAGTGCGCTATTGTTGTCGACAAGATCTATCCTGAGATGCTTCTTGGCGGCGACTATGACAACACCGATTCAGCCGAACCCGTCACAATCACTATCAGCGTTGGCAAGTCGGCCATCGACACGACCCTGCAGCCTGAGGAGATTATCCCCATCAGCTACTTCAACGACTGTGTTGGCGAGGGCAAGGCCTCGGGTTCTGTTCCTGAGGGCTACATCCTCTATGCCGACGGTGACACTCCCGAACAGCGCATGGCTCCCGACACATACGGCGGTGGCGCCCGCATGATGGGATTTGCCGCTGGTGGCGACTTCACCAAGGGTCTCTACATGCGTACATGGTTCCTGGAGTATGGTACAATGGGCGGCTATGAGCTGAACCTTGTTGAAGGCACAAAGTATCGCACATCGTTCAACAGCTGTCAGTGGGCAGGTGCTGGTCACTGGATGAAGTTCGCTCTCTACAGAGCAAGCGACGTTGAAAGTGAGAGTGATCTTCTCGAAGCCGAGCCCGTATTCTCGAAGATGGTTGAGAACAGTCCCAACGTCAATGAGCAGGTTAACGCCGTGAACGGCTCGACCGTTTCCAACATCGACTGGGTTGCTACCGAAACTGGCAAATATGTTGCTCGCTGGATTGTGTGCACCGGTGCTGGTGGCGATCCCACCAAGAACGTATGGCAGAACGGTGTCATCCTCGCCAATGTGAAGATGATGTCGATGCCCAACACCGCTGGCTATGAGTACATCCTGCTCCTCAACACCGCACTCGAGAATGCACAGCAGACCCTCGAGGGTAACAGCGACGAGCGCTATCTCGGCGATGCTTTCTCAGCACTCAGCGACGCTATTGCCAAGTACCAGGCTGAGAAGGACAGTTACACCAGCCCCTCACAGTTCAAGGAGGCTGCTGACGCCCTCGACGCTGCAGCACAGGAGCTGAAGAATCACCGCCAGAGTTGCGACGAGTATGACAAGCTGATCAAGCAGGCCATCGACGTCGTGCGCCAGAACGAGATGCCTAACGGCGATCCCTCACAGGCCACAAAGTTCACCAAGACCGACCTGTTCAATGAGCTGAAGGGCATCGTTGCCAAGTACAACGGCTCATCGGAGTGGCAGAACCTCGGCGACGAGGAGAACCCCAACTGGCAGCTGTTCTACGAATACGACGAACTGAAGGACGACGACGTGCTGAAGGCTGCCATCGACGCGCTGAGCGGCATCGTCACCACCACCAGCCTGCTCTTCACCGAGGGCTTCTCAGCTCCTGAGAATGCCAATGGCGGTAAGGCCACTGGTGTGGCTGTGCTCACCGAGCGTCTGCGCCTTGGCGCTGAGTCGCTGAAGGCTCTGCCTGGTGTCACAGAAGTCGATGACGACATCATCGCTGCCAAGAATGCCCTGACCGACGACGACGCTCTGGCCGCAAGACTGCAGCAGCGCATCAAGGCTCGCGTCTACAACGAGCTGAACAGTGGCAAGACCACCCTCTTCGAGCCGATTCTCGACGAGGCTACTATGGAGGAGACCACCGAACCCGTCGACATGACTGTCTATGTGAAGAACCCGAACATCTACAAGCTGCTGCCCAACACCGACTACAGCGTGGAGAGTGTTCCCGGTTGGATCGTTCCCGAGGGTAACAACAATCCTGGTCTGACCGTGGGTTGGGGTGCTGCCAAGAACGTCGAAGGCGTTGCCGAGGACTGCATGTTCCAGACTTGGGGACCCAGCTATCGCGTTGAGCAGACAATCGCCAACCTGCCCGCAGGTGTCTATACTGTGAAGTTCGCATTTGGTGAGCGCATGAACGACGACGCTGCAAACTTCGAGGGAAGCTACGCTTACGTGCAGACCAGCGACGGCAGCGAGGAGCAGAGCTACCAGAAGAACGCTGAAGGCGACATCACCGACGATCCCCAGATTCCTGGCATCGGCCAGTCGTTCCCCTTCACAAGCAACAACAACCAGGTTGCATGGGTTGAGGACGTAATGGTTGAGGACGGTGTGCTCACCATCGGTGTGAACGCCGGTTCAAGCTCACACACATTCTTCAATGAGGTTCGCGTGCTGATGACCGCTCCGCTTCCCGGATACGTATATCCGAAGATGGAAGAGACAAAGCAGGGTGACGTGAATGGTGACGGTGCGGTCGACGTAGCCGACATCTCGAACATCATCACCATCATGGCTGCCGGTGCAACCGACATGAAGGGTGACGTGAACGGTGACGGTGTGGTCGACGTGGCCGACATCTCGAAGGTCATCTCCATCATGGCCGCTAACGCTCGCGCAGCAGGCAAGATGATTGAGTAACGTTGGTAGGGCCTGTGCCCGCCATCCACAACGGTAGGGGCAGACACGGTGTCTGCCCGCCACCGAAATTTTCAGACACGGATGCAGGAAATGTGCATCCGTGTCTGTTTTTTTGTATTGAAACGTTTTAAAAACAAATAGATACGACTGCCGTATGTCGTTGTCGCCAATTGTTCGTACCTTTGCATCCGGAATTATAAATATTAACCCATAAAGACTAATGAAACAAACCGTTACCAAACTGCTTCTGGCACTGACATTGCTCTGTGCCTCGTCATCGCTGTCGGCACAACAGCGCCGCCCCATCGACTCCCAGCACCCACTGTGGTTCATCCACGTGGATGTGTGGTACAAGGCCGACCCGCAGAAAATCATCGACCTTATCCCCGAGGACATCAGGCCCTACGTGTGCATGAACCTCTCGCTGTCGTGCGCCTACAATAAAGAGAGAAATGTCTACGAGAGGCCGCAGTATGCATTCCAGACCTACAAGTCGTGGGCCACGGTGTGCCAGCAGAACGGTATGTGGTTCTCATGCCAGCCGGCCAGCGGCGGACACACCCATATACAGGACGACGACATGGTCACCTTCGAGTATTTCTTCAAGAAGTTCCCCAACTTCCTCGGATGGAACTACGCCGAGCAGTTCTGGGGCTTCGACGAGGCCGGCGACAAGTCGTCGGCAACACAGAAGAGCCGCTGGGCACTCTTCGGAAAGCTGGTTGAGATGTCCCACAAGTATGGCGGTCTGCTCACCGTCTCCTTCTGCGGCAATATCTGGAGCCACCCGCTGAACCCCATAGGCGAGCTGAAGCAGAACAAGGCTTTCCTCACCGCATGCCAGAACTATCCCGAGAGCATCCTCTTCCTCTATAAGTACACCACCTCGTCGTGTTTCTACAACAACGAGAGCGTCTGCTTCGGACCCTTCATCAGCGGACTGACGAAGGCCTACGGTGTGCGCTACGACAACTGCGGTTGGAACGGGGCCATGGACAACCTCGTGGGCGAGGGCAAGTGCAAGTACCCTGCCGCCGCCGGCATAGGCACCGTCATGGAGCAGATGTGTGTGAACGGCGGCTCAGTCTGGGACGGACCCGAGCTGACTTGGCGCGAGGAGTGCATGCACGAGGTGGGCACGTCTACTGTCGACGGCTACGCCCGCCGCAACTGGGAGCGCTTTCCCATCATGAACGGTGTGTGGATTGACATGTTCCGTGAGGTCATCAAGGGAAAGATGTATATACCGACACGCGAGGAAGTGGTAAAGAAGACGAAGGTCGTGGTCATCAACGATGTCAACTCGGGTAGCGACGAGGAGAAATACGCCACATGGGGCGACCTCTACGACGGACTCTACAAGCAGAAGGACCCCATGAACCGGGGCAACGGACAGTGGATGAACAATTACTGCTACTTCAAGTCGACAGGACGCTACGGAGCCATACCAATGGTGACTGGCCTCTACGATGACCTGGCAAAGTCCATTCCCGTGCAAGTGAAGAAGAGCGCATACAAGTCGCGCTGGGGCACACAAGCAAAGAAGGTGGCCGACTTCCAGGCACAGTACCCCGAAATGTCGAAAGGCAATCTCTACGTGAACCGCTACCACAACCAGATTGTTGCCTACACTCCTTTCTCTTACCTTAACAAAGACAATTTCGCTACTGCCATCATGCCGTTGAAGTACAACACCTGCGACTCGCTGTCCCTGAAGTTGGACAAACTGTCGAGCGCACTTGTACGCGAGTATGAAGACCGCATCGAACTGTACCTCAACAACTACCGCACCGACACCACAGATATGCGCTCGGACACAATCAGAATCGTGGGCGCCGGGAAAAACAGCCTGCGCAAGTATATACCCCACAATATGGGAAGCGGCTCTTCAAGATACAGCTATGACTCCGCCACGAAGACCTACACCGTAGCCGTGAAGCACATCGGCCCTGTAGACATCATCATCTACTGCACGGGCGAGAACGACCGCAGCAATGTGGAGGAGGCTGCCATAGAGGTGGAGCCGTTAGAGCTGCCAAAGCAGCCCGAGGAATGGAACGGAGAGATCCTCATCGAGGCCGAAGACATGGACTACAAGGACGTGAAGAGCTGCTGCGTAGACCCCTTCGGATGGTATCCTAATGTCATCGGACACAGCGGCAACGGATTCGTGGACATGGGGACAAAGACAACCGCCGCTCTGCGCCACCAGCAGACTCTCAGGGAAGGACAGGGAGGCGACTACATCATCAGCGCACGCTACACTTGTGCGTCGAAGAGCGGCAGCATAGCCTTCATTGTGAACGGGCAGCGCAAGTCGGTGAATTGTGAGATGACGGCCAACAACGAGTGGAAGACGGTGAGCCTTGAGACAACGCTGAAGGACGGACTCAACAACTTCAACATCATCAACACCGGCGGACTGCCAATGTATATCGACCAGATAAGCTACCGCCCGAAGGATGTAGCTCCGATGTCATATTATATTACTGTACGCGAAGACGAGATGGGAACCGTGATACCGTCGAAAGACGAGGCTTGCGAGGGCGACACCATCACTCTCACCGTCAAGCCCGCATCGAAAGGATTCCTGCTGAAGGCTCTGAGAGTGGTGAACAGCGTGTTCTACACACAGGACAAGGAATTCCCGATAACCAACGTCGACAAAGACGGTAAGGTTTTCTTCATCATGCCTAACGACAACGTTACTCTGCAGCCTGTCTTTGAAGACCTCAGCTCGCTCTACAAACTCGACTTCTCGAATGTCATTGCCGGGGCAATCCCCGAGGGATGGCGCTGTGTGCAGGGCGGAAATGAGGTGCACGAGTACCCCAAGACATACAGTCAGGGAGCACGCACGATGGTGGGCTTCGGAGGCTATCAGGGCAAGGGACTCTACTGGCGCGAGAAATCGGCTGAGTATGGCCGCCAGAACGACTATCCTCTCACATTGGCCGAGGGCGACTACGTCATGTCATACGCCATGGCCGCCTGGAAGGGTTCGCCAAAGTACAAGGTGAGCATTCTCAATGCCGCCACTGGCAAGACCATCGCCTCGTCAACCGAACTGACTGCATCGCCAAATGCCAATGGCAACAATTCGGCAAACCTCGCCTCGGCTGTGCTGTATAAGCTGGAGTTCAGCATTCCGGCGGAAGGCAAGTACATCATCAGCTTCACCGACACTGGTACTGGCTTCGACGAGTATCTTCTCATGGCGTGCAGCATCAGTGAGGTGGAGAAGGGCGATCCTTGCGACGTGAACGGCGACGGTGTCGTCGATGTGGCCGACATCTCGTCTGTCATCAGCGTCATGGCCGGACACACCGACATATCAACGGAAGCTGCCGACGTGAACGGCGACGGAACTGTCGACGTGGCCGACATCTCGACCATCATTTCCGCAATGGCCGCCGCCTCAAGAGAGTGTGACCAAGAGTAACGTCAGCTAACTCCCTCTAACTCCCATTAACTCCCTCTAACTCCCATGACACTCAGATCCCTGCCCATCGTCGTCCTGCTGGCCTGTGCCCTCCTCCCCTGGCGGGTACAGGCCCAGCAGCCATCCTTCAGCCCGAAGCATGGCTTCTACGACGAGCCTTTAGAGCTGGCCATCACCACGTCCGACGGACAGGACATACGCTATACCCTCGACGGAACGGAGCCTACGGCCGACAGCCCTCTCTACACAGAGCCTCTCAGAGTCAGCTCCACGACGGTTGTCCGTGCCGCCTCTTTCGTCGGCGACGCACGCCTGTCGTTTGTGGCAACGGCTACCTACCTCTTCGTCGACGACATCCTGAAGCAGGGGAACAGTCCGGAGGGCTACCCCGACACATGGGGACGCTACACCACCATCAGCGGAACGGCTGTGGCCGACTACGAGATGGATCCTGAGATGACCAACGACCCGAAGCTACGCACAAAGATTGCCGAGGGACTGAAGTCGCTGCCCGTGGTGAGCATCGTCACCGCTCCGGGCAACCTTTTCAGCCATGAGAACGACTCGGTCACCGGGGGCATCTACATCTTCACCGGCCCCCCGGTGGGCGACCCCACAGGCCACGGATGGACACGTCCGGCAAGCGTGGAGATGTTCAGGCCAAGTGGCACTACCGGGGCTGACTTTTCCACCACCTGTGGCCTCCGTCTTCATGGCGGGCATGGGCGTCTGCCTGAGAAGAACCCCAAGCACTCCTTCCGCCTGGTGTTCAAGGAGCAGTACGGCCCCAAGTCGCTCAAGCAGCCGCTCTTCGGCGATGGCGAACCGGCAAAGTTCGACCAGTTGGTGCTGCGCTGCCATTTCGGCAACTCATGGCAGCACTGGGACGAGGGCAACCGCAAGAAAGCACAGTATGCCCGCGATGTGTGGGCACGCCGAATGCAGCGCCGCATGGGCCACACCAGCGTCAATGCCCTCTATGTGAACGTCTTCGTCAATGGTATGTACTGGGGTATGTACAACCTCGCGGAGCGCGTCGACGACCAGTTTGGCAAAGACCACCTCGGAGGCAGCAAGGACGACATCGACGTGATAAAGATTGAGGAGGACGGAGGAAACCATATCGAGGCCAGCGAGGGCACACTCGACGCTTGGAAGCAGATGACCGCACTGGCAGCGGTCGTCGGAGGACGTTCACCGGGTTCCGTAGGCGGTGACATCTCCGTCGCCACCCCCGAAGAGGCATACCAGGTGCTGCAGGACTCGCTGCTCGACATCGACAACTTCATAGACTATATGCTCATAAACCAGTATGGCGGCAACACCGACTGGGACCACCACAACTGGTACGCCGTGCGTCGTCATGGCACCGACAGCCAGGGATTCCGCTTACTGTGCTGGGACTCGGAAATCATCGAGGAGAACGTCAACGAGAACGTCCTGGGCAAGAACAACGGCTCGTCGTTCCCAACGGGCATATTCCATAACCTGCTTAACAACGACGATTTCGCCCGCAGGTATTTGCGGCGCGCCAAGGTGGTGCTCGCCGACGACGGGCCGTTGGGCGAGGCCAGTGTCGTGGAACTGTGGGACAGCCTTTACAACAACATCCATCAGGCTCTCTATGCCGAGGCAGCGCGATGGGGCGACTATCGCCGCGACGTGCACCAGTACACCTCGCGGGGGCAGCTCTACACTGTCGACGACCAATATGAGACTGAGCGCCAGCGGCTCCTCACGCAGTATTTCCCCTATCGTAACGGCAATGTGCTCAAGCAGATAACATCCTTGGTGAACATCGACGACTTTGAGGCTCCCGAGGGATGGGAACGTTTGACGTCACAGATGTTCCGCGAGTGGGATGGCAACAGCGCCGACTCGCAGCCTAAGGACAAGAATGTCAATGTTGACTGGAACATGGGCGTGGAGGCCGGCAGCGGAACAGCTGTGGCTGGCTTCGGCAATGTGGAATACAACAGGTATGCCGACATCAGCGGCTACGACAGCCTCGTGCTGCGGGGTAGGGGAGGGGCGCTCCGCGTGCTGGCGAACAGGCTTGTGGATCATGGCCCCTATAAGCAGATAACGGTGAACTTCAACGACAGAGACCCGCACTGGGACAACGAACTCGGAGCAGTAGTCATACCGCTGTCGCACATCAAGGATGCCCCCACCAACGAGGGCGTGGAGCGTCACGACGACTTCGTCCACCTGCATGTCCTGAAGGTGAACTGGGGCAACAGCGCCAATGTCAGTGGGGCGTATCTCGTGCCGCGAGAGACTCCCGGCCCCGATTGCGACGTGAACGGCGACGGCGTTGTCGACGTGGCCGACATCTCGGCCATCATCAGCTTCATGGCTGGTGACACCGGCAATAGTGAAACAGATGATGAAAGTCCCGGCACGAGGGCCGACGTGAACGGCGACGGCACGGTTGATGTCGCCGACATCTCGACTGTCATCAGTTTCATGGCTCAATAGACGTTTTTTCAGGATAATAGATAGTAGTAGTTGTTAAGAGGCATCCCCTCGTTACCGTCCGGGTAACTATGGGGATGCCTCGTTTTCAGGATGTACAGTGGGATGGCGAACACCTCGCTTACAGCAATGGTGTCATATAGAGTGGAATATACACTATTCCGTCGGCTGTTTCAAGGTCACCGTCGTGTATGACGTATGGCGTGGCAAGGTACTGTCCATATTTATCCATACATTTCTTCAAGGAAGAGAGTGAATAGCGTTTCCCGCTCTTCACTTCGATGGGTGAGATGTTATGGCGGTTGGTCACCCGCGACTTCTGTATCAGGAAGTCTATCTCCATACGTATCGACGCGTCGTCGTTGCTCCATTTGCTGTAGAAGAAAAGCCTGTGACCGTTGGCCGCCAGCATCTGTGCCACAATGTTCTCAACCAGCATCCCCTCGTTTGTCTCCAGCTTGCCGAGTATCAGCTTTTGGTAAATATCTATGGGCACCTTGCCGTGCTCACTGAAGGCATGGCTGATGAGCAGTCCTGTGTCGGCCATGTAGCATTTCAGCGTTGTGCGCTCCTCATTCAGTCTCAGGCCGATGCTGGGTTCTGTTGTGTTGTAACAGCAGTTCACAATCTTTGCGTCGCTGAGCCAGAAGAACGCATCGTCGTAGTCGCGCATACGGGCATCCTGGCTGATGGCCGACAGGCGGAATTTCTTCTCGTGCTTCTGTAGTTGGCCGGGGATGGCATCGAAAATAGAGGTCACCTTCGTCTCTGCATTATCGGCATATTTCTGTATGTCATTGCGGTAAAGCGTCAGTATCTGCCGCTTCACAGCCTCCACCTTCTGGAAATCCTGGGTCTCGCGATAGCGGAGCACTGCCTGGGGCATACCACCCACAACCATATAAAGGCGGAACATGTTCATAGCCTTACGGTGCAGGGCCTGGCCGAGTGATTTCTGGTAGGAGAAACATTCATGTACAAAAGGCATCAGCGTCTCGTTCCCCATAGCCCAGAGAAATTCCTCGAAGTCCATGGGAAACATTTCAAGTGTCTCCTCCTCAGACGGGATGACGATATCCTTCACGTTCTTTCGAATGCTGATGAGCGACCCCGTTTCAATATAGTCGTATCGGCCATCGGCCACCAGAAACTTTATCGCCTCGCGGGCACGCGGGCAGTCCTGTACTTCGTCGAGGATGATGACAGAACGACGTGTTGGCAACCGCTTGTTGTAGTGCAGCTGAAGGTTCATGAGCAGCCTGTCGAGGTCTTCCAAGTAGATGTCAAACCAGCCCTTCACTTCCTTCGGAGCACTGCGGAAATTGATCAGCAGATAGTCGTCGTACTCATTCCGGGCAAACTCCTCCACGATATAGCTCTTGCCAATACGACGCGCTCCTTCAATCATGACAGCACTACTGCCATTGCTCGTCTCTTTCCATTCCTGTAAGTCGCTGTAAATCTTCCGTTTCATGCTGCCTCCGTGCTTTATTGTTTCACGTAATTGAGATTATCAGATGCTGTATTTTTCACGTAATTGAGATTATTGAAGTGCTGATATTTCACGTAATTGAGGTTAATGGACGTGCAAAGTTACTCGTTTTGCACCAAACTGCAAAACTTTTCAGCAATTATTTTGCCAAATTCTTTCATCGCTCCGTTTGCTCCGATATGACGGCAAGCGCATGAGAATTGAAGATTGAGGACTGAAATATGAAGAATAAGAATCGGGCGGACTTATTAGGCAGTCCGCCCGATTGGTTGGTTCTTTCAATTTCACCACTGATGGTGCAGTGGTCTGGTTCTTACCTCTATGCACGAGCTTTCTGCACGTAGCCGAGGGCCTCGCGGCATTTGTCGGTGACGTACTGCCAGTCGCCGGCCTTCACCTTGTCGCTGGGGAAGAGTTTCGAACCCATGCCCACGCAGTAGACGCCGGCCTTGAACCACTTCGTGAGGTTCTCCTCGTCGGGCGACACGCCGCCGGTGACCATGATCTTCGACCAGGGCATCGGGGCCTTCAAGCCCTTCACCATGTTCGGGCCTACCACGTCGCCGGGGAACACCTTCGTCAGGTCGCAGCCCAGCTCTTGGGCCTTGCCAATCTCGCTGACGGTCATGCAACCGGGGCAGTAGGGCACCAGACGGCGGTTGCACACGGGAGCGATGTCGGGGTTGAACAGCGGGCCGACCACAAAGTTGGCGCCCAACTGTATGTACAGGGCTGCAGTGGGCGCATCGACAACCGAGCCGATGCCGAGGGCCAGCTCAGGGCACTCCTTGTCGGCCCACTTCACCAGTTCGCCGAAAACCTCCTGGGCGAAGTCGCCACGGTTAGTAAACTCGAACGCACGGACGCCGCCCTCGTAGCAGGCCTTCACCACGTTCTTACATGTCTCCAGGTCTTTGTGATAGAAGACGGGCACCATGCCTGTGTCGCCAATCTTCTGCATCACTGCCAGTTTATCAAACTTTGCCATAACTATATTTTATATTCACGCTTGAAATAGTATGAGCCACACTCCACGGCGACGAGTTCCCAGCCTTCGAAGCCCAGCTCGTTCAGCTTTTTCTCGACGCCGACAAGGCGTGTCACAACTTTATACTCGTATTGTTTCATAACTCTTACCTTTGTACTCGTCCATTTGCATTGCCGCCAGCCAGAGCCTCTACTTCATCGATGGTGACGAGGTTGAAGTCGCCGTTGATGGTGTGCTTCAGTGCGCTGGCTGCCACTGCGAACTCGAGGGCCTCGCCCTGCGTCTCCTTGGTGAGCAGACCGTGGATGAGACCGCCTGAGAACGAGTCGCCGCCGCCCACGCGGTCGATGATCGGGTTGATCTCGTAACGCTTGCTCTGGTAGAACTCCTTGCCGTCGTAGATAAGGGCCTTCCAGCCGTTGAATGTTGCGCTGTAGCTCTCGCGGAGCGTCGAGACCACATACTTGAATCCGAACTCCTGCATCATCTGCTTGAATATCCCCTCGTAGCCGCTGGCGTCGGTCTGTCCGCCCTCAACGTCGGCGTCGGGCTTGAATCCGAGGCACAGCTCTGCGTCCTCCTCGTTGCCTATGCACACGTCCACATATTTCATCAACGGGCGCATGATGCTGATGGCTTTCTCGCTGGTCCACAGCTTCTTGCGGAAGTTCAGGTCGACGCTTACGGTCACGCCGTGACGCTTGGCGGCCTCGCAGGCCAGACGAGTCAGCTCGGCGGCTTTGTCGCTGATGGCGGGGGTGATGCCGCTCCAGTGGAACCAGGAGGCTCCCTCCATCACGGCGTCGAAATCGAAGTCTGAGGGGTCAGCCTCGGCGATGCTTGAGTGGGCACGGTCGTAGATTACCTTCGAGGGGCGCATTGAGGCACCTGTCTCGGCATAGTATAGTCCAATGCGGTCGCCGCCACGGGCCACGAACTGCGTGTTCACACCGTAGCGGCGCAGGGCGTTGACAGCAATCTGGCCAATCTCGTGCTTCGGCAGTTTGCTTACGAAGTAGGCTTCATGGCCATAGTTGGCCACAGAGATGGCCACGTTGGCCTCGCCGCCGCCGGGGATGATGCGGAATGACTCACTCTGGATGAAACGGTCGTTGCCCTGGGGCGACAGGCGGAGCATAATCTCGCCCAATGTTACAATTTTTGCCATAGTCTTTTTGATGTTTGTATTAGTGAATTGTTATCAGTTTTTGTTTTGAGCGACAAAAATACCAATAATTTGTGAAACAAGGAAAAAACTTTCCACAAAAAATATTAAAAGCCGCTTATCTTAGGGATAAGTTCCATCTTTTTTTCGTAATTTTGCACGCTAATTTGAAAATCGTAAGTTGTAAATAAGTAATTCTTATATATTTGATGGACGAACAACACAATTCCGCTTTCTCGATGATTGCCGACATAGAAGGCGATTTCAGCACACTGGTTGAGGGCGAGATGCCCTCCGAGGTGCCCATACTTCCAGTGCGCAACATGGTGCTTTTCCCCGGTGTGGTGTCACCAATCATCATTGCCCGCGAGTCGAGCATGAAGCTGGTGCGCAAGGCTGAGAAACAGGGGTCGATGATTGGCATAGTGTGCCAGAAGGATCCCGACATAGAGGTGCCCGTGGCCGGCGACCTCCACACCTGCGGCGTCTTCGCCAAGGTGCTCAAGCAGCTGACCCTGCCCAACGGCATGGTCACCGTCATAGTGCAGGGCTTGGGAAGGATGAAGCTGATTGACATTATCAGCGAGTTCCCATACCTGACAGGCAGCGTCGAGTCGTTCCCCGAGCTTATGCCCGACAAGCACGACAAGGAGTGGCGCACAGCCATTGATGACCTGCGCCGCATGAGCGACCAGTATATTAACATCAGCGACGAGATTCCCGACGAGGCCATGTTTGCCATACACAACATCAGGAACGATGTCATGGCACTCAATTTCGTATGCTCCAACATGCCTTTCTCCAGCAAGGAGAAAATCAGTCTCCTCGAGGTGGAGTCGGTGAAGGAGCGGCTCTTCGGGGCCATGAAGGCGCTCAACCGCGAGATAAACCTCCAGAAGCTGAAGGCCGAGATACGCAATAAGACGCGCGAAGACCTCGACGAGCAGCAGAAGAACTACTTCCTGCAGCAGCAGATCAAGAACATGAAGGCCGCCATGAGCGAGGACGGCGAGTCGTCGCCCGAGAGAGCCAAGCTGGTGGAGAAGGCCAAGAAGAAGAAGTGGTCTGAGGAGGTGGAGAAGGTGTTCAACAAAGAGCTGGAGAAGCTCGACCAGACATCGTCGCAGTCGCCGGAGTTCAACCTCCAGCTCAACTATCTGCAGACCTTCGTCTCGCTGCCATGGGGCGAATACACCAAGGACGACCTGAACCTCGTACGTGCACAGAAGATTCTCGACCGCGACCACTACGGCATGGAGAAGGTGAAGGAGCGCATACTCGAGTATATGGCCGTACTGTCGCTGCGTGGCGACCTGAAGAGTCCCATACTCTGCCTCTACGGACCCCCGGGAGTGGGAAAGACCAGCCTCGGCAAGTCCATCGCCGCCGCCATGAAGCGCAAGTATGTGCGCATGTCGCTCGGCGGACTCCACGACGAGGCCGAGATTCGCGGACACCGCCGCACGTACATTGGCTCCATGCCCGGACGAATCATCAGCAGCATCCAGAAGGCCGGGAGCTCAAACCCCGTGTTCATACTCGACGAGATCGACAAGGTGACACAGGCAACGGTGAATGGCGACCCGGCATCGGCAATGCTCGAGGTGCTCGACCCAGAGCAGAACTCAGCTTTCCACGACAACTACCTCGACGTGGACTACGACCTCTCGAAGGTGCTGTTCATCGCCACAGCCAACAACCTCTCCACCATTCCCAAGCCCCTGCTCGACCGCATGGAGATCATCGAGCTGAGCGGATATATCACCGAGGAGAAAATCGAGATTGCCAAGCGCCACCTCATTCCCCGCGAACTGGAGAACACCGGCCTCAAGACCCTCAAGGACAAGCCGAAGTTCAGCAAGGCCGTCATCGAGAAAATCATCGAGCAGTACACCCGCGAGAGCGGAGTGCGACAGTTGGAGAAGCAGATAAACAAGGCCATGCGCAAGCTGGCGTATAAGATTGCAATCGACGAACCAGGCAGACCCTCCCCCCAGCCCCTCCCTGCAGGGAGGGGAGTGGTTACTATCACCGTTGAGAAAGCTGACGGCAAAGGTAAATACCCACCTCCCTCACAGGAAGGAGGCGGGGGCAAAGGTAAATACTCCCCTCCCTCACAGGGAGGGGGCGGGGGAGGGTCTCTTTCAATTGAAGACCTCCTCGGCAAACCGCCCTTCTACCGTGACATCTACCAGGGCAACGACTACGCCGGTGTGGTGACAGGACTGGCATGGACGAGCGTCGGCGGCGAGATACTCTTCATCGAGACATCGCTGTCGAAGGGCAAGGGGCAGAAGCTGACGCTCACCGGCAACCTCGGCGACGTGATGAAGGAGAGCGCCGTGCTCGCATTGGAGTATGTCAAGGCCCATGCCGACGTTCTGGGCATCGACTACCGCATCTTCGACAACTACAACATACATATCCACGTGCCCGAAGGCGCTACGCCGAAGGACGGCCCTTCGGCGGGCATCACCATAGCCACCTCCATCGCTTCGGCGCTCACCCAGCGGAAGGTGCGCAAGAACACCGCCATGACAGGCGAGATAACGCTGCGCGGAAAGGTGCTGCCCGTGGGCGGCATCAAGGAGAAGATCCTTGCCGCCAAGCGCGCCGGCATCACCGACATCATGCTCTGCCAGGAAAACGAGAAGGACATACTCGAAATCCCCGACATGTACCTCAAGGGTGTCACCTTCCACTATGTCGAGAACATCCGCGACGTGTGGGCCTTCGCCCTCACCGACGAGCTGGTGAAGAACCCCACGACATTCGACATCCCGGAGGAAGAGAAAAACGCATAAAGCGACCACAGATATTTTTTATTGTGATTTTAATGTCACAATGTCACACGTGCTCATAATCAGGCGGTTAGGCTGTGACATTGTGACATTATTCCGCCTTTTATGGAAACGAATGTGAATAATATGAATAATTTGTCCCACAAATATTTATAATTATTATTTAAATTCGTGGACAAAATTATAGTTATTATTCCAAATTCGTTTCCAAAATAATGCGTTTGGCCTGCCCCTACAGTGGTTATTTAACGCGAAAAGGGCAGCGATGGAAATATCGCTGCCCGTAAGCATCAATGCCCGATTGGTGGACGCGACACGTCGCGTCAATACATGGGTGGCGGACGCGACACGTCGCGTCAATACATGGGTGGCGGACGCGACACGTCGCGTCCCTACATGGGGGCTACTCGTCGTCGTCCCAGTCGCCGAAGCCGCGGCTGCGGGCGGGGCCGCTGCCGCCAGACACTTTGGAGTTGAAGCCGGCATTGCCGCCGACACTCTTAAGACTTTCACAAATAAGGTTTGTGGCCTGCATTATGACCACCTGCATGGTGGGTCTGATATAATTCTTTTTCATAACTCTGTTCGTTTATAATTTCTATGGATGATTACTTCTTTTTCTTCTGTCTAAGGATTTCAAGGATTTTAGGGATTTCTTGTCGGCGCGTGCGCTGAAAATCCTTTCAATCCTTTAAATCCTTAGACTAAAAACTCCTTAGACTAAATACTCCTTAGTGCACGACGATCTTTTTGCCGTTCTGGATATACAGTCCCTTGCGCACGGGTTTCTCAACCTTCACGCCATTGAGGTTGTATATACTCCCCTCTCCCCCGCGAGAGGGGTTGGGGGTGAGGCTTTCTATGCCCTGCGTCTCCTCACCGTCACCGAAATTCAGCACGAACTTGCGGACATCACCACCGCCATCTTGTGGATCGGTAATAATCTTGAAGTATGCGCGGCAGGCACCGATGCTGGCTCCACTCTGAGGCCAGTACAGCGTATTGTCTGCTCCGAGGAAGAGGATGCTCTTGTATTCGGTTTCGAAGCTCTGGGCGTCGTAGCTGCCCTGGAACGCCACCTTTCTGTCAGAACTTCTGAAGCTGTGGTCTGTATCGTCGATGGTGACATTGGCGAACGTCGGGTCAGTAATGGTAGTGGTTAGCTTTTCAAATACGGGCACCACCTTGTTGTCGCTCTCCTTCCAGCCATTGCCAAGGTCATTGGCCAGATCATCGCCAGCAGCATTTCCTTGGTTGACACCGTCGTTGCTAAGTGCCGTCGTGTAATAACATTTGTTGAACGTGGCATTATTGTCTCCATTGCGGGTGAAAGTGGCACTATTCCCATCTACGTTGATACTCAACGTACCGGCCATCAGACAGTTGTTGAATGTCACTTCTGTGAGCACTGAGCCTTCATACTTATGCCATCCCATGAAACCGGCGCAGTTGGTGGTTGCGTTTGTCTCGTCCTTGATTTCTCCGTCGAAGAGACAGTTCGTCATGGTGACGCTGCCGCTATTCACCACAGCGACGAAACCGCCATGGGTGCCATCCGTGTCACTTGGGTTGTTGCTGGGGTCACTATTGATTGTGACGCTGCTCCAGCAGTTATCGACCGTGACAGTCCCCAAGCTCTCGCCTATAAGTCCTGAAGCGAACTTATGAGAACCAGTTTCGATGGTTCCCGTAATGTGTAGGTTTTTGATGGTGGCACCATCTACGTAGCGGAACGGAGCGCAGTAACTATTATATGATTTCGCATTGAACGTCAGCGTATGGCCGTTGCCTTCGAAAGTGCCTTTGAATTTGTGGCTTTCAGAACCCAACATATAAGCATAAGTGACGGTAATATCATTGGCCAGGCTTACCACCTTACCCTCATACGTGTTTTGTGAAGTATTCACGGAATTTACGAAATCGTTCCAATCGTTGTCTGTTTTGATGGTCAGGTCAGCATCAGCATCCCACTTGATAATATAAGGTGTGCCGGCTGTGAGTTCCTCCACATCACTACCGAAGTTCAGCTCCAGCGTGCCGTTGTCGAGGCTGGCTGAGGTCAGCGTCTTGGCGGTGGCTCCTGCGAGGGGGCTGTTGGCCAGCGTCACATTGAAGGGCAGGCAGATGGTGTTCCAGTCGCCGTCCTTGTAGAGTGTGCGGCCATCTAATGTCACGTTGGCTATCTGGCCATTATTTCTGCTGATGGTCGAGCTGTTGTCCGTAGCGTTGTCGGCCAGCGTCATGTCATAGTAGCTGCCGCTGATGGTGACATCTTCGGTGAAGCCGGTCAGCGTGTGCTCGCCAGTCATGGTGCCGGCATTGCTGATCTCACCGCTGTTCACGCTATAGCGGTCAAAGAACTTGCCATCGGGCAGATCGTAGTCGAGTGTGACCACCGTTCCGCTCTTGTAGAGGTTCTCATTGTTCCACTCGTAAGAGGGATTGGCAGGATAGGTGATGTTGACGTTGTCTCCGGATAAAATCCTCACAGCCACCTCTGCACCAGTCCGGTCGGTACCTGTAGCAACACCAGATGCACCCACGCCACCGGTGGTTGTAGCCAAATGGAAGTTATTAGTAAGGTTTGTTGAATAGGGGTCACCTACTATGGAACCCACGTATGAGTAGCCTTCCACTGTGGCGGCACTGAAGCAATTCTTGATGGTGCCCGAATTAGAACAGCCTACGATACCACCACAATTCGCAGAACCCTTGATGTTACCCGTGACGGTACAATTCTCTATTGTGCTTCCAACATAATTATATCCAATGATACCTCCTGTATGATTCTGGCCCTCGATGTCGCACTCCACGATGTTGACATTTTTGATGGTGGCATTATTGGTAAAGCCGAAGAGCCCTTGATAATGATTGTTGGACTTTTCAATGGTCAGATTGCTGATTTTCCAGTCGTTGCCGTTGAAGACACCCTGGAATTGATGATCGAGATCTTTACCTATGGCAGTATGTTCCTTTGTGAGGGTGATGTCAGCCGTCTGCTTGAAGGTCTTGCCCCAACAGTTGTGGGCAGTGGTCTCGGCGGCACCTGTGTAGTAGTTGCCAGTGCCGTTCACATAGACGGCGAGGTCGTGGAGGTCGCTCTCGGCGTCGATTTCGTAGAAGCCGCCATCGGCCGTGTTCCACTGGATGGTGCCGATGTTGGGATGGCTGCTGTCGACGGTGAAGGTGGCATTGTAGTTGGCGCCGTTTCTGCTGTCGTACGTGTCACCACAATTGAACCATACGGAAAGGTTGTATTCTCCGTCCTCAAGCTCGGAAATGTTGACAGATGTGAGAGAAAAATTGTTGCCACCAGACTGGAAGTAATTGTTGTTGTTGGCATACTGGTAGTAGGTCAAGTTGATGCTTGAGGTGATCAAGTCGCTTTCGCTATTACTAATACGGTAATTCATGGTGACTGTGCCGCTACCCCAGTTCACATTACCGTTCTCCCATGTCTGCGACTGTCCGCCAAGCGGGAGGGTGTTGGCAAATATGCCGAGGTTGGCATCATTGAAGGCACCCTTACACGTACTCCACCCTAAGGTTTCGTCATCAGTGCCGTACCATGTGCCATTCACGTTGATGGCACTGTGGCCGAGGAAGTTCACAGCTGCCGAAGCCGTGGTGAACGCTGCCACTGCGAGGACGAGCGTCATGGCTGCCCTCGCCAAGAAAAGTCTTTTGAATTTTCTCATTGTTTTTTGATTTTAAAGTGATACATATAAAGTTGATTGTTTGATGTTTTCGTGTCTGTCCGTCGTCTTTTGTGTCATTCCCGCGTTGGGTCGTGATTAAAGGCCACAATTAAACGTACAAAAGTACAAAGGAAACAGTTAATGGCTGTTACAATCCACTTAAATAATGTTAAGTCTTTGCGTTTCTTGTCATATATCACGCCACGGCCGCCACAAATAATTATTGGAAACGAATTACCGTAATATCCATAACTTGTCCTTAATTGTTATAATGAAGGAAATCACGGATGAATTACGAAAATTACGGAAATTTGTTTCAGTCTCATTCTCTTGTCATATATCACGCCACGGAGGGTCTGAATTCGTTGATTAAAGATCTTTTTAGAAACGAATTATACTAATTGAATTTAATTTGGCTCACGAATTTTCTTAATATATTAATTCGTGGACAAGATTAAGAGTGATTAAGAAAATTCGTTTCTGATGGGACTGAGAGACATGCGGGAGCGGGCACAAAAGGGGGTCGGAGGGGTCAAAAAGTTCGCGCCGGGCGAACTGTCAGTCCGCGCCGTGCGAACTCGGAGTTCGCCCGGCGCGAACTCGAAGGCCTCCCGGAGACGATTTGACAGCAGCCGCCAGATTAAGCGCATTATAACGAAAGAACCCTTTTTATGGAAACGAATGTGAATAATATGAATAATTTGTCCCACAAATATTTATAATTATTATTCAAATTTGTGGGCAAAATTATGATAATTATTCAAATTCGTTTCCAAAATATTTAGGAACTGTCACTTAATTAACTTTACAATTACATTTTTGAAACGAATTACCGTAATATCCATAATTTGCCCATAATTTTTATAATTAAGGTAATTACGGTTAAATTACGATAATTACGGAAATTTGTTTCATACATCATAATGCGTTTGGTTCGTGATTTCCTGTCGGCGCGTGCGCGCCGAGAATCCTTAAAATCCTTAGACTAAAACCTCCTTAGACTAAACCTCCTTAGTGTACGACGATCTTCTTGCCGTTCTGAATATACAGGCCCTTGCTGAGGCGGGCTGGCACGGGGCCTGCCCCTACAGTGGTGAGGCTTCTCCTCGGTGTAGTGGAAACCTTACCTGAATAAATGTTCCAGCGTGACATTTTGGGTTACGACACCCGAATTGGCGTTCATCTTCACCCCCCATGGGGTAATCATTGTGAGGTGCAGGGCGTTCCGGGTCTTTGTGACGTTTCTGAACGTTGAGACACGTTCACGCAGTTCACGGTTGTATTTGGGCGTAATCTCATATTCAAACGACGAATACTTCATCTCACAGATGTTGATTACCCTGTCACGCCGGCTGATAAGCATGTCTATTTGCGTGCCCGCCGTATATTCGTCGCCGGCAAAGCGCCAGGAGCCCACTTCTGTCTGTACGCCGGCAATGCCCAGTGCCTGTTTTATCTGCGGTACATGCAACAGGCACACCTGCTCAAAGGCGATGCCCGTCCAAGTGCGCCTTGCGGGGCTGTCGATGATATTGGTCCAGTGACGCTCGTCCTTCCCATTGTATTTCTCCACAAAACGCTTGTAAAACAAAATGGAAAGGTCAGTTAGCTGATACAGGGCATCACGCTCTTTCTTGCCAAACGACGAGTATTTCCTGATAAAGTCACAGTCAATGAGATTCTTCAGGGCCTTCGTAAGACTGCCGTTTGCCGATGCCTTGGCCTGCTCAGCTATCTCCTTGCGTGTTATCCCCATGTTCTTCCTGCTGATGGCATCGACTATGCGCATGTAGTAGTCCGACTCCTTGAAAAGCGAACGGAAAAGGAAGTCGTATTCATTGCGCAGCGGAGCACCTTCACGGAAAAACAGCTCGTCGATATTGGCGTCGAGGCTCAGGCTCTTATTCAACATGCCCAGATAGAAAGGTACACCGCCAAACGCCATGTAAGCGTCGAGTATGAGCGAGCGGTCCCAGTCCAGCCCGTTATACCTCATCAGCTCTTCGGCCTCCCCGAGGTTGAAGGGTGCAAGGTAGATGCGCTCCGTCGTGCGGTTGTAGAGGCCGCCCTTCCCGCTGATGAACCTGTCCGTCATCCATGTCGTGGCGCTGCCGCAGACTATCATCTTCAGGTTGTCCTGTGTAGAGCCCCAGCTGTTCCAGAACCATTCGAATGCCTTCAGGAACTGCCCCGACGGCACATCAAACCATGGCAGCTCGTCGAGGAACACCACGATGCGCTTCTTGCGCAGCCCCTTCAGATAGTCGCGCAACGCGGTGAAAGCATCCATCCATGACCGTAGGGAGGGCAGTGGCTTCCCTTCTTTCTGCTTCTGCCGGAGCATGTCGCAGAAGGCATCCAGCTCATCTTGCTTGCTGCCTTCAAAGATTCCCGTGGCGTAAAAGTCGAACTTGTCGTTGAAAAACTCCTTGACAAGATAAGTCTTGCCAATGCGCCTGCGCCCATAGACAGCCACCAGCTCGGCCTTGTCCGAATTCAAGGCTGAACTGAGCTGTGCCAGCTCTTTCTTCCTTCCAATAATCCTGTGTGCCATGTTATTTCAATTTGAGGATGCAAAGGTACAACATTTTGGTTTAACGAAGAAGGAAAACAGCAAAAAAGTTGAGCTATAACTCCCAAAAAAATGCAGTTATAGCTCAACAGACGGCGTCCCTTTAGGGTGTGTCGGCTTTTTCTATGGATTCTTTTCTTTTTTTATTTTGTCTAAGGATTTCAAGGATTTTAAGGATTCCCTTCAGATTAAACGCATTATAACGAAAATTCTCTTTTTATGGAAACGAATGTGAATAATATGAATAATTTTTTCCACAAATATTTATAATTATTATTCAAATTCGTGGACAAAATTATGATAATTATCCAAATTCGTTTCCAAAATATTAATAATGCGTTTGGTCTAAGGACTTCAAGGATTTTGGGGATTTCTTATCGGCGCGTGCGCCGAATATCCTTTGAATCCTTAAAATCCTTAGACTTAAAATCCTTAGAGTATAACTCCTTAGACTAAATACTCCTTAGTGTACGACAATCTTGCGACCATTCTTGATGTATAGTCCCTTGCGCGTCGGTTTGTCAACCTTCACGCCGCTGAGAGTGTAGATACTCCCCTCGCGGGCTGGCACGGTGCCTGCCCCTACGGTGAGGCTTTCAATGCCCTGCGCTTCTCCTTCGCCGAAGTTCAGCTTGAAGCCTGTCAGCAGTCGTGCTCCTGCGCCGTCCTCGCCAATCTTGAAGTAGGCGCGGCAGGCACCGATGGTCACACCGCTGCCCGTTCCGTCGGGATAGTGGAGCGTGTTCTCTTCGCCCATGAAGAGGATGCTCTTGTCCTCGTCGGTGAATGTCACTTTGTCGTAGGTGCCGATGAAGCTTACGCGAGCATCGCCGTCCACGCCGTTGTCGTAGGCGTTATATGTATCGTAGACCAACACGCCGTCGAACACAAGCTCCGTTCCAGTCAGGGTAGTGCCGCCGCTACTCCACTTAATAATATAAGGTACGCCGGCCATCAGCCCGTCGACGGGGTCGCTGAACGTCAGGTTAAGCGTGGTGCCGTTGATGCTGGCTGATGACAGTTCGCGGGCCTCGGCGCCAGCCAGCGGGCTGCCCGTCAGCGCGACGTCAAACGGCAGACACAGCGTATTCCAGTAGCCATCCTTGTACAACTCGCGGCCAGAGAGGGTGACGTTGGCATAAACGCCGTCATATCCTTCAATCGTCGTAGCGTTATAAGTAGCATTGTTTGCAAACTCAATAACAACAGGCTCTGGTTTCGATACTTCCACATCATCGACATACCAATAATAGTTAGTAGCTAAAGCGTTGTGGCAGAAGGCGATGTAGGCACCAGCAGGGGCGTTGGTGAAGACGGCTTTTTTCTCCATGTATGTATTCGATGTCCAGTCACTACGGTCGTAGGTGGCAACAGCCACAAACGTCGAGGCATCGGCCAGATCAGTCATGTAGCCCACGCTGAAAGTACCGCAGCTGTTATAGGTGTATCCTTCGGGACGAGTCCAGAAGGTGAGCATCAGACCATTGATGTCAGGCGTGAAGGTAGGCATGGCGACGATGTTGCCCGTCGTGGTGCCTTGGAACTTGAGTTTATAGTTGCCGTCAGTTGTATTATTGGAACCTGAAGAACGCACATTGCTACCAGCGATGTTGGTCCAACAGATCCATGGCGTTTCGCTCTCGAAGTCGTAGGTATAGGCAGAGCCTTGAGCTATGGTGATGACATCGCAATCGGTAGTGAAGCTGTACTGGGCTGACCAAGTTTCCACATCGGCACAGGTGGGTTGCACTTGTACGTAGTAGGTGGTGGCGGGAGTTAACTGAGTAAGCGTGTAGGGGTTGGTCACGTTTTCGGGAATGGTTGTCCAGTTCTCGCCGTCGGTGCTGTAGCGCAGGTTGAAGTTCGCTTGTCCGTAACCGTTCCAGCTAATGTCTGCACTTGTGGTGGTAGCTGTAGCTGCAAGACCGTCGGGCGTCTGGCACTCGCTGGCAGTCTCGAAGTCGACCTTTTCACTCCAACGGCTCTGGTGGTCAGCGTCATAGTAGGCACGGACCCTAACGGTGTATTCCGTATCAGAATTCAGGTTAGTGAGGGTGAAGGGGGTGCTGTCGGCAGTAATAATCTCGGTGTTATCATCTTCGTCCTCTTCGTATGTCAACTCGATTTGCCAGGCGTTGGCTTCACCGTTCTCCATCCAGCTCAGCTCAACGCTGTTTGCGGTGATGCTGGCCGGGTTACAGGCAAGGCCGGTGGGAGCTGGGTATGTAATCACTTCGATGCTGACATTATCGATGGCTGCAGGAGGATTGTTGTTTGTGCTGCCGTCGTTTCTCCATGCAAACACCATCATATAGGTGCCAGCAGCAATTTCCATTTCATTGCTTGCAAACGATTGCCAATCCGATTGCAGGTTAAGCTTTCCGCCACCATCGAGGGCAATCCAGCCCGTAGGCAGGTCGGTATAGAAACCACTGGGAACAGATGGAGCACTTGTGCCAGCAGAGAGTTGTACTGAGGAAGGCACCAAGGCCACTCTCATATAGTCGTAGGTGCTTTCACCATTGGCTTTCCAGTCGAATGAGAAGACGTAGGTGCCGGCCTCGAAGTTGAACAACTTGGTGGCATATACCATAGCGGCACTGTTGCCAGTATAAGCATTGGTGGTACCGCCGTCGGTGGAGATGTAGAGGGCGTGGCCTTCGCCGTTGTTAGCGGCTGTGCCGTATGCCCAGGCATTGGTGAGGTCGCCGTTCACAAACAGCCAATCGTTGCTGCTTTCAAAGTCGGTGGTATATGGCAGGTTGACGGCGGTCTGTAGCGTGCTGAAGCTCACGGGGACGCTGTATTCGCTTGAGCCGTTGCTGCCACCGCAAACGGCCTGCACGTGCACGAAATAAGTGGTTCCGTCAGCGAGGCCGTGGAAGGTATAGGTAGGTTCGTCTTCGACGGTTTCATACAAAGGATTGGTGAAATCGGCGTTGGTGGAATATTCAATCTTCCATTCGGTCTCGCTGCCACCCGCTGTCCAAGTGATGGTGGCACCGTCGTTAGTGATGCTGCCTTCAGTCACTGCAAGGCCAGTGGGCTTCAGGCAGGAAGGAGCCTCTACTATTGCGACATCATCCAAGTAGATGTAAGCATCGCCATTGCCATAGTTGGACGTACCCTTGAACACGATGACCACGTTTTCGGCATCGACATAGTCGGGGAGGTTGATTTCTTCTTGTGTCCAGCTGCTTGCACCCGTGAGGCCGGTTGCCAGTTCAGTGGTGTAGGTGCTGCCACCGTCGGTGGAGATATAAACGGAGAAGTCGCCTCCAGTAGGGTTCTTGTACCAGAAGCGCAGTTGCATAACCTTTCCGGTGGCAAAGTTCAAGGTCGAGGTCTTCAGGAAGTTGGTGTTGTTTTTACTGTTGCTATAGGAGTTGAAACGCAAGCACGCGCCGTCGTGGCCAGTGGCATAGTATTGCCATTTAGACGATGAGGAAGTGCCTTCGCTGTTGTCCCAGCAATTGGGAATACCCGCAGTGAGGCTGTTGAAGTTTTCGCTCCACGAGTCGGTGACGGTGATGACCTCGCACGGAGTGTTGAAGGTTACCGTGTTGCTCCAGTCGCTATAGTCGCCATTGCCGCAGTTGGCGCGAACCTTGGCGGTGTAGGTGGAGGCAGGAGAGATAACACCTGTTTCATCAATGGTGAAGGGGTTACTGTTGGCGTCGATGAGGTTGGTTTCGTCGCCGTTCAGGCAGATCTGCCAAGCGGTTTGGCTTTCAGCACCGTTGGTCCAACTGAGGGTGGCCGTAGTGGTAGTGATGTCGGTCACTTCAAGGCCGCTGGGCTTGATGCAAGTAGGCGGCGTGGTGATGACGATGTCGTCAATGTAGACACCGATTGTGGCTCTGCTCGATGAGGCGGCATCCATCATGATGGCGAGCAACTGATCTTGGCAGTTGGCGGGAACTATGTATTCGAATTCCTGATAGAAGGTAGTCAGCCCGGTTTGTTCCGTAATCATCGTGAAGGTGCTGGCATCGTTCGGGTCGCTCATCGTACCAATCTTGAAGGTGCTGCTGGTGTTGTAGCCCCTGGCCTTCAGCGTCACTTGCATGCCGGCCAAGCCTTCCATAGGAGGCAGGGCGGCGTACTGCGGCTGCGGGTCATAGTTGCTATAGCTTGAATAATACGAATAGAATTTCAAGCAGTTGGGCGAGGAGGAGGCATTGTTGTTGTAGATATTAGGATAGCCACTATAATAGCTATAGCTGCATGTATTGATGTAGTTCCAGCAGTCGGGCAGGTTGTTTGTAAAGCCAGAAGAAGTGCCGGTGTAGATGTCGAAGTCCTCGCTGTAGCCTTCAGCTTCGATTGGCTCGCAGAGTGTGGTGAAGCTGACCGTGTTGCTCCAGTCGCTTGTGTCGCCACCGCCGCAGTCTGATTTCACGTGGACGTAGTAAAGAGTTCCAGCAGTGAGGCCTGTAATGGCATAACTGGGAATACCGCTATGGTTTATCAATGTGGCATTTGTGAAGTTTTGATCTGTGCTGTATTCGAGCACCCAATTGGTGGCGCTTCCGTTCTCAGTCCATTGGAAGGAGGCTCCCTCTTCTGAGATAATCCGTGCTGCGCCCAGCGTGGGCTTCATACAGGTAGGCAGGTTTTTCACCTCAATGTCGTCAACATAGCAACGATAATAGTTCAGATACTTGATGGCAATACGGGCAGCCGTGGCCGGAGCTTCGTTCAGTTCCTTGGTAACAGTTGTGTAATTTGAAGAAAAAGTGTAAGCATCCAATTGCACAAAGGTGCTGGCATCGTCGGCATCGGTCAGATAACCAACGTAAACGTTACCCGATGAAACTTTGTAAGAGAAGGTGATTTGCAGCGTGTTGATGGCTGCATCAACCAGAGGAAGTCCAACGATTACATAATCGGAATTGCCGCCAGCTTTCCAGCTGTCAATGTTAAGAGCCTTGGAACCACTGTAAACATTCGAGGCGTTTGTTTCAATAGCTAAGAAACTTCCATCGTCCGTTTTGTACGAAATCCAACCGGCGGCAGTAAGGTCGTCGGCTGAACTCATGTTCTCAAATCCCTCGGTGTAGGGGATAGCTTGTTGTGCCCATGCCGTTGTAGTGGTGAGCAGGGCGATGAGTAGCGTCATGGCTGTGCGGGCCAGCCTTGTTTTGGTTGTAATGTGTTTCATTGTTTTTAATGGTTTATTTGTTGTTAATGTTCGTTGTTAGTTCTCGCACCTGTTTTCAAAAGGAGGTCGTCTTTAGGAAATCGCGTAGGTGTATGTGCCTGATTCCATCAATGTTTGTCACACCGTATGTCCTGTCCATAGACACAACGTATTTGGGGTGGTTGTCTTTTATCAGTTTCAAGTTCCCGAATTCCCTATTGACAGTGTCCTCCGTTGCAAGCAGATAGGTGACCTGGACGTATATGGTGCCGCTTTGGTTTTCTGCGACAAAGTCTATCTCTGCCTTTTGCAGCTGACCTACATATATGGTGTAGCCCAGCCGGGCAAGATGCTTGTAAACCACGTTCTCCATCACCTTCTCTATGTCAAATTTGCGGTTTCCGCCGATGATGACATTCCTCAGTCCCATATCCTCGAAATAGAACTTTTCGTCAAACTCAAGGATCTTCTTCCCGTGGATATTGTAGCGACCGACACGGTCAACGATATATGCGTTAGACAGGAAATCGAGATAGCTGAGTATGATATTGGCCGACACATCGGCCTTCTGTCCTTTCAGGTAATTTGAGATGCTGCGTGCCGAGAACTGTTTCCCGACATTGTCACTCAGGAATCTGACAAGCATCTTCAGCAGCGGTATGTTCCTGATCTTTTCACGCTCAATGATGTCGCGCAGGAGAATGGTGTTGTACACGCTGGTCAGGTAGTCGGCCACGAGGTCTGGATTGTCCAATCCTATATGCATCAATCCCGGCAACCCTCCATTCTGCAGATAGAGTCCCAGGGATTCATCGCTGTCGGGCATGTCGTGGAAGCGAAGGAACTCCGTATAGCTGAGCCCACGGATGCGATAGTCTATGTAGCGGCCTCGCAGCCTGGTGGCAAGTTCACCCGACAGCATCTTCGCATTGCTGCCAGTGAGCATGATCTCACATTTGCCGCTGGCTTGCAAGTCAAGGACGGTCTTCTCGAACTCGCCGATTTCCTGCACCTCATCTATAAAGAGGTAATTGTCCTTGCCGTCCATCAGGCGCTCTTTGACATACGACTCCAGGTCCTTGTATGTAGCGATGTCGTCGAATTCTGTCCTCTCCTTGTCTATATAGATGATGTTCGCGTTGCCCTCACGGCGTTTCTCCTCGATGACAGCTTTCATGACAAAGCTCTTTCCGACACGCCTCTGACCTGTCAGGGCGATGACCATCCTCCGGCCAAACATCCTTCTAATACGCTCTGAGTATCCTTCCCGCTCTAATATCGGTCGTTCCATCATAAACCTAATTTTTGGCAAAAGTAACAAAAATGTCTGATATAGGCAAAGGAATCCGTGAAAACGGCAAAAGTGTTATTTATAATTAACACTTTACTCTTCATCGTCCCAGTCGTCGAAGGAGCGGCTGCGGGCTGGGCCGCTGCCGCCGGACACTTTGGCGTTGAAGCCGGCGTTGCCGCCGACGGTATGTACGCTGTTTCCGAGGATGTTGCACTGCTGGCTGATAGCCACTACCTGCATTGCAGGCTTCTGATAATTCTTTTTCATATCGCTTTTGTTTTTTTCTATGGATTCTTTTCTTTTTTTATTTTGTCTAAGGATTTCAAGGATTTTAGGGATTTTTCCTTTTCTGTCTAAGGATTTCAAGGATTATGGGGATTTCCTGCAGATTAAACGCATTATAACGAAAATTCGGCGTATAGGTCATTTTGCAGGATAGTTTGATGGTACTATGTGTCAATGGGTCAAATTGCAGGATAAATATTTGCCCAGTTTTCTTGGCAAT
>CAJOEC010000044.1 GCA_905233425.1 uncultured Prevotella sp. | reverse complement strand
TTACATTTCAATTCCTATTACCGGGGGTTTCACCCCCGTCTGTAGTCTATCGCTCCTTCGGAGCTTTCCTTGCATAGACTTTCAACCGTACAGGTCGCACCTTTTTATATACGTGGCGCTCGAGAAGAGTTGAGAGTTGAGAGTTGAGAGTTGAGAGTTGATTGCCCCCTTCGCGAGGCAGATAGAGTTCGGCAGCGATAATGGCCTGCTTCAGGCCTGCTGCTTTCACTGCCTCAGCAAAGGCGTCGAGGCATTTCAACTGTTCTGCTTTCTGCTTGCCACTTGCATTGAGCATAAACACATGGTTATCAAATAGAACACCACTTGCATGTGCCCGTCGATCTTACGGGTTACTGCAAACCTTTGTCCATCAATGCGCTGTTTCAGTTTTGCACCTTCCACCAGCACAAACTTTCCTGCCACATTCTTCTTATAATCTATGGCTGTATTGATATACTTCTGTTCAATCATATATCGTGAGGTTTTTTATTTGTTTCGTTTTGTCTTCATTATTTTTCTCACTTTTTCTTTGGCCTCCTCATTGGATTTGATGGTTTCGTCCATCTTTTCAATACTCGGATTCTTGAGGTCTATAGGAATTCTCATAAGGCAAATTTAAAGAGTATTCATGTTCGTCGGGAAAAACACATTCTTCATACGTTACTACCGTGATAAAGGGTCATGGTTTCCATATTCAGTAACTGTTGTTCCTTCAGGAATGATTCCCACTCCGTCTTTTATTTCATATTTTGCCATAATGTCAGTTGGCGATTCCCTGTACATCGTGAGGTTTTATGTTGTTATTCGATTGATTTCAATTCCATGTTTGTCAGGCGCAGGATGAGGGCGTAACGGTCACCATCGACGCGACCTTCGAGGAAGGCGCGATAAGGTGTGCCGCCATTGGCCATCACGATGGGGTCGGTACCCTTTTGGCCACCACCCACGAGCATCATCGAATCGGCCTCAGCCAGTTTCTTCGCCATGTCGAAGAGGAAGTCGTAGGTAAGGCCATTGACATGCTGCACCTGATAGCTTTTCTTGAACATGAACATCCGCATGGCCTTCTTACGAGGGATAAGTTTGCCCGTTCAGCGAAGAGGTACACCATCAAGCGCGATATTGGCCGCAGTGGTCTGCTCTGGGCGCACCTCCTTCTCTGTGCCATCAGCCAGATAGACGTGCTCGCTCAGTGTCACACCGTATGCCACTTTCTGCGTCGGGGATTGCAAATCCCCTCCAACCACATAGACCTTCTTCAATCCCTCGACCTTCAGGCCGAACTGCTCCATATCCACCTCTGGGTCGCCACTGATCAGCGCATCAGCCAAGCCCTCACCATACTGTGCCAGCAGAGCCTCGTCGGTGGTCTTCATCGTGGCACGCACCAGTCTTTCGTTCACACTCTTTTTCCCGTCAGCAGTCTTATAGACAGGCGACGGACGATGAAACGTGGTTCCAAAAGCCACCTCGGCATCACGTTTCTGGTCGTTTGAAATATTTATTTTTCTCATTGATTCGTTCTCAACTCGTGTAATTCGCTCAATTCGTTGTCGAAAAGAAATTCGTGTAATTCGTTTAATTCGTGAAATTCGTGAAATTCGTGAAATTCGTGGTCTAAAAAGTAAAATCCGTTTAATCCGTGAAATCTGTGGTCGTTAAATCAGAACATACTGAAGTCCAGTTCGTCAATCTCTTCCTCTACAGGTTCCTCAGTGTCGTCGACAGTAGTCTCTTCGGCCAAAGAGACGAGGGGAAATACCTGACGGTCGCCAGCAAAGAGGAACAATCCTCCAGGCGTATTAATCAAGTAACCATCGTTGTGGTTAGTGCCTCCTCGATAGCTGAACTCAAACTTATAGATGTCATCGCCAAGAGCAGTAGCCAAATCAGAATTTACCAACTGATAGACCGACTCCCAGTCGTTATCAAGAAACTCCTCCGCCGTTGCCTTCTGTTTCAGTTCGATGGGCGTGTCAAACGATGAGGGCAGACTGGGCAACACCTCCTGACCATCTTCACTATAAGCCGTCAGCTCGCTTTTCTCCACCCACCGGCCTTCGTCGTCAACCACACCCTGTTTCAGTCCGCCCGAAGGGATAATAAGTGCGTCGTCGGGCGACAGATAAGCCGAGCTGCATACATCACCACTACGGTCGGTAGCCACGATGTCCGTCCAACCGTAAATCTTCTTTCTCTCTAATTTCACGGTTGCGGCTCCATAATCAGCACCCGCCAGTTTGAATATCAATTCCTTTGCCATATCATTTTAGGTTACTTTTTGCTAATATTTTGCAAATATAGTCATTTCCAGTCAGCAATTCAATTATTTGACAGAATTTAACTACCATTAAGAAGGTAACTACTCCGTGTTCCGCACGGATGGCCGAGGGCAAAGGAAAAGAAACAAGCGAAACAGGCCCGGCGACAAACTCGCCGGACCTGTTTCTATAACAAACGGTGCACACTGCAGGGATGCGCCGTTTGTCGGATTACATGTGTTCTTTATTTACCAGCCATGATTGTGATAACGCTCGAGATGTCGGCCACGTCGATAACACCGTCACCGTTCACGTCAGCAGCAGGATAGTCTGCAGTGCCGGCCATGACGCTGATGATACTCGAGATGTCGGCCACGTCGACAACAGTATCGCCGTTGACATCACCTTCCTTGCCGAACTGGATGATAGCGCCACCAACGACCTTGTAGTAGAAGTTTGCTGTGCCTTCGGGATTGACAAGTCTCTCAAGGCGGTCCTCAGTCATCCAGACTACGTCCTTGATGTAATAGTCGCAAGCCTCTCTGATCTCAGCCATGTTGAAGGCGATAGACTGCATGCCGTCAGCTGCATCGGGAACAGTGAATGTTGTCTCGAACTCCTGCCATTCAGATGTGAAGTTGAAGTCGCCGAGGGCAGCATAGTGCAGGTAGCTACCAGGATTGGCGTGGCACTGTGTGCTGACCTTTGCATCAATAGAACTCCTGTACTTGAACGAGATGATTGTTGCCTCACCCTTGTCGAGCTTGCGGTCGGCCATGATCCAGAACTGGTTGTCCCAAGGCTGGCCAGTACCACCTTCTTCCTCATTGATAATGGGATTGCCCTCATTATCCTGACCATCAGTAAGGTCATCGCGCTCCAGAGCGTTAACAACGAGTTCATTCGGGTTAGGAATAACCTCCAGAGGCTCCTTCGGAGCTTCACCTTCAAGCTGTACGAAGTTCATCTGCTTGGCATCAGTGTCGATAGAAATCTGCCATACACCGGCTGCGGGGAGCTTGATCTTTGCAAGAGCAGACTCTGTGTAGTTGGGCCACTCGTCGGGATCGCTAATGATAGCGCCTGAGGGCTTCAGCGTAGCACCCTTGAATGCAGCGTCGTTACCACGGATGGTAGAAATCATAATCTCATTGACCCATGAATCCTCCTTGCCCTCTGTACCAACTGTGGCAATGTACAAGGCCTCATCTTCGTCATAGTCAAATTCTTTAGCGTTGTCGAAATCATAATTGATACCAGTCGCAGTATTAGCAGAAGCTACGAAATAGCCCTCGTCAAGCACCATGCTCTCCCATGAGAGGTTGTCGAAATAGAAGTCGATGGCATCCTTGTCGTTCTGGTTGAGCTGGAATGCGACAGACCAAGTTCCGGCCATATCATCGGCAATTGTAATGACATCCTCGAACTCCTGCCACTCTGTTGTGAAGGCAATGTCGCCAATGGCGTGCCAGATGAGGTAGTCAGAAGGATTCTGCTTGTGGCACTGAGTAGCAACCGTGACGTTCTTTGAAGCCTTGTAGCTGAACTTGATTCTGAGCTGTGTGCCAGACTTCCACTCTCTCGGAGACTGAATCCAGAACTGGTTGTCCCATGCAGAAGCGTCACCCTCTGTGGTGGCAGCCTTACCATGGACAACGTAATAGTGGTTACCGCCTTCCTCTTCGATTGTTGCGGGGAACGGATCCCAACCACCGTCATCGTTCATGTTGACTTCTCTCTCCTTGCCCCAAGCGCAGATGAGATAGTTCTTCTCCTGGTCGTCGAATTTCACGTTAGGATCTGCCCAAGGAGTCTCGGCGTCACCCATATAGAAGCTCGTGGTTTCCACGCCGGGAATGATTGAATTACCGTCGTTGGTGAGCCACTGCTGCCATGTGACAGGGCGCTGCTCCCTCTGGTCTTCAAAGACAGTGACCGACTTCCATTCGATGACTGCCGTTGCTGTGCCAGGCTGGGCAACGAGGTTGCAGGAACTGCCGCCGATACCGGTGTACTCCCATTCCACCTCAACGAAATCATCGCTTTGCGGGATAGAGACAGATGTGCCGGTCTGCTGGCCTTCACCCCAACCCCAACCCATGTTGACGTTGATGCTGACAGCTTCTGAAGCCTTAACGAGTGCTACAGCTTTGTAAGTTCCATCGAGCTGTGTCTTGATGCCATCGGCAATGAAATACTGGTGCCATCCGGGAGATGTCAACTCGACTTTTTTGTAAACAGTGCCATCATTGGCTGCAACATCACCAACAACATTGTCATCTTCAGCCACATCGGCTTCGGACTTGTACGAATACATTGCGCCGAGGTCGGTCATGATACCGTCATTCCACTCTGGTACATAGCCCATGACGTAGAACGGGAAACCAGTGTACTTTGAGTAGTCAACCTGGTAAACCTGTACCCAGTTTTGTGCACTTGCTCCCATGAAGCATGTCAAGAGAGCAGCAAGAGTTAATAATTTCTTCATAATAAATAAAGATTAGTTAATAAATAAAGTGAATAAAAAAGTAAATAAATAATTCCTACTTTCCGCTAAATGCGTCGCAGAATGCCTTGTATGTGGCTGTGCGCACCCAGTCCTTTGTTCCCTTGGTGTCGATAGCCTTGATGGCCCAGAGACCTACGGGGTCGGATGTGTCGGCGAGGTTGCCCTTGCAGATGCCCACCTGCTTGTCGTTGGGGATAACAGACATATAGCTCTTGATGACGTAGCCATAGTAGTCGGCCAGTTTCTGACGCTGTTCATCGGTAATTTTGTCTGCTGAAACGTATGCACCTGTAGCATCCTGATACTTGATGTCGAAGTTGGACAGGCGTATGAGCTTGCCTGTTGAGGCAAGATTCTGAAGAAGCTTGTCAAGTGATGCCTTGCCGGCCTGCTGCGTTGAGTCATCCTCGCTATATATGAGGTTCAGCTTGGCATTGATGCCGTCGATCTTTGCTCCTTTCGCTTCCCAGACTCCAATCCAGTACTTGAGGCTCTCGAATGTCTTCTGGTCTTCAAGTCCTGTCTCGCTGATGAAGAACTTCAAATCAGCGGAGTTGCCATTATGTGTTTCGAATGCTTCGCTGGCCACCTTTCCCACTACCGGGGCGTAGTTCTCGCTGCCAAGGACATCCTGCCAGAAAATCTTTTCTGTGGAGTGCTTGAGGTCGTAGATGCCGGCCTTGCCTTCCAGCTCGGATTTGGTGTCGATGGGTTCGTCAATGAGGTCGAACGACTTGATGCGGCCGTTGTTGATCTTCATCAGACCGTCGCACCATGCGTTGATGGCATAGTCGATAGTATCCTTCAACTCCTGCTCCGTCTGTGGACGGTGGTTGTCAGGATAGTAGCCGACCTGGACCTTTTGTATATAGATGACAGGAGAACGTCCATTCTCTATCCTCAGGTAACCCTCAGTCTCGCCTTCGGCGCTCTGTGCCTCCACAACGATTTTCGTCCATTTGCCGCCCTTGAAGGTCCACTTTCCGTCAGCGCCACTTCCGTTAACCTTGTTGCCGGAGAAGTAAATGGCAGTAATGGTGGCGTCCTTGTCGGCCTTTGCCCAGAATGTGGTGGTATATTTGGCTTTCGGGTCCACCTCGAAACCTTCGATGATGCGCACTTTGCCCTGACCGCCTATTTTAAGGCAGTTCTGGTTGTCGTATTTCGCAATAGAAGCAGATCCTGCTTTCGACTCCACGGTGCCGTGGAATTCTGTCGAGTCGTTGTAGTTGACGACCTTTCCTTCGACATAGTCAACAGGGATTTCAATAGGGGCAGTGAGCAGTGCCAGCCAATCGTCACACTGGTTGGCATTGGCAAAGAGAGGACTTCCGTAGACCTCATAACCTATTTCCTCCACATGGGAGAGAAGGTCGCTCATATCAAGGAAGTTCATCACACCTTTGGAGTTGACGATGGTGCCCGACATCAACGATGCTCCGAAAGCGACATTGTCGCAGTTGGTTACCGCTGCTGCATGGGCCAGTTCCTGCTTGTTGAAGTCCGACACCTTGAGCGTTGCGCCGAGCTTCAAGTTGGGATATTGGCTTCTGTCGATGTACGACTTGACAGTGGCCAAGTCCTTATACGGCTCTACGAATGATGGATCGGGGGCTGCATAGAAATTGTCTGTCTCGTTATATTCGGCACAGGAGACGGAAAACCAACAGCCAACAGCCAATAACCCATAACCAATAACCGATAACTGGGATTTAATAATCTTGTTCATATTCTAAGCCTCCTATTATTGTTTTACGTATTTTGGTGTGAAGAAAACCCTCTTGTTCGACTCACGAGTCTGGACGACAAGGGTATCGTTTGTTGACACCTGCATGTCAATATCGGCGAAGTTCACTTCGTATGACAGGCGCAGTATGTCACGCTGAACAGGCACTCCGTTGTTGCTTCCCCACTGGAAGTCCTTGTATTCCTGCTTCTCTGTTCCCTTGGTGATGAACTCGCCGGAACCGGTGGCAGTCACGTTCTCGTCGTCGGTAGACACTGTGCACGTATTGCCGTTGAACGTTAGTATGAGACGGCATAATATTGAAGCATCGCCCGTCGACCTTTTGAACGAAACGGGGAAGATGGCCTGTGTCATGTTCTTCGTCAAGACGTCGCAGATTTCGTCGTTCTGGTTCACAGGATTCTCCGTGTAGCGTCCTGGGTCGGTCTTGATGAGAGTCGTATCCTTGCGGATGATGGTCTTGGATGTTCCTTTCTCTGTGATATTGTCGACACCACGGCGTATGTATTTTCCCTGCCATGGGTTCATGTACTTCACGCAGTAGAGAACATAGTCCTTTGCAAGAATATCCCAGTCCTCGGTATTCGTGCGCGACGGTGAAAGGCCTTCACGTGGCGTGCCTGTGAGAATGTGCTCAATGCCTCTTGCCTGTGTCATGACAAGTGGAATGACGTATGTGTTGTCTATTGATTTCTCGTCGTTGAAGAAAGCATCGGTGAACTGCACCTCCACATAGCCACGGGCGTCGCCATTGTAAGGAATGGAATTTGACGACAGACTATAGTAATTTGTTGGCATGGCAAGCACGGGCTTTGCCGCGTTTCCACCGTCGTCAGTGAAATAGAGGTTGTCGCAAAGTGTCTCGTCGACAGCAATATCCACCACTGCGTCACGTCCTCCGTACGCTCCGCCCATTGTCGACCATATACGGCACTTGTGCTCGTTGTCGATAGTGTTGTCGTAGATGTCGTTACCAAGGATGAGTGTACGCACTGGGAACTGATATGCGAAGTAGGCTGTTGTACCTCCTTCATAGTCAGGGAACTCCTTGTCTGCATTATAGCACGAGGTATATGTGAGAGAGATTGCTCCCAAGGCTACTCCGTAGATGTATTTTGTAAGTTTCATAGTTGTAATGTTGAATGTTCAATGTTCATATTTCACTTTATTGCCATCCCTTGTTTTGCATGAGATTGCTCCATTTGAGGATTTCGCTCTTCGGGATAGGCCCGTACATCTGATAGGTGTTGTCGTAATTACGCTCCTCGACTTCAAAGATGGTATAGGAGAGGACACCGAGTGAGTCACGGTCGATCTTCATACCCTTGACGCTTTCATCGAGCGGCATCAACCAACGGCGGAGGTCCCAGAAGCGCTTGTTCTCAAAGCAAAGCTCGATGCGGCGCTCGTTACGGATAAGTCCGGTCATCTTGGCCTGGTCGTTTGCACATTCTTCAAGATAGACATCGCCTTCGGGCAGTGCCATTCCAATCTCGTTTGTTGCGAGTCCGGCACGTGTACGTATGGCCTTGATGACATCGTAGGCGGTGAATCCCACTCCTGTCGGGTCGGCCTTCGGTCCCCAGGCATCGTTAGCAGCTTCTGCGTATGCGAGATAGATCTCTGTGTAACGTATGCGCGGATAGATGTGGTACTGTTCAATGAGCGAACTCGACTGCGGGCTTACGTCGTCGCGGAGGAGCTTCATCAGGTAGTATCCTGTACGAGTTGAAGAGGCGTTGTTGTTGAGGTTGTCGTAGGTCTCGTCATTGTCGTTTGCATAGGTACCTGTTATGATCTGGCTCCTTCTTAACACTGTGCCGTTATAGAGGATGTCGTCTGTGAGACGCGGGTCACGGTTTACGTACGGGTTCTTCGGGTCGTAACCTGAATTGGGGTCAGTGATGGGAAGTCCGCTACGCATTGGGAAGGCGTCGACAAGGTTCTGCGAGGGGTTCACGCGACCGTTGCCATAGAGCGAAGGCGGGAAGTTCTCCTTCTCCTGATCTGCATTCTTGTGACGATCCTCACGCCAGAGCATCTCGGGCATTTCCGATGCACTCGGCTCGAGCTTTGTCTTGTTCTTGTACCAGATGTGGCCTGTCGGGTCAAATCCCTCCATTCCGCCAATGCGGTTGAGCACGTTTGCGCAAAGCGTTGCAGCCTCGGCCGAGGTCACTCCGCTCTTTTCGCGGAACGCCGGACTGGCAGCGAGCAGCGCAATCTGGGCCTTTATAGCCTCGGCAATCTTGCCCGACATGAGATTGGTAGCCTTGGTTCCGAACACAAGGTTGTAGTTGGAATAGTTCGCTCCAAGAGCGCGGTACTTCTCAGGTATATCGTTGTCATTGCCTATGTCTCCATAATCGAAGGGGAGGAGGGCCATTGCGCTGTCGCAGTCGGCGAAGCACTGCCTGACGCAATCAGCAAACGATGTGCGTGCCAGGTTGAAGTCGGAGCTACCGTCTTCAGGAGTGGTAAGCATTGGTACGCCTAAGAGCTGGCCGTCGTCGGCATAGCCTCCATGGGCCTGAAGCAGATAGTAATACAAGAGGGCGCGCAGTCCGAATGCCTCGCCTTTCAGACGGTCGACGAACATGGCCTGCTTTGAAGCAGCACTTGGTGCCCACTTTGTCTTCTCAACTATTGTGAGGAACTTGTTGACATACTGTATGCCGTCCTTGCAGTTGTCCCACTGTGACATGGGGTTGTTGTCTGAAGCCCATGTTCCTGTTGCCATATTCAGGTAGGCGCTGTTCGTCTGGTTGGTCACAGCATCGTCGGTGGCAACGTCAGTCTGAGTCGTCGTGATATAGGGAAGGCGGTCGTAGCCGTAGATGAGCAGACCATGTGCATACTCTGACTCTTCGTACATGGCATCCTCCTGTCGGGTGTTCTCGTCTGCCGGCTCGAACATATCCTGACATGAAGCCAAGCCAATAACCAATAAACTATAACCAATAACCGGTATTGTGCTGAATATCTTTTTCATAATCATTTCTATTTAGTGTCTATTGTTTAACGTTTATTGTTTACAGGGTTACCCTAACACCGAGATTATAGAAGCGCGTCTGAGGTGCGTAGCCTACGCTTGTCTCCATCAACTTGCGGTTCTTGGAGATAGTGAGTAGGTCGTTTCCGTTAAGATAGACTGAGAGTTCCTTTACCCACTTCCCTTCAAACATCTCCTTGGGGAAGTCGTAGGTGAGCTGTACCTTGCGGAGGTTGAAACGGTCGGTGCTGTAGATCCAGAATGTTGATGCTGCAGCGTTGTTGTTTGAGCTCAGTGTTGTCAGACGCGGATGAGTGGCAGTCTCGGCAGTCTCGGGAGTCCAACGTCCACGTACATTAACTGAGTACTTTGACTCTCCCTGCATGAAATAGTAACCGTTGTTCTTCATGGCTTTTGCGCCGAACTGTCCGTTGCCAAGCACAAAGAGCGTGAAGTTCTTGTACTTGAGTGTGAGGTTCAAGCCAAGTGTGAGGGGAGCGCCGTATGTGCCATACTTGCCGAGTTCGACCTGGTCCTTGTTGTCGATCTTCTTATCGCCGTTGATATCCTGGTACTTCAGGTCACCGGGCTGGATGGCGCCACCAATTATCGGGTTGGGAAGATCCTTCTTCAAGGAGTACTTCTTGGTGCCATCTTCATTGACTGTGATATCAAAGTCGTTTTCAGTGTAGAAGCCCAGGCACTGGTAACCCCAGATGACGTCAAGCGGGCGTCCCTCGGTGCTTTGGTAATCCCATTCCACGATTTCATCATACTTCTTGTATTTCGTCTTGAGCCATGTCCCTACGACACCAAGAGCGGCGTGGACCTTGCCGAACTGCTTCTGTGCAGTTACGCTGAAGTCAAGTCCCTTGCGGTTTTGGATGTTGTTGTTGATGGCCGACTTGAACGAGCTGCCCGACAGTCCTCCCGACAGATATGAGGGGAACGAGGTGGGGTTCTGGATAATGAATCCATCCATGTCGGTGTTGAAGAATGTGAGGTCGGTGGAGATCAGCTTGTTGAAGAACGAGCCACGGAGGCTAATCGACCATTCCTTGCGATGGATGAAGTCGAGGGCTGGGTTGCGACCAGTTTGTGAGAATGTGCGGTTCGTGCTGACACCTTCATTCCATGAGAAGCTGCTGCCTGCTGTTGACCACGAAGCATCGTAGATATAGAAGTTTCTGTCGCCCAGATAGACGTCGATGTCCTCTTTCAGGTTGCTGTAAGATGCACTAACCAAGAGGTCGTCAACGAAATCGGCCTTCATGAAATTCTCTTTGGCAATGTTCCAGCCAATGGTGACTGAAGGCGAGAATGCTCCTCGGTTGCCCTCTGGAAGACGTGCTGAATGAACTGCTGCAAGCGACAATTCGGCAAAGTAACGACCCATATAGTCGTATCCTCCCTGCAGGCCTAAGTTTGCATTTGCGTAACGATGGTATGTACCGCTGGATGTCGTGGTGTACATATTTCCGAGAACCATACCCGTCACATGATGCACGTCATTAAATGTGTTCTCATAGTCGAAATGTCCGTTCCAGCTGATGGTCTGGCGGTAGGCGGTGTTCGACATTGCCATGTGGCCAGTCACGATTTCATCGTTCTGCTGGGTAAGGGCTACTATAGCATCCCCTGAGTTATAGTTACTCCATGTGGGGATGAACACAGCGTACTTGTTGTCGTAGGAAAGGTCATAATTTGCAGCATAGTCGATGGAGAACATTGTCTTGAACGACAAGCCTTTCAGGAACTTGTTCATGTCGTAGATGATACCTGCATCGAACTGGAACTGACGGCTGACGGCCTGTGTCTTACCACCGAAATAGCAGTCTGCGATAGCATTTGTCTGTGTGGTCTTTGTTCCACCAGGGAAATACTTTCCATCGAGGAGGTTGAGCGACTTGCCAAGTGTTGCAAGAGCCTTGTTGGCATTGGGGTCAACCATGTCAATGTCAATCAGGGGTGCTGCGTTTTCCGGGAAGTTTGGACGCATGGTAGAAGCCTCGCCCCAGAAATCGCCCTTGTTCTTGTGCTCATTGTAGAACGTGGCACTTACGTTAGCATAACCTTTTACAGCCTTGTTGATGACGAGGTCCACATTACCACGGACACTAAAGCGGTCGGTGTAGTTGTCCTTTGCGTCACCGAAGTTGAGGAGGTCCTCGAGGCGATAGTAGTTAATGTTCGTGTAGAAGTGTGCACGTGTGCCGCCACCCTGTATCTCCACCGTACCTTCAGAACGGTTGTATGCCTTGCGTACATACTCGTCTGAATAGTAGTTCACGTTTGGATAGCGGTAGGGATTCTCACCTGAGGCATGATTGTAGATGTCTTGCTGGCTGTACCTTGCGGCTTTTCCATCGTTAGCGCAGGCTTCGTTGTAGAGTGTCATGTACTCTGCTGAACCAATATACTCTGGGAACTCCTTTGCGAAGTGGAATCCAGTGTTGGCGTTGGCCTTGATCTGGAGTCCGTCAAACGTTCCACGCTTTGTGGTGATAAGGATTGCGCCCTTAGCGCCCTTTGATCCATAGAGCACAACAGCCTGTGCACCCTTCAGGAATGTGATCTGCTCTATTTCCGAGGGAAGCACGTTGTTTGAGGGACGCTTCACTCCGTCGATGATGACGAGCGGCATATTGCCATTGTCATTGTTGTCAAGACGGTCGTTGTCCATACCCCACAGGTTGTTTCCATTCCATCCACCGACAAGGGCATACATGTCTTCAAGGCTACTCATAGTATAGTCCTTCTTCGACAGTTCTTCCATGTCAACGTATGAAATGCCTCCGAGAAGATGGTCGGCATCCTTGTCGCGGAATGCAACATGGACTTTCTTTTTTGCCGCGATGGAATCAGCGTCGTCAGCTGTCTGGGCATTGGCCGTCAGTGGCGATGCTGCAAACATGGCAAAGAGGAATATGTTTGTTTTTAAATTCTTCATAATCATTATTTGTTTTATAGCGGTAGCAAATTATTCACTATTCACTTTTCACTTTTCCCTAAGCTTTACCATCCGGGATTCTGGGGGAATCCTTCGTAGAGATAAATGTCCTTGTCGGGCAGCGGGAACCAGTAGTGCTTTGACTCCAGACGGCGGGTGATGAGTTCTTCCTTGTGGAAGTTTCCGACCTTTGCGTCCTTCGGGTCGTTGGTCTTGAACCAGGAGTCAGTTTCCAGGCGCTCGAACTCGTGAGAGTATTTCACAGTGTAAGGAGGCTCTGTCAGGAGGAGCCAGCGCTGCAGGTCGCACCAGCGGAATCCCTCAAATGCAAGCTCCACGGCACGTTCACGGCGCACTTCATCCATGAAGAGCTTCGGAGAGTTCACGAACCTCGTTGCCACAGGTTCCAACGGATAGTCCTCAGAGCTTACGCGGTTGCGGAGTGCGTTGATGGCATCGACAGCCGACAGCGTTGAACAATAAGACTTATCCTTTATGAAATTCTTGTCGT
This sequence comes from uncultured Prevotella sp., assembly GCA_905233425.1. Taxonomy (GTDB): domain Bacteria; phylum Bacteroidota; class Bacteroidia; order Bacteroidales; family Bacteroidaceae; genus Prevotella. Next base: position 18,328 of record CAJOEC010000044.1, on the reverse strand, counting down.
CTTTACTGCAAGCGATGGCAGTCATTGCCTCAGCATACATCAGATAGATGTCAGCAAGACGCATGTATGGGAGATAGCACTCGAAAGCCCAGTCCCAGTCGTACCATCTGTCACCTTCATTACACTGGTGGGGCACCAGCTTCTGAATGAAATAGCCCGTACTGCTACCATCGGCAACACCACGCATGGCACCGCCTGTGTAGAGATCGCAATACTCGAGTTTCTTCTGGTCGGAATTCAAGGCGTCGGTACTGAGGACATAGTGGAAGCCGTCGAAAATGATGTCATGATAGAATCGGGGGTCACGATCCTTGTAAGGATGCTCCGGATCCCAATGAGCCGAGTCGTTAATGACATACTCACCATTCTTTACAAGATAGATAGGCTCTCCGTTTGCCATACCGTACTGGTCGATGACGTTTGCCGTCGGGTGGTGTATGATCTTGTCATGAGCCACAAGTCCCTGGACTTTAGGGCCGAAAATCTTTGCGCAGTTCCAGTTGGCAGTGTTCAGACCCGAGCAAACGCCACGGAAGATGGCCTCCTTGACACCAGGCACTTTCCAGTTCTGTTTGACAGTATAGAATATGTCTGAGTAGAAGTTGGTCTCATCGCTGTTCTCCTCACGCACGTGGTTGTAGATACCGGCATTGTCGTGTTCGTCGGTGGTGACATACTTGAACTCTGCAAGTTTGTATTTGACCTGTCCTCTGTTGACCATGTCAAGAGCCTTGCCGAAAGTCTCGGCAGCCAACTTACAGTATTTTTCATCATAATCGTAGGTCTTGCCGTTGGAACTTGCACCTAAGAGAGTGGCAGCACCGGCATCGAAACGATTCTCATCCTTCTTCCATGCCTTCTCAAACTCCTTCATGAGCGGTGAGCCAGCCCAGAGGTAGACCTTGCCCAAGTAGCAGAGTGCCATGAACTTGTTGACACGCAGGTCGTTCACTCCTGAGGTCTGCATACCGGCAAGCGTCTCGTCCCAGTCGTTGGGAAGGAGGTCGTATGCCTTTTCAAAATCAGCTGCGCAGCTGTCGGCACATTCCTGGAAAGAGAGACGCGGAAGCTCGGGGATGCTTGTAGCCTCAAACGCTTTGGTAATGTATGGAAGGCCACCGAAATAGCACATCAGCTCGAAATGCCACCATGCACGGAAGAAATACATCTGTCCGAGCAGCAGGTCGCGCTCTTCATCGGTGCCCACGAGCGACTTTATCTGCTCGATACCCATGTTACACTTACGGATGCAGTACCATGAGCTTCTCCAGAGCGATTGTCTGTCGCCGTTCAGCCAGCACTGGTTGTTGTTATACCAGTTACGATAGTTGCCAAGGTCTACCTGATGGTCCATGTGTGCATAGCCTTCAGGGTTGTGAACGGCGTCGTCACCAAAATTCCATGCAGTACAGTAGTTGACCTTCTCCTTATCGGGAATCAGGCTGTATATTTCCTCAATATATCCCTGGAAATTGCGGAAGTTCTTGAATGCCTCGTCCTCAGCCACGATAGACTCCGGGTCTTTTTCGAGCCAGTCGGTGCAGGAAGTCAGGGAAGTCCCGCCGGCCAGTAGGAGCAGCGAACCACACAAAAGGGCTTTTATATTATTATTGTATTTCATATCTTATTTACGATTTACGAATTTACGATTTACGATTTGTTACCTTAAATCATAACCTCCAATTAAATGTAAAGCTTGAATCCGAAGTTATAACGTCTGACAGTCGGGTAAGCGCCGCCGCTACCACTCCATCCGTAGTTACTCTCACGGTCGTCAGGCATCTTTGTGATAAGGAAGAGGTTGTTACCATTAAGGTAAACCTTCAGGCTTGTGAAACCGAGTTTCTTAATCCAGCCCTTAGTCCATGTGTAGGCCACTTCCACGTTCTTGAGGCGGAAGTATGAGCCATCATATAAATATTGTGTACCGTCGTTGTAGGAAACCTGTGTGGTAAAGCGTGGAACGACAACTTCGCCGCCTCCGTCTACCGGGTTCCACCACGTACCATTGTCATACACAGTGAGCAGCTGGTCGCCGAAAGAAGGCAGACCCACGTCACGTGTTACACCAGTCACACCATAGAGCTGGGCGAAGCAGCTCCATCCTTTCCATTCCCATCCGATGGTGGCATTGTAGGTGTGCTCCGGGTTGCCAGTGAATCCATAAGGAGCCTGGTCGTTAGTCTCGTCGACGATACCGTCGCCGTTGAAGTCAACGATGTAGTGGTCGCCGATGAGCACCTGGCTGTCGTCCTTCTCACGAGCCGGCACACTGTAGAGTTCGTCGTATGAACCGATATAGCCGTTGTCGATGAACGACACATACTGTCCCTGTGAATAGCCCTGGGCCTTGCGATAGCTCGGGATCAATTCGGGGTCGTCCTTCAACTTAATCACGTTATGCGCGTATGTGTAGTTGCAGTTTGCCCAGAAACGCATACCGTTGTTCAACACCTTGTTGAAGCGGAGTTCAAGCTCGAAACCTGAGTTCTTGATCTTACCCTTGTTGATGTCAGGCGTAGTTGCTGCACCATAATATGAAGGCACCGAGCGGTTGGCACCTGAGATGAAAATGTCGTAACGGTCGTCGCGGAACCAGTCGAAGCTACCTGCGAACATACCATGGAGGAATGCGTAGTCGAAACCGAGGTTCATCTTCCTCACCGTTGCCCAGCGCAGGTCGGGGTTGGCAATGGTGTTCTCCTTATATCCGGTGAACGGGCTGTTTGAGTGGTCGAGGTTCATTGCGAAAGGACCGACGACCTCCCAGCCTGTCAGGTAAGCCCAACGCGAACCTGCGTTGTCGTCACCAATCTCACCGTAAGAGCCACGGATCTTGAGCATGTCGATGATTCCCTTGTCTTTAAGCGTCTTCATGAATTTCTCTTCCGAAATCATCCATCCAGCAGCTCCTGAACAGAAGAATGCAAAGCGGTTTTCGGGAGAGAACTTCTGTGAACCGTTGTAAGCTCCGTTGAACTCAGCGAAATAGCGGCTCTTGAAGTCGTAGGTGGTACGGAACACCCAGTCCTCACGGCGGAACTCAAGGTCGGCATTGCCAGCGTTGATACGACGCTTCCAGTTACCCATCACAGTAACATTATGGTCGCCGAACTGACGTCCCCAGAAGAGCTGGAGCGACATTTCAGTTGCACGGCTCGTATAATTGACGCTACCTGCGGCGGTGCTCCAGTCGCGCTTCTCATAGAAGTCGAAGCCTGTCTTAGGATAAATATCATTCTCAAAGAGGAGCTGGCCGTCCTCAGGGAGTATGTATGCTGTATTGTTCACGTGACCACCACCGGCGGCATCGATACCACGGCCACCCTCGTTGAACTGGTTGTCCCAAGAGATAGTACCGCGTGCGACGAGTCCCTTGGTCACAAAGTCGAGATTCTGCTCGAGCGAGAAGTCGGTGAATACACGTGTGATGGTCTTCTGCTCATAACCGGCTGTTGCAACGTTCATACACGAGTTGGCCATGTTTGATGCTGCCAACCTGGAGTAACCCCATGCGCCATTCGAGAAACGGACGGGGTAGACGTTGGGCGGCATACGGTATGCACCAGCCCAGTTCTGCTGCTGGAACCACTCACCACTATTACCATAATAATAACGTGGGGTCTTCTGCTGGGCATTCGAACCAGCCAGGTTCACACGGAACTGGGTGGTCTTAGTGATCTGGAAGTCGAGGTTCGAGCGCACATTCAGACGATTGTAGGAATAACCGCCTTCATAGCCCTGATGGTTGTCCCAAATGCGCGTCATGTCGCCTTCGTTCTGGAAGTCGAAAGCCACGAAATACTTCACGAACTTTGTACCACCTGAGAAGTTGAGGTTGGTGTTGTATGACAAAGCTGTGTTCTTGAACATCTCCTCCTGCCAGTCAACGTTAGGATAGCGTTCTGCCTGACTGTAGTCGCCGAGGTAGTTGCCGGCAGAGTCATAGTTAGGCCTCACGGTATAGTCCTGGTTGCGGAAGAGATTGATGAATGTCTGCGGACGGTAGTATGCCCACGATGCTGCTCCGCCCAGGGCAAGCTCATGCTCGATGGCCTGGTTGCGCAGCATATAGCCGTCATACGAGTCGTACTTGCGAGGCAGCTTCGACACAGCCTTCAGCGTGGCGTTGAAGCCGACGTCGATTCTTGCCTTTCCTTCAACACCACGCTTTGTGGTGATGAGGATAACGCCGTTAGCACCCTCCACACCGTAGACGGCTGTGGCAGATGCGTCCTTCAGCACCGAGACGGTAGCCACTGACGTGATGTCGACGGACTTGATCTCACGCTTGACACCATCGACAAGGATAAGAGGCTGTGCGTCCTGGTTCCAGGCTGCTGCACCACGGATGTAGATACGTGGGTCCTCCTCGCCTGGCTGGCCTGAAGAAGCAATTGTTGCAATACCTGGCAGGTTACCAGTGAGGGCTGCACTGACACTACCTATACCTGCCGACCGTTCAAGCACTTCACCTGTTGTCTGTGTGATGGCACCTACAACCGATGCTTTCTTCTGCTGGCCGTAACCGACGACAACCACTTCATCGATAATGGCATCGTCTTCTTCCAGTGTCACTCTGACATGCTTGTCGACTGTGACTTTTACCTCCTTCTCCTTCATACCGACGTAAGTGATAACGAGTGTCGCCTTACCTTCCGGTATTTTCAAAGAGAAGTTTCCGTCGATGTCGGTAATAGTTGCATTCTTCCGGTTGTCTTTCTGGACAACACTTGCACCGATAACCGTCTCGCCGCTGGTATCAACGACGGTACCCTTGACTAGTCCCTGAGCAAATGCTGGCGATGCGAAAGCCGTCATGAGCAAAGCTAGAACCGATGTCTTTGACGCTATCTTGCATACAGCAAGACAAATCATCTCTTTCAGTTTTTTTGTCATTTGGGATTTAGTTAGTATTTAATAGTTAATGTTTTCAGCATAATATCGGGTGCAAAATTAATACATTTTTTTAATACGAACAAAATTTTTGTTTAATTTTATCTACGCACGCGTAACATTTTTTTTATATAATTATTCATAATATTAACACTGTCGTTTCATTTTCTTTTCTATATGTTTTTCACGTTTTGTATCTCCCTAATTATCAGCACTTTCCTCTTTGTCATTTTTTAACACCCTTTCCCTCCCCGTTCTTTCTCGTTTTTGAGGGGGAAAAGGGAGTTTTTCGGGCATAAAAGCCACAACAACACTATTCATCACATATAACCTTATGGAGGCCAGACAATAGCCGCCGGGTAACTATGTGCTAACCGGCAGATAACTTTAAACTTTAAAATGATTATCCGCATGTACCCGATAGTCGGCCTGAAAGGCCAAAAACAAATAGCCCAGGGCATCGCCCTGGGTAAAAGTAGCGGTGAGGTTTCGCCCTGCAAGGGCAAAAGAATTACACGGAGGCGCCGCCTCCTATTATATCTTTTGCCCTTGCAGGGCGTAGGTTACTCGTCCTGCCACCCGGGGCGATGCCCTGGGCTATTTGCTCATTGGCCTTTCAGGCCGTTTTTAGCGGACACCAATACTATAAACTCTGGGTTATCCGGCAGACGACTCTAAAGCCTGAATGTCATCCTTGTTCAGCCCCCCACCCCCTCGCTCGGCCTTGCCGCTTGCTATTACTTCTGCGCAATAGTGGCATTTGCTGTTGGCAGACTGCTCTTCACGTTGATTGTGGCTCGTCCAGCCTTCTTGGTGCTACGTACGACGACCATGGCACGGCCCTTCCACGTCTTCACACGCGGGGACGTGTAGGGTTCGGTGTCCTTCAGGTCGGCACTAGCGGCGGCCATCAACTGGCCTCGCCCGCTGACGCTCACCTCACATGGTATTGCCGCCTCTGGACATACGTTGCCCTTGCTGTCGATAACCTCAATGGTGACAAAGGTGAGCGACTGGCCGTCGGCAGCCATCACGGTGCGGTCGGGAGTGAGACGCAGGCGGGAAGGCTCGCCAGCTGTACAGAGGACTGCCCCACCCTCTTGCTCCTCCCTGTGAGGAGTGGTCACTTCTGCACGCAGGATGCCCGGCTCGTAGTTTACGGTAAAGACGGCCTTGAACTGCGTGTCGCGGCTCACGGCCTTGGTGCCGACGAGCCGGTCATTCAGATACAGTTTCACTTCGGGTTGCTTGGTGTACACCTCCACCTCGATGGGCTTGCCTTCCCAGCCGGGCCATGTCCACGACTCCCATGTGGGCCATACGCTCCATGCGGTCTGTTTAATCTCACCATGGTAGCCGTTGGGTTCCTTGACGCAAAGAAAAAGACCCACCCCCGACCCCTCCCTGTGAGGGAGGGGAGTAGATAGTCTTTTCGCTGCATCTCCGTCCTGAGAGTAACCACTCCCCTCCCTTGCAGGGAGGGGCTGGGGGTGGGTCTTCCACAGCATCTCGCGGTAGTGGCTTATGGGCTTGCGCCATCCGGTGATGTCCACATCGCCGCAGTAGGCGCCGTGCCATTCAGGCTGTCCGCCCTCCACGTAATGCTCGCCCTCGCGTTCATTATTATAATAATAGCGGCCGATGCCCGACTCGCCGAGGTAGTCGAGACCTGTCCACACGATGTCGCCCACGACATAGGGATAGTCGTTGGCGATGGCCCAGTTGCTGAAAGCGTCACGCGGGAAGCTCTCCGTCTGCCAGATGATGCGCTTGGGGTCGCGCTCATGGTCGCTGGCGTGCTTATGGATCATGTAGTTGTAGCCCGCCACGTCGAGCACCTCGGCATGAGGGTCGTAGATTTCCCAGTCGCTGTCCCAGGCGCAGAGGGCCTCGGTGACGGGGCGCGTCGTGTCCTTCTCGAGTATGGCGGCCTTCATCTGACGGGCGGTATAGACCACGCGGATGTCCTTACGCTCGATGACCTCGTTGCCTATGCTCCACGAGATGACGCTGGGATGGTTGCGGTCGCGCATCACCATGGCGTGGATGTCCTCGCGGAAGCAGGAGTCGATGACCGTGGAGTAGTCGTAGGGGTTCTTCTGCGTGCGCCAGCCGTCGAAGGTCTCGTCGATGACGAGCATACCTATCGAGTCGCAGGCGTCGAGGAAGGCGCGTGTCGTGGGGTTGTGCGATGTGCGTATGAGGTTGAAGCCCGCCTCCTTCATCAGCCGCACCTTGCGGATCTCGGCATCGTCGAAAGCCATGGCTCCTAACACGCCGTCGTCGTGGTGCACACAGGCGCCGTTGATGAGCACCTTCCTGCCGTTGAGCACGAAGCCCCGCTCGGCGTCGAACGAGAACGAGCGGATGCCGAAGCGCACGGAGGCTTCCCCTTTGGCCCCCGAGGGTGAGACTATAGCGGCTGTCGCTGTGTAGAGGTGGGGCGTGTCGGGCGACCAGAGTTTGGGATTGCTGATGGTGTAGTTGAACACTACTGGTTTCTGCTCGCCGGGCTTCAGCGACAGTTGCTGCTGCTGTCCCTCTATCTCTACCGTGCATTGTTTCTCCTCACTCCCCTCGTTCTGCACCATCACTTCCACTGTTATTTTGGCCTCAGGGGCAGAAGTGGGGGTCGTCTCCGTAGTGACAAACACACCGTTCTCGGCAATGTGTAGCGTGGGCATGGTCTCTAACCACACGTGGCGGTAGATGCCCGAGCCGCTGTACCAGCGGCAGTTGGGCTGCTGCGAGTTGTCCACCTTGACCACCACCTCGTTCTGCCTGTCTATATATAGATAATGTGTAACGTCGACCGTGAACGGTGTGTAGCCGTAGTGGTGCTGCCCCGCCTTCTGTCCGTTGACAAACACCTCGGCATGTTGGTAGACTCCCTCGAAGTGCAGCTTCACCAGTTTGTCGCCCAGCTCCGCCCCCTCAACTCTGAACTCTTTTCGGTACTCGCCCTTGCCGCCTTCGAACCATCCGCCGCCCGTTCCCGTTGCGCCCTTGCTTGAGTTGGGGCCTTCGCAGATGTCCCAGTCGTGGGGCAAGTCCACGTTGATGGTCTTTCCGTTGCGAGTAAACTGCCAGCCGAAGTCGAACAGCTGGCGATTCCCTTCCGCCATTGTGCCCAGAACAGTCATCAGGCAAAGTGTTAGTAGCATTGATTTCTTCCTCATCTTTCCTTTGTGTTAATTGAATAGTCGTGCGGCAGGAATGCCGCACCTCCTAATTTGCGCGTTCTATCTTCTTGATTGTCTTGGCATAACGCCGTCGTTCTCATTCGTAGATATAACGCAGAAAGTTGCCGCTTATTGTGGTGGAAAGTGGGTCAAGTGCCTGTCCCCATGCCCCGAGGTGGTACGAATTGTACATTAAATGCTATACATAATTTTAGTATTTATACAAACATAAGGTTCATGTAATTAATAAAAATCAATTTCTCCCCGACCGTCACGTTTTGCCCTTCCTTTTCTTTGGCTATTTCAAAAATGCGGCATACCTTTGCATGAAAAATCAAGAAATATTCAAAAAAAAGAATGAAAGGATTGTTTTCCGTTACAGTTTTAGTGTACCTGTTTTCTGCATTATTGTTCCCATTGTCAATCCCTGCATTTGCACAGGTTAACGCCGACATTATCCGTCCAAGCATCAATGCGAATCAGTTTGGCCTTGCCGTGAAGGCTGAGACCGCACTCAGCAAAGGGCAGCTTTCCCTGAGCATTCCACTCATGGAACTGAAAGGAAAAGGCTATGACCTGCCAATATCCCTCATTTTCTATAATGGGGACGTGACATGCACAACAGAGGCATCCCCTGTCGGGTTGGGATGGGCACTGATGGCCGGCGGTGTAATAACAAAGACTATTAGGGGTACTGACGATGCAGATACAAGATGGTCAAGAAATCATCATTATGATGATAATTACCTGGCCGATAGATTTAAAGACGTGAATTGTCATGCTATTTTCACTGATGACATCCTGTCAGATCCCATGCCTGACGAATATACATACTCGCTTCCTGGACACAGCGGAACTATAGATGTGTCTTTCGACGGCAATACGACAAGGATGTCATTATACCCTGACGAATCGTATGTAATAGAATCCACAGGGAAAGGCTATTGCATTACCGCTGACGATGGAACTCAATTCTTATTTGAAGATGTTGAAAGGCGAACAGTCGGTGCTGCCGGCGCAGATAATGAATCAACATCCTGGTTTCTCACAAAAATCACAACGACCAAAGGCGGGGTCTTTACGTTTAATTACGCTACCGAGGAGTATGTCGATCTTTCGACAGCAGATGAAAATGAGAACTATTTCCAGAAATTCAGCACGAAGAGAATAACATCCATTGCCTCAGGATTTGGTACAGTCACGTTCAATGCAGCCATTAGAAATGACAGAGGTGGTATTGGGAATCAGCCTATAGCAAGCAACCTGGAGTCTAAAAGGATCAACAAAATTGAACTGAAAGATGAAAAAGGCGATTTCGTAAAAGGATATGAACTCAACAACGATTCTTTATTCAAAGTGTTTAAAGAATCGTTTGAATACCAGAGGATTGGGTGCGAATGGTGCAATTATAGGCATAAACTGACATCTGTCATCCAGTATGACGCTGCCGGTAATCACCTCCCGCCCTATAGGTTCAGTTACTCATACAAATTCACAAAATCCAAACTTGTGGAAACAACTTACCAGAATGGTGAATGTATGCCACGTAATTCGTGGACATCAAGCGTAGGCCATCAAGCGTATGTTGACCTTAGGAGAGACGGCACCCCTTTATGTACAATGAAGTATCCAAATTCAGAATATATAACCTTCGAAGGGCTAACCACTTTACCAGAGAAAAGCAGTTTGACAGCAGACGACTACTTCTGCCTTACAGCTATTAATTATCCGACTGGGGCAACTGAAGAATTCATTTATAAGGAGCACCATTATAGCAAGGTGAACAACACAAAGTTGGGTATTTCGGCTTTGTACGCAGAAAAAATATACGGGAAACGACTGGCATCGAGAATACGCCACGGCTCAGAACTTGTGCAGCGAACAGATTATGTCTATATGCAGCATGATGCTGGCTATAAAGTGAAAGGTCCAAGTAGCGGTGTTATGACTAATCCAAGCATTCACTGTGCAACTTTCTACACTCCGAAGCCGGAGGACGGTGGTTGGGTTTTCCGTGCCTCAAGGCTGTCATCAGGCAAAGCCTTCAACTCTTTCATGGGGCCACCGGTTTGCTATACGGAGGTCGAGGAAGTTGAGTATGATGAGTCTGGTGACACCCTTAACAGGACCATCCACTATTTTGAACCCCAAATAGTGTCGCCACCTGTTAACTATATTTTCGTATGCCCGCACTCGAATTCATTACCCGCCGCCAGCTTGGTAAAGATAGACAACATTATCTATGGCGCGAAATCCGGATATACTGGCAATATGTCATATTGCAACAATGAGAACTATACTTATCTGGCATACCCGGTTGGTGAGTTTTACAATGCGGCCTGTGTCGTTGACAAGCCATTGAAGGAGGTGTTCATCGGCAAAGGCGGAAAGGTAAGGAGCATAAAGGAATATTTATATTATATGGGTGATCCCTATACGAGCAAGAAATATGGATACCAAGTAGCCAGCCAGAAATATTCAGGCTATGACGCTTATCTAATCAGCAAATCGGAATACATAACACGAAAAACTCTACCTCGTGGCACCACCACAACCAGTTATTATTATAATGGAGATGGGCGCGACTCAATCTGTGAAGATTACAGATTATCCTATAACAAAGGGCGTGTAAAATCGTCATTTTATTCTCGTAGTAACGAGAACAATAACAATGAGAGAAGCACAAGCGCAACTAATTATCATTTCCCCGATGATATTGTAAACAATGCGGGCAACAGCGCATGGCCTTCCATAAAAGCCGTGAATGGGCTGATAGAAAAGAACGTTATAGCAGACCCGATAAAAAAGTAGTAAGACGTAATAACCAAATCGTCGGCGGCGAATGTAAGGACTACCAGATGCTTTCGGGCAAGCCTTTGCTGAAATCATTATACAAGCTAAAGATCCCTGGCAATAATATCGAAAGCGAACCCACATTAAGTGGCAACGGCATTGATTACCATGCCGACTTGTACAAGGAGGGGGAAATTCTGGAATACGATGAGTACCAGAACCCGGAGCACGTCAGGCTCAACGACACTCAGGACAGAATCTATGTGTGGGGATATGGCGGACGCTTTCCTGTCGCCGTGATTGACAATATGAATCAAGTACCCGCTGCCTTGAAATCAAAACTGTTGCAATTGGAAGCATACAAAGAAATAGGAACGGAAGAAGTCTGTGCGAGCCTGAGGGATTTGAATGCTGAAATACGAAGCATGCTTCCAGCGTCTGCACACATCACCACGTACACTCACGATCCGTACTTTGGCATGACATCGGAAACGGACGACTCCAACTTGGGGACTATATACACCTACGACACTTTTGGCAGACTCTCTGCCGAATATGACGTAAACTACAAGAAAACAAAAGAATACAACTATCACTATAAACAATAATAAATATGAGAACTCAAACAATTCTTTCAACAGCCATTGCGTTTTTTCTTGCAACCGGCTCTCTTGCCCAAACGCCGATAACAAGCCAGTACAATGGATACCGTGATGGCGACAAACTGTATCGTATCGTTGCCGATGACACATCACCGGGCAACAGGGGAGAAAACTGTGTGTGGGAACTTCCTTCCGCACAGAAAGACGGCGACTTTGTCAGGCAGACGATAATTTTGAGAAACGACAGCCTTACCATTGTCGAAGGCGACCTCATGCTTCATTATATAGCCACAGACAAGGGACTGTCCATGCGTGGATTCCAGTCACGTGAAATGTATAGTGTACAGGACTGCCTCTCACCGCAGCTGAAATACCCGTTTGCCTACGGGGACAGCATTGCCGGTGCATATTCACGTAAGACAACTTACTATGACACGTTCAGCATTGAGGGTGAAGGCACCTGCTACACCGTGTGTGACGGCTGGGGCATTCTTACCGACGGGAATGAGACCTTGGAGGACGTGCTAAGGATTCATCACCATAACACCATCATATCTGAATACGACGATGTGAATGATGAGGATGAGACAGAACATGTAGTGTCGGAGGTTACCGAAGACAAATACCTGTGGTATTGCTCGGGCTGCAGGTATCCTGTAATGGACACCCGGATAATAAAGTGCGTGTCAAACGGGGATACCGTCTCCGACACGACGTACACATCACTGTATATGCCGGAGCTGCAACTCTCTGAGCTGGCATACGATGAAGCCAACAGCCAGCTCATTGCCCAAAGAGAAAGCCTTGGGCAGTCGCCAGGCAAGAGCGGCAACGATGACGAAACGCCATTCCCGATAAATATGTCAGCAACACTACAGGCCAATAAAACGGAAATCATGCTTGACTACCTTGTCGCAGAGGACGTGAATGCGAGATTCTATGCCTGCGACCTTGCGGGAAGGATCCTGGGAAGCATTACCCATGTCTCGCTCGGCAAGGGAGAGCACCGTGAGACGATGGCTCTCACAAACCGCCCCATCAGCAGCGTCGTCATGCTGACAATGATTGCCGGCGACAGGCAGGAAGTCATAAAAGTACGTTAAACAACATCATTTATCATGAGTTTAGACGGGACAAAAACAAACCTCATATTGACTTTGTTGCTGGTGCTGATGTCACACACCGGCCTGTGTGCCCAGAGCAGCAGCAAGAACTATGTCCAGACAAAGACATACCTTAACGATGCCGGCACGTCGTTCCTGAGACATATCGACTACTACGACGAGCTGGGCTGCGTGGCAGAGACCGTGGACGTGGGCGGCAACACCACGCAGACCCCCATAGTGGTGAGGACGGACTACACCACCCAGATGAAGCCTTTCAAGCAGTGGGCTCCTGTGCCTGCGACAAGCTTGGATTATCTTGACAGTGTGACTGTGGATGTGGATTCGGAAGAAAGACACGGTGATTGGCCGGCATTCAGCAGGAACGAGTATGACGACTTCCAGGAACTTGCAAAGAGCTGGAAACCGGGCAATGCCTGGCAAGGCAAGCCTGTTACAGTGAACCGTAGCGTGGTTCCTAAGGGAAAAGTAAAGAAATACTATGTCAATGCTGATGGCAGCCTCAGCGCTGCCGGCACGTATCCGTATGGCTTACTGACGAGTGCCACCACCACCGACGAGGACGGACGGAGCATCACGGTATATACGGATTTTCACGGCAACACCGTCCTTGAGCGCAGGGGCGCGGACAACGACACCTATTATGTCTATGACGGATACGGCCGCCTGAGCTATGTACTCCCTCCCATGTGTCAGGACCCGCGGTGCAGCACCTCGGATATGCAGAAATACTGGTACAAGTACACCTACGACGACCGCGGGCGGTGCACGGAGAAGCAGCTGCCGGGCTGCGAGCCGGTCAAGTACTGGTATGACGAGGCCAACCGTCTGCAGGCGGAGCAGGACGGACATCTGCGGGAACAGTCACAATACCGCAGGTACTGCTATGACGCAATAGGCCGCCTGACACTGCAGAGCATACATTCTATAAACACTCCGCGTGACGCAGCCGCCGAAAGCAATGCCGTGGCAGTGGAAGTGAAGAACTATTACGATGACTATTCCTGCCGCCAGGAGCTTACGCAACTGTTTCCAGTGTGGGCAGACTCCATCAATGCGGCATACAATTCACCGGCGGTGTCGAGAGGCAGGCTCACGGCAACGCTGTGCTCCACCAGCAATACAAAAAAGCACTTCGAAATGTACCGCTATGACGCAAAGGGGCGCATGGCGTACAAGCTCATCGCATACAGCGACAAATGGATGAAGGCTGTTCATACGGCGTACAACTTCGTCGGCGACGTGGTGTCCGTGGCGGAGAACGTCTATACGCACAACGACCATGGGGGGAAAGTCGTCCTTGCGAAGCGCAGGACGGTCAACACGTATCATCCGGGCACGCGCCTACTTGAGAAGACGACCGTGACCCATACCGACAAGAACGGCAACACGAGCACCCAGGTTGTCAGCAGGACCGCATACGATGACTTCGGCAACGTCACCGCCAACGACCGTCCGGGGACCGCGGCGGACATGAACTATGACTTCGACACGCTGCACGGATGGCTGAAGGGCGTGTCGTCGCCGTGCGGGTTCAGCGAGCAGCTGCTGCGCGAGACTGCGGAGGACGCACAGCTGAGCGGCAACATAGGGAGTATGCTGTGGCGGAACGCAGTGGGCGGCGAGCAGCACAGGTACGACTACACATACGACGGCCTGGGCTGGCTGACCGATGCCCGGTACTCGTCATCCGCCAGCGGAATGTCGGAACGCTTCGACGAGTCTGTTACATACAACGCCAACGGCTCCATCACGTCGCTACGTCGCAACGGCATGAGGAACGACGGCACTTTCGGTCTCATCGACGACCTGGCCGTCAGCTACGACGGCAACCGCCTGCTGAAGGTCACGGACGGCGCGGAGGCCCTCAACTACAACGGCGCGCTCGACTTCAACGACGGCGACGATGCCGCCTGCGAGTACCAGTACGACAGCGACGGGTCCCTGACATACGACGGCAACAGGGGCATCAGCAGCGTGGCATACGACAACGGCCACCACCCTTGCACGATAAGAAAGAGCGACGGGAAGAGCCGCACCGTGAACGACTACACGCCCGACGGCAGGAAACTGTCGAGCCAGCATGTGGCATACATCGCCAAGGCGGGAGGGACGAACAGTCGTGTATCCACCACCGACACGTACATCGACGGCCTCATCCTGCGCGGCGGCAAGCCGCTGATGTGGCTCTTCGACGGCGGCTATGTGGCGCTGGACGACAACGGCACGCCGACCTCCTGGAACTACTACGTCGCCGACCACCTCGGCAGCACGAGGATGGTGGTGGGCAGCGACGGCACGGTCAAGGAGACCGTAAGCTACTATCCCTTCGGCGGCGAGATGAGGATGCAGCCCCCTGCCCAGGCCACCGGCGACCTGCAGCACCCCTTCCGCTTCACCGGCAAGGAGCTGGACCGCCTGAACGGCCTGAACTGGTATGACTTCGGCGCACGGTGGTACGACGTGGCAGGAGTGCCGATGTGGACGAGTATCGACCCGCTCTGCGAGAAAGACTACCCGACTTCACCATACGTCTATTGCGGCAACAATCCTGTGAACCGTATTGACAAGGACGGCCGCATCTGGGACACGGTGTTTGACGTGGCCTGTCTGGTCTATGACGTAGCAGAGGCCGGCTACCAGTACTGCACAACCGGCAGTGTCAGCAGCACCACGAAAGCGGCTCTCGGCGCTGACGCCTTGGCAGCAATAGTTCCAGGCCTAACAGGCACGGGATTGGCTGTAAGGGCGGGGGCAAAAGCCGCCTCTAAATCCATCGACGTTGCGAAAGGTGCAGAAAAAGCTCTGCAATCAACAACCAAAATTGTGGCAAAAACAAACAGAGCAGAAAGTATCGCTAAAGGAATCCCAGAAACAGAATTAGGACCAAGCGGTTTGCCTAAAATACATAATGTAGTAAAACCAAATTTAAAAAGTGCTAAAGATGCAGCTACAAATAGCAGGAAAGCAAATACTCAACCAGTCAAACACTCAAGTGATAAAGGGCAAAAAGAACATTTTCATTCAACTCGTAATGGAGAGAAACTGAAAGGCAAAGACAATATACATTATGTAAACAACTCTAGTAAAAAGAATCCTGAATGAAGAAAAGAATATCGAAGAAATACATAAAGGTATGGATTGCATTTGTCAATATAAATGCAGAAGAAGGCTATCGTTTTCCAGACCTTATTGATTCAGAAGGTGAACCTAAAGAAAATATCATTGGAGCTGTAGCTTACATAGCATTAATAGCTCCTGATATATATGGTGCTCTAGACATATTGCATCGAGGATTACATGAACTTCACTTTAGAGTAGAAACTATTTTTGAAATCAGGAATGTATATCATCTTTGTGAATGTGATGAACTATCTGATAATGAAGAAGTAGAAGTTGATTGGCTTCTTAAGTCAAAGTATGTCTTTAAAATAATAGATAGATTATGGCCATATAGTTAGAGAAATGGAATCATTCGGCTACCTCAATCATTAAGAGATGATTTGGCTAATCAGAATTTGGGAATAATATTTGTAAATAATGAGCAAATCGAGTAGGAGGTGAACACTAATCAGAGGTGTTCACCTCTTTTCGTGTTCACTTGTCCTCTCACACCACCGTACAAGCGGTTCCGCGGGTCATGGGGACAGGCACTTGACCCGCTTCCCACAATAAGCGGCTGCGTTCTGCGTTATATCTAAAAATGATTGTATTCCTCAGTGAGAGTGTGTACCACTCGCCCTGTGCTGAAGCGTGTTGAGTTCAGCAGGCTTCAAGAGTTGGTCGACATGCCATTGTCTGGTGTAGTGGGATGCCTTGATGTTGATGACGAAAGAATAGTGGTCTCGGATGAAGAAGTGAGAAACGAACTGCTTCAAAAGAGCGGGTCTGATTGTGTTACGGCTTTCCAGTCATTGAATAAAGAGTTACAGAAAAAGATAATTGCAGAAGTAATGGAGTGTCTAAGGATAGGCCCGCGACAGATGTCAAGAGTATCAGGATTAAGTTATAGCGTTATTCAGCGATTACGCGGGTCAAGGGGACACGGGTCATGGGGACAGGAACATTGACCCAAGTCTGGGTCAAGTGCCTGTCCCCGTGACCCGTGGTGAAGGTTATGGATATAAAGAAATAGAAGAAATAATAAAAGATTTATTTGCCAAATGAATACTTTACAAATAGAAGAAAGCTTACAAAAGTTGATAGGCAACAATATCGAATATTCAAGAGCAGGCGGTGCCGCTGGTAGTATTTTACTAATTAATACAGATAACAATAATTCTATTTGGGTATGGTGCTATTGGGAGATCTTGCATTCTGGTGAAATGATAGCGACAGCAGATGATGACACAACAGCAAATGTTGGAAAAATAGCGATTGCAGCGAAGCAATTAGAGGGGAGAAGAATAAAACGTATCGAATTAACCCCACACAGCTATGATTTACATCTTTATATTGCCGATGAATACGAGTTAATCCTAAACTGCGAATCTCAGCCTGCCGAGGAGAACTACCCTTTGAATAACTGGGAATTGTCAATAAAGGATTTAAAGATTCATTATTGTGTAACATGTAATTTTACAGTAATTCAGAAAAAGTTATAAGCCGCGGTCATATTTGCGCGGGTCATGGGGACAGGCACTTGACCCGCTTCCCACAATAAGCGGCTGCGTTCTGCGTTATATCTAAAAATGATTATATTCCTCAATGAGAGTGTGCACCACTCACCCTGTGCTGTGCGGGTCATGGGGACAGGCACTTGACCCAAGGCTGGGTCAAGTGCCTGTCCCCATGACCCGCGGGCTGTGCCGCTTATCATGCCGGTATGTTTTACGTGGAATCAGATGACAATTATTTCAAGGGACCTCTGCCAAAGAACGACCCGGAGATTCTCGACATGCTTTCAGACCTTGCCGCCCTTATCGAGGACAACATCCATGTAGCTCCGTCACGGGACAAGAAGTAAGGATCAGCCGAGAAGGTTCTTGCTGATTATAAATTCAGGGCAGAATCTCAAAATCTTTTCTCTCATTAAAAATATCAGAAAAAAATGCCATCAGCCATCATTAATGATATTAATTTGCAGAATACCAAATGATTATCCTATGATGGCTTACCTCTGAAGCCGTCTATAGCCGTCATAATTCAAGCTCTTCCTACTTTTCTCCTACCATCATAGCCGTTATCTCTCATCATCAGGACGGCAGTTCCCCATAGTTTCCACGGGAGAAACTAACAGTTTCCCCAGGAGAAACAGACAGTTTCCACCGTGGAAACTGTCAGCAACCAGCAATCTTGTTGTTATAGAACTCCGTTTAAACCAGTATGTTACCTTACTATTTCCTACGTTTTTGACTGCTTTTCCATCAAAAATGAGGGCTGTATGACGGAATTATGACGGCTCAAAGAGCAAGCCATCATAGGATAATATTTTGTAAACCAATGATATAACTATAAGAATGATGGCTTTAGCATTTTTTGAATCTATTGTAAAATACTGTTGACAAATAGTCCGTACTTCCGAAACTTGAGTAAATGACAAGTGCACCATAAAGTAGAGTGCAGCGCAGGTCATGGGGACTGGCACTTGACCCGCTTCCCACAATAAGCGGCTGCGTTCTGCGTTATATCAAAAATAATTCGACCTGTACGGTTGAAAAGCCCTGAAGGGGCGACAAGACTACAGACGGGGGTGAAACCCCCGGTAAGTCGGCACAAGACGAAAGCCCTG
>CAJOEC010000043.1:31739-50164 GCA_905233425.1 uncultured Prevotella sp. | reverse complement strand
ACGTCAACGGCAAACTGCACAGTTGGTTCAGAGGAGAAAGGGAATGGCTTAAACTGCCTCAGGCGGCTTAGAACTGCATTTCCAACCTTACAGGTCGAACTTTTTTTGAAAGTTCGCCAGATGCCCGTGAGGTACTTGTGTTCAAGGGGCGTAAGCATATCTCAGTCAAACGTAACGCTGCCATGAGCAAACAGTTCCTCACCACCTTCCGCCGCCTCTATGAAAGATAAAAGCCACCCCTTGCGAGGCGACTTTTAAAAATGGAGCAGAAGCGTTCTGTCTTACTCCCCGCGTGAAGCGGCGTCTGGGATGGCCTTAGCCTCCCGCCCAGCACTAAGCTGCGGCATCAGAATATCATTCTGACGCTGCAAAGATAGCAACTTTTCCCGATAGTACCAAATTTTTCCCCAACTTTCTTTTCCGTTTCCAATCTTTTTTGTAATTTTGCACCCGACTCGAATTGTCCGCAAGGGCAGGAGGGTCAAATTTTAGTGGTAAAAGGACGTTTACAAACGTTATCTTCGGCTGCTGAATCTCGCACATTCAAGACCAGAAGAATACGCAACAGGAACGTCCGCTTCGGGTGTATTGAACCCTGCCCATTGGGTCATGGGGACAGGAACATTGACCCAGACTTGGGTCAAGTGCCTGTCCCCATGACCCACTTTTTGACTATTTTTCGTAAGCCTTTCATTCGTTTTTTACGCGAAAAATGCCCCGTAAAGGCATATTAATGTCACAATGCTGATTGTGCAGTAGGCAAATAAAAATCGGGCGGATTGTTTGGCAGTCCGCCTTTTTTGTCGTACCTTTGCAGCCAAATTGCAAAAGGCATGATAGACGAGAAGATAATATTGCAGGTACTCATCAGACTCACTCTCGTGCAGCCACCTGACACTCATAGCCTTTTTACAGACACGCGATGTGGAGATTGACGGAAAGACCATACACGTCATTTCGGCATTGGAATGGTTGTTACAATAAGGCAATCCGACTAAGATGAAACGAAATCTACTACTAATGATGCTGATGGCATGGGCGGCAATGAGCGGCTATGCGCAAGAGGCCAACTTCGTAAAGGGTGCCGATGTGGGATTCCTGCAAGGTCAGGAACGGCGGGGCATCGTGTTCCACGACCGCAACGGACGCGAGCGCGAGTGCCTGGAACTGTTGAAGAACGACTATCAGATGTCCGCCATCCGTATGCGCGTCTGGGTGAATCCGCGTGGTGGCGACTGCGACAAGAACGAGTTGCTCGCCATGGCCCAACGCGTAAAAGCATTAGGCATGGACCTGATGGTGAACTTCCACTACAGCGACACATGGGCCGACCCCCAGAAGCAGGGCATACCCGCTGCCTGGCAGGGACACAGCTTCGAGCAGATGAAACGCGACCTGAGGGAGCATACCATCGACGTGCTAACCCTGCTCCGACAGAACGGCATAACGCCCCGCTGGGTACAGGTGGGCAACGAGACTGCTAACGGTATGCTATGGCCCATGGGACATATCGAGAAGAACCCCGAACAGTATGCAGGCTTCATCGGCGCTGCCTACGATGCCGTGAAGGAGGTCTTTCCCGAGACTACTGTCATCATCCACCTGGATCGCGGTCACAAGCAGTCGCTCTATGACTGGAATCTCGACATCGTGAAGAAATACGGCGGCAAGTGGGATATGATCGGCATGTCGCTCTATCCCTATTGGGCCCGTAAAGACCATCCCGAACTAAATGCCGACAGCATCATCACCGACTGCATGCGCAACATCCGCTATTGCAGCAAGAAATACGGTTGCGACGTGATGATTGTGGAAACCGGCTTCGAGGTGGACGAAGAGCACCCTGAAGTGATGGAGGAAGGCCGCCGCCAGCTGACCCGCATTATCCGTGAGGCGCAGACAGAGACCGACGGCCACTGCCGTGGCGTGTTCTATTGGGAGCCGCAGTGCCTGCCCGGCGGCTACAGGCTCGGTGCCTTCGACAGCAAGGCTGCGCCAACGGCCATCATGGAGGGATTCGTAGAGAGCCGGACAAAGACCATCGAAGAGAAATGAAATATCTGAATGAGAATAAAAGAAAGCGTTTTTGCGGACAAGCATGGGATGTTCGCAAAAACGCTGTTATTACTTACAGGCTGCCGTAAATCTTGTCGGCAATCTGTTGCATCTCTTCTGACGTAAGCGACAGTTTCTCCCGTCTGAAGTCCACGTCGGCCTCGCTGTTCATGGGAATGAGGTGGATGTGGGCATGGGGCACCTCCAGGCCGAGCACCACTTGTGCCACTTTGCGGCATGGGAAAGCTTTTTTGATGGCCACTGCCACCTTCTTGGCGAACTGTTGGAAACGTGCTATCTCGTCGTCGTCCATGTCGAAGATGTAGTCCACCTCGCGGCGTGGAATGACAAGTGTATGCCCTTTGGCCACTGGGTTGATGTCGAGGAATGCGTAGAACTCGTCGTTTTCTGCGCATTTATAGCTGGGAATCTGTCCAGCTGCTATTTTGCTGAATATGTCCATTTTGGTAATTTGTTATTTAAGGATTTACTATATATTATTGGCTGCGCGACCAACTATTAACTATAAACTATTAACTATAAACTGTCGCTATCCCACGGTGATGTTCTCGATTTTCAGTTTGATAGTCCCGCGTGGGATTTTCACTTCCACCTCGTCGCCCACTTTATGGTTCAACAGTCCTTGGGCTATGGGTGTCTTGATGCTTATTTTCCCTTGCCTAAGGTCTGCCTCGCTCTCGCTGACGATGGTGTAGGTCATTCTGGCCTTGTTTGCCATGTTTGTCATTTCCACTTTCGAGAGTATCTGCACAGAGTCGCTGCTGAGTCTCGACGTGTCGACAATCTTGGCCTCGCTGATGGCCTGTTTCAGCAGGTTTATTTTCGACTCCAGATGCGCCTGGGCTTCTTTTGCAGCTTCATATTCGCTGTTTTCGCTCAGGTCGCCTTTGTCGCGTGCCTCGGCTATTGCCGCCGAAGCCTTCGGGCGTTCCACGCCCTCTAAATGTTTTAGTTCGGCTATTAGTTTGTCATAGCCTTCTTGTGACATATATCCCATTTTTGTCTCGTTTTAGTTTAATATTAATGTATTTTCCTGATTAGATTTTGATGTTTTTCTTCATAATTTTTCCCGTCGCATAAAAGAAAGAATCCCGACTTTTCTCTCAGAGTCGGAATCCTATATCCGTTATCAAGTATGCGTTCTTCCTGAATTTTCAGGTGCAAAGTTAGGCGTTTTTTCTGATACAGCCAAATATTTTTTGTAAAAATAACAAAAAAGAGCGTCACACCTGGCTTTCGCCCTCAATGTACTGCGACATAAAGAGGTGTTCACCGTCCCAGACGACGTAGCTGAACTGGCTTATCCAGTCGCCAAGCACTATGACGCGGGCTTTCTTCGTCAGTTGCTTGTCAATCTCAATGTGCCGGTGTCCGTAGATGAAATAGTCCACGTTGGGATGATACTGAATGTAGCGCTGTGTGTAGCGTAGCAGCGGCTCACGCTCTTCGCCCATATAGGGCTGCTCCTCGCCTCCGGGTCGTTTCATGCGCGAGTGCTTCGCCCATGTCTGTCCGAACCAGATGCCCCATCGTGGGTGGAGTGCCGAGAAGGCCCACTGGCAAAGACGGTTGTGGAAGACGGCACGTATGAACTTGAACCCCTTGCCTGGGTCGCCCAGCCCGTCGCCGTGGGCCAGGAAGAATATTTTTCCATAGAGTTCTACGGTGAGGGGCTTTTTGTGCAGAGTAACTCCACACTCTTGCTCCAAATAGTCGTAGGCCCAGATGTCGTGGTTGCCAGTGAAATAGTGCACCTCGACACCCATGTCGGTCAGTTCCGACAGCTTTCCCAAGAAGCGTGTGTAGCCTTTGGGCACACAGTAGCGATACTCATACCAGAAGTCGAACATGTCGCCAAGCAGGAATACAGCCGCAGCCTTGGTCTTTATCGAGTCGAGGAAGCGCACCAGGCGTCGTTCCTGCATTCGTCCGTGTTCCACAGCCCAAGATCCGAGGTGTGCATCGGAAAGGAAATATATTGGTTTCATTCAAGTTTTACGAGTTGTGAATTTACGATTTAAGATTTGCGGGGGCAAAGTTACGACTTTTTCCTGAAACAGCAAAGCGGATGCGGGAAAAAGTAACGAATGTGAATAATATGGATAATTTATTCCACAAATAAAAAAAAAGACCAAACTTTTCCCGCTTTTTTTTGCTTTTAAATGGAAATGTAGTAAATTTGCAAGCGAATTACACAGAGACTATTATGGGAACGATAAGGAAAGACCGCACAGACAGGGGTTATGCCGTGGGTGTGCAGATGTTTGACAGAATTCGTGAGCAAGGGTCTGTATATGTAGACAAGACGACCTACATATACAAAATGGTGACGACAGATGCCGTGAACTTCTTCCTCAGTCGCCCGCGCCGCTTCGGCAAGTCGCTGCTGGTCGACACGCTGCGCTGCTACTTCGAGGGGCGCAAGGAGCTGTTCGAGGGGCTGGCCATCTACAATCTGGAGAAGGAGTGGAAGAAGTACCCTGTGATACGGCTGGATCTCTCCAACGGCAAGTATTACGACGAGAAGCTGGTGCATAGTACCATAGATTTCATTCTGGAACAGCAGGAGAGGAAATTCGGCATCACTGAGCCAAAAGCCCCCGAGAATTATGAAAACCGTCTGTCGCGTCTCATACAGGCCGCCCATGAGCAGACTGGTGAGAAGGTGGTGGTGCTCATCGACGAGTACGACGCGCCGATGCTCGACAGCATCACGAATCCCACGTTGCAGGATGCCATCCGCAACAAGATACGCAACCTGTTCTCACCCCTGAAGGCCCAGTCGCAGTATCTGCGCTTCGTGTTCCTCACGGGTATCTCGAAGTTCTCGCAACTCTCCGTGTTCAGCGAGCTTAACAACCTTCAGCAGCTCACCTTCAATCCGGCCTACGAAGCCATCTGCGGCATCACCCAGGAGGAACTGCTCACGCAGATGAAGCCCGACATTGAGCTGCTCACCGAGAATATGAACCGTCTGTACAGGCGTTGGAACATACACTACACCTACGATGACATCGTTGCGAAGCTGAAGCACTGGTACGACGGCTACCATTTCTCAAAGGAGATGACCGATGTTTATTGCCCTTGGAGTCTGGTAAATGCCTTTGCACTGGGTGACATCATGAATTTCTGGTTCTCCACTGGCACACCCACGATGCTGGTCGACGTGATGCGGCAACATCGCATTATGATGCCACAGTTAGAGGGTTTCCGCACCAGCATAGACCGTATGGATGCCCCTACGGAGCGGATCACCGACCCTATCCCCGTGCTCTTCCAAAGCGGCTACCTGACGCTGAAGGACTACGACCCCTTCGACGGCGAGTGGACGCTGGGGTTCCCCAATGAGGAGGTCTACCGTGGCTTCGCACGCTCGTTCTATAATTATTATATGGAGCAATATGTGGGCAGCCAGGACACCGTTGGCAACGCCTTCAACCGTCTACGCCGTGGAGCTATCAGCTTCGAGGAATTCATTCAGGTTATCAGGAAGTGGTATGCCGGTATTCCCTACAGCATCACCGACAGGAACCAGAACGAGCAGCTCTACCAGGTGTTGCTCTATGCCGTGCTCGTGGCCTGCAACGCCGACGTCCATGCCGAGGAACAGACTTCCGACGGACGGATGGACATCGTGCTGAAGATGCAGGATGCCATCTACATACTTGAGCTGAAATACGACAAGACCGCCGCTGTAGGGGCAGGCCCCGTGCCAGCCCGCAAAGCCACGCAGCAGATACTGGCAAAGGACTATGCCGTGAAGTTTGCCTCCGACGAGCGTCCCATCTGGGCTGTGGGCCTGAACGTTAGTGCTGACCGACGCACCATCGAAAGTTATGAGATGGTGAAGGTGAAATCGTAACTTTACAGATGACAGAATAAAAATCGGGCGGGGTGCCAAGTACTCCATTAGTCGAATCCCAGCTCTATGCGGGCGTCTTCGCTCATCATGGACTGGTCCCAGGCGGGCTCGAACACGAGGTTGACGTTAGCGGCCTTGATGCCCTCGACACTTTCCACCTTTGTGCGCACATCCTCGAGGATGAAGTCGGCGGCGGGGCAGTTGGGGGCGGTGAAGGTCATGTCGATGTCGGCGACGGCACCGGGGGTGCTGTCGTCGGCGGGGTCGTCGTGTACGTCAATCTTGTAGATCATGCCCAGGTCGAAGATGTTCACTGGAATCTCCGGGTCGTAGACCGTCTTCAGCACATCGACGATGCGCTCTTCAATCTTTGTTTTCTCTTCTTGTTGCATATTCTTCTATTATATTAATGATACAACTCTCGCATATAAAACGACCACAGATTTCACAGATTACACAGATTATGTTGCCTATTGCAGCGCATAGAGCCGCGATTATGTTGGATTTCACAGAGTACTGTGAGCAAGCATCGCGGCCGCCCTTGAAAGCAATCTGATTGGTTTTTGTTGTTTCATATTCTGTGATATTTTAAATGTTCGCGGATTTCGGCTGCAAAGTTACGCATTTTCAGCGAAACAGGCGCTTCGAAGCGGCAAATATAGTGACATTTTCGTAAACATTATAATAATATGCCCGAAAATATGCACTGATTCGCCATTTTTCTTGGCAGAATCCGCAATTATCCGTAATTTTGCAGCGTCAAACAGATAAAGGATTGATATGAGAAAGTTGTTTTTGCTGGCAGCTGCCGCCTTCATGGCAGTCTCGAGTCTTCAGGCACAGCGCATGGGCTGTCTTCACAGTAGCGCCGTCACCCGCGCGAGCGAAGGCGATATGTTACCCTCACCGGTGGTCTTCGACCCGCAGAAGACCTACCGTCAGGCCGTGGTGCTCGTCTCGTTCAACGACCGTGACTTCTCGATGGCCGACCCCAAGGACTATTACCGCCGGCTGTTCAACGAGCAGGGTTTCAACCTGGGTGCCGGGCCAGGATGCGTGGCCGACTATTTCCGTGAGCAGTCGGTCGGGCGGGCGAACCTGCAGTTCGACATCTACGGGCCCGTCAAGGTTGACAAAACAGCAGGCGGTCATGGTGCCAATTATTATGGCTACGATGTTCTTAGCAACGCTATCAGTCTGTTGTGCGATAGCGAAACGTCCGACTTCTCCGTCTACGACTGGAACGGTGACGGCAGGGTGAATCAGGTGCTCTTTGTGGCTGCAGGCTACAGCGGCGACCAAGTGTCCGGCTACATCTATCCGAGCACGCAGGCTTACTTAAGTAAACTGCCCAATGGCATCACGGTCTATTTCACTTCCATTACCTGTGAGTTGTGGAAGGACGGTTCGTTGTCCGGCTGGGCAACCATTGCCCATGAGTTCAGCCATTGCCTGGGGCTGCCCGACATCTATCCCCTTCTTTCCGCCTCGCCATTTTCCACTGTGGACGAATGGGACTTGATGGACGGCGGCAACTACACCAACAGCGGCTGGTGTCCGCCAAACTTCTCGGCCATGGAGAAGATGTACCTGAAATGGGACACGCCTGAGGAACTGCCCCAGCCCACCACCATCACCGGCATGAAGCCTGTGAGCGCCGGCGGGAAATGCTATATCGTCCGCAATCCGGGCAATGCCAATGAGTTTTATCTGCTGGAGAACCGTCAGCAAGAGGGGTGGGACTACGCCTGTCCAGGCCACGGGCTGCTGATATTCCACGTCGATTACGATGCGGAGGAATGGCGGCTGAACCATGTGAACATCTCCGACTCGCACTTCCGCTATGACCTGTTCCATGCTGACGGCAAGAGCTATTGCGACTGGGATCCTAACAATAATGGTAAAAACCCCGACAAATACACCATGCCGGGTCGCATGCGCAGCAGCTATCTCAGTACCTCGCCCTATCCCTTCGCCGACCCCGCGACGCTTGCCGTGAACAACAGCCTGACTGACGAGTCGTCGCCCGCAGCCACGCTCTTCACCCCCGCCACTGACGGGCGCCTGTTCTTAGGCAAAGCCATCACCAACGTCGTCGAGGCTGAAGACGGCACCATCTCCTTTGACTTCATGAAGGATATAGAAACGGGCATCGAAGCGCTGTCTGACGCCAGCGTTATTAAGTCTGATGCATGGTTCACCCTCGACGGTCACCGCCTGCCTTGCCGTCCTACCACACGAGGCTTCTATCTCCGCCGCTCTGCCTCTGGCACCTTCCAAAAAATCCTCGCCCCCTAACCCCACCCCCTCAGGGGTGGGGAGTTGCGCGGCGAGCTACTTCACCACGACCGTGAGCTTCGCTCGAGCTTGCTCCCGTTGACTTCGTCTTCGTTTGTCACGAAAGGCTACGGGTAGGCGCGTCAGCGGGAATTTCGGCCATTCAAGCAAGCTTGATGGCTCTCGCTGCTCCAAACGTTCGGGGCTGTCCGAGCGAGCCCGGCAGTCCTCTCACTTCACCACGACCTTGCGGCCATTGTTGATGTAGATGCCGCGAGCAGTCGGTTTGCCGCTCAGTTGGCGACCGTTCAGGTCGAACCACGCACCAGCCTTATCCGTGGAATCCGTGTAATCCGTGGTCGTGATTCCCTGTGCCTCGCCCTCGCCGAAGCGGAGCACGAACTGGCGGACGGTGGCCTCAGGGCCGGTCAGCTGGAAGTAGGCGCGCTGTGCGCCGATGGACGGTTTCTTGTCGCCTGCGTTTCCAGCCAAACCATGTCGGCGGGGGCAGTCCAAGTTTTTTCAATGATTTGGTTGTTTTCACGAATATAATTTGGTTATATTGTTGAAAAGCTGTACCTTTGCATCCTGTATTTGCTTCTAGGCTAAGATATGACAAACGATATTACTTCTTATTGGTGTCCGCTAAAACTTCCGCTTTCGCGTGCGCGTATGTGTGTGTGCATGTGAGGTCGAAAAAAACTGGGCTGATTCCTTTGTGGAGTCAGCCCTTTTGATTTACTTTGCAGTCGCTAAACATAAAAACAAAGTAAATCATGGGCAAAAGTACTAATTTTAGCGGACAGCCGCTGCTATGTCAGCTGCTAAAATTCTTCGACAAGGACAAAATCCTTCGTCTTAGTCGCAAAAACTGTGGAGAACGGTATGTGAAGTCTTTCGACGGCTGGCATCATCTGGTGGTGATGCTCTACGCCACCATCATGCGTTTCGACTCCTTGCGCGAGATTACCGCATCCACGCTGGCCGAGGCTCGTAAGCTGAACCACCTGGGCATTACGACGATGCCGCGCCGCTCGACGCTGGCGGATGCCAACGCGCGGCGCCCGGAGGTGTTCTTCGGGGCCGTCTACCGCGATTTGCTGGCCTCCTACCGCCATCTGCTTTCAGCGGACAGCCGGAACGGTTCCACGCCCCCTGGATCAACAGCCTGGTGATACTGGACTCGACGACCATCCCGCTTTTCTCCAACCTCATCTTCAAGGGCGTGGGCCGGAACCCGAAAGACGGGAAGAAGAAGGGCGGCATCAAGGTACACAAGATTATCCGCGCCGTTGAGGGCGTCGCCTCCACCATAAAGTTCACCTCCGCAGCCACGCACGACAGCTTCGTGTTCGCTCCCGAGGAGTTCGACCGCGGCGAGATGCTTGCCATCGACCGTGCCTACATCGACTACGAGAAGCTGGAGCGGCTGACACAGCGCGGGGTGAGGTACTACACCAAGATGAAGAAGGGGCTGAAGTACAAGGTGCTCTCCGACGTGATGTACATGGACCCGAATGGCGGCATGGCCTACCGCATACAGGAGGTGGAGTTCACCAAGAAGAAGGGCAGGAAGGACAAGGGCACGGACGGGAAGAGCGACGGGCAGGAAGAGGGGGAGAAAGCCGATGAGGTCATCACCCACCGCGCAAGGATCATCACTTATCCAGACGTGAAGACGGTGAAGGGCAAGGGCGGCAAGGAAACAGTCAAGGGCAGGCTGGTGTCACTGCTGACAAACGACTTCGAGATGGACGCCGGGGACGTCATCGCCGTCTACAAGAAGCGCTGGCAGATTGAGACGCTCTTCAGGCAGATCAAGCAGAACTTCCCCCTGCGCTACTTCTACGGAGAGAGCGCCAACGCCATCAAGATACAGATATGGGTGACGCTCATAGCGAACCTGCTGCTGACGCTGATGCAGAGGTCGCTGAAGCGGAAGTGGAGTTTCTCAGGGCTGGCCACCTTGACCAGGATACTGCTCATGTGCTACGTGGACTACCGCATGTTCTTCGAGAACCCGGAGCGCGACTGGCAGGAGATACAGGCCGGCACCCCCGAATCACCCCCGCAACTGGAGCTGAAATTTGAATAGGGGGGCTTGGAATTGAAACAATCAACTTCCGACCGCATAAAATCGGCGGCCGGAAGGGTTGTTATGTGCCATACAGCAGTTTAGCGGACACCAATAGTTACAATAGATTTGTGAGTTACTGGGTGGTCACCGAACGATTTTTTTCCCATTCATTATGAAGATGCCCCTTGGATGGATGGTTTTTACGGGACGTCCATCGAGAGAATAACAGGTGGTGCTGCTTTCCATTGATTGTTTCACGCTGGAGATGGAAACAATCAGGTTCTCGTTGAGAGGTATCGACGTGGCGTTGATAATATCCATGTTGAGCAAATCGTCAGCAGTCACTGTGTCAGCATTCTTTGTCAGGAATCCCACGAGATGCAGGTGTTCGGGCACCCAGCTGTTATCGAGCGTAGTGGTGAACCTTGCGGTATATTGCCCATCGTCGGGAGTCAGGAGATGCCCTGTTGGGGCGGTGACATACCCTCGCAGCACATCCTGATGGACGTAATTACGGTTGGTGGACGTGCGTTGGGTCATGAAATTATAGACGCTCTGCTGGCTGACGACGCTGTCTTCGGTGATGAGTAGTGTGAGTGCCAGGTCTCCATAGATGGCAGTGGCCTCGGGCAGCAGTTCTCCTGTTGCCTCGACGGTGAGCTGTCGGGAGCCTGGGTCATATTCTGCGTGCAGGTCGATGGTCGCGAAAGCCGGTGAGTAGAAGTCTTGCATCAAAATGTCGGTCAGTATGCCTGCACTCATCTCCGTGCCGAAATAGGGTAGGTAGTCGTTCATGTCGTAGGCCACGTATGCCTCGCCGGGGAAGTATGCGCGATTGACAGTGAACGACGGGTAGGTGTAGGCATAGAGGTCGGAGAGATAGTCGGCATCGCTGACGGCGAGTTTCGTACCCGGGCGGTGCACGTTGACCACGCACACCTGCTGGAACTGCTGCCGCATACGTCTGACAGCATCGTTTAGCATGGCCGAGTAAGGCGATGCCTGGTCGTTATATACCTCTAAATAGACCATTTGCCGGTCTACACTGTCGCGATAGATGGCAAACTGTGCGTCCAAATGCTTGCCATTGGCCTCGCTGTCGAGGGTCTCGCCATTGACGCTGTTGACGAAGAAGCGCAGTGTGTGCATACCCGTAGCTATGTCGTCGGGCAGCATGACGGTGCCCAACCACGAGTCCTGACGCCCTTCGGCGATAGTGTCTTTGCAGTTGATGAGCACAGTCTGCTGCTCGTCGAGGCGGTAGCCTATCTGGTAGGTGTAGACACTGTCGCGCCCGGTGTTGGTGAAGGTGGCCAGCACCTCCACGTTCTCGCCTGGCCGTTTGTGCTTGAAGCCAGCGTCGAGATAGGTTATGGCCATGTCGTTGAGCGGAAGCGAGCTTATGTCGACGATGAGCTGCACGCATAGCTTGCCGGCTCCAGTGATGGAGTAGAGACCTTCGCCCTGGCCGAAGTTGCCATAGATATAGAAGGCTCCATCGGTGTCGTTGCCCACACAGGCCAACCCGCCCTCTTCGGCGGCCACCATGTCGTCGGTCTCCACGTAGTCGAAACCGAAGAAGAGGGTCTCGTCGCCCTGTATCTCGTAACCGTCGCCGTTGAAGAACACATTGTTCCAGCCCTCGTAGAGACGCTGTTTCTGCTCAATGACGGGGTCGAACGACGTACCCGTGAAGTTATAGACAAAGGTACGTGTGCGTCCGAGGCTCATTGCGGCGGCGATACGTATGCCCACCACACGGCACCCGGCGTAAGGTGCGAGCATTGCGGGTTC
This sequence comes from uncultured Prevotella sp., assembly GCA_905233425.1. Classification (GTDB taxonomy): domain Bacteria; phylum Bacteroidota; class Bacteroidia; order Bacteroidales; family Bacteroidaceae; genus Prevotella. The sequence continues at coordinate 38,078 of CAJOEC010000043.1, read as the reverse complement.
TATGGCTGCACCGATGGTGTAGGTGCCAGCCGCACCGAAGAGGGCACCACTGACGTCGATGTCGTCGGTCAGGGTATAGCCCAGCAGCCGCTGGCTGTTGCTCAAACCCTCCACACGCATGGGCTGGGCCGTAGCGCTAAGAACCGCTACAGCCAGCATGATTATTGTGAACAGTCTTTTCATAAAGTCTTTATTTAAGAATGACCTTTTTGCCGTTCTTCACGTAGATGCCTTTCTTCATCGGCATACGGATGTCGAGACGGCGTCCCGAGAGGTCGTAAAGGGCTGAAGTGGTGGGGAGTGCCTCCAACTTATTGACAGCCGTCGTGCCACCTATCTCATAGTAAGCCATCTCCGACTGCCCTTTCTGATAGACGGCGCAGATGCCAATGACATGGTAGCCTGCAGCAAGGTTATTGATGACGAAGGAGGGCGACTGGCTCTCCCCGATCTTTTCCCCGTCGAGATAGATGTCGAAGCGCACGACGTTGCCGTAGTCCACAAATGCACCCTGTCCGTTCTCCGGTCCCACGGTGAAGTCGTCTATCTGGGCGAGGAAAGCATCGGTCGAGGTGTAGTGTACTGCAAGTCGCACCTGCCGGCCAGCATAGCCGGAAAGGTCGGTATGGTAGACAGACCACTGTTCGCTCGACACTGGGTCTACCACGCTGATGACCTTGAAGTCATCGGGGTTGTCGCTGCCGTCGCTGATGCAGAACTCCATGGACTCAGGGTACATGGACGTGTAGCCCTTAGCTGTGACGCTGAGCTGGTAATTGTCGTGGATGTCGAATAGCGGCGAGATGAGCCATTTGTCGGCCTTCGTGCGTTGTGGCGAGAAGAAGATGACAGTCTTGTCGCCCGTGGGTGCGGCGATGGCCTGGTCGGTGGGAAGCATGGCGGGCGTAGTGTTCCAGGGGTTGAACACCATCGGCGCGATGGCCTTGGGGTTGGTGCCCGTTCCCGAGCCGGGGAAGCTCACGATGTTGCTCTGCGACCCGAGGGCGATGGGATAGACCGGCTGCTGGTCGCGGTCGATGCTCTTCCATTCGCCGAAAGTGCCGGTGGCGAAGTCGTCGTATTCCTCGAAGCTGTCGGTGAAGCTCAGTTCCTGGTTCCAGCGCAGTGTCATGCTGCCGTCATCGCCGGTGGTCGCCGTGATGTTGTAGGGCGTGATGATGTTGTCGGCAAGGACGATGTCGATGGTGGCGTCGCCCGCCACGGTGATGTTCTGCCGATACTCCTCAAAGGCGCCTTGCTCCACGTTCACCACATACTCTCCGTTGGGTAGCGAGGCCACCTCGGCCTTTCCGCCACTGACGGTGAGAAGATAGCTTTCCGCGTTTTCAAGACTGAGCAACGAAAGCTGCTGTCCGTCGACAGAGAGCTTGCTGTCAGCTGTCACGTGGAAGGTGACGTGCGAGAAGTCTGTGGAAGGAGCGACGCTGACCGTCATCGTCGTCACCGCGCTCTCAGCCTGTAAGTAGACGGCCTGCACGCCCACGGTGTGCTCGCCAGCCGCTACATTCTCGATGGTGTAGTCATAGTCAGAGGTGGTGCCCACCTGCTGGCCGTCGAGGAAGATGCGGAAGGTCTCGTTGGGGTTGGCGGGAGACTTCTGGGACTTTCGGGAAGCTGAGGGCTGGCCCACATAAACATTGTCAACCATAAGCATGAAGGAGCCGTACATGTTGTAGTGGCTTACGTAGCGGATGGCGAACTTGATTTGCTGACCAGCGTAGGCAGAGAGGTCGTAGCTGTACTGATGCCAGTCGCGATAGTCGGCAGTCTCGTAGTTGCCCTGGTCAATCCTTACGAAGTCGGACTGCGCGGGGTTGTCGGTCTTGGTGGTGACATAGACCATGAATCGCTCCGGGAACTGGTCGGCAGCCTTGCCCATGAACTGCAGCACGTTGTCGGTGCCCACGGTGATGACGGGCGAGATGAGCCAGTCGTCGTTGGCATTGCCCGAACTGGTGCGAGTGAAGCCGACGTACTGCTGTCCGTCGTAGGGTCGCAGTATGGGATAGTCATACCACCAGGTGGGGTTCACCGTCAAGGGGTTGATGATCTGTGCATACTGCATGACGCCACGGTTGGGATAGCTGCCCACAAGTGCTGCGGCAGCCTCGTTGTCGGCGTCGATGCCCGTCCACTCGCCAAAATGAATGGCCCATCCCTCATAGCTCTCGAAGTCGTCGAAGAAGGCAGGCTGCTCGGTGTTCCATGTCAGGCCGATGTCGTTGCGCCCGGTAATGGCGTCGTGCACCACGTTGGCCGTCAAAGCGTATGGCTGGCGGGTGTTCTCCTTGAGCGTCACACTGATGACAGTAGGCTCCGTCGCCGTTTCGCTGACTTCAAATTCATGCTCCAAGAGTTCGAAACCCTTGCGGTCGATGGTCAGCCGGTGCGCGCCGGCATAGACCTTCAGTGAGCAGCGCCCGGCGGCATCGAGTTTCAGCTGGCCATAACTCACCTCATAGTCGGTCTGTATGAGCGTCAGCGGCTGCCCCGTCAGGTCATCATTCTCAACCGATGTCACCTGGATGGTGAGCTGCTTGTTACGCTGCTGGGCCATGCTGCTCAGGGAGAACAGCATGGTCAGCAATAGTGTCATGATTATTGGTAACCGGGTGTTATTCATTTCCTGCCATAATTGAAATCACATTTGCAATGTCGGCCACGTCTACCGTGCCGTCGCCGTTGACATCGGCATTCTCCTTGGCAATGTCGGGATTGCCGGCCATGAAGGAGATGATGCTTGCAATGTCGGCCACGTCTACAGTGCCGTCGCCGTTGACATCGCCCTTCTTGGCATTGAGAAGACCGGTGAAGGTGAAATCGTCGAAGAAGGCCAGCCAGTTGGCACTCGTCGTGGTGTGGCGTACGGCTACATAGACCTCCTTGTTGGCGTATGCCGAGAGATCAACGGTATAGTGGTTCCATTCGTTCTCGCCGAGATAAGGCATCTCGGTCTCAGGCATCACGGTTGTGAAGTCGGTGGTCTTGGTGTTGCCGGTCTCGCTGACGAGCACGGTGACGCTGTGCAGGTCGTTGTCGCCGACGAACACTGAGTTCAAGGTGCCTAAGTTGCGTGCGTAGAAATCGAATACGGGCTTGCTGCCGAACTTCAGCTTCTTGCTGATGAGCCAGTCGTTGGCAGCCGAGTTATCATCGGGAGCGGCGGCGGCGATGGTGTGGTTGCCCGAGTGGGCGGTCAGGTTCTCGTTGTAGTGGGTAACACCGGTGAAGGCATACTTGCCCCCGTCGGCCTCGGTGATGGTCTCGAAGTAGTTCAGGTCGTAGTTCACCTTTTTGTCCACGTCAATCTGTGTGAAATCCTCTTTCCACATATAGTCCAGTGCGTTGGGTTCGAAGCCGTAGTAGAGCACGTCCTTTGCCAGACCCGTACCCTTGACGGGGAAGGTGGCAATGTAGCCGTTCTCAAACTCTATGCTCATGGTGTCCTCAACGGCCTTGTCAGCATCTTTGGCCCAGAAAGTGATGTCGATGGGCATTCCTTCGCCCACTGCCAACTCCTGGCCGGCGGCGATGGAACTCTCGAAGTTATCGGTGCCGAAGGTCACGGCTTTAACCGTCAGCGGGTTCTTGCCGCTGTTGCGGATAGTGAGCAGGTCGCCGGAGTTGGCACCCTTGCCATAGTTCACCATGCCGGCATCCCAGCTGTCCTTGTTGAAGGTCACACCGTCGACAATGGTTCCATTGATGACAATTTCGTCGAGCGAGGCACCGTTGTGACGACTACTTAAGGCCTTGTTCACCCAGCGGAACTGCACGCGCTTGCCGGCATACTCCGTCAGGTCGATGGTCTCGTGGCGCCAGTACTTGGTGTCATTGTCGTCGTTGTAGGCTTCCGAGAGGTAGGAAGCCTGTGTCCACTCTCCGTCGGCAAAGATCTCGAATATCACTTCGCTGGCGCCATTGCCGCCCTCCACGTTCTGCTTCTGCAACAGGCCTGTTGCGTCCTTCAGCAGCGAGCGCGGATGCTCATCGCCCCAGACGAAGGATATGCTCATGCTCTTGCCGCTGGCCGGCAGGACAAATTCGGGCGAAAGCAGCGTGGAACTGCGTCCGACGTTCATCCAGCCAGTGTAGAGGCAAGTGCCGTTATAGGCGAAATACGAGTTGGGGCTCCATCTGCGGTTCTCATACTCATTGTCCGTTGTGCTCAGCCAGCCGGTGGGCACATCTTTCTCACACTCGTCGAAGTTCTCCTCCCAGGGGAACTCCATCACCGAGGCGTCGGGCTGCGTGGTGAAGCGCCATGTTGTTGCGGCACCGTCGCCCTCACCGTTATAAGCCACCACCTTCCAGCGGTAGAGGGTCTCATATCCACAGACGGGAATGGTATAGGTCAGCGCATCGCCCAGGTCAAGACCATCGATGAGGTCGTTGGCGGCACTGTTGGTGCCCACATAAAGCTTGTAGCCCTCGGCGAACTGTGCGGGACCCCACTGCAGCACCACATCCTTCGGATAGACATTGGCGGCATTGTTGGCGGGCGACAGCATGGTAACCTTGCCAGGCACACCGTCGGCACCATACAGGTGGGGCAGCAGCACGCGGTCGAGCGTGAAGCTGGAGTGGTCGTAGGCACCCTCGTCGTCAGACTCTATGGCGGGATAGTACCAGCGGATGAAGCTCTCTTCCGTACCCTCGCCAAGGTCGACGGTCTCGGTGAGCAGCTGGTTCAGGCCGTTCAGATAGTCGCTGGTCCACTTGGTCTCCCAGGTGTCGCCACCGTCGTAACTCACTTGCAGTTCGATGTCATACTCAGGGGCAGATTCACCAGTGTATAAGTTATAGTAGGTAAAGGTCACCTGGCCTCCCTCGGTCAGGTCCAACTGGGGCGACTGCAGGTAGCACGCCGAGAAATCGCCGCCGCAATAGGCACTGTGGTCGCCCTCAATGGCCGAGGTCACCCAGCTCCATCCCTTGTTCTTCCAGCCTGCGGGCGGGAAATAGGCCTCGAAGGTCTCAAAATGGCTACCCTCTGGCAGCACCTGCTTCGTGGCGGTGTAGGCGATGGTCACGTCGCCACCTGTGGTGTGGAGCACGGCATCGCCGCTGGCCTTCGATGTCATCGAGGCGGTGTAGGTCAGCTGGAACGTCACGGCGTCGTATGAACGCAGGTCCACGCTCTCCGTGTCGATGTTGATGCCGATGCCCTCGGGGAAGTCCACGCCCGTGATTTTCAGGCCGTTCTTACCCGTGTTGGTCAGGGTGATGATGTCGGAGTATTTCTTCTCGCCAATGAAGATGTCGCCGAAGTCGTAGCGGTCCATCGACACCGTGGCCACAGGGCCTATGGCGGGTGTGAACTGCTCCACACTGATGTCGTCGAGCCACACCACATTGGCACTCTGGGTGTACATCTTGTAGACGAAGGCCAATTGCACCTTCTCGCCCTTCCAGTCGCTCAGGTCAATCTTCGAAGTGTGCAAGTCCCATGTGCCGATGGGGAACACCGTCACGCCGCTCTCGCGCAGCATCTCCTCGTTCTGGATGCTGAACACCGTCTCGGCACTCTTCAAGTCGCCGTCGGTGACGACGCGCACCTGCAGGTCATATTTGGAGTTGTCGTAGGCGTTCATGGGGCTGACCTTCCAAGAGAACTGCAACTGATAGGTGTCGTTAAGGTCCAGCTCCGGCGACAACAGGATTTCCTCACGGGGGCCGCTACCGTCAACAACACCGACGTTGACAGGGCCGTCGCAGGCGGCACAGCAGGAACCGCCGATGATGGGGCCGCCAGCAGATTCGGGGTCGCTGTAGTAGTTGTGCCAGTTGTAACTGGGGTTAGTACCAGAGTAGCTGTTCACGGTTGTCCAGCCCTCACCGGCAGCCACAGGGGTAAGGGCATTTCCCGTGTTGCCTGTCTCGAAGTCCTCAGAGAGGATGGTCTGTGCCTGTGCCACCGACAACGATAGCATGGCCAGAAGTGACATGTAGATTTTCTTCATAATTTTATGTTATTTATTGTATGTTTTTATGATTCTCGTTTGTCGTCTAAAAGTGTGCAAAATTACGCAAATATTTTCATTCTGCCAAAAAGCAGCTTCCAAAACTAACAGATTATAACCAATTTTAAGTAACAGTTAAAAAAATAATGGTAACATTCAGTTCACTCTCTCTTAATGGTCGCTTCGCTCAAAATTGCAATAAAATTGAATCAAAATAATAAGAACGATGCTGACGCAGTTTTTTTATAATTTTCGAAAACAATTCGACCTGTACGGTTGAAAGTCTATGCAAGGAAAGCTCCGAAGGAGCGATAGACTACAGACGGGGGTGAAACCCCCGGTAATAGGAATTGAA
>CAJOEC010000043.1:0-31711 GCA_905233425.1 uncultured Prevotella sp. | reverse complement strand
GCCCTTTCAGGGCTTTCGTCTTGTGCCGACTTACCGGGGGGTTCACCCCCGTCTGTAGTCTTGTCGCCCCTTCAGGGCTTTTCAACCGTACAGGTCGAACAATTTTCTTATAATTTTGAGCGGAGCGACCAGAAATGCGGCTAAACAGAGTAGTTACAAAAATCTTTACGCAAACTTTTGACAGCTGACAAAGATACATCTGACAGCTGACAAATAATCTTTTGACAGCTGTCAAAGATACGTTTGACAGCTGACGTGGGTATAGTTTGCCCAGTCCTTTGTACCAGCGAGGCCAGTCCTCTGTACCAGCGAGGCCAGTCCTTTGTACCAGCGAGCCTGGCTCTTTGTACCAGCAAGGCCGAACCTCCGTAGCAGCAGGACGGGACTGGCTGAGAAGTCGTGCCAGGGAACTTGAAACAACCGATGTGTGCGGTCTGAATAGATTGCAATTACCCAAAATAATCATAAATAGTCAAAAAATACAGGCCGATTATCAAAAAAGCAGTGAAAAGTTTGGCGGTTTTGTCAAAAAGATATATTTTTGCAAGCTGATACAATCCAGAAACACATACTTTTGCATTCAAGAAGATAATTAACACGATACTGGCCACGATAGAAACAAGTAACACCTTTAGCCTATGAAAACCATGCGAACATCATTTCGGCAGATGCGGGCGGCTGTACCTGCCGACATTCAGGAAGATGTGAATATGGAGTTTGCTGTTTCCAACCGTTTGTATAGCCTGATGAATGAGAGAGGTGTTTCAAAAGAGGAGCTGGCGAAAGCCCTGGGGAAATGCCCTAATGAGGTGAGCGAATGGCTCAGCGGGCAGTACAATTTCAATCTGAGCACCTTGGCACAGCTTTCAAGCTACTTTGGTGAATCGATGATAAAAGTCTGAAAATATAAACAACCAATATTATTAACTCAATTTATTAACATTTTAAAAACTGATTAGCGTATGAAAAAGATTAGATTTCTACTTTTAGCGCTCGTCGCCTTGGTGGGAGGACTAAATGCCTCGGCAACCAAGACGGTCTACATCCAACCAAACAGTTGGACGGACAACAACACTCAGATTTCTGTTTGGGCATGGACACAAGGTGAGGGTACCCAAACTTCTAACAGTGACTGGGCAACTCTCACAGCTGTTCCCTATGAGACAGGCATTTTCAAAGCAGAGTTGGATGATGCCATCAACAGCATGCTTGTCAAGCAAGGTGGGCAGTCTTGGGAAGGTGAAGCTCAGACCGCCAATCTTACCATTGAGGATGGCAAGCTCTACAAGCTCTATGACTGTAGCGGCAGCCTGAATGGCATTTCCACTAATTGCGGCGTAGTTGTCGAAAGCTATACCGAGCCCCTTCTTCGTGACTACTACTTAGAGGGTGATGTGGCCTTGGTGAGTGAGGGCTGGAACGCCGCCGATGGTAACAAGATGACCAAGGGCGAGGACAACAAGTTCACCCTGACAAAGGAGAACGTCCTGCTGACTGTTGGTGAATACAAGTACAAGACATTCTGTAGCTACGGCGACGGCACTTGGTATCCCGCAGGCGATAACAAGGTGCTCACTATCACCGAGAATGGTTACTACACCGTGGCCTTTACTTTTGACCTTGATGAAGGTGAGCCTACAGCTGTTGCTACAAAGACTGGGGCTATTGGCTATATAGTTGATTTTGAAACTCCGATTGCGACAAGTAACCATGCTTTTGCTGTGGCACCAATGTGGAAACATATCGTGGGTTCTTACAATGACAATTACGTGAGCTACAGCTACTGTGAAACCGATGGCATTAATGGTTCAGGATGTCTTTTGGTTTATGACCAGAATAAATACATTAGTTATTCTACTCGTTATTTGTATGACCTTTTGGTAACTCCCAAAGTATCTGGCACAATAAAATTAAAGGTGAGAGTATGTATAAGTGCTGATGCCACTTCATATAAGAATGCGTTTGTCCAGCTTTATTCTTTGAATGAGAGCGCGACTGAAAAAGGTGATTTGTTGAAAGAGTTCAAGACCGAGATTCCTGGCTACAATTCTGGCAGTGGCGATTGGGTAGAACTGTCTTACGACTTAGGAGACACACCACAGCGTATTGGTATACGTGCTCAGTATGTTTACATGGACAACTTCATCGCTGACGGTATTGACAATTCGCCCGAACCAGCACTTGGTGTGATGGCTGTGATGAACAGTAACGGAGCAACTGGTACCACAGGAACAAATCCGACGTTTGCACAGCAAGAAGACGGTACCATGAAAGTTCAGCTGAAGGTTACCCTTAGTAACACTGGTAACGTTGACTTTGTGGCTGGCACAACCGAGAACTACACTGTCACACCGGCCACAGGAGATGGCACAAAGACATATTATGAAGATGCCACTATTGCTATTCCAGAAGATTTGGCTGCCGGAGAGACGAAAACTTTCGACTTCGAATTTACGACACCGTTCGTTTCAGGATACAACAATTGGTATATTAGAGAAAATGTGACTGGTACCACCTCCACATCGTATCGTTATGCTCAATCTGTTGCCTACGAATCGAAGTTCATTTTCGATGTGTCTGGTACTAGTTACTATAGCAGTTCAAGTGCGACGACGAAAGCTATTGAGTTTGGTAAGATTACCTCAGAGACAACGCTCAACTATGAGATTTACAATAGTGGTTCAGCTCCTCTGGTCATTAATAGTTTCAGTGTTCCTGCTCCCTTCATTTCTGATGCTCCCGAGGGTGAGTTCACCGTTGCTGCTGGCGAGAAGAAGCAGATTGCCATTACTCTTCCCATTTCTACAGCAGGTGTGTTTGCTGGCAATCTGACTGTCGAGTATACCAACTATGGCAAGACTCAAGCTACCTATACACTGGGTATTTCTGGTACCGTCATTGATTCAAGCAAGAACTGGATTACTTTCAGCAATGCAGACAACAGCAACGGTCAGTTCCCCGAAGGTTCCATCCACGCCGACGCTGTATATATCACTTCAAAGACCGAGAGTGGCGCTACTAACTACTACTTGCAGAGTACAAGCACTGTCACGAAGTTCATCACCCCGCTTCTGACCGCTGAGGCAGGTGAGGCATTCACCTACGATGCTTGGTATGGTACTTATACCAGTAGTGGTTCAACAGTTACAGTTTACTCATCTACTGACCGCGTGAATTGGACTCAAATTGATTGTCAGACCAGTCCTGGTAACATAAGTAGCAAGCCCACTACTTTCACTGTAAGCATAGAAGATGCAGGAGACTACTATTTGGCATTTGAGCTGACAGGCAATGCATTCCTCGACAATATCTATGGCCTGACCCTGGCTACTGCTCCTGCCCACGACTGGTACTTCACTGAGGAGGCTACCATTCCTGCCACGGGTAAGCAGAATAGTGATTACACTGCCAGCATCAAGGTGCAGAACATCGCTTCAGTCGCCGATGTCGTTGAGACCGCTACGCTCTATGTCGGTGGCGAGGCAGTCGTGACGCTTAATAATGTGGCTCTGGCTGCTAACGACAAGACCGCTGCCGTAGGCACTGGCCGTACTCCAAGCAAGTGCAATATCGATAATCCCACTGAGATTACCTTCACCTATAAGCCACACACCTTTGGTGATGACTTCAAGGCTTACATCGAGCTAAAGAGTGGCGACAAGGTTGTGACAACCGATGAGGTGGACGTAACGATTGCAGAGGAGAAGGTTGAGAACGAAATAGGATTGGCTAATAATGGAACAAATGGTGCCACGCCTTTGAACCTGAACTATAACAATAGTGAGTCTGTCTCGCTCTACACTGCTGATGTCTTGACGAATGAACTCGGTCTAAATGTTGGTGACAAAATTAGCTCTATCACCTTCAAGGGCTACAAGACAGATGTTGAGCATAGCACATTGTTGAGCGTCTACTATGAATGGACTGATGATACACAAATGGCTAGTCCTACTTCAGCAGGTCTCTTAGATGTTACAGGCATGACTGCTTACACAGAGAATGAACTGCACACTTGGAAGACAGTTGGTTCTTATAACGAACTTGATGACATTTACGTTATGAATTTCGATGAACCTCTTGAGTATAATGGTAAGGGTTTGCGCATCGTCATGCGTTCACTCAACCAGCTCAATGGCTCTAACTACAAACAGGTTTATTGGGAGAAGAGCACCGTTTATCAGAACCCGAGTGTATCAGGAACATACTTGAACTATCGTCATTACACTGACACATCTGGTGAAAGAGATGCTGAGACGAACTACACAACAAGCTTTACTGCTTCATGGGGTTATGAGTACCTTCCCGCTATCCACCTCGGACTCTTTGTCGAGCCTACTACGTTGGCTGGTACTGTGACTGATGCCAATGGTGCTGTTGAGGGTGCTACTGTGACTATCCGTAACGAGGCTAACGACGTGGAATATTTCGCTACTACCGCTGCTGACGGTAGCTATAGCATCAACGTGATTCAGGACAATTTGACTTATGTGGCTGTTGCTGACAAGGACGGCTTTGTTGCTCCTGTTCAGAATGTTGCTTCGTTTACTGATGCTCTCGACTTCACGCTTGCAGCTCCTGCATACGGTGAGATTGATGCTACTGCTTCTGCAGGCTACTTCAAGTATTTAGCTCAGGAAGACGACAAGCTTGTTGTGACTTACACTGAGAACCCGACAGTCGACAACGTCGTGAAGTTCACAAAGCCTAATGACTGGGGTACTGTATATGCATATGCATGGAATAGCTCTGACCAGCCTCTTGGCCCAGCATGGCACGGAACACAGCTGACAGATTATTATCTCAATGAGTTTACCCAACAAGTATATAGCTTCACTGTTCCTAACGATGCAGTTGGTATCATCTTCAATGATGGTGGTTCGAATCAGACTGTGAACATCACCGACTTTACTGTCACAGGTTATTACACCGATGGCTCAAAGGATGGAGAAGACCACTACAATGTAATAGCTTGGACTGACAATAACACCGCTATTGAGCTGTTTGATGCCAAGGGTGCAAAGGTTGCTGACGCTACTCTTGACAATGGTACTGCCACTGTTGAGCTGACCGATGCAATCATCGCCAAGCTGGCTGCAGGTCTCTATGTCACCGTGAAGGGCACTGAGGCTACCATCACCAAGGTTGAACTTGTGAAGGACGACAGCTACATCCTCACTGAGAATGCTACTGGCGTGACTGCTGGCACATACGCTAAGGTGAAGATTGAGCGTGAGTTCAAGGCTGGCTGGAACGCTGTTGTCCTGCCGTTCGACCTGAGCGCAGCTGAGGTTACCGAGACATTCGGTGAGAACAGTGAGCTTGCTGTCTATGACGGCGACGAGGGTGAAGACAAAGTGACCGTGAAGTTCAAGAAGATTAAAGGTGAGTACAAGTATATGACCGCCAGCTATCCTTACCTGATTTGGCTGGAGAGCCCCGTCAGTGGTGTGAAGTTCACGAATAAGACCATCGAATCCGAGACACCGGGTGCAGCTGTTGAAAAAGCCAACACCTTTGAATATGTGGGTGTCTACACAACGACGACAACTGCTGCTGGCGACTACTTCGTGCAGGGTGGCGAGTTCCGCAAGACCACAGCTACCAACACTGTGAAGCCGTTCCGTGCTTACCTGAAGCAGAAGACTCCTGGTGTGCGCAGCGTGAACTTCGTCATTGGCGACGAGGAGGCTACCGAGATTGAGGGCCTGACCGTTGAGCGCAACTACTCTGACGATGCTATTTACAACCTCAGCGGCCAGAAGGTGCAGAACATGAACCGCAAGGGTCTCTACATCATCAACGGCAAGAAGGTGATGGTGAAGTAAACAACAACAAATCAGTAGAACTTAAAAAACGATTAAGACTATGAAGAAACAGTATATTTCGCCCGAGACCCTCAGCCTGACGCTGAGACTCGACAGGATCATGCAAACAGGATCGGTGACTGTTCAATATGATACCGATAACCCCATCGTTGTGGGTGAAGATGCTGAGGGCGGCACAGGCAGTGACAGCCGTCGCCAGCGTGACATCTGGGCCGACGAGGAGGACGAGGGCCTCTACTAAGCCAACTGCTCTGCGGGCCTGCACGCCAAGTGTCGGGCAGGCCCGCCTTTCATAAATTTCAGCGGCGATGACCACGGATGGTCATCGCCGCTGTTGCTTGTCTTGCTTTCAATGCTCAACCCTGACTCTCGGGATTCAGCTCGCTGCTCTTCACTCCCAATGCTGCCATGAGCGAATAACCCAGCATCTCCTGGCTGAAATCTCTTCCACCCGCCACTGGCTGCATGGTAAAGACGGTGATGTCAAGCCCTTGTTCCCGCTGCTTTTCTAATGAGCTATGCCCCAGTTTAGATAGACTATGCCGTAGCACGCGGCGCACGTCGTCGATGCCATCTTCCCCTGGCACCACCATAATGCGGCGCACCTCCGCCGTCTGACAGGCCAGTTCCAACGTTTCCTTCAGCAATGCCGCCTTGGTCGTGATGCCAGAGGGGCTGGTACAGCAGAACATGAACTCTCCAAGGTTGCCCGTGAATGCCTTGCCGTGAAGCTCCGCATAGTCGCCTGGCATGAAATTCTCCATCCGCTGCTGTCCGTCGTCGTGAATAAGCACCACCTGCGTGGTAATCGGACAGGCATCAGGGGCTGACCCTATTGTTGATGTTGGCCTCATGCCCCCATCCAAGGCTATGCACTCGACCCACCGCGCCATATCGGCCGGAGGTATGCGTCGGCCTATCATGCGCTCAAAGTTCACCGTCAGGTTAAAGGCCACGTTGTCTACGTAGTCAGCATCGGCAATAATTATGTTTTCTGTCCATTCCATTATAAAGTCTCTAAACACTCAACACTCAACTCTCAACACTCAACACTCAACTCTCAACACTCAACTCTCAACTCTCAGCCAATAATCGTTTTTTCCAACCAGTAGCACAGTATTCCGGCTAAGTATCCTGCGAAGGCTATCCATGTGATGCGCTTCATGTACCATCCGAAGGAAATCTTCTCCAGACCCATGACCACCACGCCTGCTGCCGAGCCGATGATGAGCATCGAACCGCCCACGCCGGCGCAATAGGCTAACAGCTGCCAGAATATGCCGTCGACGGCCATCGCCCCATCGGCTGCCACGGGGTACATGCCCATACATCCGGCCACGAGCGGCACGTTGTCGACAATCGACGACAGCACACCGATGATGCCATTGATGACGTAGTAGTTGCCCTGGAACGCCTCGTCCAGACCCTCGCCGAGGGCGGTGAGCACGCCCACCTCCTGTAGGACGGCCACGGCCATGAGGATGCCGAGGAAGAACATTATTGTCGAGAGGTCTATGCGCGTCATGATGTCGCTCACGCGCTTTGCCATTGTGTCGTCCTCGGCGGTGTTGTAGTGGAAAATCTCCGTCACCGTCCACAGCACGCCCAGCACGAGCAGGATGCCCATGAACGGCGGCAGATGCGTCAGCGTCTTGAAGATGGGCACGAAGCACAGGCCACCCACGCCGAGCCAGAAGATAACGTCGCGCTGCATCTTCGTGAACTGCGCCACATTGCTCTTCGGCAGGTTCTGCTCTTTGTCGAACTTGCCTTTCAGGTGCAGGCTCAGGATTGCCGCAGGAATGAGCATCGACACGAGCGAGGGGATGAATATCTCGGTGATGACGCCCTGCGTGGTGATTACACCCTTTATCCAGAGCATGATGGTGGTGACATCGCCGATGGGCGAGAACGCGCCGCCGCTGTTGGCCGAGATGACGATGAGCGCGGCATAGATGAGACGCTCCTCGCGGCTCTGCACCAGCTTGCGCAGCACCATGACCATCACTATCGACGTGGTGAGGTTGTCGAGGATGGCCGAAAGGAAGAATGTCATGAACGCCATGCGCCACATCAGCTTGCGCTTCGAGCGTGTCTTCATCGTGTCGCGCACGAAGTTGAAACCACCGTTTATGTCGACAATCTCCACGATGGTCATCGCTCCCATGAGGAAGAACAGTGTGCTGGCGGCATCGCCTAAGTGGTGTTCAATCACTTCGGCCACATGGTGGAGCACTCCGTCGGCGGCCACACCGGGATAGTAGGCACTGGGGCCGAGCATGAACAGGGTCCAGCACAATACGCACATGAGCAGCGCAATGGCTGCCTTGTTCACTTTCGTCAGACTTTCGAGGGCAATGCACAGATAGCCCACGCAGAAGACGATGACGATGCAAAGAGTAAGTGTAGACATAGTTATTTGATTTTATAGGGAAATGTTCTCAACGTTTACCGGCTCGTGGAGGAATATCTGTGCCTGCTCGCGGAATTTCTGCGGGTTCTCCGTTGTCAGGTAGTTCACAGTCGCCCCTTTCGAGCATAGTGCTTCCAGACTGGTATGCCGCTGAAGATAGTCTTTCAGGGCCTCGGCAACATATTCGCCCTGCGGCACTATGCGTACGCCGGTTGGAATGTATTTCAGTATCTTGGGCATAAGCAGCGGGTAGTGGGTGCAGCCCAGTATGACGGCATCGATAAGCGGGTCTTGCCGCATCAGCTGGTCGATGCGCTTCTTCACGAAATAGTCGGCACCGGGCGAGTCGGCCTCGTTATACTCCACCAACGGCACCCAGAACGGACATGCCACGCCGCTGACCACGATGTCGGGGTGTAGCTTGTGTATCTCCATGTTGTAGCTCTCGCTCCTGATGGTCCCCTCGGTGGCCAGCACCCCCACGTGGCGGCTCTTCGTCAGCGAGCCTATCACCTCTGCCGTTGGACGGATGATGCCCAAGACACGCCTCGTAGAGGTCGGTGGCAGGTCGTGCTGCTGTATGGTGCGCAGAGCCTTTGCCGAGGCGGTATTGCAGGCCAGGATGATCAACGGACAGCCCATGTCGAAGAGTTTTGCCACGGCCTGCCGAGTGAACTCATAGACCACATCGAAACTTCGAGGGCCGTAAGGGGCACGGGCATTGTCGCCCAAGTACAGGTAGTCGTACTCTGGGAGCATCTGGCGGATGCCATGAAGGATGGTCAGTCCGCCGTAGCCGCTGTCGAAGATTCCGATGGGTGACATGGGGTTTATGGGGCTTATGAGACTTATGGGACTTATGAGGCTTATGGGACTTATGAGACTTATGGGACTTATGAGTCTTATGGGACTTATGAGACCTATAGGACTTATAGGACTTATCTTGCAAGCTGGGCAGAGACTGCTTCCTGAACGTCAACACCCATTTCCGGGTCGATGAAGGGACAGGCGTTGGAGTCGGTGTTCACAACTATGGCCAGGCCTTTCTTCTTTGCCACTGTAGCAATAGCCTTGCCCAATCTCTCTCGCAGCGGAACCATTGCTTCCTCTTCAGCCTTGGCCAGGTCTTCGAGGCCTTTGCGCTTGAACTCAATGTTCTGCTCCATCAACTGTTGCAGTTCCGTCTGCCGTTTCAGCAGTATTGTACGCGGAAAATCCTTCCGCCCTTCGAGAAACGCCTCGTATTTCTCGTTGAACTCGTCCTCCACGCGCTTCATCTCCGTCTCGTAGGCCTGGCGGAGTTCCTCCAGCCGGGCCTGTGCTATGGCATAGCCTGGCATGGACGTTAGTGCCGTGTTGTAGCTGAGGTAGCCGATGCTGAGGAGTTGCGTGATGATCGGTGACTCGCCAACAGGCTCCTGGGCCGCAACGGGGCTAAATGATATAAGACAAACGATAAACAATAAGGTTTTCACCTGCTTCATAATCTCTTCTATTTTATTTTGGCTTGCAAAAGTAAGAGTTTTTTTCCGAATAATCAAATATTTTCTTAGTTTTTAAGTATTAAGATGCCCATCTTGCCGCAAACACAAAAAACAAAATAAAATCCGGGCCGTGCAGCCAATGTGCACAGCCCGGAATTATCACTTTTCAGCTGTCAGTCCGCGGACTGACGCTTGAGTCATATTACTACCGAATGACCATCTTCTTGCCATTGATGATGTAGAGACCCTTCTGAGCCTTCTCCACCTTCTGGCCGTTGAGGTTGTAGATGCCGGCAGCATTCTGCTCAGCAGTGGCGTTGACAGAAGCGATGCCAGTAGTAGTACCCTCCTGAATGATAGCAATCTGCTTGATAATCATGCCCTTCTTGACCTGGAACACGATGTAGCCAGTTCCATTCTCAGCGGGAGTGACACTGTTCACGACAATCTCAGCGCCGGAAGCGATGGTGGTCTCACCAGTCACAGCCTCAACACCGTTGATAGTGGCAGTTGCACGGACTGTGCCAGGGCCTCCCTCTGCAGTACCGTCACCGATAGCCCAGATAATCTCCTTGTCTGTTGCATTCTCAGCATCGTAAATGATGATGACCTTATCGCCTTCATTCAGGCCGTCGACAGCCATTTCCTTGTTGCTTGGGCACTTCAGACCACCGTTATCAGCCACGTTGCCATTGATGCGGTCTGAACGACGCCATACATGGCACTCCTCGGGCAGCACGCTACCCTCGGCCCACTCGTAGCCCTTGTAGTCCTGACGCTTGCTGTCGGTCTTCTCTGGATTCTCCCAGCCATAGAAAGCCTGTCCGTTAGCGGCACTACCGTTCTTGTTGGCAGGATTCTCGCCAGCATCAGCGGCAGTCTCGAAGTCATAGACAATAGCATCCTCGGGGAATACAATGCGCTTATCAGCAATTACGCCAATCTCCTTGAAGTCAGAAGGATCGAAGGTAATCGTAATGTCATAGAGACCTTCGCCACCAACATATTCGGTAGTGATTACCCAGTTGGTTGATCCGTCGCCCAAGGGATACCAAGTGTTCTCGCCCTCCATGTTCGTCTGGACGACCTTGAACTCTGGCTGGTTTTCGGCATTAACGGCAATGCGCTTGAATTTCTTCTCAAACAGGCCAGTCTCATCGTTAAGTACCATCTGGTTAGCCTCAGCAATATCCCAGTCGTTCTCAGTACCGGTTAGGTTCTTGGTACCGGCAACGGTGTATGTGCTGTTAACAATATCCTCCCAGTATGCTTTCTCGAGTATGATCCATACAGCGGCATCGGCTGTACCGTCGGCAATCTTCTCAAGAGTGTTTGTAGCACTTGCGGCAAGGAAGCCCTCAGTAGTACTGATGGTATAGTATCCGCTCATACCCTCAATAGCCTCAGCAATAGTCCACTGCTTGCCACTGAAGTAGTCGGCACCTTCGATAGTATAGGCATTATTTGCCTTGTCGAATGTGAAGGTAATAAGAGCACCCTTGGCATCAAGAGCACCTTCAGCATTAATCAGAGTACCCTCATTTGCCGACATCACATAGTAGCTGCCATCGGGGATGATTCCCTCAACATCATTATATGCCTCCACGGCCTTGATGAGGTTGTAGAGGGCATAGCCCAAATCTACGAGGGTGGCACTGCCTGATTTATAACTTATGGCGACAGTCAGAACGTTGTTGTAAGCAGTTTGCACAGCTGAGACGTCTTTGCCAGCGGCAGCTCCCTCGCTAATCAAAGTACCGACTTTACCCAAGTATGTCGTTACTGCAGGAGTCATGTCATCCTTCAGCTGCTGGATGAATGGTATGAGACCCAGAATTCCGTTGGTATCACTGAGACTCGCAATAGCGGCATTGATGGCATCAAGATCGGCATTGATGGTCTCGTCTTCCATCTTCCTGAGATAAGAGTCCACTTTTGTCATTGCGCTCTTGCCTACCTCAAGGCATTTGGCGGCAAGTGCCATAGTGGCGGCACGCATAGCGATGTAGTCTCCTCCAGCAAGTGCTTCCTCAGCTGTAGCAAAGTACGGCGTGAGAGCAGTTGCGGCTTTATTGTCGAACTTTGCGAAGAATTCCTCTAACATAGCCACTATTTCTTTTGCTTTCACTTGGAGACTACCAAGAAGTGTCTTTATGGCATCATTGAGCTGCTCAAAAGTAGCCTCGTCGTTTGCTAACAGTGCTTCAGCATCGGTGGTGTCGATTTCTAATCCCTTGGCCACATTGACAAACCTCTGCAAGATAGACTTTGCTGCTTCAACAGAAGTGGCGGTAGTGTAGGTGCTCTTTGCGCCTTCACCTTCTCCCCATCCAGTGATGGTGAACACCGTCTGGTCGGCAATGGTAGTGAAGTCGATGTCAGCGGTCTGGTTCCAAACGTTGTTCCAGGGATTTTCATCAGTTCCTTTTGGGTCAATACGGGCGAGGATGATTCCTGTGTAAGTGTCAGGAATCTGAGTGGCATAAACGCCAGTACCGTTTATATTTACAAACGGGAACCAGGCATTGCCCTCTTCATTCCAAGCGTAGGCAGCAAAGGTGGCGCCATCAACTGACCATGGGCCGGGAATCAGGCTGATGGCCTTGTTAACGACTCCTGCTTCTCCTGTCTTTGTGATAAGCAGGTAATCGAAAACGGGAGTCAGGCTGTAGGTCATATTGAGCGTTAAGGTGTGCTCTCCAGCCGTAAGAGTCTGATTTTCGATTTCCTGTACGTAAGCATTCCCTGCATCCACAGTGAATGTTTCAGAAACATCGGCACCGTCAATGGCATAGTTGAAACCACGTTCACGGGTATTGGTGTTATTCATTCCCAACGCAAGGTCGTAAGTACCATCAGCGGGAACACTGAATGTGACTTTCACATAGCCTTCTGAAGAACCCATGGATGAATAGCCACCACCATTCGACAATACGCTGACATTTTCAACCTTGTTAGCGCGTAGGCCTTCTGTGTATATATCCTCAACCTCGCCATAGAAAGCAACATTGTCAAGTTTCTCATAGTTGAACTCATAGTTTGCTGCGGCATCACCCATTGTGAAGGTAGCACCGAATACGTTCTCAGCCAACTGAGCATCGTTCAGCACAAAGTAGTCATCACCAAACTTGATGGCCTTGTCAACAATCACATCGTACTGAGAACCTTCAACAACGTCAGTCTCAGAACCGTAAGTCTTGATAGTTGTCTTGGTGCCGTCAATCATAGCCACGGCACTTGCTGTCCAAGGGAATGCCTTTGCATTAGACATATCCATCAGCACAATCTTCTCCAAGAAGGGAGCCTTGTTTTGTTGGTCTCCGCCAGGGTTTTGGTCGCAATAGAGATAAAGGGTCACATCTTCTGCACCATCGGCATTGTTAAACTCCTTGGTTGAGGATGCCCAGTTAGCATTAAATTGCTGGGTATCTCCATCAAAGGAACCGACAACAGTTCGGTTGCTAGAGGTTAAAACAGAGACCATGGCCTTATAGCCGGCTGGTACGACGAGACTGATATTCTCGTTTTCAGTTGAGCCAACGGCATTAAAACCAATTCCCTTGGCAGTGGCCACGAAACCACTCGTTCCAGTGAATGTCACGCCGCCCGTAGCGACAGCATTGGCATTTTCATCGTACTGGGCGCCACCCTTCAAGGTGACACCTTCGGCACCCCACACGGCAGTATTGCCGATAAACTCCCATGTGGTCTGGGCCCAAGCACATGATGCTATGAGCGTCATCGCGCACACAAGCATCGATTTAAGTAATTGCTTTTTCATGTTGTTAATAATTTTGGTTAGTTATAAAAAAGTAATTAATTAGGTGTTATTAATGATTTTATGATAATTAATGCCACAAAATTACAGAAAAACTTTGTAACATGTTCAATTTGTTCCCATTTTTAATAATATTTATCAAATTGAAAGCTAAATCGCATTGGCTTACGACAGCGGCGGCAGTGGTAGACACCACTGCCGCCGCTGTCGTGAAGCCGTAATATATTACTTGATTCCGAGCTTAGCCTTCACCTGTGCTGTTACGTCGGTGGAGAGGGTTGTGCTGATGTAGGGCAGCGAGTTCATTGTCATGATGTAGACGTAGCCGCCTTCCTGTCCGATGACCTTGACAGCGTCGAGGAGCTTTGTCTGCACAGCGGCCATCTTCTCCTGCTCGGCCTTCTGCAGCGACTGCTGGTTGTCCTGGAGGCTCTCCTGGTATTTCTGGTAGGCGTCCTGCAGCTCCTGCTGGCGGCGCTGCTTGATGTTCTCGGGCAGAGTGGCCTGTTCCTTGTCGTAGGCCTCGGCCTTTCGCTGGATTTCGTCCTGCATCTGCTTGAGGTCGGCAGTGTACTGCTCTTCGAGCTTCTTCAGCTCGTTCATGGCAGTGGTGTACTCGGGCATGGCCTGCATGATTTCCTGCATGTTCACATGACCGAATTTCTGTGCATTGGCGGTGAAAAGACCGCAGATTGCGCAAATAGCGCAGAGAATGATTTTCTTCATTTGTTTGTTGTTTATTAGGGTTTTACTTTGATTTTATGGGGGTAATGGGACTTATAGGACTTATAAGACTTATGGGACTTATAGGACTTATGGGACTTATAGGACTTATAGGACTTATGGGACTTATAGGACTTATGAGACTTATAGGACTTATGAGACTTATGGGACTTATGGGGTTAGTAAGAATAGCCGAGCTTGCGGAGCACCTCGTCGCTGATGTCGATTTTGGGGCTTCCGAAGATGATGCCGGTGTCGCTGGCGCGGTCGAGGATTAGCTGGTAGCCGCGCTGCTCTGAGACATCCTTTATGGCGTTGTAGATCTCGTCCTGGATGGGCGACATGAGGGCTGTGCGCTTCTTGAAGAGCTCGCCCTCGGGGCCGAAATATTTGCGCTTCAGGTCGCTGGCACTCTTCTCCTTCTCCATGATGGCGTCCTGGCGGGCTTTCTTCTGCTCGGCTGAGAGGAACACCACCTCGTTCTGGTAGTTCTTGTACATGTTCTGCGCCTCAGTGGTGAGGGCGTCGATTTCGGCCTGCCACTTCTTCGACACCTGCGACAGCTGCTCGTTGGCCCTCTCGTAGGCCGGGATGTTCTTGAAAATGTAGTCCATGTCGACGAGTGCGAACTTCTGCGCGTATGCTGATGTCAGACCACAGATTGCACAGATTAAACAGATGATGGCTTTTCTAATCATAACAATAAACTATTAACTATAAACTACTATTAACTAAATCAGAATTCCTGTCCGAGGACGAAGTGGAAATTGCTGCCTCCGCGCTGCATTCCTCCGCTGTTGTAGACCTTGTCGAAACCGTATGCCCAGTCGATACCCATGAGACCGACCATCGGGAGGAAGATGCGCACGCCGATGCCGGCAGAGCGTTTCATGTCGAATGGGTTGAAGTCGCGAGTGCGAGCCCATGCGTTACCGGCCTCGAGGAATCCCAGTCCGTAGATGGTGGTGTTTCCAAGCATGAGGGGATAGCGCAGCTCCAGTGTGAATCGGTCGTAGGCGTAGGCTGTGTATGCGCTGTATCGGCTGCCCGTCCACTGGCTGGTGACGGCGTTTGCCGTCGACGATATTGAACCGTTGTCGTAGCCTCGCAGTCCGATTGTCTCCTCGGAGTAGCTGGAGTAGCCGCTCATTCCGTCGCCACCGACATAGAATGTCTCGAAGGGCGACTTCTTGTACTTGTTGTAGCTGCCGAGCATTCCGAACTCCACGCGGGTCATCAGCACGAAGCACTTCGTTGCGCTGGAGAGTGCGGTGAACGTGCGGTTCTTGAATTTCCACTTGTGGTATTCAATCCACTTGTATTTCTCGGACTGCTCCCTCTGGAAGCGGTTGTAGTCGTTGGCGTAGGTCTCCTGCGTGGCGAGGTTCTGGTAGTCCTTGCCGTCGAAGAGCGACCAGGGCGGTGTCAGTGTGACGCTGAGCATGAACTCCGAGCCGTGGCGCGGGAACAGCGGGTTGTCGGTCGACGAGCGCGTTAGTGCCACCGAGAGGTTGATGTTGTTCGAGTTTCCGTTGGTGATGTGGAAGTACTGCCAGTCCTTCATCATGTATCGCTGGTAGGCCAGTGTTGCCGAGAGCTGGAAGTAGTCGTCGGGCCAGCGCAGACGCTTTCCCCATCCCACTGACACGCCGAAGGTGTTCATGTACTTGTCGTCGTCGAGGTAGCTGTCGTAGTTGTTGTAGTAGGGGTTGTAGGAGCTGGTCATGCCGTACATGTAGTTGTACATGGAGTTCATGTATGCCGAGTTGTAGTACGTGCTCGACACGTCGCTTTGGTGCGAGTAGAATGCTCCGACGTTGAACGAGTTTGGTCGTTTCCCTCCGAACCATCCCGTTCCGTAGTTAGTGCTGAACGACGTGTAGTATCGTCCGTTGGTCTGTGCGCTGATGCCTATCTGCTCGCCGTCGCCAGCCGGCATTATTCCCCTGTGCAACTTGTTACGTCCCAGGAGGTTGCGCAATGAGAAATTGTTGAACTTTATTCCTGCACGCATGATGATACCCGTCTGTCCCCATCCCATGGAGAGTTCCAGCTGGTCGTTGCTTTTCTGCTCGAGGTTCCAGTTTATGTCCACCGTGCCGTCATCTCCGTTTGGCTTCACTTCGGGGTTGATGGTTTCCGGCTCGAAATATCCCATTGATGCTATCTCTCGTGCCGAGCGCATGAGCGACTCCTTCGAGAACAGGTCGCCGGGCTTTGTACGCAGCTCGCGTCTGACGACCTCCTCGTAGAGACGGTCGTTACCGTAGATGCGCACGTTGTTGAGGTAAGCCTGCGGGCCTTCCATGATTCGTATCTCCAGGTCGATGGAGTCCTCGACGATGTTCACCTCTACGGGTTCGATTTGCGAGAAGACGTAGCCGTTGTTGTAGTAGTAGTCGTGCACGCCGTCCTCGTCGGTGTTGAGTCGTTTGTCGAGCAGCTTCTGGTTGTAGACATCGCCACCCTTCATTCCGAGCAGACGGTTGAGGTAGTCAGTGTTTGCTACGGTGTTTCCCACCCAGTTGACATCGCGCAGGAAATACTTCTGTCCCTCGTCGATTTTGACGTAGACGTTAGTGTGCTTCTCGTCGACGTTCCACACCGAGTCCTCAAGTATTGCAGCGTCGCGGAATCCCAGCTCGTTGTATTTCTCAATGAGTTTCTGCTTAGCCTCCTCGTAGCGTTCGGGTGTGAATTTCTTCGCCTTGAACCATGAGCTGAACTTTCCTGCCTCGTGGATTTTGCCGAATGCACCCTTAGTGAATATCCGTCCCTTGATTTTTGCGTCGGAGAGTTGCTCGTTGCCGTCGAGTATGATGCTGCGCACCTTCATCTTGTCTTTCTTGTCGATGAATACGTCGAGCACCACCTGGTTCTTTCCCGTCACGTCGTCGTGCTGCGATATTTCAATCTCGGCGTTCTTGTAGCCCTTGTCGTCGAAGTATTTCTTAGCCAGAATCTTAGCGCGGTCTATGAGGTTCTTCGTGAGGCTCATTCCCTTTGCCATTCCCAGCTTGCTTTCCAGGTCCTCGCGCTCGCGCTTCTTCACTCCTGAGTAGTTTATCGACGTTATCCTTGGCCTCAGCTGCAGGTTGATGCAGAGGTAGACCTTCGACCCCACGATGGAGTCGGCCACAATCGACACGTCGGAGAACAGCCCGTGCTTCCAGTAGCGTTTCACCGCATCGGTGATTTCGCTTCCCGGCACGTCGATCTGCTGCCCCACCGAGAGTCCCGACAGGTTTATGAGCACATAGTCCTCATAGTCGGTGACCCCTTTGACGGTGATGCCTCCGATCTCGCATTGCCGCGGTGTCCCGGCATAGCTTATCTCCATGTCGTCCTGCGCAGCCACGCGGCTAAATGACAGATGACAAATGATAAGTGATAAAGCCAATATCGTGAACCATTGTCTTTTTATCATTATGTCATTCAGCCTGAGCATAGCGTTGTCGCATTTTTCATTTTTCATTTATTGCTTGTCGTTTTGAGGCGCTGCCTCGCTCTCCACCTGTGCTTCTGTCTTTCCGAATCTGCGCTGTCTGCTCTGGTAGCTTGCTATTGCCTTGTGCAGGCACTCTTCGTCGAAGTCGGGCCAGTATGTGTCACAGTAATACAGTTCGGAATAGGCTATCTGCCACAGCATGAAGTTCGAGATGCGCAGTTCTCCGCCCGTGCGTATGAGCAGTTCGGGGTCGGGCATGAAGTTTGTCACCAGGTGGCTGTTGATGGTCTCCTCCGTGATGTCCTCCGGGGCTATTCCTTCCTGTGCTATCTCCCTCATGGCGTTTATCAGTTCCCAGCGTGAAGAGTAGCTCATGGCCACCACCATTGTCATGCCGGTGTTCTTAGACGTCACGTCCTCCATGTACCGTAGTTTCTTCTGTACGCTCTCTGGCAGACGCTTGAAGTCGCCCACTATGCGGAATTTCACGTTGTTGTCGCTGAAAAGATCCATTCCGATGAAGCTGAGCACCAGTCCCATCAGCGCCTCAATCTCGTAGGCCGGGCGGTTCCAGTTCTCCGTGGAGAATGTGTAGAGTGTCAGGTATTTCACACCCAGGCGTGAGCACTCTGCTGTGATTTTCGTTACGGTGTCCATGCCGGCCTTGTGGCCGAGTGTGCGGTCCCATCCGCGCTCTGTGGCCCAGCGTCCGTTGCCGTCCATGATGATGGCAATGTGCTGTGGGATTCTTGTTCTATCTAATGTGTAGTCCATATCTCATTATGTTTAATCTCTGTCATTGTGGCATGTCTTGCATCGTTCCCAGAAGTCGTATGTCAGCGAGACGGTGATCATGCCGTAGCAGTCGGTGTTCTTGAACATCCCCGTGCTCTTTATTCCGTATGGGTCGTCAATGCCGTCGAGCTTGTCGCTTCCTGTGATGTGCATCATCCAGTCGACGGCGAGGTTGAGCCTGTCTTTCAGTTTGTATTTCACTCCTACTCCTATGGGCATCTGCAGCGCTCCTGTCTGACTGCCGTGGTCGGCCTTTGCGAAGACCAGTCCCGCGCCCAGCGCGATGAACGGTGTCAGTCTCCTCGCGCCCAGATATTCGCGCCCTGTGCCGAAAGGCCAGAAATTGTACTCGAAGCGCACGTTGAAGTCAACCACTGTCGATGTGAACTCCCTTTGCGTGACGGTTATTTCGGGGTACCATGTGTTTGCCGCCGACCACTCACCCTTCATCTTTCCGTAGCCCAGCCATGCGCCCCATGCCATTCGCGGATTCAGCTTGTATTTCGCCACCACTCCCCCCGTGGGCTGCATGTTTTTCAGCAGATTGCCGTTGAGGTCGCCCAGATAGTTCATCATTCCTGCGCCTCCGCCTATCTCCATGCGGTATTCGGGGGCCTCCTGGGCCACTGCGCTTGTGCTAATGAATAAATAAGAAATAATAAAAATGGAACTTATTACCCTTTCCATTTCTTTTATGAGTAATATGCTGTTGTGGTTTATCATTTATTATTATTCATTATGTATTTAGCGTCAGCGTAACGTTCCCTTCCACACCTCGCCGCTGTCGGTGACTACCCACAGGCGGTTGAGCTTGTCGGCTGCAATCGTTGCTCTTGTGCCTCCTATCTGTGTCGGCAGGGCGTATGTTGAGTTTGTCTTCCAGGTGATGCCCTGGTCGCGGCTCTGATAGAGTTTCATGTTGCTTCCCACTGCTAATACATTATTATTATAATAAGCAAGTGAGAGGTAGTCCTGGCGGGGCAGGGCATAGTGGTTGGTGCCGTCGACGGGCATGTAGACCCATGTGCCCACTGTGTCCGTACCCTTGACTTGGCTCAGCTTGCGCCAGCACACGGCATTGGTGGAGTCGGCGTCGCTGTTGCCGGCCAGCAGTATGTAGTCGGTGCTGTCGGCTGGCGCGTACTTCCAGCTCGTCATGGCCATGGCGGTGGAGGGCAGCAGGGCGGTGGAGTCGTCGAGTTCTTCGTCGCGCCAGTTCATGCCCAGGCTTTCGTTGGTCATCTTCAGCCGTCCGTCGGCGTCCATGGCGAATATCTCATAGTCTGTGGCACCGATGAGAGTGAGGCTGTCCAAGGTGAAGAGCTCGTCGTATGCGACGATGACGTTCTTATCCACAAGCTTCACGCTGTCGCCTATTGCCACCAGCTTCTTGTCGGTCCATCCGGCCAGGTCGTCGCGCTGTGCCACTTGCTGCCATCCGAAGGTGGTTCCCAGTGTGGTGCTTGCCGAGAGCGTCATGGTGTAGTCGCGTGTGTCGATGCCGTTGGTGGCCAATACGCGTATGATCCGGGGCTGGGTGAAGTCGAGCGAGTCGGTCGATGATATATAATATAATGTGTCGCTGTTCATCGACTTTATCAAAGCCACTCCGCTGTTCTTCGTGGTGAGCGAGCTTAGGGTCACGTGTGCGAGGTCGGTGCCCATGGGCAGCGAGTCCTGGTTGTAGATGGTGCGGGCCAGCTGGTCGATGGTTATTTTGTAGCTTGACCCCGTGATGGTGGTTTTGATGATGGTGTCGTTGCCAGTCTTCGTCGAGGTGGTGTGCGTGTAGCGGTTCAGCGTGCCCAGTGTGACACCTGTGACTGCCGTGTCGCTGTATTCTGTCACCTCGTTGTTGTTGTCGCCAAGGCATGAGACAAACATTGCCGCTGCCGCCACCAACAAGAAGAGTGGGCTGAGTGTTCTTTTCATTTATACGCTTTTCGTTCAAAATTTCATGCAAAGGTAAGCACATTTCTTGGAAAAGTACAAATTTTTCCACGTTTATTAAATAAAATATATCATTCTGTATTGGTTTTTAAGTTGTTTTAGTTTTCCAAAACAAATAATTAGAGTCGGGACCCCCTCGGATATCGTAAAAAGTTCGCGCCGTGCGAACTGTCAGTCCGCGCCGGGCGAACTCGGAGTTCGCACGGCGCGAACTCCAAGACGTCCGTAGGGCCTTTCCGAGACCCCTCGGAGACCCTGGCGAGACGTGTCGGAGGGGCTGTCAGGGATAGGCTGGGGGAGGCCGACTTGATGATTTTTGTCAAGAACATCGGTTTTCGGCGCTTTTTATGCTTTTTTAATCAAACGGGGTGGGGCGGTTGATGGAAAACTTAGTACCTTTGCACCCTGATTAATTATTTAAGGTAAAGATTGATATGGGAAAGATTATTGCATTAGCCAATCAGAAAGGCGGTGTGGGCAAGACCACAACCACCATCAACCTGGCAGCCTCGTTGGCCACACTGGAGAAGACGGTGCTCGTCGTCGATGCCGACCCGCAGGCCAACGCCTCCAGCGGACTCGGCGTGGACATCAAGGAGGTGGAGTGCTCGCTCTATGAGTGCATCATCAACCATGCCGACGTGCGCGAGGCCATCTACACCACCGACATCGAGGGACTCGACATCATCCCCAGCCACATCGACCTGGTGGGCGCGGAGATTGAGATGCTCAACCTCGACAACCGTGAGCGTGTCATCAAGAACCTCTTGGATCCTATACGTTCAGAATACGACTACATTCTCATCGACTGCTCGCCGTCGCTCGGACTCATCACCGTCAACTCCCTGACGGCCGCCGACTCGGTCATCATTCCCGTGCAGTGCGAGTATTTCGCCCTCGAGGGAATATCGAAACTGCTCAACACCATAAAGATAATAAAGTCGAAACTCAACCCGAAACTCGAGATCGAGGGCTTCCTCCTCACCATGTACGACTCGCGCCTCCGTCTGGCCAACCAGATCTACGACGAGGTGAAGCGCCACTTCCAGGAGCTGGTGTTCAAGACCGTCATCCAGCGCAACGTGAAACTCTCGGAAAGCCCCTCACACGGCCTCCCCGTCATCCTCTACGATGCCGAGTCCACCGGTTCCAAGAACCACCTGGCACTGGCGAAGGAGATTATCTCTAAAGGGTGAGTGTTTGTTGAGAGTTGAGTGTTTAGTGTTGAGAGACTTTACATTTGAGTGTTGAGTGTTGAGTGTTAAGTGTTTGTTGAGAGTTGAGTGTTGAGTGTTGAGAGTTGAGTGTTGAGTGTTGAGTGTTGAGAGTTGAGTGTTGAGTGTTGAGAGTTGAGAGTTGAGTGTTGAGTGTTGAGAGTTGAGTGTTAAGTGTTAAGTGTTGAGAGAAATGGAATTCAATTTTAGGAAATTAAATGTCTATTATCAGGCTTTAGACTTGGTGGAATATGTGTATGAGAAAGTAGGGCGTTTTCCAAAGGAAGAAAAATATGCACTTGGTGACCAATTGCGAAGAGCGATTGTTTCTGTTCCTTCAAATATCGTGGAAGGAGTCGGAAGAGCTACCGACAAAGAGAAAGCTCATTTTGTAAGTATGGCATATAGCTCTTTAATGGAAGTGTTATGCCAGATGGAAATTGCTTATAGAGTAAAATATATTAGTGAAGAAGAATTTAGAACTGCTGAGGATAGAATAGAGATTGTTGCAAGAATGCTTTCTGGACTTCGGAACTCGTTTGTAAAGTCTCTCAACTCTCAACCCTAAACCCTAAACATAAAATGGCTGTAAGAAAAAAATACGACAAGAGCGTCCTGGGCCGAGGCCTCGACGACATTGGCAGCGGTCGCGGACTCGACGCGCTGATAGACACCAGCGAAGTGAAGACACAGGGGTCGTCGAACCTCAGTGAGATACCCATTGACCAGATTGAACCTAACCCCGACCAGCCGCGCCGGGAGTTCGACGCACAGGCCATGCAGGAACTGGCAGGAAGCATCAAGACCATGGGCATCATTGCACCCATAACGCTGCGCCAGACAAGCCCCGACCACTACCAGATTATCGCCGGCGAGCGCCGATGGAGAGCATCGCAGATGGCCGGACTGACATCGATACCGGCATACATACGCACCGCCGACGACGAGAGCGTCATGGAGCTGGCACTCGTGGAGAACATTCAGCGTGAGGACCTCAACGCCATCGAAATCGCGCTGGCCTACGAGCACCTCGCCGAGCAGAGCGGGATGACGCAGGAGAAAATATCGGAGAGGGTGGGGAAGAGCCGCACCGCCGTCACCAACTACATGCGTCTGCTGAAACTGCCCGCACAGATTCAGATGGCTCTGAAGAACCGCGAGATAGACATGGGACACGCCCGTGCCCTGCTCTCGCTCGACTCCCCCTCGTTGCAGCTGAAGCTCTTCCGCGACGTGCAGAAGAACCAGTACTCGGTGCGCAAGGTCGAGGAGATGGTGCAGATGCTCAAGAGCGGTGAGGACGTGCAGACGGCGAAGAAGAAAATTGTTGCCAAGACGCAGATGCCCGACGACCTCGTCAGGATGAAGGATAAGCTGGCCGAGGTCTTGAAGGCCAAGGTGCAGGTCAGCTATGGCGTCGGCGGCAAGGGCAAGCTCACCATCCCCTTCGACAGCGACGACGAGCTGCGTAGCGTCTTGGAGAGATTCCAGAATCCCTGACCAGACAAAGGCCAACCCCTTTTTGCACATGTAGGGACGCGACGTGTCGCGTCCGTAATGTGAATGCGACGTGTCGCGTCCGTAATGTGAATGCGACGTGTCGCGTCCGTAATGTGAATGCGACGTGTCGCGTCCGCACTATGAATGCGACGTGTCGCGTGTTTTCGGACGCGACACGTCGCGTCCCTACATTGCGACCAACACATTTTTGCTGTTATCTTGCATTTTGTGACCAATAATCGCAAAAGTATCTTGCATTTTGTGATAAAAAAGCGTAAAAGTATCTTGCATTTTCAGAAATAATTCGTACCTTTGCGCCTGAAAATCAATTCTTTCCTCGAAAATGATAAAAAGACAAGCCCTTGACCGTCTTTTGGAGTGGAAAAACTCGGCCTATCGCAAACCGCTTATTGTGCGTGGTCCCCGTCAGGTGGGCAAGACCACTGTCGTAAACGAGTTTGGCAAGATGTTCGACAGTTACGTCTATCTAAACCTGGACAAGGCCACCGACCGCGCCGCCATAGAGCGGCAGATGCCGCTGGAGCATCTCCTGGAGATTCTCTTTGCACGTAGTCGCCAGGCGTTCAGGCCCGAGACCTCCCTGCTCTTTATAGACGAGATACAAAATTCGCCCACGACCATAGCCCAGCTACGTTATTTCTATGAGGAGCATCCCGAATTGTGCGTCATAGCCGCAGGCTCGCTGCTTGAGAACGTTGTCGACGTGAGGGCGTCTTTCCCCGTGGGCAGGGTCGACTATATGGCCATGCGGCCTTGCTCATTACGTGAGTTCCTCTCAGCATTGGGAAAGGAACATCTGTTCTATTTCCTCGACACGCCTGAGTATTCCGTAGCCTGCCACGAAGAGCTAATGAGCCTGTTCAACCAGTATGTGATAGTGGGGGGAATGCCCGAAATCGTGGACGGCTACGCCAAGACGCACGACCTTCTGGCCCAGGACAGGCTTTACGCACAGCTGCTGAGAGGCTATCGTGACGACGTGGAGAAATATGTGGCCGACAGGAAAATGACCGATGTGGTGAGACTGATACTCGACAAGGGCTGGCAATATGCTTCACAGACGGTATCCTTGGGAAACCTGGGAAATTCGGGCTATGCGGCAAAAGATGTGGGCGAGGCTTTCCGCCTGTTGGAGAAAGCCATGCTCGTGGAGCTGGTCTATCCCACCACTGCCACCGCCATTCCTGCCATGCCGCAGATGAGACGTCAGCCAAAGGTGATATGGTTCGACACAGGCTTGGTGAATTTCGCCGCAGGCGTGAGGAGGGAGGTGATAGGAGCCATGGATGTGATGGATGTGTGGCGGGGACGCATTGCAGAGCATGTCGTGGCGCAGGAACTGCTGACACAGGACGATATGCCTGGCAAAGAGAGGGCATTCTGGATGAAGGACGGCGGCGGCGGCAGCGCAGAAGTGGACTTCATCTGGACTGTCGACGGGCAGATAATACCGATAGAGGTGAAAAACGGTACCAACTCACACCTGCGCTCACTACATTCCTTCATCGATGCGTCGCCGGTGGACATCGGCGTGCGTGTCTGGTCAGGACCGTTCTCCGTCGATGACGTGCAGACAACCATCAGGAAGAAGCCTTTCCGCCTGATCAACCTCCCGTTCTACCTCACGGGCAGTTTCGAGCAGATTGTAAGGAAATATGCGTAGCCCCTCTGTTTAAAAGTTACGAAGGATGCCTGTTAGTATAATAAATGTGGAAAAAGTGCGTTATTATTAGCGTGTTCAGACGAAAAATTCTGATATTGTCCGTTATGCTTGCTGCTGTCACGGGCGTCCGTGGGCAGTATGATGCTTCGTTCAGCCACTACTGGGGGATGGAGCCGGCCTATAATCCTGCCTCAGTGGGAAAGCAGGACAAGGTAAACGCCGTCCTGGCATACAACATGTCGTTGGTGGGATTCGAGAACAACCCGCGCACGATGTACCTGGCCGCCGACATGCCGCTGTTTGCCCTCGGGACATACCACGGCGTGGGAGTGCAGTTGATGAACGACGACATCGGAGTGTTCTCACACAAGAAGTTCTCGGTGATGTACGCCCTGAAGCATAAACTCTTGGGGGGAATGCTCAGCGTAGGAATACAGCCGTCGATGCTCAGCGAGAGCCTCAACGGCTCGAAGCTCGACCTGGCAGAGAGCGGCGACGAGGCCTTCAGCACCAGCGATGTCAACGGCTCTGCCTTCGACCTCAGCGTCGGAGTGTACTACAAGCACAAGAACTGGTATGCCGGGGCGTCGGTGCAGCACGTTACGGGGCCAACGGTGGAGATAGGCGAAAAAAACGAGCTGAAAGTCGCGCAAACGTATTATTTGACTGCCGGAGGCAATATTCGGCTCAGAAATCCGTTTCTTACAATACAGCCATCGCTCATGGGCAGATACGACGGAGTGGGGTACAGGGCCGACGTCACCGCACGCTTGACTTACAACTACGAGAACAGGTTGTTGTATGCAGCGGTGGGGTACAGCCCGACAATCTCAACGACGGTCTACATCGGAGGAAGGTTCCACGGCATAATGCTGGGCTACAGCTATGAGATATACACATCGGCAATATCGATAGCTAACGGAAGCCATGAACTGTACGTGGGGTACCAGACAGACATCAACCTCTTCAAGAAAGGCCGCAACCGACACCAGAGCGTCAGACTGCTGTAGAAAGACCCACCCCCCCTGCCCCTCCCTGCGAGGGAGGGGAGTGGTTACACAAAAGAACTTGAAAAATACAAAACAAAATATGAAAGAAGAAAGCATAAAGGAATTGGTTTCATTCCGTTTGTCAACGACAAATGTAACTACTCCCCTCCCTCGCAGGGAAAGGCTACGGGTAGGCGAGCCCCGCTCGGGAATGGGGCTGGGGGTGGGTCTGCTGGTATGCCTCTTCGTTTTCCTCCTCACCTCTTGCTTCGGTGGCAAGGAGGCCACATCGGCAGGAGGCGAACTGACGGGAACACGCGGACGCTCGTTCTCTGAACCCGCACCATTCGGAATGGTGATGGTGAAGCGCGGCCACCTGAAGATGGGACTCGAGACGAAAGACTCGCTCTGGGGCAAGGAGACACCGCTGAGGGACATCTCGGTGGAAGGCTTCTGGATGGACGACACGGAAATAACAAACTCGGAGTACCGCCAGTTTGTCAACTACGTGCGCGACAGCATCATACGCGAGCGACTGGCCGACCCCAACTACGGCGGCGACGAGAGCTACAAGATTGAGGAGGACAAGGAGGGCAACCCAATAAAGCCGCGACTGAACTGGAAAAAGAACATTCCGCGCAAGCCCAACGAGGACGAGCTGAGGGCAATAGAGAGCGTCTATGTGATCAACCCCGTGACAGAAGAGAAAATGCTCGACGCAAAGCAGATGAACTACCGCTATGAGATCTACGACTATGTCACGGCAGCTCAGCGCAGGTTCCGCGAGAACCCCGAGGAGCGCCACCTCGACACCGACCAGTGGAACCAGCAGAAGCAGGGAGGTATATACGACGAGAAGATATACATCTCGAAGGACACGGCATACGTTGACGACGAGGGACGCATACACAATGAGACAATAAACCGCGAATATACAGGGCCGTGGGACTTCCTCAACACGTACATTATTAATATATTCCCCGACACGACGTGCTGGGTGAACGATTTCCCCAACGCAGAGAACGAGGTCTACATGCGCAACTATTTCTCCAACGCCGCATATAATGACTACCCAGTGGTGGGAGTGACATGGGAGCAGGCCAACGCCTTTTGCGCATGGCGCACAGAGTTCCTGCTCAAGGGCCTCGGCCCGGCAGCACGCTTCGTGCAGCGCTACCGTCTGCCGACGGAGGCAGAATGGGAGTATGCCGCACGTGGAAAGGACGGCAATGAGTTCCCGTGGGAAAACGAGGATGTGGTAACGGGAAAGGGGTGTTTCTTCGCAAACTTCAAACCCGACGAGGGTAACTATGTGAAGGACGGAAACCTGATAACATCGAAGGTGGGAATATACCAGCCCAACACCAACGGACTCTTCGACATGGCTGGAAACGTGGCTGAGTGGACTTCGACAATATTCACCGAGGCCGGTGTCGATGCCATGAGCGACCTCAACCCGCAGCTGAAGTATCATGCAGCACTTGAAGACCCCTACAGGCTGAAGAAGAAAAGCGTGCGCGGAGGCTCGTGGAAAGATCCCGAGAGCTACATACGCTCGGCATGGCGAACCAGTGAGTTCCAGAACCAGCCACGCTCGTACATAGGCTTCCGCTGCGTGCGCTCCCTCGCAAACACCATCAGCGAGAAGGCAAAGCCCACCAAGGCCACGACAAAGAAGCAGAAGCGTTGAGTGTTCAAAAGTCTCTCAACCCTGAACCCAAAACAAAAGTCTCTCAACTCTGAACTCTGAACTCTCAACTCTGAACTCTCAACTCTGAACTCTGAACTCTAAACTCTAAACAAAAAGATGACAAAATATAGCAAATTCAACGTAATCTACCTTCTGCAGAAGTGGCTCGACAGCGTGCCCGGGCAGACGTTCATGAACTATGCATACAGCTGGGGCGCATCCATAGTGATTTTGGGTGCACTGTTCAAGCTGACACACCTGCCGGGGGCAAACCTCATGCTGTTCCTCGGCATGGGCACTGAGGTGCTCGTGTTCTTCATCGCAGGTTTCGACCGTCCGTTCGACAAGACCGAGGACGGCAAGGAACTGCCCACCCATGTCATCGACACCCCAGAGTCCCCAGAGGCCCCAGAATCCCCAGATGCCCCAGAGACCCCAGAAGTCCAGGGCGTCACAGGCGGTGGCACCATCATCATTGGTGGTGGTGGCGGCGGCACAGGTGATGGCGTCGTTGCCGGTGGCGAAGGTGTCGTGGGCACTGGTGGAGGTGTCATCGGTGGCGGAGGATTCATCGGTGGCGGCGGATATGTCGGCGGCGGTGGCGGCTACGTTGGCGGCGGCGCTCCCGGCGGAGACACCGAGGGCACAGAGACTGTGGGTACTGAGACTGTCGCAGGAGGTAACGTCCCTGCCGGTGGCACAGGCATCGTCGGAGGAGGCATCATCGGAGGAGTGGTGGCACCACCACAACCCGAACTGCCCGACATCGACCCCGAGGAGATGGAGGAGGCTACTGCCGGATATGTGGAGCAGCTGAAGGCTCTCACCGAGACACTGAAGAAGGTCTCGGAGCAGAGCGAGCGCCTGACACGCGACAGCGAGGAGATGGAGAACCTCAACCGCACGCTCACAGGAATCTGCAAGGTCTACGAGATGCAGCTTAAAGGCGCAAGCCAGCAGGTGGGCACCATCGACCAGATCAACGACCAGACACGCAAGATGGCTGAGCAGATCGCCGAGCTCAACCGCATCTACGCCCGTATGATTGAGGCCATGACCACGAATATGCCAAAAGTAAATAGTTCAGAGTTAAGAGTTGAGGGTTGAGCGACTATACTTTTGCTGCCAAAACGAAACAAATAAACTAAAGTCTCTGAACTCTAAACACTAAACGCTCAACAAAAAATGGCAATAAAGAAAAGACCCGTCTCTCCGCGCCAGAAGATGATCAACCTGATGTACGTCGTCCTCATGGCCATGCTCGCCCTGAACGTCTCAAACGAGGTGCTCAACGGCTTCGCCATCGTCGGCGAGAGCATCGGGCGGACAACGGCGAACGCAATGAATGATAACCGTGCCATCTACGAAGCCTTCGAGGAGCAGATGAAAGCCAACCCCCAAAAGGTGAAGGAATGGTACGACAAGGCCCAGCTTGTGCGCCAGATGAGCGACTCGCTATATGACTTCGCAGCCGAGCTGAAACTGGCCATAGCACGCGAGGCCGACGGCAAGGACGGCGACCCCGACAACCTGAAGGGTCAGGAGGACTTGGAGGCATCAACCCAGGTGATGCTCGCTCCGGGACGCGGCAAGGGCGAGGCCCTGAAGCTGGCTATAGAAAGCTACCGCGACCGAATACTGAAGATGATACCCGACACGGCAAAACAGCGCATCATTGCCAGCGACCTCACCACGGAGGTTCCCGCCGACAAGCGCGAGCTGGGCAAGAACTGGCAGGAGATGCAGTTCGAGGCCATGCCTGCCATCGCCGCCGTAACCATACTGTCAAAACTGCAGGGCGACGTGCGCCACGCTGAGACGGAGGTGCTACATACGCTCGTGCAGAACATCGACGTGAAGGATATACGCGTGAACCTCCTCGAGGCTTTCGTCATACCCAACTCGCAGACCATCGTCCAGGGCGACAAGTTCTCGGCAAAGATTGTCATGGCCGCCGTCGACACCACGCAGGTTCCCGACGTATATATCGGCGGCAAGAAGATGGATCTCAAGGACAACACCTACGAGCTGGTCTGCAGTCGCACAGGAGACTTTACCCTCACCGGATGGATAGAGACTGTCAACGGCAACGGCGACAAACTGCGCCGTGACTTCGAACAGAAATACACCGTCGTAGAGCCTGCAGCAACGGTGTCGGCCGACCTCACACGTATGCTCTACGCCGGATATTCGAACCCCATAAGCGTCTCGGTGCCTGGCGTGCCCCTCAACAAGGTGTCGGCATCGATGACCAACGGAACGCTCACACAGACAGGCCCCGGCAAATACATCGCCAAGCCGTCGAAGATTGGCCAGGACGCCGTCATCACCGTCACATCGACAAACACAGGGCGGCCGCAGACCATGGGCACATTCGCATTCCGTGTGCGCAAGCTGCCCGACCCGACACCGTTCATCGACGTCAAGGACGAGGCTGGCAACCCGTCGCGCTTCAAGGGCGGAAACATGAACAAGGCCGGAATGCTGGGGGCTGAAGTGCTCGGAGCCGCCATCGACGACGGCATTCTCGACATCGCCTTCCAAGTGCGCTCGTTCCAGACTGTGTTCTTCGACAACATGGGTAACGCCAAGCCTATCAACAGCGACGGGCCGCGATTCTCGGCAGCACAGAAGGACCAGTTCCGTAAACTCTCGCGTGGCCGCCGCTTCTACATCTCCAGCGTTGTCGCCGTCGGCCCCGATGGCATTGAGCGCACACTGACAAGCGTCATGGAAATAAAAGTGCAATGATTCATTCATTGAAATGATGGAAAAAGAAATAAAGATATTGAAATATGAAAACAGAGAGAATGAATAATGACGCAAAAATGAAAAGTTTTTGGATAGTGAAGGGATTTCTGATACTATTCACTATTCACTGTTCACTATTCATTAGCGAAACGCAGGCCCAGCCCAAGCGCAGCCGTGTGCAGGAGCAGCAGGTACAGGCGCAGAGGCAGCAGGGAAACAACACGCAGGGAGGAATGACCCAGCGCATGCAGATAATGTATCCCACGGCTACCGACATGCCAGAGGAGGTGGTGTGGCGGCGTGACATATACCGCGAGATCGACCTCAACGAGGAGGAGAACGCAGGACTCTACGACCCCGTGGAGCCGCAGGGAAAGCGGCTGAACCTCTTCACATACGTCTTCAAGCTTGCCCTCAACGGCTACATACCCGTCTACGAGTACAACCTCGACGGCAACGAAGTGCTCGAAGCCTCGGCGAAGGTCGACATGAAGTCGATACTCGACAACTACCACATCTTCTACGAGGAGGCTGACGGCAAAGTGAAGGTGGACAACAGCGACATACCATCGGCCGAGGTGAAGATGTACTATCTCAAGGAGTGTGCCTACTTCGACCAGGCCAACTCGTCGTTCCACATCAAGCCCATAGCCTTCTGCCCTGTCATGATCCGTGAGGACGACTTTGGCGGAGAGGCCGCAAAGTACCCCCTCTTCTGGGTGAAATACTCAGAAGTGGAGCCGTTCCTCAGCCGTCAGACGGTGAAGACAAGCGACGTGAACGATGCCGCACAGATGACCATGGACGACTATTTCACACGCAACAAGTACAAGGGAAAAATCTACAAGACCGCCAACCGACTGGGCAAGACACTCGCACAGATAGCCGGCAACGACTCCACGAAATACTCCGACGAGCAGAAGCGCATAGAGGAAGAACTCGAGGCTTTCCGGAAGAACATCTTCGGCGACAAGGAGAAGCAGGACTCGCTCGATGCAGAGAACGCCTCGGCCAAGGCGTCGAAGAAAAGCGGTCGCCAGTCTAAGGAGAAGACAGAGAAGGTGAAGAACCGCAAACCATCGTCGGGAGGCTCCTCAGGAGGTTCCTCGGCAGCAAGGGTGTCGGTGAGACGACAGCGCCACTAACCCCAATAGGCGTCAACGCTTCACCAGCGTCGCAACACCAACAACAAACCGCGATTACCAGCGTTGCAACAGTCAGGCGGAAACAGGAATTTCTTGTTTCCGCTTTATTTTATGTTATATGATTATCCGCAATCAGGTGATTAACCTGAATTATTCATGGTAATTTCGCTTTTTTGTTTTTAACATATAATTGCCATGTAATTGACCATTAATTTCTCATTAATTTTTGTGCGCAGCATTAATGTACAATTAATGTTCAATTACATGGCAATTATATGTTAATGGAAGGTCAATTGCACTTCTTTGCGGATAATCAAATTAT
>CAJOEC010000042.1 GCA_905233425.1 uncultured Prevotella sp. | reverse complement strand
GGGCGACGATAACCTTGCCATCATACCCAGGGCGCTGCCCTGGGCTGACAGCTTGCTGGCCTTTCAGGCCGTTCTGCGGAAACATACGATAATCACCTACTTGAACCAACTTGTATTTTTACTTTTACTTGAAATCTCAGTTCGGCAGTATAGGCTCACCCATCTCCGATGCCTCGGCATCCTTGTCGTCGAGCTTGAAGAGCATGAACTGTGGGTTCTCGGCTGTGCATGGAGTCCATCCCAAGGCAGTGCCGTCCTCGCCGTTGGGGTCGCCATACTTTGCGAAGTTCGTCCATGCGGTGAGCATCTTCTCCGAGAGGTCCCAGTCGCCCTGCGTCCAGGGGCGCCAGCAATGCTTCAGGCTCTTGAACACGAACCAGAGGTCTGACGAGTGGAATGCACCCTTCAGGCGGTCGGTAATCTCCGGGTGCTTGCCGTCGTCGGGCAACGGACGGGCGAACTCGTAGGCCCATGCCTTGCCGCCCTTCTCCTGGCGCACCTTGCAGAACTCGGCGATGCCGGGACCCATCGAACCCATGTCGTTCAGTGTGTAGCCAATCATGTAGGGGATGTTGGCGATGATACCGGCGCGGGTGGCATCGTCGAAGTTACGTGTGCAGACATATCCGTCGATGATGGGGCGCTGCATGAGGAAGAGGTCGGTCTTGTTCACCATGTTGTAGAGCTGGCCCACGGTGTACATGATCTCCGTCGAGGCGTGGCGCAGCTTCTCGAGGTCGGTCAGTCCGGCCCAGTCCATCACCTTCTTCGTCTCGGCCTCGCTCTCGGCCAGTGTCGGGTTGTAGTTGAAGAAGCGGTTCATCGGCGTGGCAGGTTTGGCCTCCTCACCCTCCTTGGCGGGTACGTTGATGCCGCCGCCGCTCATGATGACAGCCTTGTGGAACAGGCCACGGGCCAGCGGACTCTCACACAGTGTGCGCACGCTGCCGGCGCCGGCACTCTGTCCGAAGATGGTCACGTTGTCGGGGTCGCCGCCAAACTGTGCGATGTTGGCCTTGATCCATCTCAGCGACTGTATCTGGTCGAGGATGCCGTAGTTGCCGCTGACGTGGTTGGGACTCTCAGCCGACAGCTCGGGATAGGTCATGAAGCCGAAGATGCCGAGGCGGTAGTTGATGCTGACGAGCACCACGTCCTTCAGCGCCCACTCCTGTCCGTCGAACTCAGGCTCCGAACCCCAGCCCTCGCGGTAGCCGCCGCCGTGGATCCACAGGGCCACGGGCAGCTTCTTGTCCACCTGTCCGGGGGCTTTCGTCCACACGTTCAGATAGAGGCAGTCCTCACTGTAGGGGGCCTCGTCGCCATAGCCCCACTCCGAGGCATAGAAGCCGGGATAGTGGACGGCCTGATAGCCGGGATGGCCGAACTTGTCACACTCACGGACACCTTCCCAAGCCACGACGGGCTGGGGTTCCTTCCAGCGCAAGTCGCCGATGGGGGCGGCGGCGTAGGGGATGCCCTTGTAGGCATAGTACGTCGTAGGCTTGCCGGCATTGTCGGTGCAGTCTACCTTAACACCTGAAATCTGTCCACCCTCGATGGTGAGCACTGGGTTGTCGGCTTTCTTCTCGGTGGAAGTGCAGCCAAACATCATTGCCATAAATGGCAGAAGAAGAAAAATCTTTTTCATGTTTTTAGTGGTTTAATTGTCGGTTTTACATAATTGGCTACAAAGATACATATTACATACAATATTAATACATGCGTAATGTCTCTTTTTCTTTCCTAATTGTCACAAAAGCATGGCCGGGAACATCATTCTGCAACAAAAGACAACGCCATATCCTATATTATTAGTAACTTTGCACCTTGAAAATGAGCCGCATACGGACAGAACAAAACATTAAATACCAATTCCAAACATGACATTAGCAACAGCAGTACTGGTCATCAACGAACTGATGGCCGCAAACGTTGGCGAGGTGATGAGCCCGGCAACAAATTTCGACAGTTGGATTGAAATCTACAACCCCGGTGACAAGGACGTGAACCTCGGCGGCATGTACCTCAGCAACGATGCCGAGAACCTGACGAAGTGGAAGATGCCCTCCGCCATAGGCAGCGTGCCCGCCAAGGGGTTCAAGGTGGTGTGGCTTGGTTCCAACGACATCAAGACGACACAGGCCACCTTCAAGCTCGACTGCGACGGTGGCACCATAATTCTCAGCGACGGCACGAACGAGATATGCAGCGCTGTCTACCCACCGGCACTGAGCCACACGGCATGGGCGCTGAAGGAGGACGGCGGAAGCGAATGGGGATGGACGGCCACACCAACCCCAGAAGCCTCGAACGCCACGGCAACGTTTGCCGACGAAAGGCTCGATGCGCCTGTGGTGAGTCGGGGGAGCTGCCTCTTCGACGGCACGGTGGATGTCACCGTAGACATTCCCGCAGGTGCCCGGCTGATGTACACCACCGACGGCAGCCTGCCGACAGCCCCGACGCAAAAGGACGACGACGAGGAGCCAGTGTCGGGCTGGGAGCAGATGCTGACCAACGGCGACTGCGAGGGCGACGACGCTTCGTGCTACGTGTCCTACGATGGTGATGTCAAGCGCGACGAGACACGCATCGTGGACGGCGTGGGCGTGGACGGCTCACGGGGCGTGAAGGTACACGCCATTGAAAACCCGGAGGAAGTATGGGACACGCAGTTCTTTGTCTATGCTCACGACTACACGCTGAAGGCCGGCGACAAATACCGATTCAGCATGAAGGTGAGGGCCGACAAGCCCGCATACGTCTCAGTGCAGTCGCACGCGAAGCCTCACGACTATATCCACTGGAAGATGCTGGAAGGAGGCTACAACATCACGACACAGTGGACCGAGATTGTCTTCGAGGGGGCAATCACAGAGGAACAGGCCGGCGAGGAGGGGATGCAGACCATTGCCTTCAACCTGAACGAGGCTGCTGAGGAGAACAACTTCTACTTCGACGAGTTTTCGTGGGAACTGTACTATGAAGAGGAGCCGTCGCCATGGGTGGAGTTCGTGAAAAACGGCAACTGCGAGGGCGACGACGCCACATGTCTGGTAAGTCGCGACGCTGGCGGCACCGGCGACGAGAAACGCATCGTCGACGGAGTGGGATACGAGGGCTCACGGGGAATCCGCATACACTCACTGGCCACGGCACAGAACGACCACGACGCGCAGCTGTTCGTCTACACACCCGACCACATCTGGCGCTCGGGAGAGAAATACCGGTTCAGCATGAAGGTGAGGGCCGACAAGGATGCACGAATCACATGCCAGACGCACACCACACCGCATAACTACATCTACTGGTCGATACTCGACGGCAGCTACAATGTCACAACCGAGTGGCAGGAGATAACCTACGAAGGCACCATCACCGACGAGCAGGTGGGAAAGCAAGGCGGCGGATGGTGGTGGGGAGGCGAGGAGACCTTCCAGGACATGCAGACCATTGCCTTCAACCTTAACGTAGACAGGAAGGACAACTACTACTATTTCGACGACGTGTCGTGGGAGCTGTTCACCGACGACGGACAGGCTGCAACAACAACGACAACCTGCAAGGAGAGCAAGGACGGGAAGTTCTCGTTCTCGAAGACCACAAGCCTGACGGTGCGCCTCTTCCAGGACGGCTACCTGCCCAGCGTGCCAGTGACAAGAAGCTACATCAAGACCAGCAACAAGTACACTCTGCCCGTCATCAGCATCGTAGGCGACAAGAAATACTTCACCGACCCGAAAAGCGGCATCGACTGCGACGGCGACGGAACAAACGGAAAGACAGGCAACGGGCAGGAATGGCCGAAGAACTACAACCAGCCGTGGGACCGGCCCGTGAACTTCAGCTACCTCACGCCCGAGGGCGAGATGATGTTCAACCAGGACGTGAACATCAGCGTCAGCGGCGGATGGACGCGCTCGCAGCACTTCCGTTCGTTCAAGCTGAAGTCGAACAAGGTGTTCGACGGGCAGAACCACTTCGACTTCCAGTTCTTCCCACAGAAACCCTACAACCGCGACAAGGCTCTGCTCGTGCGCAACGGCGGTAACGACGTGTGGACGCACAACGCCCGATTCCTGGACCCCGCACTCGAAACCATCATCCAGCGCTCGGGCATCGACATCGACGTGCAGTCATACGTGCCCATCATCGAGTATGTGAACGGCGAGCTGCGCGGAGTGCTCAACCTGCGCGAGACCAACAACGACAAGTTCGCATACGCCAACTGGGGCTACGACGATGACGAGCTTGACGCATTCGAGAACTTCGAGATGAAAAACGGCGACGACAAGGTGTTCAAACGCATCCTCGAACTGGGCGAAAACATCAACGACGAAGGGGCCTACGACGAGCTGAAGACCCTGCTCGACATCGACGAGTTCACCAACTACATGGCCGTGACCATCTTCCTCCACAACGACGACTGGCCCAACAACAACATCAAGGGCTACCGCTCGCGCAACGA
The DNA here is from genome assembly GCA_905233425.1 of uncultured Prevotella sp. Taxonomy (GTDB): domain Bacteria; phylum Bacteroidota; class Bacteroidia; order Bacteroidales; family Bacteroidaceae; genus Prevotella. Next base: position 27,681 of record CAJOEC010000042.1, on the reverse strand, counting down.
CGGGCGATACCGCTTCGTCTCGTTCGACCTCGACTACGCCTTCGCAGGATGCAATGGCAGTGCCAGCGGTGAAGATCCCTTCACCTATATCGCCAAATTCAAGTACATGGACTTCGTGAAGTTCTTCTTCAACCTGCTGGAGCACGACACCTACCGCCGCAAGTTCATCGACACCTTCTGCCTTGTGGCCGGAAGTGTGTTTGAACCCACAAAAGCCGCTGAGATCATCGACGAACTGTTGGACAACGTAAGGCCGATGACCGACCTGATGAAGCAGCAGCGCATCGACGGCGGCCACTACCCCGACCGCGCCGCCGCCACCATCAACGAAAAACTGAATGGACGCTCGGAGAAAATGACGGGCTACATGAAGCAGTTCGAGCAGATGAAGCTCGGCAGCGCAACAAGGCAGAACGTAACACTGAACACCGAAATCACAGACGATTACGACGACTCATTGTCGGGACTCTCGCCCTCGGCAGCCATTGTCAAGGTCAATGGTATCGTCGTGCCAACCTTCCCCACAACGCCGACAGCCCCATCAACGCCCACCACAACCACGAAAGCCCAGATTTTCAAGGGTCATCTCTTCGCCCCCGTCGAGCTTGAGGCCATGGCCCCTGCAGGCTACGTCTTCGCCGGATGGAAGAAAGGCACGGAAATAATCTCCATGGAGCCAGTCATCAGCCTCCCGTCAGGCAGCAGCGTAACCCTCACCGCCACCTTCACCGCCGCAGCCTCTGTTTCTGACGAGTTAGCGTCGGGCGAATCATCATCGTTCCTCCCTCCCGTCCGCATCAACGAGGTGAGCGCCGCCAACGGCATCTTCGTGAACGAGTATTTCAAGCGCAACGACTGGGTGGAGCTTTACAACACCACTTCCGAGGACATCGACGTGGCCGGAATGTACATCTCCGACAATCCCGACAAGCCTTACAAATACCAGATCCAAGCACCGTCGTTCAACCCCCAGCTCTCAATCCTCAACCCGGAATTCTCCTCCCTCCCCTCTCCCCTCTCAACAGCCACCGTGCCCGAAAGGCTACGGGTAGGCGACGGAACGTCGGGAATGGCGTCAGCTTCGGGATCCTCCACCCCCCAGCTCTCAACAATCATCCCCGCCCACGGCTACCTCATCATCTGGTGCGACAAGCTGGAGCCAGAGACTCAGCTCCACGCCTCGTTCAAGCTGGCCGCCGAGGGTGACGACCTGTTGCTCACCGCTGAGGACGGCTCTTGGAGCGACCTCTTCACTTACGAGGCCATGAAGGCCGACGAGACCGCCGGACGCTATCCCGACGGCACCGACAATGTCTACACGATGAACATCCCCACCATTGCCAAAGCTAACAGATCTTCGAGCTACCTGAAGCCTTTCGGCCTCCAGCTCGTTGGCGATGTCAACCGCGACGGTGTCGTCGATGTTGCCGACATCTCCGCCGTCATCAGCGTCATGGCCGGTTCGGAAGATACCTCTGCCACCGCCGACGTCAACGGCGACGGCACCGTCGACGTTGCCGACATTTCCTCAATCATCAGCATCATGGCCGGCAAGTAAACTGTACTTCTTAGAGCACTTGCAGTTGACCTGCCCCAACTCCCAGAAAGAGGCTGCCCAATCAGGCAGCCTCTTTCAATTTGCAATAATCCCTTTCGTAACAATCCCTTCCGTAATAACGCCTTTCGACATTGCACATGTAGGGACGCGACGTGTCGCGTCCGCACCGTCATATTATTCAAACTCGTTTCCATAAAAAAGCATTTTCGTTATTTCTGCCTTTCAGAGTGAAAGGCCATTGGTGTCAGGGAGAGAGGCCGCAGATGTCAGGGAAAGAGGCCATTGGTGCCCGGGAGAGAGGCCGCAGCTGCCACGGAGAGAGGCCGCAGCTGCCACGGAGAGAGGCCGTGCTCTCGCGTTTCACGGCGGGCGGCGGGAACATTCACAGCGGCCGCCACGAATATTCGCGGCGGCCGCCAAAATTATCCGTAGCGTGCGCCACGAACCTATTTTCTGACTGTTCAGGTGTCTTTACTCGTCAAGGGATGGCTATTTCAGAGCCACTTTCCTTGTCTTGCGGTCGTTCTCCGTCTGGGCATCGATGATGTAGACACCGGCTGCGAGCAGCGTGAAACTGCACTCAGGCGTCTGCGGGCTGGCCGAGTACACCAGTCGGCCCGAGGTGTCGTAGCAGCGGACATCGGTGATGGGTTCATCCGTCGAGGCGATCACCCTTGCCGTCATGCCCTTGGCGAAGATCTGCAGATGGGTCTCCTTGGCGACCTCCTGCGGGTTGAGACTGGAGACGATGTAGTAGCGGTTCTGCGTCTGTCCGCTCACGGCGATGCTCATGCCCGACTCAAGCGGTGTCAGCTTCTTCTCCTTGGCATCGTAGAAGGCTATCGAGTCGCCGAGCAGCTCCACGCCACGGAACGTCAGCGTACACTCCGCGTCGCTGGCCGACTCCACACCCACAGGCAGACTGCGGAAGTCGTGGATGCTGTTGATGGTCGTGGCCAATCGTCCGCAAAGGGTGTACACCGTGGGCACTTGCTTCAGTTCGTCCATGCAGATGAAGGTCTCAGTGTCCTCCGACGGCAGGAAGTCGTTGCTCGCCCCGTCATACTGCATCACCAAGGCACTGCTCTGCAGTCCGTCACGCTCGGCGGTGATGACCAGACCCAAGCTACCCACACTGGCACCACGAGTCACTGTGAAGTTGTCGCCCCGAGCCTTCAGTGGATACTTATAGGATTCATCAGTAGTTTGTACAAAGGTGTAGAGTTCTACATCCGCCATGACAGGGATAAGCTTAGGAATCTTGTTACCATTGTCATCCAAGACAGGGTCACCATTTGTGTCCGTTTCCCACACGGGCACCATCACTGGCACAACTTCATTGACGGTTTGTCCGTCTACCGTTATACCCATTTCTCCATAAATGCCATTACCATTCAAATCAACGGTGGTGGTTACGGTTTGAAGGACATCAGGGGTATCCGGGTCGTTGTCATCATCAACATATTCCTTCAATTCCTCCATCACTTGTTGCTGTCCCACCTCGATATTGAATTTCCTTGGACTGCCGCTCGGCACACCATAACGAGAATGGACCTGCATATCCCTATTAAAGGTAATGGTCAGATTGTCTGAATGTGTTTTTGCCTCTACAAAGAAACCTTGACCGGGAGCCAACACGTTATAGCCTGTGTCATAGTAATCTTCATTGTTCAGGTGAAGAGTTGGGCTTATCCAGTCGCCGGAAGCAGCTTTCTGCACCAAGTGCTGTCCGGTGGCTGTGAGCAGCCAGTATTTCTTTTCAAGCCCGGTGTTCGCCTCAAAGAAATAATTCATGTTCAGTCCGCATGGGAACGGGTTCTCCACCAGGTAGTAGTTCATGTTGGAGATGCCGGCTGCAACGGCCTCAGCGAAGAAACCGGCAGTGGCAGGATTGCCGCCTTGAGCAGCAAAAGTGCTGTTCATGGTTTTCAAATCCGTTTCCTTAGTGGGGATGCGGGTGTAGGTGCGCCGGTCGCCATAAATGCTGGCCGCGGCCTCAGTATTTTGGGCAGACGTCGGCAGCAGCAGGTCGGTTTTCAGGCGTCCACGGTTCTTGGCTCGGTCCTTGCCACTCTGTATAGTACCCAGGTCTGTGTCTGTTCCGCCATTGTCACTACCGTTTTCTGAGAACTTGTAATAGTCGTACATAGTATCCTCTTTCGGCAGACGGATGACAGACTTGCCGTTGCTGGTGTCGTTACCCTTCAGGTGGTTCATCACCATGACGGAGAAGGCCCCCTTGGAATAGTCCACCGTGGCATCATTGTACGTATTGCTCCAGACGCCCTTGATGGCCACGTTGGCCTTCTTCCCGCCCATGGGCTTGTAGCCTAAGCGGTCAAGGTATTCGTCGGCTCCCGTACCGTCAGTTTCTCCGGTGGGGTCTTGCCAGGTGCTGCCATTCCAGCTTCCTTCCCAGTTTACGCCTAAGTTCTCCGTCTGGCTGTCGTCAGTAGTGCTATAGGTTGAACCTATTTCGTAGAGCACGGCCTTGGCCTTGTCCCAGCTGCGCTGATAGATGGCGGGGCTGTATCGGTCGTAGCCGGTGCCGAAGGTGACGGGGTCGTAATAGGTGGTTTCCTGTTTGGCGGTGCCTGTAGGCGCATACCACTCGCCTGAGATGGTGCCCTGTAGTGGCGAGCCAAGGAGATACCAGCGCTTGTTGTCGAGCTGATACTCCACCCAGACATTGTTGTAGTTCAAGAGGTGGGCGTTCAGCAGCTCAGTGCTCGGCTGGAATACAATCTCATCGCAGCTGTTTATCTGATACATTTCCGCAATCAAGTCACCGTCACGTCCTTTGTTAGAGGCTTGGCCGTAGGTCTCAGGCCACAGTTCATAATGGCGGGCCTGCATGTCGTAGCGCAGGATGGGCGTAGCCGTTGCCGCGGCACCATAGCCGTTCCAGTCGTCAGCATCGCGTAGGTTGGGGAAGGGCGTCTTCTGCAGCACGTCCTTTCCGTCAAGTCCGTCGTAGAGTTCAGGCGCGTTGCCCCATTCGTCGCTTTTGATGAGCACATGGGTGCAGTAGAGCGGAGCAAAGCCTTTGCGGAAGATGCGGTCCTTCGAGGTGCGGTAGTTCCACTTGTTGGTCTTATACTCATAAAGTGGCGAAGTGGAAGCAGCGGCAGCCACGTAGAGCTCATCGTCATTAAGCCCGCTGTGGTCGACCGTGTTGCCGTCGGCACGCCGCCAGTTCTCGTCGTTGTTCCAGTCGGTGTTGCCGGCAGCACCGGTCCACACCTCGTAGTCGGGTACAATCTTCAGGTTGATGAGGATGGTGCCGTCGCAAGCATTCACGTCGCCAACCTCCTGGAAGGGCAGGCTCAGCGTGTAGTTGTAGCCCTCGCGCACCTCAAAATTCTCAGTGAAATAGATGCACAGGCGGTTCTCGTCGTTCTGATCATCGAGGTTAGTGCCATTCGCTGTGTTGATGGCGTTCAGCTGCACTATCTTTCCAACGATGGGCAGTGAGCCATTTTTCATGGCCTTGGAGATGTTCTTGTCGTTCACAGGGTCGTTGGTGGAGGCCAAATAGACGTTGCAGTCCTGCGATTTCCTGATGACACCGTTTGCCACCTGTGTCTCAGCATTACGGATGGGAAGCCAGAGGAAATGCTCGTCTGTGCTTGCCGTAGTGCAATAATCGTCCGTCGGCACATCAGCTTCCGTGCCATGCTTCACGGTCTCAAACTGCTCCATCTTTGCCAGGCGGATGCTCAGCAAAGCATTGTTGGCGGCTGAGTAGTCGTAAGTGGCAAAGGTGTTCTCGCCCGGCACGAAGCCCGTCTTCAGCGTCGGTGCCTTGTCGCCCACTTTGACGCGCAGACCCTGAGGCTCGTCGCAGAAGAAGGCAACGTATTGGTTCGCCTGAGGATTCAATGCACGGGCGAACGCATCGTCATGGATGGGACAGGCAACGAGGTAGAAATAGGGGTCGTCGGCCGACACTGGCTCTGCTGGCAAGCTGATGGACCGCTGGTGCAACACTAACTGCCCGGCGTCAACCAGTTCCTTCAGGTAGTTCACCATGGCTAACGTAAGCTCTGGGTGGGGCGATTGCGCCAGGTGCCCGATGATGCCGTTGAGGTCGGTAGCATCAGGATAGTAGACACGGAGAGTGGCAAGAGCATTGTCGAGCCTGATGCCGTTTTTCTGCAGGCTGTGGTAGTTGTCGAGCGTGGCAATCATATCGTCTGCCCCTAACCACCAGTCGTAGTTAAGGTCCTGCATAGGAACCTCGACACCATTGAAGTCGTAGCCCTTCAGGTCGGTGACAAGCGTGGGAATCTGGCCCTCGCACACCACGTAGTCGTGAGTCTCTTTCGACTTCTCCAGGCCCAGCACGGTCAGGGGCGGCTCTATCTTGAACACGCTGGCTTTGCTACACTCCGAACAGATGTTGAAGTTGGCATACACCTCGCTGAAACTCGTTATGTGGGCATTGGAGGGCACAATGTAATACTCGGTGTTTACCTTCCACGGCAATTGCGGGAAGTTTCCGTTCATCACAATATAGTCCACAGTTTCATCGCCCGTACCTACTGTTTCACGGTACACGGCGCGTTCCTTGTTGACTGCCTTGTAGAATGAGAACAAAGGATTGCTCTCGAAAGTGCTTTGCCACTCGAAATACAGCACGCCTGCACCTTGGTTTGCACTCTGAGCTGTCGACTCCCAGATAGTCTCATTCGTTGAGGAACTTCTCAGCAAGGCTTCGTCGAAGGCAGCAACGTATGCAGCGTCATTGTCCGAGAGGACGTATGTACCGTCTTTTATTTGTAGCGCCAGATCGTCAATGGAGCCGGCATAGCTCTTTAAGGTCTTCAGCTTTGTGAGGAACTTGTTTTTCTCGAGGAACACGAAGCCCAGTTTGCCTGCTCCAGAAGTAACGCCTGAAGAACTCTTTAGCTTGTTAAAGTCCACCGAGAGCTTCAGCAGGCGCATATCCACCTGACCGTCCTCGTTGACACAGATGGGCGTGTTCATCTCTGGCTTTACTTCGGGCACGATGGTATAGACCTCAACGTTGTCGAGCATGAAGTCACCACCGTTAGAGCTGACGCAGTTATTATTCACCTCAAGCCAGTAACGTTCGTACTTCTTGTCGGTAGAAAATTCGAAGTAGAACTGCTGCCACACCACATGGGTGGCACCATTTCCGTTGCCGTCAATGCCGGCAGCATTTTCTGCCGTACTTTCCGTATAACCATTGTCCAGCTCGTAAATCTGTCCTGGACAGAATCGGTAGATGGTATTGGTATTGCCACCTTCATCCTCACCCTTCACCGTCACTGTGATACTGCCGGGGCAGCGTGTGTCGCCCTGTATCTTGTTGGAGCCGGAAATCCAACCGGTACACATCAGCTTGTCGCTGGTACAGAACTCACCTTCAAACTCCACGGCGCAGATGTCACCCGGTTGCTCAGAAGCATCAATATACATAAAGGCTTTCTGCATGCCCGGGTCAGCATCAATGTCATAGCCGTAATCGGCATCGTCGGCAGGATAAACCCACTTATCGTTACCCCATTGCGTTTTCTTTTGTGTCACGAGGGCGTAAGCACCCCAGTTACAGCCGTCACCGTCGAATGAGTAGTTGGTGTGGTCGAAGGTGAGGGGAACGGGGCTGGAGTTGGCGATGGTGCCACCCGCATTGCGGTTGCCGCCGTCGTGACGGGTAATGCCGTCGGAAGATGGGCAGATAGCAGAAGTCGGGTAGTTATAGGTAACGCCCTCAGGATAGTCGAAAGTAACCTTTGCTATTGGGTGTCCGGCTTGCTTCCTCAGCTCATTGGGGTCACGAGGAGTCCCTTTCACTTGATTCACGCCATTATAATAAGAAGTACCATTCTTAATCTCCGTCCACGGACGGGTTGCCATGTTTGCATCGAAGTAAATGGTGAATTGTGCTATTTGGTATCTTGTTCCATTGTTGTTCAGATATATCTTGATGTAGGCGGGGTTTTCAGAATTGACAATACCTCCCTCAGGATACCTGAATGCAATAAAGCGGCTGTTGCCATACTCATGCTTGGGCGATGGCGACAGCAGGTCATAGAAATAGAAACCCTGGTAGTCGGCATCGTTTCCTTCGGCGTCTTCTGCTTCACTGTTCAGGTTGACGTTGGGGTTGTAGCCGCCATAACGGATGCCTGTTCCATTAGGGTCAATCACCACCTCAATCCTGCCACTGTTGTTGTCGTTGACGGCAGACACCAAATGCTGGTCCAGATAGTTGTTGAGCGCCTCTCCGGTCAAGCCCAGCGATGACAAATAAGTTGGATCGATAAGTTGATGGTTATCGTATACCCAATAGTCGGAGAAGATGTGACGTATGGGGATGAACTCTCCCCGGTAGCCCACCTTCTTGAACTTGGTGTAAGGCACCTGCGTTCTGCCGAAATGGAAAACCTTATTGCCTTCTAACCAATTGTCACTGCCCTCAGAGCAAGCGGTCAGTCTTGCAGCCATCGTCTTGGCATCATTCATGTGGAACAGATAACGCATGGTGAGCGAAGGCTCTCGAAGGTCATCGTCTAATGGGTTGGTCTTATTCAAATACTCCAGGTCACTGTAGCGCGACACATCAACAGCCACTGTGAATTGTTCACCATCGCTGTTGGTGAAGTTGAAACGGCGCTGCGCATTACGTGCCTGACCGTGAGCCTCGATTCCACCCCAGTTCAGTTTCTGGCCGGTCACCATACCGTTCCTATAGAGGAAATACTGCACGTCGCCATCGTCGCGGGTGTCCAAGCTCACGTGAGCCTTCAGGTTGTCAAGGTCCATGTGTTCGTCCAGTTCTCCATAGTTATAGAAGCGCTGAAAGAAGATGTGGTCGTTGTTTTTATTCAGCACTGTGGGGAATTCTATCACCCTTGAGTCGCCCATCTTCACATAGTGGGTTATCTCGAAGTGGTTGACGTTCTGGGTAAAACCGTCAAGATTACCGTTGAAGTTCTTCCAGTCCGAGTCGATGTCAGTTGCCAGACCTTGCTTCTTAAGCCCTTCCTGGTCGGTTATAGCCTCAGCATACGTTCTCAGATACGACTCCTTATGCCGTACATAATGCTCGACAGGGATTTCCTTGACGGCAGGGCTGATGAAAAACCATTTGATGTAGAAGTCTCCAAGATACTGGTCGATGTTTTTGGTCTCAGCATCATCAGGGTCGTTAGGTTCTGTCATCTGCCAAGGCCCCTTAAGATATTTTCCTGTACTTTTGTCTTTAACACGGAAAGTGGTATAATCGTCCACCTGCTCCAACTGCCACAGCTGACACTCATCTTCTTCTTCCGAATAGTCTGAGGTTCCACCGCTATGATTCAACATCTGTAAAGGTAAATCTGGGGTGAAATAGATTTCAGAGATGATCAGGGGGGAAGCATTGGCATCTGTATTATAAATGGTGAAGTCATCAATCTTCGTGCCAGGAGTTAAAGTAACAGTATATTCCTCCTTTTCTGCCAAGTCAACATTTCCTTCCCATTGGCCTCCGTATGTATGAAGTGTCCACCCAGAAGGCACAGCACCATCAAACTTAATCACAATCTGCTTGTAGCTTCGTGTGTTAAAATTTTTATACTGAAAAGCATTTTGATAGGCACCTGTAGGGGTAAAAGTAGCCCCAATGACTTTTTCACCCGCATACACTTGGTTAGAAACTGTCATGTTTCCGCCCGTTAAAGCAATTTGATTCTTAGTCTTCGGGTTCAATCCCATCACCACCTGATAGAACTCATCCTTATTAGGCACGGGAACCTCTACGGGCAGGAAGCCGGCATACCAGTCGGAAGAGGTGTTTCCCGCCAATTGCGTGACGGGATTGCCGTCGGTGTTGGCACACGAGAGGAAGAGGCTATTGCCACCTATAGCCGGTGTCATGACTTTAATGGATGTAATGGTGCCCGAAGGACTGTTCCAGCCCGCCTTGATGGCATTCAGGTGGACGTAGGCCAGGTCGGAGATGTCCACCTCAGCCTTGCCGTAATTGCTGATGGTGGCAGTTTTCTCTACCAGTGGGCCACCGTCGCCCTGACGGTTCAGGAGCACACGTAGCTGCACGCCCGGCGTGCCCTCGAATACTATCTTCTTGCTGCCTGTCAGGTCGGCATAAGTAAGGTAGTACACATTGCCGTCACCGGCAATCGTTTCACCGGCATTTACAGTATTACCAACATCAAAGGCAACCGTCGCAGCTTCAGTAGCGTTGGCATTTGCTCCATAGCCATCCCAGTTATAGAACGAGCCCGACGATGTCAACGGTGATGATACAAAGTTTGGCTTCATCAGTTTGATCGACGAGATTGTTCCCGAACCGCCATAAACCTTAATAGAGTTCAGGTGAGCGAATGCCAGTTCTGACAGGCTCAGTTCGCCCTTACCGTTATCACCAATCGTGCAATGCCAGTCAAGAAAAGCACCGCCCCAATCACCATCAGTGCCATCAGGTGCATCACGGTTCAGCAGCACACGCAGTTCCAAGCCCGGTGTTCCCTCAAACACTATCTTCGAATAGCCGGTCAGGTCGGCATAGAGCAAATAATGAACATGCCATCCGTCACCAATCACCGTAGCATTAGCGGTACTCACCTCAACGTTATTGCCAACATTATAGGTCAGCGTGGGAACTTCTTGTGATGTCTGTGAAGCATTGGCACCCCAACCATCCCAATAATGGAACATACTGGTGGTGAGGTCATCGGCGACGAATCTGTTGCTGTTCTGAATACGTGTGTAGCGGTTGGCTCCAGGGCTTTCAAGAACATACTTGCCATATTCGGGATTCTTTGTTCCTAATATGCTTGCATTACTTCCATTATAGTTCAAGTATTCGCCTGAAGAGCCGTATTTCTTAATATAGAACTCACCATCAGAACCAGCACTTTCCAGTGTCCACAGACCATCTTGGTGATAAGCGGCAGCAGTAGGCAGCTGCCATACATCGTAATACCACAGTATGGACTTACGGGAAGAAATGTCATACCGATTGTCGTTTGTGCCGGAATTGGTCAAATAGTGGTGCTGGGTAAAGCCTTCCCAACCGCCACGGGAGTCTGCATTTCTGTCGACAACGTTACCATCCTTGTAAATAGGCTCCTGCCAATAGATGATATGCGCAACGTTATCTTTCAGCTTTGCGACACGCAGACGGCAACGAGCATTACTTTTAGCATTATTATAGACTTCGACCCACGGTCCTTTATTGTCATTCCCCGCCATCGCTTTTGTTGCATCACCTGTAGTCCCTATGTCGTAGCCACCGCCAGAGTGACTATAGAAGGTAAGCGTGGAGGCTGCGTTTTCATCGTTTGTGCCTTTATAGGTTCCATCCAAATAGACCCAAATGCCATTAAGGCTTTTCAGCTTGAACTGATTAGCAGTTCCTGTGCTTACTAAGGTCCACTGCAGATTCTTGGCAAAAGGGATATAGTCTTTTGAGCGCAAGGCATTACCCGCACCTTGGTCTGACAGATAGCTGATGTCGCTACCGAAATAGAACTGTATATAGTAGTAGTTCCCGTCGCCTATGACATCTCCAGGATTCATAAAGTCAAAAGCGCTGGGCATGTCTTCTGTAACCGGTAATGCCTGCGCTGTTGTCTGTTGTATGTTTACGAAAGCTATTGCCCCCAGCAGCAGGACTGTTCGGAGCAGGGTGGAGGTATATCTGAGAAGCTGTTTCATCTTCATCGCTTTATTATTATTTCGTTACACATTTTATTACCTTTACATCTTGTTCAGCAATTGGGTTGCTGTAATGTCGTTCATCTTCATAATAGCAAACCATTTCTTTCCTAGGTCTTTCAGTGAGGCACCTACATGGTAAACCGTTTCGTCAATCAGCAGGAAACGGTCGTGACTTCTGTCAAAGCAAATCACGTTGATGGCGGGATATTGAGTGTTATGCCGCTGAATATCCAACTGCAACTGCTGGGATATGTCCCGGGTGTAAACTGTGGCAGTAACACCTGCTTCTCGCTTGTCGAGCATCTTAAGTACCGTGTCGTCCACATAATTGTCTATAAGTACTATCGACTTCTTGGCAGAGCGAATGAGGTCGCTCACCAGCGTATAAGCATCAAATATCTGTCCGTCGAAGAAGATTCCTTGCTGAGGAGGCAAAGAAGTGCGAACAAAGAAATCTATCTTCTCCTCTGTGGCCGAAACGCGCCGTTCAATATTCTCCAATCGGCGATTGACGGCATAGCCGCGCAGCAAATATTCTCTCAGTACGCCGTTGGCCCACTGTCGGAACTGAGTGCCTCGCCTGGACTTCACTCTATATCCCACAGAGATAATGACATCAAGACTGTATATCTTTGTGCGATATTCCTTACCGTCAGCGGCAGTTAGTAAGGATTCCTTACGAACTGAATCTTCCTGAAGTTCTCCTTCTTTGAAAATATTACTAATATGTAGTGTGACATTGTTTCTGGTTGTTTGAAACAGCTCTGCCATCTGGGCTTGGGTGAGCCATACCGTTTCGTCTTCAATACGCACTTCCAACCGAATGTTCTCATCTGGCTGGAAAATTACGATTTCACCATCCCTATCTTGGGGGACAGTAACCATAGCCGGTATGTTTCTATAATCTGCCATCTACTTAATGACTTACTTCTTCAGAATTGTTGTCTTATAAGGTTTGGCTCCGAGCAGCAGGGCTGTTCGGTGCAGGGTGGAGGTATATCTGAGAAGCTGTTTCATCTTCATCGCTTTATTACGTTATATTGTCGTTTATATTTTTCTTACTTAATGTCTTGCATTTTTTCTCATCCCGTATCAGTTCGTAACGCTGTCTTACAATATCCACCTCATCTTTCAACTGCTGCTGAGAAGGCAGATAAAGCTGGTACTTGCTGGTTAGGATTGTGTTATTCTCCTCTGGAAGAGTCATCTGTACCATGGTCTCGTTCTTCTCTGTACAGAGAAGGATGCCGATGGTGGCGTTTTCCCCTTCCACCTTTTCCCGCCGGTCATAATAATTAACATACATCTGTAACTGTCCAAGGTCTTGATGGGTCAGCTTACCTGTCTTTAGCTCAATTATGACGAAACAACGAAGTATACGGTTGTATAGTACAAGGTCTACAAAGAACTCATCGTCCTCAATGAGGATGCGTTTCTGTCGTGCAGAGAAGAGGAAGCCCTTACCCATCTCCATCAGGAATTGTTCCAGATGTGAAATGATTTGCGCCTCCAAGTCCGACTCGTAATATGAAGCCTTGCGCTCGAGTCCAAGGAACTCAAGCACCATCGGGTCTTTTATTATTTCCTCTGGTTTCTCTGGCAAGCGTTCTCTTCTTGCTACAGCGAGGACAGCCTCTTTGTCGTTGCTCAATAACAATCGTTCATAGAGCTGCGAATTGATTTGACGTTCCAGCTCACGACCAGTCCATGCATTGTTGACAGCCTCCAATTCGTAGTATTCACGTTTGTCCTTATCGGGAATGGAAATCAGCAGTTTATATTGCATCCAGTTCAATTGTGCACGCAGTGCGTGCACAATTGGGTATTCCATATAAAATTGACGAGCATAGTATAACTGCCTGCGCCCAAATCCACTGCCGTAGACAGGTTCAATTTTCTTGACAAGATTATCAATAAGATATGTTCCATAGTCAGCACGCTCTTTACTTTGCTGCTCTTCTTCAAAGATACGCTGTCCTATCTGCCAGTACATCTGTACTCGGCAGAAGTCAACACTACGCACGGCATTCCGTCGGGCATCATTAATGATTGTCCTAACGTCACAGACAAACTGCTGTGAAAGAATGTCCGTTATGTTTGCCTTTTCAAGCATCAATCGCTTTATTACGTTATATTGTCGTTTATATGCTTTTTCTTACTTTACATTCCCCACACCATGATGGTGCGGCCTTGATAGTTGCAGGGACGGTGCCAGATGCGCTCGTCCCAGGTCTTTTCCAGCGTACGGTCGAATATGATGAGGTGGCCTTCGTCAACGGAACCTACGGCATCCATGTACTCGGCAGTCTGTTCCAGCCCCTTTTCTATGAGTTTGTCGAGGTCGCCACGCTTGATTTTCAGTTCGAGGACTATTCGCTGCACAGGGCCGCCATAGTGGTCGGTCAGTGGTTTACGCACGAGCAGGTCGGTGCGCCTGCGTCCGAGGCCGTACTCGCGGTCAATGTATCCACCGCCATTGACGACGCGCTGGAGGAATGCCTGGAGCAGCAACTGCGGGCCTGCCTCGGCGTAGTTGAAGCGGCCTATCCAGGAGTCGGCATTCTGGCGGAAGAACTGCTGGAAGTCGAGCAGCAGTTTCTCCATGTTGATGCTATTGTCGGGGTTCAGGTACCACTGAGGACGCTCGCTCATGCCGTCCTGCGTCGTCCAAGTCAACTCGCGTGGGATGATTTCCCGGTAGATACCGTTGGCAATGCGGCGAGGCTTGCCACGCTCCACCTTGACGAGACCCATGTCTACGACATATTGCAGGTCGTCGCTGGGAATAAGAGAGTCGTCGGCCTCCTCGCTGTTCGACAGGATGGGTTCTATGACTCGCTTCACTCGGGGCTCGTTGAGTTTGTCGATGAGTATGTCGATGTGGGTGTCGCGGCGGTAGATGATGTTCTCGATGGCGCGGTCTATCATTTCGGGGATGATGCGTATAGTGCGGTCTCGATTTTCGCGCATCTTCCATGTCACCTCACGTCCCAGAGCGTTGACCAACCAGGGTTGGCCCTCGGTGGCATCCCAAATCATGGGGAAGCAGGCCTCGTCGAACTCCTGCCCCGTCTCACGGGTATGCTGCATATACAACTCGCGTATCTCCTCTTTAGAGAAATTGCCTAAGCGCAGCGACTCAGTCTTGATGTTGAAGGCCGAACCTCCCGTGACGATGTCCTGGTTGGAGAGCACGATGCGGTAGTCGCACACGTCACGAACGCCGCAGAGGATTATGGTCTGCGGGAATGCCTTGGGGCGGTCGGCATAGCCGGAGCGTATCTGGCGTAGCACGCTCACCAGCGAGTCGCCGACGAGTGCGTCAATCTCGTCGATAATGAGGACGATGGGTTTGGGCAGATTCTCTGACAGGCGACGCAGATAAGTGAAGAGCATCGATGACGGTTCTACCTGTCTTACCTCGTCGCGTATCTTCAACGGCAAGTCACTCTTGATGGTGCCACTGAACTGCTCGGCCAGCGTGTCGCATGTGCCACGGATCACACTGTCGGCATCATTTCTCTTAGCCTGACCGCCCTCAATGTTGGCATAGACGGCAATATAGTCGCCCTTCTCATTAAGGTAGTCGCGCAGCGCGAGCATACACGATGTCTTGCCCGTCTGGCGCGGGGCGTGTAGCACGAAATACCGCTGCTGGCGAATGAGCGTCAGTATATCGTCGAGGTCGAACCGGCTTAGCGGGTCGATGGTATAGCTGTCGGGGGTCTGCGGCCCTGCGGTATTGAAGAATCTTTCCATATCTATCATAGTCAGTCCCCGGCAGCGGGCTGCCGAGGACACTTGTTGTTGTCGTAAGATGCACAATCCTCTGCAAAGTCAGGCTTCATCGCCTGCCTACTGATGCGGACGGGGACGTCCGCGCTCCCAAACAGGTCA
This sequence comes from uncultured Prevotella sp., assembly GCA_905233425.1. Lineage (GTDB taxonomy): Bacteria > Bacteroidota > Bacteroidia > Bacteroidales > Bacteroidaceae > Prevotella. The sequence continues at coordinate 12,533 of CAJOEC010000042.1, read as the reverse complement.
GTCTTTGGCGTTGGTGATGCAGACGTGCCAGCGGGCATACTTGCCCACGTCGCGCATGATGTAGCCCTTGTCGGCTAATAGTTTGACGGTCTTCTGGATGGCGATACGGCTAACTCCTGTCATCTCAGCAAGCTCAGCAATCTGCACGTCTGGATTGAATTTCATGGCTTTCAGAATCTGTCCGTTGGTAGGACTCTGGAACTTGATGCGCTCCCCGTCGAACCACCACCCGTCGGGATCGTCGTCAAGGACAAAATCGATGTCGGCCTTTATCTCGCTTTCCACCAACCTCGTGAAGTAGTTCCTAAAAGGCCTGATGCTCTCTAAGGAGGCATGGCTGCCGTCTGAGGGTGCACTGCCCACCTTTAGGTCGGCCTGATGGAGGGCCTCAAGATATTCCTTCTTCTTTCGCGAGCGAACCACCACCATCGGATAGTCGTGACGGGCCAGGATGTAATTCACCAACAGCCGGGCTATGCGTCCGTTGCCGTCCTCGAAGGGGTGGATGCGGATGTAGCGATAGTGGAACAGGATTGCCAGGTCAACGGGATGCATCTCTCCACGCCGCTCCTCGTCGTTATACCAGCTCACGAGGTCTGCCATCAGAGCAGGTGTCTCCTCTGGTGAGGCGTAGGTAAACATGTCGCCGTAGCGTGTTCGCACAGAGTTTGGTCGTGTCTTGTACCGTCCGGCATGGATGGTAAAAGTGGTGTAGACACCGCCAGACAGTTCCCGGCGCACCTCGTAGTCCTCGCGCAGTAGTGTCTTGTGCAGTTGGCGGATAAAGGTCTCGGTCAGCGGATAGTCGGTTACACGTGCCTCCTCCTGCATCATCCTCATGCCCACGTTTGAGGCTTTCATCTCCTCTAAGTCGTGCATCTCGGCGTCGCCCACCACATGGCCGAAAAGCAGCAGAATCTCGGTCTGGCCGTATGTGAGGGTGTTACCCTCGATGTGATTCGAGTTGTAGTTGAAGTCGAGCGTGAACCGCCGGCTCAGCCGCTCCCGGTCTCTCTCACTGAGTGGCTGCATGGACTGCCACTGGGCAAATAAGGTGTCAAGTCTTGTCATAACGCATTTCCTTTAATGGTTTTTGGCCGCAAAGTTAATACATTTTAACTAAACAACCAAATATGTAACCAAAAAAAGGTTAGCAATGATAACCTATTCATTATTATTTAACCAAAATCGGACATTTGTACCACCTATTTTGGTGGCCTTGTACCACTAAACGGGGGTGTTATGGATTGTGCTTCAGTATTTCAAAGAACGCTATAATTCGTCTTATTCGTGTAATTCGTTGTTTTTCCTCAATTCGTGCAATTCGTGTAATTCGTTGTCCCATTCATCAATTCGTGGTTTTCTTTAGCACGATGTTGAACGTGAAGGTGTAGTCGAACTGGCTGCCTGAGGGGCCGAGCTTCGTGTTTACTGTGACCGTGGTCATGTATGTTCCGGCGGCGAGGTTGTTGTTCAGCTCGCCGGTGATGCACTTGGTGACGGAGTCGTAGGCGAGTGGCGACACAAAAATCCTGCCTGAGCCCGACACGTTGTTGCCGTCGCTGTTCTTCCATGACATCGACACGAATGTCACCTCGGGGTCGCTGAAGTCACGCCATGTGCCATCGTTGTTCTTCTGTGCAAAAGGCTGCAGGATGATGTAGCCGCCGGTGCTGAAAGTGGTGGTGAGTGCGTCGCTGCTGAGTGTCACGGCGGGGTACCCGGCGATGGGCACGAAGGCGAGCGGCTCCACGCGGAACGTCCAGTCGCGCAGCGCCACAGGAATGTGAATCCAGTCGTTGCGGCGTATGACGTTGAAGCCATTATGGCCAGTGGTACCGTCAGAGTAGTGGGTGGTGAAGCCATAGCGTACCTCGTCATCGTACCAAGTCGAACCGCTCCACCGCTGAATCTTGAAGCGTACAGACAGCTGGTTCTCGACCGTGGTGTAGGTGGCGTCGGTCTCGTTGACGTAAAAGAAGAGGGTGCCCTCGTCATCAGTACTATTATCGTCCTTGGCTTCAAGTTCCAAGGCTGACGAAGGTTCATAGTTCACCATACCCACATCAGTCCTGGCTCCATCGGGCAGCGTGAGTGCTTCCTGAAGGGCAGAGCCAGTATTGTTGGTGACATCGCCAGAGATGGTCACGTCGCTGAAAGCATAGTCCTTGCCGCTTGCCAGATTATAGAGATAAATCTTCACCACGACGGAACCGGTGGTGGGTGTGCCGCTAAGGGGGTAGCTGTATTCGGTAGTATAGGGTGGCACGCGATTGTCATTTTCGTCCTTGTCGCCATTGTATCGCGCTGGCCGTTCTCCTGTTGCCAGTGTAGTAGTTGTGCTGCCGCTGACAGCCTCCACATCGAAGTTACCGCCGTCGGTGGCGCCTCTGCACGCCTTGAATGTAACGTTCTTCGGCGTAAAAGTCATCCCCGTCGCAGGTGTCACCGTGAAGGTGATGACGGCATCATTGTCCCTTGTCGACCCCAATTTGTCAGCAGCTTCGAACTTATAAAGATTCACCTCGCCAGCTGTCCGCAGTCCTGAGGGTGTCAGCTTGCTGTCGCCATACGTCAGTGCTGTCGAAGAGAACACGCCCCCTGTCGACACGGAGGCTGTGGTCTGTAGTGGGCTTGTGTTCAGCGGCCACGTGGCACTGACACCGGTTTTCGTGGCACCTGCTGCGAACATTGGCACCAGATTGGCCAAAGAGGTGAGGTCATCCTTGCTGAAAAGGTAGATGCCGGGGCCGGAGGAAGAAGCCTGGTTGATGGGTTCCACTTCGATGCCCTTTATCCTTACCTTCTGCGATGTCTCGTTTTTGAACTCGAACTGTAGTTTTCCTATGACTCGCCAGACGGTGAGCGTACCGGCATCTGTGGGGGTGGGGCTGTTGGCCACAGAAACCGACTTCATCCCGTTAGCGTCCGTCAGCTTGCCCGTCATGGGGATGTTCGTCTCGCTGTAGCCATTGGCGAATTTCACTGTCTCATCCAAGTTGACGACATCGCCCACGCTATATCCGTCGGCGTAGTTGGCGGTGGCAAAGACATGATAGTGGCCTACGGGCAGAGGCTGTGAAGTGACTTCTACAGTGTTATACACGTAGTCGGTAGTATAGGCTTGTGTTGGCCTCGGTACAGAGCTGTTTCCTATCTGCTGGTCAGTGACCGTAACAATTTGCATCACCGTATTGTCCGATGCCTTGCAGATGATAACACGCAGAGAGTGCATCACCTCCCACAGGTGGTCGGGTGTCTCCCAGGGGTATTCGTGGACGGGATGTTCGGGGTCATCTTCGAGTACGGCGCGGGTGGTGACGGTTAAGCGCAGTCGTCCCATGCCGTCGGGCAGTGGCTCTTCGGTGTCAATGACCTCTTCGCTTGAGCAGGCACTTAGCAGCACGGCGGCCAGTAGGGCAATATAGTAGGAAAGTCGTTTCACTTTTATTACAAATACGTATAATTCGTGTAATTAGTGTAATTCGTTGCTAAAATGAATTCGTATAATTCGTTGTTAGAGATAGATAGTCGGGTTGTCCACATGTCGCCACTTCGTCTCCTGGACCACGACCTGGAGAGTTCCCTCGCCCTCACCCTTTATTGAGATTCGGTAGATGTTGTTTCTCACAATGCCGATGTTCATTGGCGTGTTGGCCGTGCTTGCCTCGTCGGCGGCCAGTTCGTTCCACTGTTTGGCATTGTAGATGTCATCGTTTACGCCGGTCTTTTCGCCCTGATGGCGTATATAGTGGTAGTAGGTACGCTGCTCGTGAGTCCCGTCTATGCCATTAGGGTAATACTCGCCCGTGAATGCTATACCCGTGGCATAATTCTTCAGGTATGATGTGGGCATGAGAGTGTTCTCCTTGGCATAGCAGACGGTGAATGCAACGTCGCCTTGCTCAGTAGCCGTCGAATATGAATAGGCGTTGTTCATGTCTGCCGCGATGGGGCTGAGATAGGTGAACGCATTGGTGTTGTCCTTACCAGTGGTATGGGGGTCAACCACATAGTTGTTGGCCTTTTTGTTAAGTATTGCGTCCGCCACGGTTGTCTCGTCGCCCAAGTACGAAATGCTGTTAGCTGTGTACGAGCCTTCAGACGAAGTATATCCAGTGCATACCCGCTTGAAGAGGTATTCGTTCTCGTTGTAGAGGTTGAACGGAGTCACCTTTGTCAGGACGAAGGCACGGTTCCCCGTAAGGATGTATTTATATCCGCTGACAGGGTCCGTGGCACTCTCATTATCATAATATGTGCCACCATCGGTGCTGAAGTCTATGCGTGCGGCGAGTCGCTCGATGTGTACGCAGTCGAAATAGTAGATGTATTCGGTCTTGTCCGTCGAGGTTTCCTCTACAGGATTGCTCAGTGCCACTTCGGCATCGGCCTCCGAGGCCATCACGAAGTAGGTGGCGTCGGTGCCTTTTCCCGTTCCCGTGAACACGTCACGGGCAATTTTCTCGCGCACATTCTTTATCAGGTCACCGGGTTGTACGTCAACCACGGCGTTTGCCACCACGAGCATCTTGTATGTCTCACCCTTTTCCAGCAACGTGCCCTCAAGTTTCTGGTTGCCGGTGGTGTAGAGCACCTCCTGGCCGTAGTATTCGTTGTTGTTTGTTGTCGGCTCAGTGTTCTTGTGGACGTGGTTTTTGTTTTCGTCCCAATCGTTGGCGGTCATAGGTCTGACGACATAGCTCAGCACGCTCGCCACCACTGTTTCGTCCGATGTTGTGTTGATGCCCGCATTGTCCTTATAGAATATCAGTGTCACGTTCTTCACTTCATTCTCGCGGTTGTTGCCTTTCTCTATGCCGTCGCCGTACTCGCCGCCGTTAGGCATGGCGCGAGTGACTCTGTCTTCGCTGGCACTCACCGATATGGTGACGTTGATGTATTGGTTGCTGCTGTTGTCGCTGTCGATGCCGTCGCAGTCGTAGTCCCACTGGCACGACCATGCCAGCAGGGGCAGCAGCATCGCGGCTGCCGTCCTGAGAAGGAACTCTATCGACTTTGAACGTATTGACATAACTATCGTCTAATCCGTGAAATTCGTTTTAATTCGTTGTTAAAGAAATTTTGTATCAGAACTCCTCGTGCTGCTGTCGCAAAGCCCAGGGTATGATGTGGACGTGAGTGCCGAGGAAGAGCTGTATCTCGTCGACATGTCCGCCACGGATGATGAACTGTAGACGGTAGTCGTATTCGCGGTCGAGGTACTCCTGGTAGTGGTAGTAGCGCTCCACCCATGTACGTCCTGAGGAGAGGATGTAAGGGAGGTTGATGGCGAAGATGATGTCGCTATCGTTGTTGCCCACTGGTTCGAGGGCGTTACCGTTCTTCTTGCGTATGATAAGTACGGCGTTCTTTGCCTTTGCGATGTCCTCCTCATTGAGTATGGCGTACTTGTCGTTCTCCACCGATGCGTTCTTGTATATGAGTCGGTTGAACATCAGGTCGTAGTGTGCTGCGCTCTCCGAGGGCACGTCACCGCTTCCTACGAATGTGGTGGTCCACTGCTGGTAGGGTCTGTAGACGAGAGTGTCGGCGGGTTTCGTGAGGTTGTTGTGGCAGTCGAGCTGCGAGTTGTTGTCGATGATTTCCACCGTGTAGTCCTCATCGTTCACATAGTTGTCCTCGAGTGTGTTGTTGCTGAGGTTATAGTTCAGTGCGCGCAGAGTGACGTTCAGGTGCTTCGTGTCGCGTATGAGGCTCAGTGTGGCGTATGTCGGTTCGTCCTGCACTATCCTTACCCTTTCCTGTCCGCTGCTCTTTATCGAGCCGTCGCGCTGCCATGTGTAGTCGGTCTTGGCAGGAGTGAGCATTGCGGGGTACATAGTCTTTGGCATTGAGTCGGCGGGTGTGGTATATGTGTCGAGGGTGTGCCAAAGGGTGTCCAAGGGGGCGGCGTTGCTGACGTAGTAGTAATTGGCGGCGGAGCGGGTTTGATGCGGGAAAACCGCAGCACGCGACCGGGAGGCTGATTGCTGCGGGAGAACCGCAGCACGCGAGGCGGCGGCGGTGGCTGTGTGGTCGAGGTCGATGAAGAACTGGCTCCACTCCGAGCCGGCGCTGTTGCCCGTCTGGCGGTATTTGGCTCCTGGTGTGGCGAGGGCTGCGTTCCAGTCCTTCTGCATGGCTACGGCCATGAGGCGGTAGTCGTGTCCCGGGGGCAGCTCGCCTTCGGTGAAGTGGATATAGCTGCCGTATTTTGACAGTTGTCCTGCGCCAATGGTCTTCGAGGCTACGAGGCGGTCCGACTCATCGTAGACATAGAGCGTCAGCCCGCCCACATGATCCTTGAGCATGTCTGCCCGCTGGATGTTGTAGTCGTAGACGAAAGTGACGTACAGGCCTGTCGGACAGTCATCCCTGTCCTCCATGATAGCGTCGCAGGAGGAGAGCGCCCCCACTACGGCTAAGGCGATGAGCCATGATTTCAGTTTCGGTCTTTTCATATCTTGAACGCGAATAATCTTATATCTTAAACACGAATTGTCACGAATGTGCTTTTAAACACGAATTGTCACGAATGTGCTTTTAAACACGAATTGTCACGAATGTGCTTTTAAACACGAATTATCATTAATTATTCATTAATTGTCATTAATTATATGTTGTGGTGCTGATGGTTCTGCACTGGTTTGTTTCGTCTTTGGTGGATGCGCGGTGGCATCGTTGTGCGGGCTTTCTGACGCTGGAAGCGTCATCTCTCATTAACCGTGGGTCGGAACGACCTGCGGGTTGAGAACCGCCGTGGAAAGCACTCTGTAGGAGTGCCCCCTCACTGTGAGGGGAAGCCGTTGGATATAGGCGACCCCTTCAGGGTCGATGCCACCGTTCTCAGTTTTCCGGGTGTGCTCCGCACGCCCCGGTTATTGAGCGGCGACGCTTTCAGCGTCATTGGCCTTCCGGCTTCGATTTTTATAAAGAGGTGACCGCCCCGCCACTCTCTTTGGGAGGGGCGGCCACCGGTTTGAGGTGTTTGCTAATTGCAAAATGATTATATTCCGTGCGGACGGACAGGAAAGCCGCCCGAGGGGGAAAGGATCAGTGATTAGAATTCAACCACCTGGCTGCGGAGCACCCAAGGCACGATGTGCACGTGGACTGAGATGTAGTTCTCAATCTCGTCATCGGGAGTGTCGGGAGTAGTCGTTGACGGGTCAACAGGCTCAGCAGTACCAATCTTGCCGATCTTGTCGATGCTCAGCTTGTACCAGTTGTCGCGGACGACACCATAGCGGCCGAGGAAGCGATTATGGGCAGTCGTGACTTGTCCACTGGAGGGTGTATTTAGAGTAGTAGTACTACCTTGCACATATTTGGGGATACCGAAATAAATTTCGTTGACACCATCACCACCATTGACAACATATTCACCATCACCACTCCAAGGAGTCTCAACATCGCCGAAATGCTTGATGCGGACGTTATAGTACGAAACACCACCATTATAGTAGCTCAGTAGCACATCGTCGGCATAAGTAAGACCGGCAAGATAATTTTCTTTATCTGTTGTTGTAGTTAATGCTTCAAATGTTGTCTCATCAAAGTCGCTGTACATAACTGCATAGATAGCTTCTTCCAAATCAGCCTTCAAGTCAGCCTCGTCGGTGCCGCTAAATGCAGTATAAGCTGTGCCATCAATCGTGTAGTCAAGAGTAACGGTGAAAGGAGCCCCCGTCTTACCTACTATCTTTGTCGTTGCGGGAGTTGTCGAATTATCTACTTCTGTGGGTTTAGTGATAGTAATTGTCAGGCCAGAAAGAACAGTCGTGTTCACATTGTTTACGGAAATCTTTGCACGTAGTGCATTTAAAGCGCTTGCCACATCATTGTCTCCCTTCAAGACATTCTCGATAGCGGCAGCTGCATAATCTTCTGCTGTCTTCTCCACTGTGGTAGCAATTCCATCATCTTCATCGTCAACATACATAACCTGGCTGCCCTTGCCAACGGTATAGAAGCCCTCATCGCCAATCGAAACCTTCAACGTCACCATAGTGGTGTTCTGCCAGGTCTGATGAGCTACGTCGAAAGTATTCTCAGTGGTATAGGCATGGTTCCAGTTATCATCTTCATCCTTCAGAGGAATCCAAGGACGAACGTCGGAAGCTACGGTGTTTTCCAGTGTGGCATCATCATCATACTGCAAATCCTTTGCGAAGTATGTGCGATAGCCTGTAGTGTGACCAGTAGTTCCGGGCAGAGTGGGAGCGAAATCATATTTGCTTACGAAACGATATGTGTTGTTCTTTCCTGTCCAATATTCACTGAAATAAGATCCCCAGTCCTCTGCGTTGGTACCATCATTGTTGATGTGACGGGTGTTGTAATAGGAAGGCTCATTGTTGATGACCTGCCAGCCATCGATGGTTACAGTAAGATTCTGTAATGTGGTAACAGTGCGATTATCCTCCACCGTGATTTTCACAGCGGCACGCTCTACATACACACAGGCAGCAGGTGCCGACTCTGCCTCTGTCCTGCTTCCGAAAATCTTAGTGTTGTCCAGAGGAACAAGCGTAGTGTATGCAACCTCAGGATCGTTTGCGCCAGTGCCCTTAGTGGGGGCTGCAGAACCTCCGCCATTGTTGCAGATTGGGGCATTGGTCATCACAAGGCCAGTCTCCCAAACGTTCTTCTTGGCAGCAATGTCGGCACCAATTTCTTCAAACTCCTGGTCACAGAAGTCTGCAAAAGTTTCATCGTCAGTCACCTCGACCTGACCGTTGTGGTTGATGATGACGTAAGCATAGTAATTGTTTAGGTTGTCAGACTTCATCTGTGAAGCCAGGGCATTGGAGATTAGTGTTGCCTTGTTGTAAGTTGAGGTGATTTTCGTACCAGTAGTCTCTTTTTCGTCTTCATCCGTTGAAGGATCGTCTGTACCTGATACACCAGCCTGATTTCCCCACACATCGGGGTCAACACCTCCCTGCGTGTCAGGGTCATAAGAGTTGCCCAAAGAGACCTTGTCAACATAGGTTGCAGCTACATCAGGATTATCAGCGCTTGTCTTGGCCAGCTTGAAGATGTAGAGCGTAGCGTTCTTTACAGCAAATTCATCCTCTGTACCATTGCTGAGGTCATCATTGGCACGTGTGGTGTTGTCGGCTGATGGCAGTGACAACGACAGGCCGATGTAAGCACCATCCTCAAAATTCTCGGCAGGAGCTTGAGCGATCTGCTCAACGTCCTTGTCGGCACATGCACCGAACAGCATACCTACTGCTGCGAGTGCGAACAAACTAATTTTTTTCATAATTCAAAAATTTTTGAGTTAATAATAAAGTTAATTAAATATTGTTTTTGTTTTTCTTATATTGTTGTTGTTTAATCGTTCTCTGACTCAATCATCCTCAACCCTTTTCTGGCGATTTCCACAAGACGCCTCTGTATTAGCAGTAGAAGGAAATCCTGTGCCACATTGTTTTCGATGCTCTCCAGCCTTTTCCCTCCCACAAGTGGTTCACCATTAACGGTGATGAATATTCCGGCATGAGATTTCATAATCTGGTCGTTGCATCCAATGACATCGAACTCCACCTGTTGGAAAGATGACGCGTGCCACGTTTTCCTCGTTATTAATCATGGCTGAGCAGTTTCATTGTGTTAATGATCGCTTTTGGTGTGAACGACTGTTTGTTCTTTCCCTCTACGCTGCCGTTGCTGTTTAGTCGGTAGTATGAGAAGTCGTCCTTTCCTATATTGATTCCCGCTTCTGCCGTTTTATATTCCAGAAGTAGTGTTCCGTTGGCAGCGGGGAAGATTGTCCATCCGTCGAGTATGCTGTCCGTGCTCTGTTCCAGCACTTTCTTGAAATTTTTCACCACGCTACGGTTAAGTGGCAGTGCATCAGCGTCGTCCCACCCTTCTTCATATTCCTGGAAGTCTGACAGCCGTCGCAACATTTCCTGATAGCTTTGGCCTCGTGGTTGAGCCGTCTGCTCCTTTGTGAGGCTTCTCAAGAAGTCGAGCGTCTGCTCCATATAGCTGCTATTCCCTGCTATTTGGCTGAGCCTCATCAGCAGTTCAGCGTTTATGTCTATGGCTGTTCTTGCTTCCAAATTGTGTTTACCTCTTATTATTAATATGTTATTATGTTTTTATGTCCTTATGTCAAAAACATTGTGTCACTTTGTCAGGAGGCGGATGGCCTCGCGGTTCTTCGTGACGTTGAGGCCTTTTTTCTCGGCTGCGTCGAGGAGTCGTGTGGCTTCGTCGTAGCGTTTCTGTATTATTGCCACGACTGCGCGTGAGTTGATGGCCTCTGCGCTGTCGCCGGCGCGGTCGAGGAGCGTCTCGGCTTTCAGCACGTCACGCTCGCGTATGGCTATGTTGGCCAGGTTGAGGTTGGCCACGGGGTCGTCGGGGTAGATGATTACCGCCTGCTGCATCACCTTGTCGTATTCCTTGCTGTTGGGCTCCATGGTGTGTGCCACGTCCCAGAGTTCGCGGAGTGAGAGCTGGTAGGGGCGCTTCTTGTAGACCTCCTTCGCCTGTTCGAGGGTGAAGTCGCTGAAGTTGAATGATATGTCGTAGTCTGAGCGGCGCAGTCCCGGATAGACGTTCTGCAGCAGATAGCGGTATTCAGCGGGGTATGTGTCGCGTATGGCGTGCTCGTCGCGGTCGGCCTGCTTCGTGATGTTGTTTCCGAGGTCGGCCAGCACCTTATTAATCTTGTCGAGGATCTCCGTGCGGTGTGGCAGCGTCTGCTCGTCCATCTTCTCCACGGCCTCGCGCAGTCCTATCCAGTTCTCGGGCGTTGCCTCTGCCGGTGCGAACACGTCGGCGGGGAGGTTATAGAGGTGGCTTACATATTCGGTGAGCGACTTTGCGCGGTTCTCAGCCAGCATCTTGTTGTGCTCGTAGGGGCTTTCGGGCGATGCCCATCCGTGGATCTTCACCTGGCGGACAGAGCAGTTGGGGTCGGCCACCATGACGTCGAGTGTGTCGGTGATCTTGCGCAGCTCTCTCCGGTTACTCATATAATCCGGCTTGACCTCCCAGCGGTCGACGACGAATGTGATGTATGCCGAGCCGTGGAGGTTGCGCTCCTTCTTTGCGTAGGGAGGCACAATGTCGGTCACGTCGGTCACGTCGTAGGGGTCGATGACTGGCTTTTCGAGAGGTGCGAGGAAGGCGTGCTCGTTTTTCAGTGTGTCGCCGCATCCGCAGAGGTCGCAGTCGACATATACGTTGGCGTTGTCGAACCAGGGCAGGGTCTCCGTAGCGTCGTTGTAGTGGTATGTCTGCGGCACCTTTTCCGTGCGGCGCACGTTCTCGCAGTTGGCGGCATAGAGCGGGTCGATGCCGTCGCGCTCAAAGACGATGTTCTGTCGGCGTCCGCTGACGATGAGCGTCTTCATGCGCTGCTCGTGCTGTCCGTCAGTCGAGCGTATGACGGGCGTGAAGGCGCGGTAGCGGTTCGACGGCACTTCGAGTGAGTCGAGGATGAAGTCCATTGCAACGAGCAGGCGCTGCTCGCTGCGCACCACCTGTAGGTTCTCTACGATGACCTGCGTGTCGGTGCCCTTTTTTGCGCCTGTGAGGCGTATTGGGGACTGGTCGGGGGTTGCGAAGCCGGTGGAACAGAAGGCGGTGAGGAGTAATATGAGTAGAGGTGTTTTCATTGGGATGTCTTGGGGTGGGGTTTAGAACATATATAATAATGTGAGGGCAGCCTTGGTGGGGCCGATGTATATCTTGTGTCCGTCGTCTTTCTTCTTTCCGCAGACGGTGCAGTCGTAGCGCTTGTAGTCGATGTAGGCAGCACCGACGCCAATGGCGGCCTCGAAGTTCCAGTGGCGCGACATCACCCACTGGTAGCCGTAGCTTACGCCACCGCCGACATACCAGCCCTCGAAATGGTCGTCGCGCAGCTCCTTCCACCATCCGAAGGGCATCTTAATCCTGGCCGCACTATACTCACCCCCGAAGGCGTGGATGCCTACGAAGGAGCCGTTGAAACGGTGGCAGAACCAGTGGCGCCACTCAGGATTGATGATCCAGTGTTTGAGGTATTTCTGGTCGTCGCCGTGGCCGAAGGACCAGGGGTGATAGCCATAGAAGGCCTGGAAGGTGTGTTTCTTGTCCACTCCAATCTCCATGCCGATGTTTGGGGTCATGGCGGCATCGTAGAGCAGGTTGGTCTTCAGGGCTAACTGCGTGTGGTGCTGTGACTGTGCAGACAGTGACACTGCGAAAAATATGGTGGCAATAGCTGCCAACCATCGGTTTTTATTTGAGAGCATATTAATAGATGCTAAAATCTATAGTTGAAAACTGGGCGCAAAAATAATTAAATTTTCTAAAAAGTAAACAAAAGTTTAACAACATTTCACAAGTTTTGCATTTATTTGCAGTGGATGGTTAAAGGCATTTTGGGGGAATGGGGACATTTTATGGGAGGCTATGGGACTTATGAGACCTATAGGACCTATGAGACCTATAGGACCTATGAGACCTATAGGACCTATGAGACCTATAGGACCTATGAGACCTATAGGACCTATGAGACC
>CAJOEC010000041.1 GCA_905233425.1 uncultured Prevotella sp. | reverse complement strand
ACCCTGTCACCATACCCAGGGCGTTGCCCTGGGCTGACTGCTTGTTGGCCTTTCAGGCCGCTGCTGCGCTTTGTTTTCATACTTGCGAAAGTTGTATAAGTTAATAATTAGGTTTAGTTAAAAAGTAGTTATTGTTCCTTCTTGAAATCTCTTGCTGTTATAATCATGTTTCTATCAATTTGGCACAATTTAAATATGGTTTGTTTCAACCCGCAAAAATAGGATTTTTGCATGAGAACTCCAAATTTTTTTACTTTTTTTATCTATTATATAATAATTAAGTGATAATGAAGCATTTGAACGGACGCGATGCATCGCGTCCCTACGCGAGGGTGTCAGTGACAATGGAGCATTTGTACGGACGCGATGCATCGCGTCCCTACGCGAGGGTGTCATATACCTGCCCGGCGCCCCTCTTTGAAACGGCTTGGGAGCCTCAAAAAGTTCGCGCCGTGCGGACTCTGAGTTCGCGCCGGGCGGACTGGGAGTTCGCACGGCGCGAACTGACAGTCCGCCCGGCGCGAACTTTTTGGCCTGTCGGAGACGATTCTGACAGGCATCGGAGACGATTTCGACAGACGACGGGGCATTCCACAACTAAGAACGGGCTAAACAGCGTTAATGTTCCCAAATCGCTTTGCCATGTCAGCGAATATGCGTATCTTTGCACCGTTTATAACATTTTAAAACAAGCGACTATGAAAAAAGTATTCTTCACATTGGCCGTCATGGCCATCATGGCTGTGGTTCCAGCCAGCGCACAGAGTGTGAAATTCGGTGTCAAGGGAGGCATAAACAACACCAAGCTGAGCCTCGACATCGACGAGCTCAAGGCTAAGAGCAAAATGGGATGGTTCATCGGACCTACGCTGAAAATCGACCTGCCGATACTCATCGGTTTCGACATCGCGGCCCTCTACGACCAGAAGAAGGTGGGAATCGACGATGAGTCGTTCACACAGAAATCTATTGAGATACCCATCAACGCAAAGCTCAACATCGACCTTGCAGCAGGCACGGGAGTGTTTTTCGCACTCGGACCGCAGTTCGGGTTCAACGTCGGAAAAGACGAGTTCAACTGGAAAGACAAGCACGACTACCAAAACACCTTCCAAATGAAAAAGTCGAACTTCAGCATCAACTTCGGGGCGGGAGTGAAACTCATCGACCACTTGGAGGTGGGATTCACCTACAACATTGCATTGGGAAAGACCGGCGATCTGGAGAACCTCACGGCAAAGCAGATTAAGGACGACCCGAAGTCGAAGTCATGGAATCTGTCAGCAGCCTACTATTTCTAAACTGCATCATTATGAAAAGTACAAGATTGTTTATTGCTGTCGTGGCTGCCCTGTTTGCAGCGACGACCCTGGCCGATCCCACCCCTTCGGCGGAAGTGCCTCTTGTGACGAACATACTGAACCGTCAGACGACATCGCTCAACGGAAAGTGGAACTATATCGTAGACGTGCAGGAGGAGGGCTACTACGACTACCGCATGAACCCCACACGATGGGGATTCTTCATCAACGCGAAGCCACAGCGGCCCGAAGACCTCATTGAGTACGACTTCGACAAGGCCGCCACGATGCAGATTCCCGGCGACTGGAACACGCAGGACGAGCGCCTGTTCTTCTACGAGGGAACGGTGTGGTTCAAGCGCTCGTTCTTTGTTAAAATTAGTAATGAGCAATTAGTAATTAGTAATTATGATAACTCTCAAGGACAGGGGGCTGCGCCTGAAGGTAATCATAATTACTCATTAACAATTAATAATTACTCATTAAACAGAGTGTTGCTCTACTTCGGAGCCGTGAACTACGACACTCATGTCTATCTGAACGGGAAGCACGTGACACACCACGTGGGAGGCTTCACGCCGTTCAACGCCGACATCACCGACCTCTTGAACGAGGGCGAGAACGTGGTCATAGTGAAGGTTGACAACAAGCGCCATGCCGACAACGTGCCAACGCAGATTTTCGACTGGTGGAACTACGGCGGCATCACCCGCGACGTGCTGCTGGTCAATGTCCCCGCAACCTACATCGAGAACTACAAGCTCAGCCTGCGCAGTCCCCAGCAGTCCCAGAAGCCCCAAATCAAGACCATCGACTTCTCCCTGAACCTCAATGCCAAGGAGGCCGGACGGCAGGTGACGCTCTCAATACCCGAGCTGAAGATAAAGAAAACCCTCGCCACCGATGCCGAGGGCTGCATCAGCACCACCCTTGACGTGAAGCAGAAGATGCTCACACTCTGGTCGCCCGAGAACCCGAAGCTCTACCGCGTGGAACTGACCCTCGACGGCGCCGCTGCCAGCGGTTCCGTAGCCGGCGACACCGTCGTCGACAGCATCGGATTCCGCACCATCGAGACACAGGGCAAGCAGCTGCTGCTCAACGGACAGCCCATCTTCCTGCGCGGCGTGAGCATCCACGAGGAGGCTCCCAACGGAGGAGGGCGCGCCAACGGACGGCAGACGGCTCAGACGCTATTGGGATGGGCGAAGGAGCTGGGATGCAACTTCGTGCGACTGGCCCACTACCCGCACAACGAATATATGATACGCGAGGCAGAGCGCATGGGAATACTCGTGTGGAGCGAAATCCCCGTCTACTGGACCATCTCATGGAAGAACGAGGGGACCTACAAGAACGCACAGCGACAGCTCACCGACATGATACGCCGCGACCAGAACCGCGCAAACATCATCATCTGGAGCATCGCCAACGAGACGCCACACTCGCCCGAGCGCGACAAGTTCCTCGGCTCGCTGGCACAGTATGCACGCTCGCTCGACAACACACGCCTCATATCAATGGCAATGGAGGTGACAAGCGCGTCGAACTACCACAACCGCCTGCAGGACAACATGCACCAGTATGTGGATGTCGTCTCGTTCAACCAGTACATTGGATGGTACCGCGACGTGAACGACGCACCGAAGATGACATGGGAGGTGCCCTACGACAAGCCCGTCATCGTCAGCGAGTTTGGAGGAGGCGCAAAGGCTGGGTTCCACGGCGAGAAGAACCAGCGCTGGACCGAGGAGTTCCAGGAGAACCTCTACATACAGAACACCGCCATGCTCGACCGAATAGAGGGCCTCGCCGGATGCACACCGTGGGTGCTGAAGGACTTCCGCTCGCCACGACGTGTCCTCGACGGCATACAGGACTACTACAACCGCAAGGGACTGTTCTCCGACAAGGGCGAGAAGAAGAAAGCCTTCTATATCATGAAGAAATGGTATGAAGGGAAATGACAACCGTTGAACCCAAAAACACATAACACAGACAATGAAAAAGACATTGATTGCCGCCAGCGTCATCCTGCTGCTGGCACTTGCCGCCGCCGTGGTGACGCTGATGATGAAAAACCGCGACCTGGAACAGGAAAAACAGGAGATGCAGGAACTGGCCGAACTCGACAAACAGGAAATGGAGAACGAGTATGAGCGGTTCACGTTGCAGTACAGCGAGATGATGACACAAATAAACAACGACAGCATCATTGAGCAACTCACACAGGAGCAGTTGCGCACACAACAGCTGCTCGAGGAACTGAAACGTGTGAAAGCCAGCGACGCACGCGAGATTGCCCGACTGAAAAAGGAACTGGCCACAGTACGCGAGGTGCTGCGCTCGTACATACGACAGGTGGACTCGCTAAACCAGGTGAACCAGAAACTGGTGGCTGAGAACACACAGGTGAAGGACGAGCTGGCACAGTCGAGAAGCGTGAACCAAGGGCTGCAGCACGAGAGGCAGACCCTAAAGGAGCAGGTGGCCATAGCAGCGCAGCTCGACGCCACGGGCATATCGTTGACGCCGCTGAACAAACGCAACAAGACCGCAAAGAAGATGAAGGACTGCACAACGCTGCAGGTGAATTTCACCATTGCACGCAACGTCACCGCGACAAACGGCAACCGCACGTTCTACGTCCGCATACAGACTCCCACCGGCCAGGTGCTCAGCGCAGGAACCTTCCCGTATGAGAACCGGCAGTTGGAGTACTCCATGAAGAAGGTGGCTGAATACACCGGCGAGGAAATCACGCTGCAGACCTACTGGAATGTCAACGAATACCTCGAAGCCGGCGAGTACCGCGTCAGCATCTTCGCCGAGGGTAACATGATTGGCAGCAGGACCTTCTCACTGTGATTTGATAACGACCACAGATTACACAGATTACACGGATTATTTTGCCAGCGACCACAGATTTCACAGATTACACGGATTATTTTGCCAGCGACCACAGATTTCGCAGATTACACGGATTATGGTGCGCAGCCAAAATCCGTGAAATCTGCGAAATCTGTGGTAAAACAATTTCCACATTCGTTGTTCGTAATCTATCTCACATTGCTGTCGCGGTTCCTTTCCAGGAAGAAACGTTTCGTCCAGAGGAAGAAGGTAGCCACTCCGGCAGCGTTCACAACCACCACTGTCCAGAAGGCGGCACCGTAGCCCAATAGCTCGGCTATGACACCGCCGGCAAGTACGCCAAGACCCATACCTATGTCCCACGATATGAGTATGGTGCTGTTGGCCGTACCGCGCTGGTTGTTGCGGGCCACACAGATGGTCATGTTCTGGAACGCGGGCCACAGATGGCCGTTGCCTAAGCCGATGAGCAGGGCAGAGCCGTAGTAGCTGATGTAAGTGAGGAGTGAGGACCCGTGACTGCCCACAACAACCGTGGGCATTAATATAAATAATGTGTAGCCCACAAGCGAGATAACCATCCCCTCGCCGGCGTTGTGTGTCAGCCGCCCCTGCCTCAACGCACGGCTGCCCTGCAGACGCGAGAGCATCAGCCCTATGGAGCAGAGCATGAAATATGTGCCGGTGCCGCCGGTGATGCCCATCGCCTCCTTGCCATAGATGGCCAAGTAGTTGCTCAGCACGCCGAAGCTGAAGCCGAAGGCCACCATGTTGGCTCCGAGCAGCCAGCCGCGCAAGAGGAAGAAGCGGTCCCAGGAAATCACTTCCCGCTTTGTAGGTAGGGGCCGGGGGTGGGTCTTCACCGTGGCGTCGACCGCCAGTCCGGCGAAGGCCACAATGAGCGCTATCCAGAAAAGCAGCTCGAAGCTGTTGGTAAGATTGTAGACGTAGATGCCTATCGTTGGGGCGATGGCCATGGCGAGGTTGTTGCTCAGCCCGTAGTAGCCTATGCCCTCGGTGCGGCGGCTCGACGGCAGCACATCGATGGCCACCGTCGCGTTGGCCACCGTCAGCGCACCGAAGGGCCCGCCGTGGAGCGTGCGCACGATGGTAAACATGAGCAATGTCGAGGCAGCAAGATAGCCCGCAAAGAAGATGGAGAAGGCCGTGAAACACACCATGAGCACCGTCTTGCGGGGGAAAGAGTCGACGAAAAAGCCGCTGAACGGGCGGCTGAGCAGGGCGGTGATGGTATAGCCGGAGAGCACAAGCCCTATCACGTCCTTAGTGGCGCCGAAATGCTCGCTAAGGTAGAGAGGAAGCAGCGGGGTGAGCACATAAAAGGCAAAGAACAGCGAGAAATTCGCCGCCATCACCTTGCAGTAGTTGCGGTTCCAGAGGCGTTCCATCAGTCCATCTCCTCGTCGGCCTCGTAGCCACCCATCTCGCGCAGGGCGTTGCGCAGCATCGTGTGCTGGCGGTAGAGGTGGTTCACGGGACGCTCGCCCTGCGTGTAGTCGTGCATGGGACTCTTCAGGAAGAAGCTGAGGAAGCGCTGCATGCCCCAGCGTCCTGCGCGGGCGGCAAGGTCGATGAGCAGGCACAGGTCAAGGCAGACGGGGGCGGCAAGGATGCTGTCGCGGCAGAGGAAGTTGATCTTTATCTGCATGGGGTAGCCCAGCCATCCGCGGATGTCAATGTTATCCCACGACTCCTTGTTGTCGTTGCGCGGCGGGTAGTAGTTTATGCGCACCTTGTGGTAGTAGCCGCCGTAGAGGTCGGGCTGCTCGTCGGGCTGCAGTATGGTCTCAAGCGTTGAGAGCTTCGACACCTCCTTGGTGTGGAAGTTCTCAGGCTCGTCGAGCACCAGCCCGTCGCGGTTGCCCAAAATGTTGGTCGAAAACCATCCGTCGAGGGCGAGACAGCGTGTGCCTATGATGGGGGCGAATCCGCTCTTGACGAGCGTCTGGCCAGTCTTGAAGTCCTTGCCGGCAATGGGCATCTGTGTCTTCTCGGCCAGCTGCCACATAGCGGGTATGTCGACAGTGGTGTTGGGGGCTCCCATGATGAAGGGGCAGCCCTCGGTAAGCGCGGCGTAGGCGTAGCACATCGACGGTGCCACGTGCTTGCGGTCGTCGGCCTTCATGGCCCGCTCCAATGCCTCTAATGAGTAATGGACATCCTTGTCGACAGGAACGTAGATCTCGGTCGACGCAGCCCAGAGCACCACTACACGGCTGCACAGCTTCTCCTCGCGGAAGCGGCGTATGTCCTCACGGAGCAGTTCAACCATCTCCCAGCGGGTGGGGAGAGACGACTGGGGCCTATGGGACTCATAGGACTTATGGGTCTCATAGGACTTATGGGACTCACAACAGGCCACCTTTATGTTATTCCCGTCGAGGCGCTTCACATAGTCCTTGTCGAAGGCGGCCGCCATGGGCACTATCTGTTCCAGCTCGTCGCGCACACTATCGATGTCCTCCTTGCTGAGCACCTGGGCATAGACAGCGGCCTGGTAGGCATTCTGCGGGTAGACATCCCAGCAGCCGAACACCAGGTCGTCGAGACTTGCAAGCGGGACAATCTCGCCATAGTGCAAGTAACGTTTCCCTGTCTCCTTGCCGTTATTGTCTGTCGTTTCACGTTTATTATCCCTGACTCGCACCTTGTCGTACTGAGTCATCGACCCAATAGGCTTTGCCAGACCCCGGCGAGCCATGAGCACGCCGGTGATGAAAGTGGTGGCAACGGCCCCGTTGCCTACTATGAGTATGCCCAGTCTCCCTTCTGCTGGCTCTACATCTGTATTCTTCATTATATTAAATTTTGTTCACATGGGAGTGCAAAAATACGAATTATTTCTGAAAGCATCGTCTTTTTTCAAATATTTTTCCGATATTTTTTCTTCATTACCGTTTTTTTTACTACTTTTGCCCCAAATAAGGCTCAATATAGCCCAAAAACAGGCATATACAGAATGGTCGAGATAAAGCGCAAGGAGAAGTGCTGCGGATGTGAGGCCTGCGTCCAGGCGTGCCCACGCCAATGCATCAGCTTCGAGACAGATGGCGAGGGGTTCTGCTATCCGCATGTCAATGCCGCTAAGTGTGTGCAATGTGGCAGATGCCGTAAGGTGTGCCCTATGCTCCATCCGCCACACTCAACTCTCAACGCTCAACCCTCAACTCTCAACTCTCAACCCTCAACTCTCAACGCTCAACCCTCAACTCTCAACTCTCAACCCTCAACCTTCACCTATCAGGCATCCGATGATGACGTGCTAATGTCCAGCTCGTCTGGAGGGTTGTTCTCTGCAATAAGCGACTACGTATTAGACCATGGCGGAGTAGTGGCAGGGGCACGTTTCGACGACAACTGGAACGTCGTCCATGCTCTGGCTGCCACAAGAGCCGAAGCAGAGGCTTTCCGCACTTCAAAATACCTGCAAAGCCGCATTGGCGACACCTTCAAACAGGTAGACAGGATTCTGGGCAACGGTCAGGAGGTACTGTTCTGTGGCACACCATGCCAGGTGGCTGCATTGAAGAGATACTTATCGCTCTCAACGCTCAACGCTCAACACTCAACTCTCAACGCTCAACACCCAGCGCTTACCACCGTCGATTTCATCTGCCACGGTGTGCCGTCGCCAATGGTGTGGCAGCAATGCCTGAAGAGCCTCGCCAGAGGAGAGACTGTGACATCAGTCAACTTCAGGTCGAAGGTCAGCGGATGGCGCAACTATAGGTTGGCCGTCACAACAGCCGATGGCAACACACGCAGCTATGGAATCAACGACACGCCCTATACACGCGCCTTCTCGAAGAACATCACTCTGCGGCCCTCATGCTACAAATGTCCCATGCGTGGCCTTCACCGTGCCTCCGACATCACGTTGGCCGACTTCTGGGGCTGTGAACAGACAGGCTCAACTGACGACCGTGGCACCAGCCTCGCACTCGCACACAGCGACAAGGGCGTCGGATTACTGAACGCCGTGGGAGCACAACCCCTGAACATCGACCTGGCACAACTGGCGACCCTCAACCCCTCTTTCCTTCATCAGACACCTGTGACAGCACTTCGGAGCGTGTTCTTCAGCCGCATGGCACGCCACCCCGAGATGACCGCTGACATACTCGATGAACTGACACAACTGCCACCATGGCGGCGACGCTACTACAAGCTGCTCACCTTTATGAACAAAACCATTGGGAAAATATGAGACTGGCCATTTTCACCCTCCCACTCCATACCAATTACGGCGGACTGCTTCAGGCATACGCCCTGCAGACCGTGCTTCAGCGCCTGGGACATCAAGCCGTGGTTTTGCGCAAGAAAGAGTTCTCGTTAGGCCTGAATATTCCGCCAAGCCGCATCATCAACCGACTGAAGCAACGTTTCATCGACAAAGAGGACTGCTATATCCTTTACGAGCGGAAGATGAAGCAACTGGCTCCTGTCATACGGCAACACACCGAGCGATTCGTCAGCCAGCACATCAACAGCTTCTGGCTTTGGCGCCTTAACAGCCTCAGAGAAAGCGATTTCGACGGCTATGTTGTGGGCAGCGACCAGGTGTGGAGGCCTGTGTTCTTCCGAAATATTGGCAATGCGTTCCTCGACTTCACGGCCCACTGGAACGTGCGGCGTGTAGCCTACGCCGCATCCTTCGGCACGGACAGCCGCGAATACACCGACGCACAGGTCAGACTGTGCCGTGATGCTATTGCGCGGTTCGACGGAGTGTCGGTGCGCGAAGAATCGGGCATGGAACTCTGCCGACAATATTTCGGAGTGGAGGCAGAGTGGGTGCTCGACCCCACGATGCTGCTTCTGCCGACAGACTATGAGAAGATAGTGAGACAGGCGACAGTACCACAAAGTCCAGGCAACTTGTTCTGCTACACCCTCGACGACTCGCCACTCCTACAGCAGACCATCAACAGCATCACCTCTTCAACGTTCAACCCTCAACACTCAACCCTCAACACTCAACCCTCAACACTCAACTCTCAACATCGTCTGCAGCCATTCTACATAAACGCCTTCAGCGGGAACAAACGTGTCGATGTAGCACAGCGCATACAGCCACCAGTGGAAAGCTGGCTCAGGGCTTTCATCGATGCGCACTATGTCATTACCGACTCGTTCCACGCTACAGTTTTTTCCATTCTCTTCCACAAGCCTTTCGTCGTGTGCATAAACAATGGCCGGGGAGTGGCACGTCTGCGGTCGCTGCTTGCCATCTTCGGACTTGAAAACAGGCTCATTGAGAATGTTGCACAATTGCAGCATCTCAATGAGCCTATTGACTGGGAAGAGACCGACCGCCGACTTGAATACTGGCGCGAAAAGTCTATCGGCTTTCTCGTCAGACTATTTGCTGAAGCTCAGCCACATTCTTCTCGATGATCTCGTCGCTGAGGGCGTAGTTCTGGAGGTCGCCGTTGACGTAGAGGTCGTAGCTTGGCATGTCGATGAGTCCGTGTCCAGAGAGGTTGAAGAGTATGACCTTCTCCTCGCCCGTCTCCTTGCACTTGTTGGCCTCGCGGATGGTTGCGGCTATGGCGTGGCAGCTCTCCGGGGCGGGGATGATGCCCTCGGTGCGTGCGAAGAGCATACCGGCATCGAAGCTCTCAAGCTGTGGTATGTCTACACCATACATATAGCCGTCCTTGATGAGCTGCGACACGATCATGCCGGCACCGTGGTAGCGCAGTCCGCCGGCGTGGATGTTGGCGGGCTTGAACTGGTGGCCCAGGGTGTACATGGGCAGCAGGGGCGTGTAGCCGGCCTCGTCGCCGAAGTCGTACTGGAACTTTCCGCGTGTCAGCTTCGGGCAGCTCTCAGGCTCAGCGGCGATGAACTCCGTCTTCTTTCCTTCGAGAATCTTATGGCGCATGAAGGGGAAGGCAATGCCGCCGAAGTTCGAGCCTCCGCCGAAGCAGGCAATCACCATGTCGGGATATTCGCCGGCCATGGCCATCTGCTTCTCGGCCTCCAGTCCGATGATGGTCTGGTGCAGACCGACGTGGTTGAGCACCGAACCCAGCGTGTACTTGCAGTTGGGAGTCGTCGTGGCAAGCTCCACGGCCTCGCTGATGGCTGTTCCAAGCGAGCCTGAGTGTGTGGGGTCTACGGTTAGAATGTCCTTTCCGGCGCGTGTCGACATCGACGGCGAACCGGTGACGGCGGCTCCGAAGGTGCGCATGATGCTTGAGCGGTAGGGCTTCTGCTGCATGGTGATCTTCACCTGGTAGACAGCGCAGTCCAGTCCGTAGACCTTGGCGGCGTAGCTCAATGCGGCGCCCCATTGTCCGGCGCCCGTCTCGGTGGTCACGTTGGTCGTGCCCTCCATCTTGGCGTAGTAGCATTGCGGCAGGGCCGAGTTTATCTTGTGCGAACCTAAGGGGTTCGTCGACTCGTTCTTGAAATAGATGTGAGCGGGCGTGCCAAGTGCCTCCTCAAGTGCGTAGGCGCGCACAAGCGGCGTGGAGCGGTAGTATGTGTATTTCTCCAACACTTCCTCGGGAATGTCAATCCAGGCATGCTCGGTGTCAAGTTCCTGCACGCAGCACTCGCGGGGGAAGATGTGTGCCAGGTCGTCCACGCCTAACGGCTGGTGGGTGGCGGGATGGATGGGAGGCAGCGGCTTGTTGGGCATGTCGGCCTGGATGTTGTACCACTGACGGGGGAGTTCGCTCTCTTGAAGGATGAATTTCTTCTGTTTCATAAAGTTTTTGTTTGTTATTTTGGTTGGTTTAAGAAAAAAAGATATGTTCTCGTTTAAAATCCGATGCAAAAGTACAAAAAAACAACCGAAGACGTGAACGTTTTCACATCTTTTATATCAAACACATTTATTATTTGAGAGCATTGTTACAATTCGCTTCTTAGGGTCTCTCTTTCCGTTGCTGTGAGACCTAGACTTTCTGCAATCAACTCTACGGGGACACCGTGAGCTTTCAGACTCCGCGCATTGGCCATCCTCTCAACGGCACGGCCCTCGGCAAGCCCCTCGGCACGGCCTTTCTTGTAGCCACCATCTATAAGGACACGCTCGTTGACCACGGCATCCCAGAACTGCTCGTAGGCATACAGCTGGCCCTCGCTGTAGGCCGACCGCTCCAAAATCTCCAAGGCCTGGCAGGTGTCGGGGTTCTCCAGCAGCTCGGCGGGGGCCTCAACGGTGTTCTCGTCAATCTCGGTGAGAAAGCGCAGCCACAGCACAGTCATCTTGCGCTCGGCAGTGGTCTTGGGCTTGAACTTCTTCAGCTCGATGAACACGAAGCGCAGACCCTCCAAGCGGCGGTTGGTGTCGCCGACATCCACAAGGGCATAGTCATGGTAGAACTTATCAGGCGGCGCGTCGAAGCCCACGTCGTTGATGAGGTTCAGCGAATAGACGGGCTTCAGCAGGGTATAGTCCTCGCCCTTGCCCAACTGCTTCACGATCACCTTGGCTGCATTGACGATGACGCGGTTCTGGAACTCGTTGTTCCAGTTCATCTGCATCTCCACGATGAACTCCCGCCCGCCCGTCTCACGGCATCGCACGTCGACGATGCTGTTCTTTTTCATCGGGTTCTCGGGCACCAGCTCGGGGGGTATGAACTCCAGGTGCTCTATCTGCTTGCCCGGATCGAGGGGCAGCAGCGCATTGAGCAGGCTGACGGCCAGCCCCTCATGCTCACCGAAGATGCGCTTGAAGGTCACGTCGGCCTTCGGGTTGAGGTATTTCCCTTCCATATCGTGTGGCTGTTTATGATTATTCGCCGCAAAGTTAAGCATTTTCAGCCAAACAGCCAAATATCCGGCTCAAATTTTGAGAATTTGGTAAATATGTTGTACCCACAATATGTATGTTTTCCGACGGTGTAGGGGCAGGCCCCGTGCCAGCCCGATGTCCGCGTGAGGGACACAAGCGCTTGCCGTTTCATCTGTGAATATTGCCCCTTTGGGGGCATCGGGCTGGCACGGGGCCTGCCCCTACACCGGGGGGGGGTGGCAAGGTGCTGCCGGGGCTGTGGAATGGGGGCGCGGGGTTCACAAAAAAGGGGCCTGGGAGGACTTTGAGTTCGCGCCGTGCGAACTGTCAGTCCGCGCCGTGCGAACTCGGAGTTCGCACGGCGCGGACTTTTTGAGACCTCGGAGGGGGTCTGAAGAGGCCTCGGAGGGGTTGGGGAGTGGCGGCGGGGGTTGAGGGGAGACTATTTCTTTATCTCTATGTCGCGGCGCACGTTGTTGCGTATCTTGGTGAGGTAGGCCTTCATGCCGTCGCCGTCTTTCGTGTCGATGATTTCAAGCAGTTCCTTCAGCTCCGTGCGTATCTGCGACACCTGGTCATGGGTGTAGGGGTTGAAGAGTATTTCCTGCAGCAGGTAGTCGTCCTCGTTGAGCACGCCCTTGGCGATGCGCATGTGGCGCTTGAAGGTGGTTCCGGGCGCGTCCTGGTGCTTCATCACGGCGGCGAAGACGAAGGTGGAGACAAAGGGTATGGAGAGCGAGTAGGCCACCGTCTTGTCGTGCTCCTCGAAGGTGTACTCGTAGATGTTCAGTCCGAGTCGCTGGTAGAGGTCCTTGAAGAAGATGCGGCCCATGTAGTCGCCCTCGCTGATGATGATGGCGTTCTCCTCGGAGAGCTGCTGTAGGTTGGCAAACGTGGGGCCGAACATCGGGTGGGTGGAGACATAGCGCATGCCCGTCTGCTCGTAGAACTCCTTCATGTCGGTCTTCACGCTGGCGATGTCGCTGATGATGCACTCCTTCGGCAGATGGGGTATTACCTCCTTGAAGACAGGAATGGTGTATTTCAGCGTCACGGCATTGATGAGCAGCTCGGGGCGGAAGGACTCGATCTCGTCGTAAGTGGTGAAACGCTGACAGTTGTAGGTGAACCTCATGCGCTTGGGGTCGCGCTCGAACACGGCCACCTCATGGTCGAAACTAAGCAGGTCGATGAAGAAACTCCCCATCTTGCCTGCACCCATAACTAATATCTTCATAAAGACCCACCCCCGACCCCTCCCTGTGAGGGAGGGGAGTAGAATGATAGTTGGGGGTATTCTACTTGTATGTTATTTACTTTAATTGTTAATGTAACCTCTCCCCTCCCTCACAGGGAGGGGTTGGGGGAGGGTCTTATTTGTTGATGATTTCTATTTGCTGTCGTACTGACTCCTCGTGTATGCTCTCGAAAACCTTGGCGACGAACTCGGGGGCCATGCCGCAGAGGGTGCCCTGCACTCCGCGCTTGTTCAGAATCTCGTTGTAACGCGAGGCCTGCAGCACGGTCATGTTGTGCTCCTTCTTGTACTGGCCAATCTCGCGGCACACCTTCATGCGCTTTGCCAGAATGTCCATGATCTGGTTGTCGAGCTCGTCAATCTGCTTGCGCAGCTGCTGTATGCCCTCGGTGGTGGTGTGCTCGTCGCGTATGACGAGGAGCGAGAGGATGTAGTCGAGCACGTCGGGCGTCACCTGCTGCTTGGCGTCGCTCCATGCCTTGTCGGGGTCGCAATGGCTCTCCACGAGCAGACCGTCGAAGCCGAGGTCCATGGCCTGCTGGCACAGCGGGGCTATCAGCTCGCGCCGTCCGCCTATGTGTGAAGGGTCGCTGATGATGGGCAGGTCGGGGATGCGGCGGTGCAGCTCGATGGGAATCTGCCACATGGGATTGTTGCGGTAGATCTTCTGCTCGTAGGAGGAGAATCCGCGGTGCACAGCGCCGAGGCGCTTCACGCCAGCCTGGTTGAGACGCTCCATAGCCCCTATCCACAGTTCGAGGTCGGGGTTCACGGGGTTCTTCACGAAGACGGGGATGTCGGTGCCTCTCAGCGCGTCGGCCAGCGCCTGCATAGCGAAGGGGTTGGCGGTTGTGCGGGCGCCTATCCAAAGTATGTCGATGCCATACTTCATAGCCAGCTCGACATGCTCGGGCGTTGCCACCTCGGTGGCCACGTTCATGCCCGTCTCTTTCTTCACGCGCTGCATCCAGGGCAGGGCTTTCTCGCCGTTGCCCTCGAAGCCGCCGGGCTTAGTGCGCGGCTTCCACACACCGGCACGGAAGTTATGGCAGCCCTTCATGGCCAGCTGCGTAGCGGTTTCCATCACTTGTTCCTCGGTTTCGGCGCTGCAAGGGCCGGCAATCACGAAGGGACGTTCATTGTCACTCGGTAAATTAAGTGGTGCTAACTCTAATTCCATATTTCTAAATATATTGTTTGTTCTTTTTTCTTTATTTTTCTAAGGATTTAAAGGATTATAAGGATTATCCGCAATCGTCCGTATGTGACCCTGAAAGGGTCGCCGCTCAATAACCGAGGGTACGTAGTACCCCCGGACAAATGGAAGCATGTGTGGCATCGACCCTGAAAGGGTCGCCCAACTGCGGCGTTGGGGCACTCCCATTCCCGAGCAAGCTCGCCTACCCGTAGCCTTTCAGAGTGCTTGCCTCCCTCCGCAGCCTTATCCGCAGGTCGTTCCGACCTACGGTTATTGAACGGAGACCCTTTCAGGGTCACTTGCGGATACATTCGGATAATCATATAACATTAATCCTTAAAATCCTTAGAATGATATAAATCCTTTAAATCCCTAAAATCCTTAGACTATTATAAATCCTTAGAAAACAAACGACTTATCCTTTGAAGAGCAGCAGAGATTTTCTCTTCTTTGGCGCAGAGGGAGATGCGTATATATCTTTCGCCGTTGGAGCCGAAGATGAAGCCGGGGGTGATGAACACGCGGGCCTCGTGGAGCATGCGCTCTGTCAGCTCCTCCACATTATTATATATATCAGGGATGCGCCCCCAGAGGAACATTCCCACCTGATGCGGGTCGTACGTGCAGCCCAGCACGTCCATGATTTGCTCGGCCAGACGGCGGCGGCGGGCGTAGACCTCCACGTTGTACTCGCGGTGCCACTCGTCGCTGTTCCTGTAGGCCTCGGCGGCGGCGAGCTGAATGCCCCGGAACGTTCCGCTCTCGATGTTCGACTGCACCTTCAATATCCACTGTATGAACTCGGCGTTTGTGGCGCACATTCCCACGCGCCATCCCGGCATGTTGTGGCTCTTCGACATGGAGTTCAGCTCTATGCAGCAGTCCTTAGCGCCCGACACCTGCAGTATGCTCAGTGGCCGCTCGCGGTTAAGGATGAACGAGTAGGGGTTGTCGTTCACCACCACGATGTTGTTGTCGCGGGCGAACTGCACCAAGCGACCGTAGGTCTCCATATTGGCGCGACCGCCCGTCGGCATGTTCGGGTAGTTGGTCCAGAGCAATTTGCAATTCAACGATTTGCTATTCAATATTTCCTCCAGCTGGTCGAAGTCGGGCTGCCAGCCGTTGTCCTCCTTCAGGTTATAGTAGACGACGTTTGCGCCGAGAATCTTCGACAGCGATGTGTATGTCGGGTAGCCGGGGTTGGGCACGAGCACCGTGTCGCCGGGGTTCACAAATGCCAGCGTGATGTGGAGTATTCCCTCCTTCGACCCTATGAGCGGCAGCAGCTCGCTCTTCGCGTCGATGTCCACGTCGTACCACCGACGGTAGAATCCGGCCATGGCCTCGCGCAGCTCCGGCGTGCCCTGGGTGGGCTGGTAGCCATGAGCGTCGGGCCGGCGGGCCACCTCACACAGCTTCTCTATGGTCTGTTCCGACGGCGGCATGTCAGGGCTGCCTATGGCCAGACTGATGATGTCCTTGCCTTCAGCGTTCAGCTGGGCCACTTCCTTCAGCTTGCGGCTGAAGTAGTATTCACTCACTAAATTCAATCTCTCTGCTGGTTGTATCATAATCTTGTTGTCTTGTTGTCAAAAAATCAAGCCCCGCTGTCACTGTCTCGTGAAGCGGGGCTTTGTTTATCTTCAATCTTTCAATTTCCAATCTTCAATCTACTTACGGCCAACCGCTTCACAACTATGCTGCAAAGTAAAAGTAATAGCCGTAGAAATAGGTAGCTGAATGTGTCATTTTGATAGTTTTTGTAGATTTCGGCTGCAAAATTACAACTTTTCTCTGTAACCACCAAACAAATTGCAAGTTTTTTGCACTCAATCCTCAACAATCGACTCTCAACACTCAACTCTCAACACTCAACACTCAACTCTCAACTCTCAACACTCAACACTCAACACTCAACACTCAACTCTCAACACTCAACACTCAACTCTCAACACTCAACACTCAACTCTCAACACTCAACTCTCAACACTCAACACTCAACACTCAACTCTCAACTCAGCAGTTGGCTTGCCACACTACACAGTTCGTCGTACCACTCCTTTCCGAAGCGTCGTGTCAGCGGCCCTTCGAGGAAGCGGTAGACCGGCAGATGGATGTTGCGCCCCTTCTCGCGCCCGCACTGGCAGATTGCCCATCTGTGGTAGTTCAGGCCCACGGTGCCGTCGTTGAACGTTTTTTCGCGGATGGGATAGAGGGCGCAGCTTATGGGCTTCATGTAATTCGTCTGCCCGTTGCGGCAGGCCTTCTCCAGGGCGCACAGGCAACAGTCGTCCTGTCTGTCGTAGTAGGTGAAGACGCAGTCCTTCCCACCCACTATGCTTGTCACCAAGTCACCGTCAGGGTCGGTGTAGGCCACTCCCTGACGGTCGATGACAGCCTGTGCGGCGGCGCTGAGGTCGGGCCACACCGTGTCAAGGCAGTCCTCGATGGCAGCCACGTCGTCGAGGGTGACGGGGGCGCCAGCTTCGCCCTCCACACAGCACGCCCCATGGCACACCGTGAGGTCGCAGCAGAACTCTTCTGTTATTATGTCCGACGAGATCAGCACATCGCCAATCTGAAGTATCGGTGGCAGTTGTTTCTTATCCATAGATTCTACTAAATCCTTTATATCCTTTTATAAAAATCCGCATGTACACGATAGTCGGCCTGAAAGGCCAACAAGCTAATAGCCCAGGGCATCGCCCTGGGTATAAAGGAGTACGTAGCCCCCGCCCTGAAAGGGCAAAAGAATTAAACGGAGGCGCCGCCTCCTATTATTTCTTTTGCCCTTGCAGGGCGAAACCTCACCGCCACTTTTACCCAGGGCGATGCCCTGGGCTGATGGCTCATTGCCCCTTCGGGGCGTTATCGGGTGATTGCGGATTATCATTCCTTAAATACTTACAAATCCTTTATATCCTTTAAATCCTTAGAAACCATTAAAAACCTTCAAATCCTTAGAAACAGATGATTGGGTTACATCTCCGCCATAACTGATATGATGGTTGAAATGTCGGCCACGTCGACTGTGCCGTCTCCGTTTACGTCGCTCTTGTTAATAGTAAACTTGTAGATGGCAGGTTCGGACCTGTCGTAGCCGGGGGCGTTGGCGTAGACGGTGAGGATATATGTCACCTCGTCGCCCATTCTCACTTCGTCGCCCTCGAAAGTCTGTTCTTCCGTGGTCAAGGAGCTGGTGAACTTGGCCCCGGGAGTCTTGCACTGGAACCTGAACTTGTTGTCCGCGACAACGATAGTCGGCGTGGCACATGCTCCTTTAGTATTGGGCGAGGCCCCTTCTTCCATCTCCTCTATGTGCAGGAACTCACGCCAGCCGTCGAAGCGGACGTACAGATCCTTCGTTCCGAAAGGCACATAGAGCGTGCCTTGGCGGTAGGTGCCTTCGTCGAATTTGCTTATGTTGTTCGGCTCCTTGATGTACGACCTGACTGTCCTCAAAGCGGTGCAGCCATTGAACGCCTCCTGCTCGATGGTTACTGCGCTGCCTCCGATGGTGACAGAGGTAAGGTCGCTACAATTCCAGAAGGCATAGCTCCCGATTCTCGTCACGCTGGCCGGAATATTGATGGAGGTCAGGCCGGTGCATCCTGAGAAGGAATCGCCTTCGTAGGCGAAGGCTGTGCCACCAATGCTTTCCACACCGTCGGGGATAAACGAATTCTTGCATCCGAAAAACAGTTCGTTTGTTGCGGTCACGATAATGGCATTGCAATTGTCGCGGGAGTCATACACGGTGTTACCGCTTTCAACCTCAATGGAGGACAGGCCACATCCATAGAACGCTGACCGCCCGATGCTGGTCACGCTGGCAGGAATCGTGATTGAGGTCAGGCCAGTGCAGTAGGAGAAAGCATTGTTGCCTATCGTTGTCACACTGGCAGGAATCGTGATGGAAGTCAGACTGCTGCACTGGTTGAAGGCATAACTTCCAATGCTTGTCACGCTGGTCGGGATAGTGATGGATGGCAGGTTGACGCAACCGCCGAAAGTCTGGTATTCGATGCTCGTCACACTTTCAGGAAGCGTGACAGAGGTCAGGTTCTTGCAACCACAGAAAGCCTCTCGCCCCAGGCTCGTCACGCTCGAAGGGATAGTGATGGATGTCAGGCCGTTACAGTTGGAGAAGGCACTCTCACCTATCGTCGTCACGCTGGAAGGAATCGTGAAGGAAGTGAATCTGCAACCGGCAAAGGCCACATTGCCAATCGTTGTCACGCTCTCAGGAATAGTGATTGAGGGCAGGCCGCAAGCACAGAAAGCACGTTCGCCTATCGTCGTCACGCTTGAAGGAATAGTGACAGAGGTAAGCTCGCTGCACTCAGAGAATGCCGACTTCCCTATTTCCGTCACTGTGTATGTCTCGCCATTGTAGTCCACCGTCGGAGGGATGTTGACCTCTCCCTTATAAAACACATCGGTTATGCCATACCAGGAATAGTAAGTCACCGTCGCCGTCTTTGCGGCATGGTTGAAATAGTAGTAGATGCCATCGATGAAGGCTTCATACGCACTTGCCATCATGGGCATGAGGAGGGCAATGAGAAGGAAAAACTGTTTCTTCATAGTTGTTTCGTTTTATTGGTTAATAATCATTTTGGAATGTTACATCTCCGCCATAGCTGTTATAATGGCTGAAATGTCGGCCACGTCGACTGTACCGTCACCGTTTACGTCGTAGACTGTCCTGACGGAAGGACTTTGCCCGGGGTAGATGACGGCGGTTGCCACGTCGCTGTCCTCGAAGTCCCTCTTGACAGCATATACCGTGACGACATACTTCCCGTCGAGCCTCACCTTGCTGTCGTAGTATTTACGTGCCTCGTCGACAGTAATCTCGGAGACGAACTCCACCCCGTCGGTCTCGCAGCTGAATGTCAGTTCCCCGTTCTCGAAAGCTATTGTCGGCGTGGCGCATTTCTGCGGCTCTGGCGTGGGGATGTCTTCGTCGTCGACTCCTGCAATAATGAATTCATTCCACGGTCTACTGGCCTTGTAAGCCTCAACCAAAGACGCGGGAACGTAAAGGTTGCAGTAACTGGGATATGACTCGTGGAAAGTCGTTTCGTCAGCCTTGGGAACCTTTGTGGCGAAACAATAGACGTTTGCCAGTTCAGGGCAGGAAGAGAATGCACCGCTGCCAATGCTCTCAATCCCGCTGCCAAGTGTCACCGTGGCAAGACTGCCACAGTCGCAGAAAGACGCTCTTCCAATTTTGGTGGTACTATTGGGAATAGTCACAGACATAAGGCTTTTGCAACCAACGAAAGCACGTTCTTCAATGCTCTCCAATTTGCTGGGAAACTTTACATACCTCAGGTTGGTGCAAGCGGCAAAAGTAGCAGAGCTGATGGTGGTCAAGCCATCGGGAATGACAAAGGATGTCAAGCCCGGGCAATCCACGAAAGCCCCATCGCCTATAGTCTTTAAGCTGGATGGAAGAGAAACAGACATTAAACTTGTGCAACTGGCAAAGACACTAGCCCCTATAGTGGTGACACTGTTAGGAATAGTGACGGAACTAAGTTGTGTCAAACACTTGAAGGCATGATCCTTTATGACAGTGACACCGTCGGGGATCACCAGGTCTTTTATCACTGTCCCGTTAAGGTTAAGACGATAGTTTGAGGGAGGTAATTCGGAACCGAAATCAATATCGCACCAAGCAGCCAAGTCGGAGATGTGTAAAGCTTCAAACTTTGGGCAATTACGTAATGAGATCCAACTAAACGTTTTCACGCCAGTGCCCAGAGTGACCGTGGTCAACTCTTTACAGTTCTCGAAAACCGCCCCCCATATTGTTGTGACACTGTTTGGAATTGTTATTGAAGTCAGTCCGGTATTGGCAAAAGCCCATCTTTCAATTGTAGTGACACTGCTTCCAATACTTACTGAGCCAAGATTAGTACAACCACCAAAAGCATTCTCGCCCACGGTCTTTACGCTGTTGCCTATCGTTACGCTGGTAAGGTTTGAACATCCGTAGAAAGCATCACTGCAAATAGCTGTCACACCGTTGCCAGTATCCACAGATGTCAAACTATAGCATCTATAGAAAGCCTTGTCTGGGATTTTCTTTACTTCGTCGGGAATCACAAGGTTTGTCACCTCCTTGCCGTCAAGGAAAAGATGGTGTGCGTATGAAAGTGGGTTACTGATAGTTGTCCCATCAATGCTCGTCACAGGATTGTCTCTGAACTCTATACAGCACCACTTTGCCAAATCAGAGATGTACACAGCCGAAAGATTCTTGCAATCCTTGAATGCTTCAATCCCAATTGTGGTCAAACTACAGGGGATTGTGACCGATGTCATTTTTCTGCACCAGTTGAAAGCATAGTCTCCGATACTTTTCACACTGTATCTCTTACCATAGTAGACGATTTCATCTGGAATCACTATGTCACCTGAATAATACCACTCCGTCTCTCTTGGGTCGTCGAGCATTATATCGCCAGGATAGCTCCCGTCTCTTTTCTTTACCACCTCGGCGGTTCTTGTCTTGTTCACCAGTTTGTAGCGGATTCCGTCCACTACCACCGGGTCGGTAAAGGTGGCATAATAATAGTAGAAATCGTCGGTGAGTAGTCGCAACACGTAGTTTCCGCCCGGCACAAATGGCAGGGTGACAGTTATTACACTGGACGGCACGAAGACTGAATAGACCTCGTTGCCCTCTTCATCGACAATGCTGACGGTATAGTCGTCGTGATCGGGGAGGAACGTCAGCACATTGTCGGTCAGGTCGACCACCGGCACAGGGGGTATCCGAGAGTAGTCGGGCATGGTGCCTGTGGTGTCGTCAATGCCAACAATAAATACTATTGGCTTTGCCGCAAGACGCACCGCCATGAATGCCATCATGACGAGCAAGCAAATCAAATGTTTCTTTCTCATAGCTAAAAATGTATGGAATTAAACGTTTTAATCATGGAATTGCGGTGCAAAATTACTACAATGAAACGAAAGCCCCAAATAAATCGGGGCTTAAAAATTAAGTAAAAATTAAGTAAAGTGTGGGATTAGAGCTTCTGCTGCACCTCAATCTCCTGGAATGTCTCGATGATGTCGCCCTGCTGTATGTCGTTGAAGTTGACGAGCGAGATACCGCATTCGAAGTTGGTGGCCACCTCCTTGACATCGTCCTTGTAGCGCTTCAATGCGTTGATGGCACCGGTGAAGAGCACAATACCGTCGCGTATGAGTCGGGCCTTGTCCGTGCGGTGCACCTTTCCCTCGGTGACCATGGCACCGGCCACGGTGCCCACCTTCGAGATGTGGAACACCTCGCGCACCTCAATCTGGCCTGTCACCTCCTCCTTGATGACCTTGTCGAGCATACCCTCCATGGTGGAGCGGACATCCTCGATGGCATCGTAGATGATTGAGTAGGTGTTTATCTCCACGCCCTCGGTGTCGGCCAGCTTGCGTGCCCCTGCCGACGGGCGAACCTGGAAGCCAATGATGACAGCCTTCGATGCCGATGCGAGCATGACGTCGTTCTCGGAAATCTGGCCCACGGCCTTCGCGATGACATTGACCTGCACCTTCTCGGTGGAAAGCTTGATGAACGAGTCGCTGAGAGCCTCGATAGAGCCGTCGGTGTCGCCCTTGACCACGATGTTCAGCTCGTGGAACTCGCCCAGTGCTATGCGGTGCGAAATGTCGTCGAGTCCGATGGTCTTCTGTGTGCGCAGTCCCTGCTCACGCTGAAGCTGCTCTCGCTTGCTGGCAATCTCGCGTGCCTCCTGCTCAGTGTCCATGACGTTGAAGGCGTCGCCGGCTGTCGGTGCGCCGTTGAGTCCCAGAATAATGGCCGGCTCTGCGGGCTTTGCCTCGTTGATGCGCTGGTTTCGCTCGTTGAACATTGCCTTTATGCGCCCATGGCTTGACCCTGCAATGACAATGTCGCCCACCTTCAGCGTACCGTTTGAGACGAGCACCGTCGACACATAGCCGCGGCCCTTGTCGAGCGAGCTCTCGATGATGCTTCCCGTTGCCTTGCGGTTGGGGTTGGCCTTGAGGTCGAGCATCTCAGCCTCGAGGAGCACCTTCTCAAGCAGTTCCTCCACGCCGATGCCTTTCTTAGCCGAAATCTCCTGGCACTGGTACTTGCCGCCCCACTCCTCGACGAGGAGGTTCATGTTTGCCAAGTCCTCGCGGATCTTGTCGGGGTTGGCTCCGGGCTTGTCTATCTTGTTGATGGCGAACACCATAGGCACGTTGGCAGCCTGTGCATGGGCGATGGCCTCCTTCGTCGTGGGCATGACGCTGTCGTCGGCAGCCACGATGATAATGGCAATATCGGTCACCTGTGCACCACGTGCACGCATGGCGGTGAACGCCTCGTGTCCCGGGGTGTCAAGGAACGTTATCTCGCGTCCGTCGGGCAGTTCCACGTTGTATGCGCCGATGTGCTGCGTGATACCTCCTGCCTCACCGGCGATGACGTTGGTCTTGCGGATATAGTCGAGGAGCGACGTCTTACCATGGTCCACATGACCCATGACGGTGACAATTGGTGCGCGTGGCAGCAGGTCGTTCTCGTCGTCCTCTTCCTCCTGTATGGCGTTCTGCACGTCGGCGGATACATATTCTGTGGTGAAACCGAACTCCTCGGCCACGATGTTGATGGTCTCTGCCTCGAGTCGCTGGTTGATACTTGCCATGATGCCGATGGCCATACATGTGCTGATGACCTTTACGACGGGCACGTTCATCATCGTTGCCAGCTCCGAGACGGTCACGAACTCGGTGAGTTTCAGCACCTTGCTCTGTGCTGCCACTGCTGCCAGCTCCTCGCTGAGACGCTCTGCCACGGCATCGCGTTTCTCGCGGCGGTACTTGGCGCCCTTCTTGGTCTGCGTGGTCTTCGACGTGAGGCGTGCCAGTGTCTCTTTCACCTGGCGTGCCACGTCCTCCTCGCTCACCTCTACGGGCTTCATGGGCTGGCGGTTCTTGTTCTTGTTTTTCTTGCCCTGGTTTTGGGGCTGGTCGTTGAAGTTCTGGTTTCCGCCCTTGTTCTTCTTCTTTCCCTGGCCTTGCTGCTGCTGTTGTTGCTGCTGCTGGCGGGCTGCGGCCTCAATGTCGACCTTTCCCTGGCGTATGCGCTCGCGCTTCTTCTTCTCGCCACTGGCCTGGGCACTGGCTCCACGCTGTTGTGCAGCCTTCTCCTCGCGCTGCTTGCGCTTCTCCTCCTTGCTCTTCTTCTTCGGGCGTGTGCTCTGGTTTATCGACGAGAGGTCGATCTTTCCGAGCACGTTCACCTTCGGAGCCATCTTGGCCTCGCTCTTCAGCGTGTAAATCTCTTTCACCGGGGCTGGGAGCACGGTCTTACCGGGTGTTGCGTCGTCGTCATTCATGTCCACCGAAGAATCGTCGGGAACGGTGGATAGCGTGACGGCCTCGGCTTCCAGGGTGGTGTCGGGCACTGGAGTGGATTCGGTGGGTTTTGTAGGTGCAGCGGGTTTTGTGGGTGCGACTGATTCAGAAACAGAGGGGGATGAAGCGGGAGCCTTAGGTTCCTGCTGGCTGACACTGGATGTTCCCTCAGTCTTGCTGACACTGGGTTCTGCCCCACCCGTGGCAGGTTGTGTGCCGACCCGTGGCTCCGCCCCTTTCGTGGCGGGTTTCTGCTTGTCAGTCTTCTGCGCCTGGCTCACGGCAGCAGCCTTTGGCTCAGTGGTTTTCGACGGGCTGACACGGGGATGGGCATCAGCTGGTGGTGTCCCAGCGGAGGAAGTGCTGACAGGCTTGGATTTTCCAACGCTGCCAAGGTCAATCTTGCCCAGCGGTTTGAACTGCTGGCGCTGTGCCATCATCTCCTCAGTCTTGGTGACGGCCCGCAATTCTTCAGGCTTCTTCTCCTTTGGTTTCTTTGGGAAGAGCTTGTCGGCCTGGGTTTTCACGGCCTTGTCGCCACTGAACTCCTGCACCAAAGCCGCGTACTGTTCGTCGGTGATCTTGGTGTTGGAAGTGGTGTCCTCGCGAATTTCGCCCAGACTTGTTTTCTTTTTCAGGAAATCAACTGCCGTTTGAAGTCCTATGTTCAGTTCTGTCAGTACTTTGTTTAGTCTTACGCCCATTTTTTAGCCCTCTAAGTTAGGGGGGTGGGGGTCTGAACAAGCGAGGGTCAGACCCTTTAAATTATTAATGTTAAGGGGGCTGCGCTTGTTCAGACCCCCACGCCCCCTGACTCAGGGGGCTTTGGTTACTCGAATTCTGCCTTCAGCACCTCTATGAGGTGGTCTACGGTCTCCTCCTCGAGGTCGGCCTTCTCTATGAGCAGTTCACGCGGAGCGTTGAGCACCTCGCGTGCTGTGTCGTAGCCGAGAGCCTTGATGGCGTCGATGACCCACTGGTCGACCTCGTCGGCAAACTCGTCGAGGTAGATGTCCTCGTCGCTCTCGCCTTCCTTGACCACGCGGAACACGTCGATGGTGTACTCCGTGAGCATCGATGCGAGCTTGATGTTCATTCCGCTCTTGCCGATAGCGAGGCTCACCTCCTCGGGCTGCAGATAGACCTCAGCCTTGTGTTTCTCCTCGTCGAGGGTGATGCTCGTCACCTTTGCCGGCGACAGAGCGCGCTGTATGAAGAGCGACGTGTTGGTGGTGTAGCAGATGACGTCGATGTTCTCGTTCTGCAGCTCACGCACTATTCCATGCACGCGCGAACCTTTTACACCTACGCATGCGCCCACGGGGTCGATGCGGTCATCGAAGCTCTCAACAGCCACCTTGGCACGCTCTCCCGGCATACGCGCCACGCGGCGTATGGCTATGAGTCCGTCGGCAATCTCGGGCACCTCGGCCTCGAGCAGACGCTTCAGGAACTCAGGGCTGGTGCGCGAGAGCATGATGCGCGGGTTGTTGTTCTCGTTGTTCACCTCGCGCACGACGGCACGTATTGTCTCGCCCTTGCGGTAGGTGTCCGTAGGTATCTGGTCGCCCTTGAGCAGATGCAGCTCGTTGCCCTCGTCGTCCATGAGAAGCACCTCGCGCTTCCAGATCTGATAGACCTCTCCGCTGATGATGGTTCCCACCTTGTCCTTGTATTTCTGGTAGAGGGCGTCGTGGTCGAGTTCCAGGATTTTCGAGGCCAGCGTCTGGCGCAGGTTCAGGATGGCTCGGCGGCCGAATTTGGTGAAGTCCACTGCCTGGCTCACCTCTTCGCCCACCTCGTAGTCTGGCTCGATCTTCAGCGCGTCTGAGAGCGAGATCTCGCGGTTCTCGTCACGCACCTCGTCGTCGGGAACGACAATGCGGTGGCGGTGGATCTCGAAGTCACCCTTGTCGGGGTTCACAATAACATCGAAATTCTCGTCAGAGCCGAACAGCTTTGCCAGCACGTTGCGGAAACTCTCCTCGAGCACACTCACGAGCGTGGTGCGGTCGATGTTCTTCGTCTCTTTGAACTCCTGAAAGGTCTCAAACATGCTTGGGCCTTTCGCTTGTTTTTTTGTTACCATAGTTAAAGTAAAAGTGAATAGTGAAGAATTTGCTTCCACATTTCTTACTATTCATGCTCTTTATTTATTTAATTATTAGAATGTACTTCGTCGACTTCACCTCGTCCATAGAGAAATGCTTGTCTACGTCGACCTTCACCGGGCGCTTCTTGCCCTCGGGCACCTGCTTCTCTTGCGTGGTGACAGTAAAGAGACGGCCATCGACCTGTTTGAGCGTTCCATTGATTTTCGTTCCATCGGCATCGATCACCTCCACCTGGTCGCCCACGTGGTTGATGTACTGCTGCTCCACCTTGAAGGGCTGGCCCAGTCCGGCGGAACCAACCTCCAGTTCGTAGTCGCCCACCTCTTCGCCCAACCGCTCCTGCAGGAAGCGGCTCAGCTCGGCACAGTCTTCAATCCACACACCGTCGGCATGGTCTATCTCAACGACGATGCGGTCGTCGTCGGTCATCTGTACGTCCACGAGAAAATAGTCGTTGTTGCGGAGCCATTCCTCCACAATCTCTCTCACTTTATCTGTTGTTATCATTCTTCTACTCTTTTCTTTTATAATGAGAATGAGGAGCTTTCGTGAAGCCCCTCATTCCACTGAACGGTGCAAAGGTACATATTTTTCTTGAACCACGCAAACAATTCTTAAATTATTTTTACTTTTTGCCATGTTTTTTTATTTTTTGGCAAAAAACAGGCAGGGGCTTTTCCTCGAGTCCGCTCCAGAATAGTGCCGATAGCAACTCCGTAAGTATGTTAAAAAAGATAGTTAAGGAGCAAGTATAACGGATACTTACTCCTTAAGTATGTTAAAAATGATAGTTAAGGAGCCGCTATCGCTTGTTTGTTTTATGGAAAAGTTGTATCTTTGCCAGTAAAAAGATGTAGTATGGCAGAAAATGGTATTATAGGACGCGAATACGAACAGCGAGTCATCAAAAGTTATTTGGATAGCGGCAAGGCTGAACTTGTTGCGGTGTATGGCCGCCGCCGTGTGGGAAAGACATTCTTAGTGAAGAGCATTTTCGACAATAGGTTTGACTTCTCCTTTACCGGTATGTACAATGTTACGCGGGCAGTACATCTCGTGCAGTTTCAGAAACGCCTTGAACAGTATTCCGGGCAGAAAACAAAGCGGCCGAAAGACTGGTTCGAGGCCTTCGATTTCCTGCGTACCTATTTAGACACGCTTCAAAAAGAGCGCATAGTGGTGTTCCTTGACGAGATACCATGGATGGACACGCCGAAAAGCAATTTTCTGGCGGCATTCGGCCAGTTCTGGAACGACTGGGCTTCCACGAAAAGCAATTTCAAGCTGTTTGTATGCGGCTCTGCCACCACCTGGATGCTCTCGAAGTTCATTGGCGACAAAGGCGGCATCTATGGCCGTGTGTGCAGGTCTATTTGGCTGGTTCCGTTTAGTCTCAGCGAGACGGAGCAGTTCCTGAGTGAGATAAAGGGCATAGAGATGAACCGCCACCAACTGGTAAGGGCATACATGATTCTGGGCGGCATACCATATTATCTTGACATGCTTGACAAAGGTGTCCCTCTCGATGTCTGCATAGACAATCTGTTCTTCAGGCAGGGCGCACCCCTTCGCACTGAGTTCGACTTCCTGTTCCGCTCGCTTTTCAATGAGTCGCGCATATATCGCAATGTCGTCGGCGTGTTGGCAACGAAGCTGAAGGGATTGACGCGGCAGGAGATACTGGATGAACTGAAACTGAAGGAGGGCGGTATGCTGACCGAGGTGCTGGAGAGCCTGATAAAATGTGACTTCGTGCGCAAGTACGCCGCCATCGGCAAGGCTGAGCGCGAAACACTCTACCAGTTGACAGACCTGTTCTCGCTGTTCCACATAAAGTTTGTGGAAGACCATAACGGACAGGACGAGCATCTGTGGAGCAAGTTGTCGGGCAAGGGACAGGTGACATCGTGGAGCGGCTACGCATTCGAGCAGGTGTGTCTGCATCACCTACCTCAGATAAAACGGGCACTCGGCATAGGCGGTGTCATCAGCAATGTGTACTCGTGGTCGTGCAGACCCTTCACCGACAAGAACGGCACGGCATGGAAAGGCGGGCAGATAGACTTGCTCATAGACCGTGCCGACGAGGTCATTAACCTCTGCGAAATCAAGTATGTCGCTGACAAGTATGAGATAACCGCCGATTACGAAGAAAGACTAAGGAACAGGACATCCCTGTTCCGCTATATGACAAAAACCCGGAAAGCAATATACCACACATTCATAACCACATACGGGGTGGTGCAGAACAGACACAGTGGCATGGTGCAATCGGAAGTGACCATCAACGATTTGTTTCAGCCAGCCTGACACGGATATTTCCTAACCCCCATAATAATGATAAACCAACAACTGTTACATCCTGAGAGCATCGTCGTCATCGGCGGCTCGAACAATGTGCACAAGCCCGGTGGGGCCGTGGTGCGCAATCTTATCAGCGGCGGCTACAAGGGCACGCTGCGTGTTGTCAACCCCCGCGAGGACGAGGTACAGGGCATCAAGGCCTTCAACGACGCCAAAGGGCTGCCCCCCACCGACCTGGCCATCCTTGTGGTGGCCGCCCGCTACTGCCCGCAGTACGTCGAGCTGCTGGCCGCCGAGAAGGGCGTGCGGGCGTTCATCATCATCTCAGCAGGATTCAGCGAGGAGACTGCCGAAGGAGCAGCCCTCGAGCAGCAGATCCTCGACACGTGCGAGCGATACGGCTGCGCGCTCATCGGCCCCAACTGCATAGGCCTGCTCACCCACTGGCACCACTCGGTGTTCACCAAGCCCATACCCCAGCTCGATGCCCACGGCGTGGACTTCGTCTCAGGCTCGGGCGCCACGGCGGTGTTCATCCTCGAGAGTGCCGTGACCAAGGGCCTGGCCTTCAACTCCGTGTGGTCTATTGGCAACGGCCACCAGATAGGCATTGAGACCGTACTGGAGTATATGGACGAGCATTTCGACCCCGACAGCGACTCGCGCATAAAACTGCTCTATATCGAGAACATCGGCGACCCCGACAAGCTGCTCTTCCACGCCACGTCGCTCATACGCAAGGGCTGCCGCATTGCGGCCATCAAGGCCGGCTCGTCGGAAGCCGGAAGCCGCGCCGCCTCGAGCCACACCGGAGCCATGGCCAGCAGCGACTCAGCCGTGGAGGCACTCTTCCGCAAGGCCGGCATAGTGCGCTGCTACAGCCGCGAGGAACTGACTACAGTTGGTTGCGTGTTCAAAAGCCTGGCTGGCTTCGAGAACTATAAGCCATCCGAGGCCTATAAGCCTAACGATGCCCACACCCCCCTTGAGACCCATGATTTCCGCGTAGCGATTGTGACCCATGCCGGAGGCCCCGGCGTGATGCTCACCGACGCGCTGTCGAAGGGAGGCATAATCGTGCCAAGGCTTGAAGGTCCCGTGGCCGACGAGCTGAAGCAGCAGCTACTGCCTGGCTCCTCGGCGGCAAACCCCATCGACATCCTCGCCACGGCAACGCCCGAAAACCTCGCCACAGCCATCGACTTCTGCGAGAACCGCTTCGACGAAATCGACGCCATCATGGTCATCTTCGGAACACCGGGACTGGTGAACGTCTACGAGGTCTACGACGTGCTCCACAAGAAGATGCAGATATGCCGCAAACCCATCTTCCCCGTGCTGCCCAGCGTGATAACCGCCGGCCCCGAGGTGCAGGAGTTCCTGAAGAAGGGCCACGTGAACTTCAGCGACGAGGTGACGCTGGCCACAGCCCTGACACAGGTGCTGAAGACCCCCGCCCCCGCCGACCAGAACGTTGTGGTGAACGGCGTGGACGTGCCAAAAATCCGCAGAATCATCGACCAGCAAGTCCAGCAGGCCCTTAGTAGTGGAACGGTTACTTCCAAGGCGGAGAAATCCGATGACAAAGGTATATACTCCCCTCCCTCACAGGGAGGGGCCAGGGGGTGGGTCTCCCCCAACGTCGTCCACGACCTTCTCTCCGCCGCCGGCATCCCCACCGTTCCCGAGTTTGTCGGTGCCGACAAGGAAGCTGTCCTGGCCTTCGCCGACAAGATCGGTTACCCCGTGGTGGCGAAAGTCGTCGGGCCGGTACACAAGAGTGACGTAGGCGGCGTGGCGCTGAACATACGCTCACGCGAGGTCCTTGGCGCCGAGTTCGACCGCATGATGGCCATTGACGGAGCCACTGAAGTCATGGTGCAGAAGATGCTGCGCGGCAACGAGCTGTTCCTCGGCGCAAAGTACGAGTCGCGGTTCGGCCATGTGGTGCTCTGCGGACTGGGGGGCATCTTCGTCGAGGTGCTGCGCGACGTGAGCAGCGGCCTGGCCCCGCTGTCCTACGACGAGGCATTCTCCATGATACGCTCGCTCCGGGCCTACAAGATCCTGAAGGGGACACGCGGACAGAAGGGCATCAACGAGCGCAAGTTCGCCGAGATCATCGTCCGGCTGAGCACCCTCCTCCGCTTCGCCACCGAGATAAAGGAGATGGACATCAACCCGCTGCTCGCCGACGACAACGACATCATCGCCGTCGACGCCCGCATCTTCGTCAGCAATGCCTGTTAAGACTGGATGCTAGGCCGGTTCACAAACGCATTACAATATCTTTTGGAAACGAATTTGAATAATTATCATAATTTAGTCCACGAATTTTAATAATGAGATAGACAAGCAGCGACTGAAAGCGGCGATGCAACTGAATGCCGCCACACTCCAACACTATTGGTGGTTGGGCAATGACATAATCCGCAAGCAGAAGGAACAGGGTTGGGGAGCAAAGGTCATTAATCAACTTTCCGTTGATTTGCAGAAACGGTATGGCGGCGATAGTGGTTATTCTATCCGAAACCTGAAATATATGAGGCAGTTTGCAGATGAGTATCCAGACTTTCCATTTGTGCAAGTACCGCTTGCACAATTACGGGAGATGCCTATTTTGCAAGCGCGACTTGCAAATTTTACTGTGTCTGCTGACGGGGAATTTGTGCAAGTGCCACTTGCACAAATCACGTGGTATCATCATATCTCAATGATTCCCAAGGTAAAAGACACAGCCCTCAGGGCTTTCTACATGACAGAGGCTGCCATCCAGGGATGGAATCGCGACATCATGATGATGCAAATAGAAGACGGGTATCACAAGAAAGCACGCCCATTGCCCAACAATTTCGATACCGCCCTGCCTCCTGTAAATAGTGATCTGGCAAAAGCAGCCTTCAAAGATCCATACAACCTTGGATTTGTGGATATGGCAAAGGTAAAGCAGGAAAAAGATTTGGAAGACCAGTTGGCCAGTAAGGTGACCGAATTTCTGTTGGAACTTGGCAAGGGGTTTTCTTATATAGGAAAGCAATATCCGCTGAACATAGCAGGCGAGGAGAGCAAAGTGGACTTGATGATGTACCACACACGATTGCATTGCTATGTGGCCATTGATTTGTAAAGAGAAAGACCGTGTTCAGGCCCAGTATGCTTTGGAGTCAAGCAGTCAGCCTATTGGCATTTCAGAGTATGAGCTTGAAAAGTTCTATCCTGCAAAAGTTGAAGGCACGATTCCAACTATTAAGGAAATCGAGGAAAAGCTATGAATTCCATCAAATAACAAAAACCGAGAGAAAGATGAAAAAGACTGTATTGTTACTGACGACTTTGCTCATGGCCGTCGCGTCGTGGGCACAAGGCGGGTCGGCGCTTGAACAGCTCAAGGCCGACCCAAGGAAAGGCTACGGAATGGACTATCCGTACACGTTTACCACACAGCCGCTGACGAAGGCTCCGAAGGGTTACAAGCCGTTCTACATCAGCCACTATGGGCGCCATGGCTCGCGCTACTACTGGAACGCCTTGCTCTACCAGGAGCTTGCCAACCTGCTGACTAAGGCCCA
Source organism: uncultured Prevotella sp. (assembly GCA_905233425.1). Taxonomy (GTDB): domain Bacteria; phylum Bacteroidota; class Bacteroidia; order Bacteroidales; family Bacteroidaceae; genus Prevotella. The sequence goes on along the minus strand of CAJOEC010000041.1, from coordinate 1,092 downwards.
TGAGAAGCGGTGTCTTACCGCCGAGGGCGAGGCTTTCTACGAGAAGTTCATGGCTGCGAAGGACGAGCTGACGGCGGGTGTCAGCGAGCTGAGCGACCTGGGCTGGGAGCAGCACCAGCGCATCGCCCGCACGATGTACAACAACTTCCCCGAGGTCTTTAAGCGGGGCGGCAACGTGATGGCCATCTCCTCGCTCACGGGGCGTTGCGTGCTCAGCATGTCGTCGTTCTGCCAGGAGCTGACGCAATGCAATCCTAAGATTGAGATTCGTGAGCAGTCGGCGCGTAAGACGCTCGACGGCGTGGTGCCCACCGACAACCAGAACCCGCTGAAGCGTAAGTTCAGAAGAGACACGGCACGATGGGAGAAGAACCGCGACAAGTTCCAGTTCGACGAATCGCTGCGCGACAAGGTTATAAAGCGGGTGTTTACCAATACCGACAGCCTGCATAATCTGCATCACATAGGCAGCAACCTCATCAACCTCTACACCTCGCTGCCCAACATCGGGCATGAGGGCATGATGGGCAACCTGATTACCGACGAGGAGATTGCCGCTCAGTGGGAGCAGTCGAACCTCGGCTCCTACTCCTGGGTGTTCGGCCCGCAATACGAGATGATCCCCATTCTGGAGGACATCATCCGTAAGGCCGATGCCGTCATCGAGGGCCGCAGCGACCATATCGCCGACCTCCGCTTCGGCCACGACACCTGCCTCGGCCCCCTGACCGTGCTGATGGGCATCAACGGTGCCGACCTCGACCCTGAAGACCCCTACGAGGTGAAGAACTGCTACCAGAACTGGGAGACCTGCAAGGCGTCGAACATCCAGATAGTGTTCTATCGCGGGAAGAAAGCCACGGACGACATCCTCGTGAAATGTCTCCTCAACGGTGTCGAGGCCCGTCTGCCCATAGCCACAGACCATTTCCCCTATTATCGGTGGTCGGCCCTGCGACAGTTCTACCAGTCCCGTATCGATAAGAATAAGTAATTCAAGTTCCGCAAGTTCTATTTTACCACAGATTACGCAGATTTCACAGATTTTGGCTGCGCATTATAATGGGATTTTATTTCGATTACAGCAACTAA
>CAJOEC010000040.1 GCA_905233425.1 uncultured Prevotella sp. | reverse complement strand
ACATTTCAATTCCTATTACCGGGGGTTTCACCCCCGTCTGTAGTCTATCGCTCCTTCGGAGCTTTCCTTGCATAGACTTTCAACCGTACAGGTCGAACTGGTACAGAAATGTACGTCAGAGTGGACGACGCAGAACGATGTGAACGGCTTGAAGTTCACCGGGCCGAACGGAGGCTCTATCTTCCTCCCCGCCGCTTGCTTCAGCTGGTATCCGGACTACGCGGGCTCGTTAGGCGACTACTGGTCGTCGACGCTCTACGAGAGATACCCGCACGACGCGCGCGGCCTCAGCTTCGATTATAAGGGAGGCGTGAGCGCGGACGGCAGCTACGGCCGCCACTACGGTCTTACGGTGCGCCCTGTCCGCTAGAACTGAAAGTGCATCCTTTCCCAATGCGAACCAAGACGCAACGTGAGACGCGAAATCATTTTCCTGACACAGGCCTGTGGGCGGGGCCGCACCCCCAAGGGCACGTCGAGTCCCCGCCGATGGGGCTGTGCGTGAATAATTCAGCAGAGGCAGAAGGATGTCTCGTCGATGTAGGGGCAGGCCCCGTGCCAGCCCGATGCGCGCAAGAGGCACAGACGCTGCCGTTTCGTCCATGGACATTGCCCCTGACGGGGCATCGGGCTGGCACGGGGCCTGCCCCTACACCGGCGGACAGCACGGAATACCGAAGGTTTCACTTTATTACTGACTACTGACACAAAACTTTACATCCCCGGCCAATTATTCAAATTATTCCAATTTCTTTCCATAAAAAACAGGCATTTCTTTCATTCTCATTCAGATATTTGTTTCAATCTGATCGAAAAAGAATCACTATTTTACATAAAAGTCGTCAAAAACAGCCCGATAATGTCACAATGTCACAGCTTAACCGCCTGATAATGAGCGTGTGTGACATTGTGACATTAAAATCACAAAAAATATCTATATGGGGAATCAGTTGATCTTGTAGTCGAGTGCCTCTGTCCGCTCGATATAGTCAATGAGGTGGTGCTTCACGTCGATCATGCTGTTTTTCGACTGCAGGAGCACATGGTGCTTGCCGGTGGAGTCGCGCAGCTGGAAGAAGAGTTTCGTCTTTCCGGGGTGCTCGCTGATAATCTCGCCCAGGTCGGCGACGATGTCGTCGGTCAGCTTGTCGGTGTTCAGGGAGATGGTAATGCGGTCGATGGCCTTGTCCTTGACGGTCTGCAGATAGTCTATGTTCTGCACCTTCAGGTCGAGGGGGCTATCCTCCTGGAAGCGGAAGCGTGGCTGCATCTTCGCCGTGATATATACCGACGCCCCCTCGGTGAACATCCCGTTCCACCGGCCCCAGTCCTCGCCGAAGAGTGCCAGCTCGCCCGAGCCGTTGAAGTCCTCGAGGGTGACGAAGCCGCAGGGCTTGCCCTGCTTGGTGAACTTCGAGCGGACGGCGGTGACGATGCCTCCGAGGATGACATCCTGGCGACCGCCAAGCTGCTGCACGTCGGAGAGTTCGTCGCAGCGGGTATTGCAGAGGTTGTCGAGAATCATCTTGTACTCGTCGAGAGGATGGGCTGAGAGGTAGATGCCCACGAGGTCGCGCTCCTTGTTCAGGCGCTCGATGTCGCTCCAGCGTATGTCGGTCTTGGGGATGGGCGGCGTGGCAATCTCAATGCTGTCGAAGCCTCCGAAGAGCGAGTTCTGTGCCTCGGCCTTCCCCTGCTGGTACATCTGTCCGTAGCGCACAAGGGTGTCGAGGAACACCTCGCCCTTGGCGTTCTCGGCGAAGAACACCTCGCGGCGTATGCCGAAGCCGTCGAAGCCGCCGCTCAGCGCCAGCGACTCGTATGCCTTGCGGTTGACGCTTGTCGATGGCACGCGCTGGGCGAAGTCGAAGATGTCCTTGTAGGGGCCGTCCTTCTCCCGCTCGCGTATGATTGCCTCGGCGGCGCCGTCGCCCATGCCCTTGATGGCAGCCAGGCCGAAACGTATCTCACCCTTCTGGTTCACACCGAACTTCAGGTACGACTCGTTCACGTCGGGGCCGAGCGTGGCGATGCCCATCTGCTTGCACTCGTCCATGAGCTTGGTGATTTCCGTTATCTGGTCGCGGCGGCGCGTCATGATGGCGGCCATGAACTCGGCGGGATAGTTGGCCTTGAGGTAGGCCGTCTGGTAGGCCACCCACGAGTAGCAGGCGGCGTGACTCTTGTTGAAGGCGTAGGAGGCGAATTTCTCCCAGTCGGCCCATATCTTGTCGAGCACCTTCGGGTCGTGGCCATTGCGTTTTCCGCCCTCGATGAATTTCGGCTTCATGGCATCGACAATGTCCTTCTTCTTCTTACCCATGGCCTTGCGCAGCGCGTCGCTCTCGCCACGGGTGAAGTCGGCCAGCTGGCGGGAGAGCAACATCACCTGCTCCTGATAGACGGTGATGCCGTAGGTGTCCTTCAGGTATTTCTCCATGCAGGGTATGTCGTACTTTATCTCCTCACGGCCGTTCTTGCGGGCGATGAACTGCGGTATGTAGTCCATGGGGCCGGGACGGTAGAGGGCGTTCATGGCTATGAGGTCCTCGAAGACGGTGGGGTGGAGTTCGCGCAGGTATTTCTGCATACCTGCCGACTCGAACTGGAAGGTGCCGATGGTGCGCCCCTGCTGGTAAAGCTCGTAGGTCTTGGGGTCGTCGATGGGAATATGGTCGAGGTCGACATCGATGTCGAGCGTCTGCTTGATGTTGGCGCAGGCCTCCTTCAGCTCCGACAGGGTCTTCAGTCCGAGGAAGTCCATCTTTATGAGTCCCGTCGACTCGATGACGTGTCCGTCGTACTGCGTGCAGTTGGTCTTGGTGTCCTTGAAGTCGGGGTCGTCGGCGGTGGAGACGGGCACCCAGTCGCTAATGGGGTCGCGGCAGATGATGAAACCACAGGCATGGATGCCCGTGCCGCGGACGGTGCCCTCGAGCATTCGGGCATACTTGATGGTGTTCGACAGGACAGGGTCGGCAGAAGCCTCGGCGTCGCGCAGCTCGGGCACGTACTTGATGGCGTTCGACAGGTTCATCTTAGCGTTGTCAGGCAGACGGTCGGGTATGGCCTTGCACAGCGCGTTGCTCGTGGCCAACGGCAGCTTCTCCACGCGGGCCACGTCCTTGATGGAGTTCTTCGTGGCCATCGATGCGTAGGTGATGATGTGTGCGCAGTTCTCGTGGCCGTACTTGTCCTCGACCCATTTCAGCACCTTGCCGCGGCCGTCGTCGTCGAAGTCGGTGTCGATATCGGGCAGCGATATACGGTCGGGGTTGAGGAAACGCTCGAACAGAAGGTCGTATTTCAGCGGGTCGATCTTCGTGATTCCGAGGCAGTAGGCGACGACACTTCCGGCGGCCGAGCCACGTCCCGGCCCTACCATCACGCCCAGCTCGTCGCGTGCCGAGTTGATGAAGTCCTGCACGATGAGGAAGTAGCCGGGGAATCCCATCGTCTTCATGATGTGCAGCTCGAAACGCACACGGTCGTCGACCTCCTTGGGCAGCGGGTCGCCGTAGCGTGCCCTTGCCCCGGCGTAGGCGAGCTTGGCAAGGTAGTCGGCCTCGAACTTTATGCGGTATATCTTGTCGTAGCCGCCCAGCTTGGCAATCTTCTTGTCGGCCACGTCGGCGGGTAGCGGGTTGTCGCCGTTCTCGTCGGTGGTGAACTCGCGGTACAGGTCTTCCTCGCTGAATTTCCTGCGCCACTCCTCCTCGGTGCCGAAGGTGTCGGGGATGGGGAAGAAAGGCATGATGGGGTCGTGGTCGAGCGAGTAGATCTCCACCTTGTCGAGAATCTCCAGGGTGTTGCTCAGCGCCTCGGGGATGTCGGCAAAGACGTCGTTCATCTCCGCCCTGGTCTTGAACCACTCCTGCTTGGAGTAGAGCATTCGCGTGGGGTCGTCGAGGTCTTTTGCGGTGGCCAGACAGAGCAGATGGTCGTGGGCCTCGGCGTTCTCCTCGTCGACGAAGTGCGCGTCGTTGGTGCAGACGAGCTTTATGCCGTATTCGCGGGCCAGCTCCACCAGTACCTTGTTGGCTTTCTGCTGCAATGGGAACGTCTCGCGGTTGGCGCGTATCGACGGGTCTTTCACCTCATGGCGCATCAGTTCCAAGTAGTAGTCGTCGCCGAAGAGGTTCTTGTACCACTCTATTGCCTCGCGTGCCCCGGCCATGTCGCCATTGAGAATCTTTCGGGGTACCTCGCCGGCCAGACATGCCGAGCAGACGATGAGTCCCTCGTGGTAGCGCTCAAGATCGGCGCGGTCGGTACGCGGCCGCATGTAGTAGCCGTCGGTCCACGAGTTCGACACCAGCTTGATGAGGTTCTTGTAGCCCTTGTAGTTCTTGGCCAGGACGATGAGGTGGTAGCCGCTCTGGTCCTGCTTGCCGTTCTTCTGCTCCTTCGGGCCGTACTTGGCCACATACATCTCGCATCCGAAGATGGGCTTGAAAGGTTCCAGCCCGTCTTTCTTCCGCTTCTTGTTCACATCGTTGCAGATGTCGTGGAACTCCTTGATGCCGAACATATCGCCATGGTCGGTGACGGCCATGCCTCTCATGCCGTCTTTCACGGCCTTGTCCACAAGTTTCTTGATGCTCGACTGTCCGTCGAGGATACTATAATAAGTATGTACGTGTAGGTGTATGAAGTCTTCCATGTCTTTACTAACTTTTAGAAGTGTATTCTCAGGTCGCATCCCACTTGCAGCGGAGTCCCTATCTGTGCGAAATAGTTCTGCTCGGGGAGCTTGCTGTTCACGAGGAACGTGTGGTAGCGCGTGTCGGTTAGGTTGCGTCCCCAGAGGTCGACGACGATGCCGTCCAGGTCGAATGCGAGGTGGGCGCCGAGTGTGGCATAGAATTTCTGGCAGATGCTGTTGTCGGCCTCCCAGTAAGTCTTGCCCTTGCCCAAGAGGTTTGCGCCGAAGGTGATGTTCTTCACTATGTCACAGCCGGTATCAAAACGGTAGTCGGCGGCGAGGCTCATCTGGTGCTGGGGGATGAAGGGCACGTGGTTGTCCTTGTAGCTGATGTGCACATAGTGGCTTTCCTTTCCCTCGCCCACGCTGATGCTATCGTCGTACTCCTTGAATTTCGCGTTTGTGAAGCTGTAGGTTGCCGACCATGTCAGGTGGTCGTCCAAGGCGCTTCCGCGCAGAGCCAGCTCCGCTCCGTAGCTGTAGCTGCGCCCGGCATTTACCATGGCGCGACCGTAGCCGTAGCTTCCGGCCATGACAGAGAGCTGCTGGTTGCGTATCTGGGTGAAGAACACGGCAGCGTCGACCTTGACCGGACAGGCGCGTGATGTGCCACCGCCGATGTTGAGGTGAGTGCCTATCTCGTAGTTCCACGACTCCTCGGGTTTGTAGGTGATGGTCTGGTTCACACGGTCAATCTGCTCCTGCGTGTGCTCCACGGTATAGTCGGCGGCCATCATCGACTGCAGCTGCTTGCCCAGCCCACGCTCCTCGGTCTGGAAGATGTCCGAGAACATCTGCAGATTGTAGCCCCCGGCGCGGAATCCCTTGCTGACGACGGCATAGACGTTGCTTCCCTGCCGGTCTAAGCGGTAGGTCAGGGCGGCCTTGGGCAGCAGCTGGTTGTAGGAGTGTTTCTGGTCGGAGGTGAAGTTGGAGAGGTAGGCGTGGGTCGAGGTCTGCCCGCGCATGGTGACGGAGAGGTCGAAGAGTGCCTGAGTGGAGTAGTCGATCTTCACCTGACTGTAGTCGTAGCGCAGTCCGAGGGTAAGCATCAGGCGGTCGCTGAACGTGATGTTCGACTCGTGGTAGGCGGCAAGGTTCAGCTGTGGGGTGTGGAAGTCGCCGGGCACCCAGTTGTTCGAGAACTTCATGTAGCTCTGTGCGGCGGCGGGCATTCCCCACTGTGCCATGATGAACGAGCCCATCTCGTCGCCGAAATACACGGGGGCCACGGTGTGCAGCCACTCGTAGCTGCCGAAGAGGCCCGTGGTGTGCTGCCAGTCGATGGCACCCGACGGAGAAGCATTGTCGGCCGACGCTGACGCGCCGGGAGCAGCGGCTTTGCTGCGCAGTACGAGTTCCTGCGTCACGGCGTTCATCTTCTGCTGCTGTTGCAGACGCATGTAGTCGGCGGCCACGTAGTCCTGGTCCATGGTCATGCGGTCCCACAGATACTGATGGCTGGTGGTCGACGTGAGCAGCAGACAGCCCATGTCGGCAGCCACGGTCAGGCCCGTGTTCACCATCTGCCGGCGGTAGGCGTTGGTGATGGTGGTCGAGGGGTCGTCGGTGTGGTTGGCCTCCACGTCGTAGAGTCCGTAGGGGAATGCCGTCTGGTTGGTGTACTGGTAGTCGCTGGTGAGGTCGAACGACAGCTTGCCTGTGGGTTTCCACGTGAGGTGTGCCTTCGCCCCCGCCTCGTTCACCAGGTCGTTGCGCTCGTCGAGGTTGGTGTTCTTGAAGAATCCGTTCTGTCCGCTGTAGAAAGCGGCCACCATGAAGGCCAGGCGGTCCGTCGGACGGTGGTAGTGGGCCAGCTCGGCATGACGGCCGAAACGGGTGGCCACACCGAAGTTCACATCAGTCCCCTCATACTCCATAGGGTTGCGCGAGTATATACGCACAATTCCGCCCTCAGTATTGGCGCCGTAGAGTGTCCCCTGCGGTCCGCGCAGCACGTCCACGCGGTCGAGCATGTAGAAATGGGTGTTGAATGCCGACTTCGACATCAGCGGGATGTTGTCGTAGTAGATGCCCACGGCAGAATTGTTCACCCTCGAGCCAATGCCACGTATGTACATCGACGATGTGAGGCGCGAGCCGTAGTCGGGCATTTCAAACGACGGGACATAGGCCGACAGCCGGCTTAAGCCCCTGATGCCCAACTGGTTCATCTGCGACGTGCCGAACGACGTGCTGCTCAGCGGCTGACGGCGCATGAGGAGCTGCTCTTTGGGTTGCGCCACGACAATCACCTCGTCGAGGTCAACCACTCGCGACGTGTCGGCAACCGCCACGCCGCTGTTCTCTGCTGCCCCGGCTGAAAGGCAGAAAAACGCTGCCAAGGAAAGGAAAGTAATCTTTATCATTGTTCTTTGTGTTGTTATTGTCTTCATAAGAAACGTTTCTTAGGCGGTGCAAAGGTAATGACAATCGCCGTCTCCCGCAATCCTTATTTATAGGGAAAAAGAAGCCGGAAACATTTCTGCTTCCGGCTTCTCGTTATCGTGACTTGCTTAAAGTCCGTTGATATGCTTCATCAGACCCGACTTCAGGTTAGCGGCCTTGTTCTTGTGGATGATGTTTGTCTTGGCCAGCTTGTCGAGCATCTTCTGCACCTTCGGGTAGAGTGCGGCAGCCTCGTCCTTGTTTGTCATGGCACGCAGCTTGCGGACGGCGTTGCGCATGGTCTTGGCATAATACTTGTTGTGGATTGTCTTCTTCTTGTCCTGGCGAATTCTCTTCACCGATGATTTGTGGTTTGCCATTTCTTTGATGTTTGTTTGTTAATGATGTTAATAACTCGTTCTTTCTTATATAAAACAAAGCCTGTGGGTCTTACGCTTTTAAGGGCTGCCCTGGGCGGACTCCTCATTTGGAACCCTCAACCACCCTTTCCCTGCATTTGGCATCGCACGGTAGCACATCCCTGCGCAGATGGCTGATTCATCAACTATAAAAAAGAATTTACTTTTATCTTGCTCGTAGTCCCTAGGAGAGTCGAACTCCTCTTTAGAGAATGAAAATCTCTCGTCCTAACCGATAGACGAAGGGACCGCCTTTTCTTTTTTAACGGATAATTTTATCACTTTTTCCCAAAAGCGGGTGCAAAATTACTGCTTTTTTCGGTAACGACCAAATTTTCTTGAAGAAAAATTCTTTTTTCTGCGGAAAAAGGCGTAATTTTGCCTCGATGTTGTCAAAAACGGATGCCATAGTGCTTTATTCTGTCAAATATGGCGACTCCCGCCTTATTGTCGACATGTTCACCCGAGAGCATGGCCGCATGTCGTTCATCGTGTCTGTTGGCAAGGGCGGACGCTCGCAGATGAAGAAGCAGTATTTCCAGCCGCTCACCCTTCTGGCCGTCGAGGCCGACGTGCGCCCCCAGCAGTCGCTCCAGCGTCTGCGCAACGTGTCGCTGCTCAGCCCATGGATGTCGCTACTCACCGAGCCGGCGAAGCTGTCGATAGCCCTCTTCGTGGCCGAGTTCCTCAACTATGCCCTTCGCGGCGAGCAGCAGGACACGCGCCTGTTCGACTATGTGCGTTCCAGCCTAATGTGGTTAGACAACCGCACAGACCGCTACGCAAATTTCCACCTCGTCTTCCTCATGCACCTCTCCCGCTTCCTCGGCTTCTTCCCCAACCTCGCCGCCCCCGCCACCGTGCCCGGCGGTTTTCCGCCGGGTCCCGCCCCCGCTCACACCGCCTCCCCGCCACCAGCCACCGTGCCCGGCGGTTTTCCGCCGGGTCTTTACTTCGACCTCCGCGCCGGCACCTTCTGCTCCGCTCCCCCGCCCCACCCCGACTACCTCCTCCCCCCGGAGGCCTCGCTGGTGCGCCCCCTCATGCGCATGGACTTCGCCACCATGCACCTCTTCCGCCTCTCGCGTGCCGACCGTGGCCGTATGCTCGAGGTCATGGAGCGATACTACCGCCTACACCTACCCGCCTTTCCCGAACTGCGCTCGCTCCCAGTACTACGCGAACTTTACGACTGACAGAAAAATGACCATCGACAACAACATCATGACGGCCTACCGCCGCTATCTGCGCCTACAGCGCAACATGTCGAAGAATACAGTCGAGGCCTACATGCTCGACGCCTCGAAGCTGCTCAACTTCCTTGCCACCGTCCCCGCCGCTTCAGCAGGGGCAGAAACTTCGCCGACCCCTCAGGGCAAGGCACTAACCGACGTCACCCTCGACGACCTTCAGCTCTTCGTGCAGAGCCTCCACGAAATAGGCATTGGCCCGCGCTCCACATGCCGCATCATCAGCGGGGTGAAGTCGCTCTTCGGCTTCATGGTCCTCGACGGCTACATCGACAGCGACCCCACGGAGCTGTTGGAGGCGCCCGTCGTGGGCGAGCATCTGCCCGAATTCCTGACACCGGCGGAAGTGGACCTGCTGGAGGACTCCATCGACCTGTCGAAGCCCGAAGGCCACCGCAACCGCGCCATCATCGAGGTGCTCTTCTCCTGCGGGCTGCGCGTCTCGGAGCTGGTCAACCTGAAATGGTCCGACATCTATGCCGACGAGCGTTTCGTCAGGGTTCTGGGCAAGGGGTCGAAAGAGCGGCTCGTGCCCATCTCCGAGCGGGCGCTGAAGGAGATTTCCAACTATCTCCCCTGGCGCAACTCGCTGAAGATAAAGCCCGGCGAGGAGGACTACGTGTTCCTCAACCGACGGGGGGCGCACCTCACTCGCGTTATGATACTCATCATGCTCAAGCGGCAGGCCGACGAGGCCGGACTGAAGAAGGTCATATCCCCACACACCCTGCGCCACTCCTTCGCCACAGCCCTCCTCGAGGGAGGTGCCGACCTGCGCGTCATCCAAGCCCTGCTGGGCCACGAGTCGATAGGCACGACAGAGATCTACACCCACCTCTCCATGCAGACGCTGAGGCAGGAGGTGCTGCAGCACCACCCCCGAAACATGAAAGCGATGGCGAAAAAATAGCGCTTCCGTTACAATTCGTTTCAGAAAAAACAAAAAAATCGTCGTTTTTTCTTGGCCGTGTGAGCGGGTTTTTGTAATTTTGCACCGAAATCAACTAAAAACCCGCAAATTATGAGCAGAGTGAAGATTCTCGACAAGACTTTCGAGACGTCAATCCCGGAAGCTGTCATCCTGAAGAGCATAGAGAAGGTTGCCGAGCGCATCAACCACGACTATGCCGACAAGAACCCCCTCTTACTGGCCGTCCTCAACGGGGCGTTCATATTCGCCGCCGACCTCATGCGCCATCTCACCATCCCCTGCGAAATATCGTTCGTGAAGCTCGCCTCATACCAGGGCACCACGTCGACGGGAAGGATAAAGGAGGTGATAGGCATCAACGAAGACCTCACCGGCCGGCACGTCATCATCGTTGAGGACATCGTTGACACTGGCCTCACCATGAGGCGCATGGTCGAGGCCCTCGGCACGCGCAAGCCCGCCTCGGTGGCCATCTGCCCCCTACTGGTGAAGCCCGACCGTCTGCAGGTGGAACTCAACATCGAGTACGGTGTGCTGCAGATTCCCAACGACTTCATTGTGGGCTATGGCCTCGACTACAACGGCCAAGGCCGCAACCTCCGCGACATCTACACAGTGGTATAGGTCCCATTAGTCCCATAGGTCTCATAAGTCCCATAGGTCTCATAAGTCCCATAGGTCTTATAGGTCCCATAGGTCTTATAGGTCCCATAGGTCTTATAGGTCTTATAGGTCTTATAAGCCCCATAACCCCCAAAAGAAAAAATGAGAGAAATAAAACTTCCACACATGCCCAGCGAGGTGGAGGCCGGCAAGAGCGACCTCCTGCCCGACGTGTGGTACAAGGGCAAGGAACAGAGAGTGAACATAACCCAAACAGAACAGAAGATAGTTATGAAAAACATTGTTATTTTCGGTGCACCAGGCTCAGGCAAGGGCACACAGAGCGACAAGCTCATAGAGAAATACGGTCTCGAACACATCTCAACCGGCGACGTGCTGCGCTCGGAGATAAAGCGAGGGACGGAACTCGGCGTCACAGCCAAGGGATATATCGACCAGGGACAGCTCATCCCCGACGAGCTGATGATCTCGATACTGGCATCGGTCTACGACGGATTCGGACGCGGACACAAGGGCGTCATCTTCGACGGGTTCCCGCGCACCATACCACAGGCCGAGGCTCTGAAGAAAATGCTGGCCGAAAGAGGCGACAAGGTGGCCGCCATGATCGAGCTGGAAGTGCCCGAGGACGAGCTGATGAAGAGACTGCTGCTGCGCGGACAGCTCTCAGGACGCGCCGACGACAACGAGGAGACGATAAAGAAACGCCTCGTAGTGTACCACCAGCAGACGCAGCCGCTCATAGAGTGGTACCACAACGAGGGGCTGCACCACCACATCGACGGACTCGGCGACCTCGACCGAATCTTCAGCGACATCTGCGCCGTGGTCGACAACCTGTAGCCCCCGGCCATAGCGCCAGCCCGGAGGCATCCCGGAGAGCCCCGCCGCATGGCCCAGAAAGCTCTCCGGGACGTCTTTTAGTTCGCGCCGGGCGAACTGTCAGTCCGCGCCGGGCGAACTCGGAGTTCGCCCGGCGCGGACTTTTTGGCCTCTCAGACCCCCTCCAAGCTCCGCCCGACCCACTGTAGAGGCAGGCCCCGTGCCAGCCCGATGTCCCGTGTACGTAGCGATTCGTCAAGGCCCACACATTATTTTATAAAAAAATAGTTAAACATGCCGCCGTTTGGAAAAAACTTAGTAATTTTGCACACTAATAATGTTTAAAACAAAGGACAAGACTATGAAATTGAGACTTCTGACGACGTTTTCAATCCTCTGGATGTCGCTTGCCGTCGTGTTTGCAAGAGGCACACAGGGAATGACATTCACATTTGCATCGGGGGTGAACGCCACCGTGGAGCAGAACGCCAAAGGCTTCACCACCGTCACCCTCCCCGCCGGAACCGACCTCAGCGGGCTCATCACCGAGGTCTGGGTTGACAATTCCTACGTCGATGCCGACCAAGTGACCCCCAACCCCACCACCACCAAGCTGAACTACGACGAGCTGAAGGTCTTCACCTACGACAACAAGGCCTACGGATTCCGCTTCGTCGAGGATGTATGGTTCTGCGCAGTGTTCTTCTCCGACTGCCACATTAACCAGGGCAGCGGGCACGACGGCACCAGCCAGGCCGACATGACCAACATCATGAACAACATCATCGCCATGGGCAAGGACGGCAATAAGAAAGTCACTTTCACTGCCGCACCGAATCTCGTGCCTAAGACCAGCATCATCTTCTGCCTCGGCGACATCGACCAGGACAAGGGCGACAACGGCAGCAGTGGTACGCACGACAATTTCCTGAATTGCACGGCAGAGGTGGCCAAGACGGCTGGCATACCGTTCATCTTCATTGCCGGAAACCATGACATCAGCCCTGACTACTGGACGGGTGACAATCCCGACAAGGGAGTAACCAGTAGTGGCGCTAATGCCGATTCCAAGACAATCTCTGCTATCAAGAATAACAACAGCTACTGGAATAGCACGTTCGACGAAGGCATTGAGTATTTCACTACGGGAAACAGCAGAGATTTCGAGCCCAGCCACTTTACGTTCAAGTTTAAGGACGTGCGTTTCTATTGCTCCAATTGTTATTGGTTCCAAAAGCCTTATAATAGGTCATGGACTAGCACAACCTACTACGCCCCCGACAATGTCATCAACGCCCTCAACACCTTCGTAGATAATCACAAAGAAGAGGCCTCAGTCTGGATGCAGCACTACCCCTGGCTTGCCGGTTCTGACTGCAACCGTTGGTGGCTCGACCAGAACGACGTGGGGCTATATATTCCCGCTTCTGGTTCGTCCATCTACGGCTCTTGCGACTCAGGCGTTGGACAGAACGATGCCGACTTTGCCAACACAAAGAAGAAAAACCCGCTGTCGGATATTATGATGAAGGCAGGCGGAAAGGTCGACGGCAAGGTGCAGCACTTCTCAGGCCACTACCACCGCTTCGACGACAAGACATACGAAAACACTAACAATAATGGCTCAATGGTGCGCGACTACACCGTGGCAGCCCCGGGCAACAGCTCGCAGACGAACAACGCCTACGTGGTGCTCTTCAAGCGCGGCGAGGGCGTGAAGGAAGTCATACAGACACAGTTCTAAGCGAACACGTCGCCAGTGTAGGGGCAGGCCCCGTGCCAGCCCGATGGCCCGCAAGGGCCACTACAAGCGTAAGACACCACCGCAGACATTGCCTCTCCGAGGCATCGGGCTGGCACAGGGCCTGCCCCTACACCGAATAAAACAGAACCGCTCAAACTGATACAAACAATACACAACCAATATACAGAATATGAATCCCAAACGAATCATCATAGCAGCCCTCGCACTTACAGTGCTTGGCGGTTCTCCCGCCAAGGCCGACACCAGTCTGCTCACCGCCGCCGACGGATGGACAAAGATAACCTCCGTGCCTACGGCACAGGAGATAGCCAACAACTACTACGTGTTCGTAGACAACAGTAACGACCTGATGCTTGGTGTGGCAAAAGGCAATCACCAAGCTACAAAGTGGTACTCGCTTGGTCTTTATTACCAGGCATCGGTAGACCCCACTTCTGCCGACATCAACGGTAAGACATGGACATTGGAGACTCAAGGCGACGGCTTTGCACTGCGCAACTTGGAATACAGCGCATTATGCTTTCAGACGGAAAGTGCAGGTCCTTGGATGTATGACACGAATGATGTTCCAACAACTAACGTATGGACACAGATTAATCTTGCTTATGCCGACGGCTCTTGGACTCTACAAAACGGAAAACATGGAGGAAACTACTACATAGGCCCTTGGGACGGTGGTAACTTCACAAATGGTGCTGAATGTGCAGCAAACAAGTCGGCTCCAGGCGAAATCGGCCATTTTCAGATTTACGCCATCAGCCGTGCACAGTTCAAGCAGAACCTCCTTGACAACGCATCAAGCAGCAACCCCGTAGACCTCACTCCGTGGTATGTCACCAACGCCACGTTTGACTTAGGCAACCGCGACGGCTGGACGCAAGAGGGCAGTGGCGGCAACAACAATACCAGTTATGGTGGCGGCTGCGAGATATGGCATCGTTCAAGTTTCAATATCCACCAAGACCTCACTGTTCCTAATGGAAAATATAAAGTGTCTCTACAGATGGCTGGAACGACAGGGGCAGGAAGAGTGTATGGCACAAGCGAAGGAACCAGCAAGGAAGCCGCATCAAGTGCCGCGGCCGGGAACGATTTCCAAAACACTATTCTTGCAATGATTCAAGTCCGTACATTCGGCCAGACCATTACTGACGAGATAACCGTATCAAATGGTGCATTGACCATAGGTATGAAGTGTGAGACCACCGACCAGTGGTTGGTCTTCGACAACTTCAAGCTCTACTGCTACGGACTCGACCTCTCTGCTTATCAGGCACAGCTTGCCGACTTGGTTAGCGACTGCAATGATTTCATAGACAGCGACGTGGTGCCGACAGCCTGCGAGAATGCCATTAGCTCAGCCATCAGCACCTACAACAAGGCGTATGAAACGGCTAAGGAGTACAGCACGGCCATCGTTGCTTTAACGAATGTGTTGAATACCTACGAGAACGACACAGAACTGCAAGCTGCCTACGCCGCCTATAAGGCTATGCGTAGCAACGTGCAGGGCTTGGAGAACACATCTTTATATAAATATACCGATCCGGGAACAGCCAAAAGTACTCTTGACGGTGCCATCACCTCGGCCAACGATGCCGTAGAGGCTGCTACCACCGCTGCCGCCATCAACACGCAGACGGCTAATATCCGTGCTGCTGCCCTTACCTTTGTAAGCAGCGTCACCGCAGAGGACGGCAACCCGTTCAACCTGACGTTCCTCGCTTCCACGGCTGCTGCCGACTGGCAGACGGCAAGCGGGCTGAATCCCGCTGCAACGGCTCCCGAATGGTCAGTTCCTAAACCTGATGCCTCTATGGCAGACTTCGTGGAAAGCTACACTCAGGCTGCTGGTGGAGAGAGCATCACTGGCAACATCCTTTATCAGACTCTCAGTGGAATGCCTGCAGGCTACTACACGGTAGCACTCTATGCTGCTGCATCATTTACGCCAGGGCGTGGATTGGAAGAAAAGTGCTCTGACGGGCAGCCCAACATCACCTTTGGTTTTGCGGGCGACAACAGTCTCTCGCTGCCCGTAGTCCATCGCATACAGCTCACCGCTGAAGATCAAGTACCTGTGAATCTCTCCGTACAACTGGCATCGTCGGGCGACCTCACATTCGGCATCAAGAAGACCGCTGCAGGCAGTAACTGGCACGTGGCTCAGATTTACACCATCACCTATAGTAAAGACCCCGACCTCACCATTTTGAAGGCCGACCGCGATGCGCTTGTATCCGAGGCACAGGGACTGTTGGCCAGCGACGATGCCAACCTTCTGACTACGGATCAGCAGAATGCACTTAGCGCAGCCATCAGCTCTGCCGAAGCCGCAAACACTTTCGACGCTCTGACCGAGGCCACAATGACCACCCTGCCAAACGCTATCCAGACGGCACGCCAACAGATACAGACCGTCAAGGACAACCGCGTGCTGATGCTCGCCGCTTTAGAGCGCTTCGAGAACGACTACAACCTGGCCGACGGTACTGACTACAGCGCCGTCACCATGAGTGCCGACGCATGGATGACCCTGATAGTGAAAGTCGAAGCCGTCACCACCGCCCTTGATGATGTATCTCAGGCCAGCAGCTACGGCACCGTCAAGGATGAGCTCGTCGCCCAGATGGATGCCACCGATGCCTCACTCCGCCTCTTCAAGAGCTACAAGGCCATGGCCGAGGGAACCGTCAGTGTGGCCGGTGGTTCCTCTGCCGAAACGGAGATGGACAGAGATGACTCCGAGCAGGAATACATCAATACCTACAACGCTGCATTCGTTAACTATGCCCTCGCCCAGGACAACACCATCGACATGGCCGCCTTCCTCGGCGAGAACCTCGACTTCAGCGAAGCAGAGGGCACAGCCCTTAACACAGAAAATGACAACAACATCCACGCCATCACCGGATGGGAGGTGGAATATGCTGACGCTGACACTTGGGCAGTGCTTCAGAACCAACACAACGAGCACCAAGGGCAACTGTACATGCGCAAGAACTGGGGTAGCTCAGCCACTATCCTCAAAGTCTCGAAGCAGAAGATGCTCCCCGTAGGCAAGTACACGCTTTCCTTCTCTTGGAACAGCAACATGAAGAACATGACTAACCTCTCGCAGTATAAGCTCGGCGAAGCAGTAACAGCCATCGGCGAAGCCACTAACGGAGCCCAGACGCTGACCTACAACTTCGAGGTGACTGGTGAACCCAAGACCTTTGATCTCACCTTCGGTTTCCAGAAGACCGGTACAGGCAACACTCCCGCCCAGCTTATCGTCGACGACGTGACGCTCACCTACACGCAGCCTACCGTAACACTTGCTGACCACGGCGACGACGCCGAGGGCAACGCCACTACCATCAGCTCCAATGACGATTATTTCGGCAATGTCATCCTGCAAGGCCGCACCCTCATCAAGGACGGCTCATGGAACACCATCTGCCTCCCCTTCAGCATGACCGCCGACCAGGTGAGCCAACTTCTTGACAAGCCCAATGACATGAACAGCGCATTGATGGAACTTGACACTGAGGATTACATAGACTATGACGAACAGACCGGCCTCTATGGCAACACCCTCTACCTGAACTTCAAAAATGCCACGAAGATTACCGCAGGCAAGCCTTATATCATCAAGTGGAGCAGCGGCGAGAGCATCAGCGACCCAGTATTCCGCGCCGTCACGATAGTCAATGGTGAGGCCGGAAGCGTCACCAGTGAGGACAATAAGGTCACCTTCCAAGGCACCTACGCCCCCGTCTCCCTCGAAAAGGACAACAAGAGCAACCTCTTCCTCGGCGATGACAACTCACTCTACTGGCCCAACGTCGATGGCTATAAGATCAACGCTTTCCGCGCCTACTTCAAGCTAAGCGACGCGAATGCCGCCCGCCAGTTCGTCCTCAACTTCGGCGACGAGACCACCGGCATCAGCCAAATCGAAAATCGCGAATCAGTAAATAGCAAATACTTTGACATCCAAGGCCGCAGCCTAAGCAGCAAGCCCGCAAAGCCCGGCCTATATATTAATAATGGTAAGAAAATAATCGTCAAATAATAGGGAAGCGGATTATTCAAATTCGTTCCAGACAAATCTGTATATAAATAATAACGTTTAATAAATCAATTTCAAAAGTCATGAAAAAGAATTATCAGACACCGGCCATGAAGACCGTAGAGGTGAAGATGGACTCATTGTGTGGTGATACTGTGTCCGAAATTAAATCTTTAGGTGGCAATGCCAGTCTCAAATATGGCGGAGGCGACAGCGGCGCAGCCCGTGGTCGTCAGGGCAGCACCTGGGACGACGACGAGGACTAACCCCATTGTAAAGCTCCGAAGGTCAGAGTACAGACACCCAGATCTAACAGACAGATGAAGAACACCATGCGCTTCATGGTGGCTGTACTGACATTGTCAGCAGTCACCTTGTCGGCGTTGGCAGCCGACTACACACAGTATCTCACCACCGCCCGTGGCTTCACCGAGGTTGTTGGAGGGGATTTGCAATCCCCTTCCGATGCTATCTGGGGCGATGCCGACTACTGCTACATCCTCGCGCCCGACGAGAGCCGCGAGCTTATTGTCGGCGTGGGCAGCTATGAGGCCAAGCCGGGATGGGCCAGTGAGGACTCCAAGGCCCTGCGCTACCATTCTGCCGAAACCGACCCTGTGCTCGACCTCACCAACTTCTTCACCATTGAGAAGAGCGGCAGTTACATCGGTCTGCGAAACCTTGTCTACAACACCGACCTCTTCCAGACCCACGACGGGGCGGGCTACATGTACGTGAACACATACACCGACCCTACCCTCGACGAGTGGAGCTACCTCATCCCCCACTGGCAGAACGACGGCTACTGGCTCTTCGAGAACTGCAAGTACCCAGCATCTAATACTGAAGGGTGGCGCGGCTACATGGGTTCATGGACTCCCGGACGCATGGCCGTGGACGAACCTATCGCCCTCAACCGCCTGAACACCGACGGCGACCCCGCCGGCCACTACCGCCTCTTCCGTATTAGTCGCACCGACCTCATGGCCCTGCGCCTCTACGCCACCGTGCTCACCAGTGCCAACGGCTTCACGGAGGTGACATCGACGGACGACATGAGCACCGACCCCTCGCAGGTCTACCTCATCACCTCAGCCGAGCAGCCCGGCCTCTTCGTCGGAGTAGGGCGCTATGAGGCAAAGCCCGACTGGGCGGGCGAGGACACCAAGGCCCTCCGCTACCGTCAGGCTGGCAACCCCGTGCTCGACCTCTCCAATTTCTTCACCATCGAGAAAGACGGCGACTACATCGGAATGCGCAACGTGGTATACCACACCAGCCTCTTCCAGACCCACGACAACGCCGGCTTCATGTATGTGCTCACCTATACCGAGCCGAACATGAGCGACTGGTGCTACCTGAAGCCCACTTGGCATCCCTCAACTCTCAACTCTCAACCCTCAACTCAAGAAGGCTATTGGCTCTTTGAGAACGGCAAGTACCCAGCTTCGTCAGATGCCTGGGCACGCGGCTACATGGGGCCGTGGAACAACCGTGTGGAGGCCAATGAGCCGATAGCCCTGAACCGTCGCAATACCGAGGGCGACGAGGCCGGCCACTACCGCCTCTGGCGCATCAGCCGTGCCAACCTCTTCACGCTGATGCAACTCCCCTCCCTTCAAGGGGAGGGGCAGGGGTGGGGTCCTGCCGACATGACCTACAAGATCTCCAACCCCTCGTTTGAGCAGGGTGAGACTGGCTGGACGCTCACAGGCAAAGATGCCAATGGCAACGACGAGTTCACTGCCCGCGACTATGGCATGACTGGCAAGGCCGGTGGAATGCTGATGAACGCTTACCAGTGGTGGGCATCGTCGCTCAGCGTCACGCAGACCGTCACCAACCTGCCCGCCGGACAGTATGAGCTGTCGGGCATCATGGCATCATGGAAAGACCGACCCCTCACCTTCGAGGCCAATGCCTCTAAGACAACAGCCGTAGGCGTTCATGCCGACGGTGGCATCAAGGTAAAGGCCAGTGTCACCATCGGCTCTGACGGTCAGCTCACCATCACCGCTGGCAGCACCACCGACTGGTGGACGGAGGGCGTGACCCATGGCGACGACGATAACAAGACTTTCTTCAAGCTCGACGACGTGCAGCTGCATTGCACCTCGCTCGCCCTCGATGCTCTGGCTGTACGCCTGCCAAACAATGAGACGAAGCTCGTTCCCGGCCAGTGGTACTACTACGAGACCGACTACAGCACCGAGTACCAGCTCGTTGGCCCCCTCAACGGTCTCGTCTACACCACCGACGGCACCGTGCTCGTGTCCGGCGGTTTTCCCGCCGGAACCGCAGCTACCCGCACCATGACCCTCCCCGTGGGCCGCACCTATTTCAAGACCTCTGCCGAAAACGCCACCCTCATCATAATGCCCTACCGCAATGTCGAAGAGGGAACCTTCACCGCCGTGGCACTCAACGTCGACGGTCTGCCGAATAAGATTGCCACCTTCGACCTCAATCCCGACGGCCCAGGGCGTGATGGCACATTGAAGATAAGCCAGTACCTCGCCTCGAAGGGCTACGACTTCATAGGCTGTTCCGAGGACTTCAACTATAATGGTGCTCTGATGGAGAGCCTCGATGGCTACTCCTGCGGCACCATCCGCAATACCTTGAGCGTAGGTGACATAGACTACTGGCAACTCATACAGGGAAAGATTCACGTAGACACCGACGGCCTGAACCTTCTTTGGAAGAACAGCAAGATTTCGACCACAGGCGAGAGCTGGACAAAATGGAATGACACCGAGTCCACCGACGGCAACCAGTATGTGAACAAAGGCTATCGGTATTATAATGTGACCATCGACGGACGTGTAAGCATCGATGTCTTCATCCTCCACATGGATGCCGGCGACACCAACGCCACATGGTCGCGCGAGTCGCAGTGGCGCCAGCTGGCCGATGCAATCAACAACAGCGACAATACGAGGGCAAAGCTCATCATCGGCGACACCAACAGCCGATATACTCGCGAGGATGTCATCAGCAACTTCATCAACCGGCTGAGCAACGACTTCACCATGAGCGACGTGTGGGTGGAGTTCTATCGCAACGGCATCTACCCGACAACCGACATGGACAATCTAACCGACCAGAGCAACCCCACGAACTACTCGAACTACGAGATTGTCGACAAGATTATCTATATCAACCCCCGTGCCGCCAATACCGTGCAGCTTGTGCCTCAGAGCTTCCGCATAGAGCAGGACTACACATACGGCTATGTAAACGAGCTGAACGGAGGCGCAAATGACGACAACACGCCCCTTGGCGACCACCGTCCCGTCGTCGTCACGTTCAAGTACCTGATGTCGGGCGATGTCGTGCCAACTGACATCACCCTCACCGACGCTTCCGACAACGCCACCGCCATCAGCAATGCCGACGGCGTACTGGCCAACGTCACCCTGCAAGGCCGCACCCTCCACAAGGACGGCTCGTGGAACACTCTCTGCCTGCCATTCAACATGACCGCCGAGCAGGTTCGCGACCAGCTCGGCCCCTCCGCCCTCATGGAGCTTGACACCGACAATTACTGGGCAATGGTCGATGGACAATGGTCAATCAGCAACAACGGCAACAACGGACACAAGACTGGAACCGACGGCCCGTTACTGTATCTGAACTTCAAGGACGCAGAGGCCATCACCGCCGGTACACCTTATATTATAAAGTGGGCCAGCGGCGATAACATCGTCTCCCCGACCTTCCGTTCTGTCACCGTTTCTGGCAGCAATTCCGCCACAGCCGTTTCCAGCACCGACGGCACCGTCACCTTCCAGGGCACCTATACCCCTGTTACCCTCGCCAACGGCGACAAGAGGAACCTCTTCCTCGGTGCTGAAAACAAGCTCTACTGGCCCAACGCCGATGACTTCATAGTCAACGCCTTCCGCGCCTACTTCAAGCTTAGCAATCCGGCTACAGCGCGGCAAATCGTTCTCAACTTCGACGACGGCAACGCCACAGGCATTGAGGAGATTGAAGATGAAAGATTGAAAATTGAAAATGCTGTCTACGACCTGATGGGGCGTCGCATAGAATCTTCAATCTTCAACTCTCAATCTTCAATCAAGAAGAAGGGTATGTACATCAAGAACGGTCAGAAAATAATAGTCAAATAAACTGAAGAGAGCAAGCAAACAAATTATGGGAAGATTCATCAACCCGTTCACCGACATCGGCTTCAAGCGCATCTTCGGGCAGGAGTTCTCGAAGCCAGTGCTGCTGAAGTTCCTTAATGCACTTCTGAAAGACGAGCGCACAATCACCGACCTGCAGTTCCTCGACAAGGAGCAGATAGGCATCTACGACGGCGACCGCTCGCTCATCTACGACGTGCTGTGCAGGACCGCCGACGGCGAGCAGATCATCGTGGAGATGCAGAACCGCTACCAGCCCTACTTCAAAGAGCGCAGCATCTACTACGCCGCACGCGCCATCGTGGAGCAGGGGCAGCGGGGACGCGAATGGGAATACGACATCAAGGCCGTCTACCTCGTGGCCTTCATGGATTTCCAGATAAGCGACACGGTGAAGGACGTACGCATCGACGTGGCCCTGATGGACATGGAGCGTCACACGCTCTTCTCCGACAAGGTGCGCCTCGTCTACCTGCAGCTGCCGTTCTTCACCAAGGAGGAGGAGGAATGCCATGATGATTTCGACCGCATGCTCTTCGTCTTGAAGCACATGGACGTGTTCGACCGTATGCCCTGGGCGGCCAAGGACTCCGTGTTCCAGCGCCTGGCCGAGATAGCCGAGGTGGCGAAGCTCGACAAGAAGGAGCGCATACAGTACGAGGCCGAAGTGAAGGGCTACCGCGACACCATCGCCGTCATGCACGGGCAGTATCTGCTGGGCGAGGCCAAAGGACGGGCCGAAGGGCGGGCCGAGGGACTTGCCGAGGGTTGGGCCGAAGGGCGTACTGAGGGGCTGCTCATAGCCGCAACACAGATGCGCAGCATAGGCATCGCCGACAAAGAAATAAAAGGAACACTCGGCCTCACAGACGAGGACATGAAACGACTGAACGACAAATAAACAGACAAAACAAAATAATAACTTAAAACATAACGCTATGAATAAACTAAAATTTCTTTTCGTAATCGCCGCCCTCGTAATAGGAGGGGGGAATGTAGCGTGGGCAGGAACAAAGACGGTGTACCTGGCCCCTGGCGTCTGGAATACAGATGGTGCTTGGTTCGCGATGAAAATGTCGAAGGAAGGGCTTTCTGACAACTGGGTGGCTTTTGGCGAACTGACAAACAATATATGCTCTGCCACATTCGATGACACATACGACAAAGTTACTTTCTACCGCTTGAAACCCAGCAACGCAAACGGGTATAGTGGTGACAATAGCGGTTTGAACTCCACTAACAAGTGGAACAGCTTGTCGGAAATCGATGCTCCAGTCTCAGACAATCAGCTCTATGTAATATCTGGCTGGAATAGCACAGATTATTATATCATCCCATACGACTGGAGAGCTGGTGGCACGTTCTATCTCTACAACGTGGGTGCAGGCAAGTACATGTGCTCAGGAAAGAACTGGGGCACAAACGCCATCGTAGGCTCAGGTGGTTTCCCTTTGACATTTGAAAGAAACGATGGTTCTTTCAGGCTAAAAACCAGTGCTATCTATAATCCTTCAAACGACAGATATGTTCATGGAGCGCGAGGAAATGAGCATGAGAGCGACCCCCATTTTTCTGTCTTTATGGATAGTAATGAGGGATCTCTGTATTGGACATTTGAAATCGTTTCAGAAGGTATTTATAAAATAAAGAACGGCACGGACTACCTTTACAAGACCAACGAAGGCTATGTCTTTGCAGGAAATGATGCCCTAATCGAAGCAGACTTACAATGGAAAGTGCTGAGCCGTCAAGATGTTATCGACGGTCTGTCTGTTGCGCCTTTCCCAAAGGATGCCACTAATTTGATTACAAACAACTACTTTGCTTACGGTCAGGATAATAATAACTCGGCTAACATGGCTGTCAAGGCTGGTACAAACATATTATCCTCATCGCCCTCATGGTTCGGCACATCGTTTACCGATATCAACGGTTACCACGCAGATGTAGCAAACACCAACTATGCAGCGGAACAATGGAGCGCAGAAGGTAAGTACTTCGACAACTATCAGACGCTGACAGATGTTCCCAACGGTAAATATAAAGTATCCTGTTATGGTTTCTATCGTGGTGGGGGCCAAGGCTATAGTGGGACTGCCCAAAATGCATATCTTTATGCCAATTCAGACCAAGTGGCATTAAAAAGCCGCATGGAAGAAGCTGTGACAGAATCTGATTCAGACAAGGGTTTGATATATTCTGTGACCGATAACGAAACCACTAAGTATGTTCCAAACACCATTTCAGATGCTGCTAAAGCATTTAACAACGGGTTGTATAAGAATGAACTGAATGTCATTGTCACTAACAATACTCTTACGGTAGGTGTGAGAAAAACAGCAGAGAATACAGTTGCCGACGACTGGACCACCTTCGATAATTTCGAGCTGTCTTACCTCGGACCTAACTTGAGCAGTTACGCTATTGCCCTTCCCTCTGGTGGAGACATGGAGGAAAACACTTGGTACTACGTTGATGTGACAGAGACAGGCATCCTTGGTTTTAAGGCCACCGATATTAGCAAGATTGTCTATACCACAGACGGCACCGCATTTAGCGACGTAAACACCGCCCTGCCACTGAACCTGCTGAACAGCGCAAGCACCCGTTACTACGTGAAGTCCACCTCGGCCAACAACCTTGTTGTGAGCAAGATTTGCGACAACAACAGCTATTGGTATCTACGAACTGGCAATTCCTCGGCCGACTACCAGTATCTTAGCTGCGGCGGCACTTATAATTCTCAGGCCGTGGCCGACAGATTAGGCCTCCCTGTCTGCATCTCATGCACAGGCAGCAACATCAACTTCCAGTTTGTTGATAATAGCCACTACCTCTTCGATGCCGATAACGGTGTGTTCTATACTGACGACGACACTCCCAGGGACTTCGCCTTGGAGCCTGACAATGGCGGATTCTACATAGTGAATAAGAACACTACAGCCAACAGCACTAATGGCAATAAACTATTCATCGACACATCTGACGGCAACCGCATCAAGGCAACGGGCGGCAGCTCAACAGTGTGGACCCTCGAAAGCGTCAGCGGCAACAAAGAAACAGAAGGTACCCACAAGTACCAGATGCAGAAAGTGAAGGACGATCAGGCCGTGACAGCGGCAACGGCGGCTGGCATAGACGTGGCAGGCCAGAGCATCACCTCACAGGCTACACTTGACTCCTATTTGGATGATCTGTATAGCGAGCCAGTGGGCATCACCAGCCCAGAAAACGTCGAGGAGGCGTATGAAAAAGCTGCTTATGGTAATGGACAATATGAAGTGTATGGTAATCCTGACTATACCACGAGTCATCAAGTTACAGGTTTACGTAACGGTTTGTATAAACTGACAGTACAAGCTTTCGAGCGTATCACAAACAATAATGACACCTACGATAATGCTGGTGGCAACGCCGGTCTGACCTATCTCCATGCCAACAATGAGAAGGTGCAGCTGTGGTCTGTGTTTGATTTCCCGAATAATAGCACATATAGTTCAGATGACGTACAAAAGGGTGATAATCACTATCCTAACGGGAAAACATCGGCCGGTGAGGCTTTCACCGCAGACAAATACGTGAACGAGGTGTTTGTCAATGTCACCAACGCCACAAACGGCAACGACGGCACCCTGACCTACGGCATCATAATTCCACGCAAGTATTCAGGAGATGCAGCCACTACAACGAGAGAAAACTGGGTGTGCTTCAAGAACTTCACCCTGACTTACTACGGTCCTTTCAGCGAGTCGATAAGCGAGGGCACGACCTACCCACCAGCAGCGAAGTTTGCAGATGTGACTCTGAACCGTACTCTCAACCTGAATAAATGGAACACGTTCTGTGTGCCCTTCGCCATCAGCAACGAGAAACTGAAGGCTGCTTTTGGTGACGATGTGGAAGTGGCTACATACAGTGAGAGTGCCGACGGCTCGAATTCGACAGTAACATTTACCAAGGTTACTCCCGCCATTGCGGCAAATACGCCTGTACTACTGAAGCCCTCTTCTGTAAGCGGAAGCAACAGCTATTCGTTCACGGGGCGTACCATCGTTGAGGTTGAGGGAACGCCGATAGTGTCCGGTTCGGGCAACTACGACTTCGTGGGCAGCTATGCAGCTCAAACATACGTCACTACGGGCAACTATTACCTTTGGGATGACAACAAGATTTACAAGTCATTAAGTGACGAAGGAGCGTATATAAGCGGCACACGAGCATATATCAAGGTTAAAGATCCTGTCAATCCTGTCGATCCTGTCACTCCTGTCCGTATCGTCAGCTTCGTCATTGACGATGAGGCTTCGGGAATCTCACAGATAGAGGCCGAACCGCAGAAAGCCAATGCGACCTACAACCTGAAGGGTCAGAAGGTGAGCGGCAAGATGGGCAAGGGCATCTATGTGGTCGATGGAAAGAAAGTGGTAATAAAGTGAAATGTTTAACTATAAAATCATAAAAGCTATGGAAAAGAAAAAATATATTGCCCCCAAGGCAGGAAATGCAATGATGCTTCTCGAAGGGTTGATTACAGCCTCTGTCACAGGCACTTTAGGTGATGCTAATGTGGGATTAGGAACCGGAGACCCCGGTGCCAGTGGCGGAAAGAGTGCCGCCTCCCGTGGCAGCTTCTGGGACGACTCAGAATAGTCTGCAAACATTTTCCCTGCTCCCATGGGGCAGGCATAGACAACAGCTATTAGGGGTGCAGCTGCACGTTGTGTGCAGTGTGTACCCCTATTGTTTTCCACTCTTACAAGGGTTGTAGTTCCTTGAAGAGGTCGTCCATAACCACTTGCTGTTGTATCATGCTGGAATGTGATCCTGGCATCAGTCCGTATGTAGTCACAAATGTAGGGACGAGCGTATGTCTCGTTTTTGTCTCTGCGGCAAAGATGGCCATTCGCCGGCGCAGTCGTGTCTCGTATTCGCGAGTGACAACATAATCGGTGGTGGCGAATTTTATCTCACAGACATTAATGATGCGGTCAGCGCGGTCAATTATTAGGTCTATCTGTGTACGCCGCTGACTCTCTTTGTCCTCGGTATCCTGATATGTTCCACTGCTGCGCCATGATGATGCCTTGGTTGCAATGACACTAATACCAAGCCTTTGCTTGATTTGGTCTAAATGTGTGAGACATACCAGTTCGAAAGTAAGTCCCTGCCAGACGTTCACAGCTGGCGTAAGCATGGTCTTTTCCCAGAATTGGCTTTCCTTCGTACCATTGTCCTCCATAAACTTGAAGTAGAACAGCGTGAAGAAGTCGGAAAGCCGATATATCATCCCTTTCTTCTTGTTGCCAAACTGCTGGTAGGATATTATGAAGTCGCTCTGCTCCAGATTGTCGAGCATCGTGGTGAGCTGACCACCACTGATGCCTGTATGGCTGAGTATTTCCTGTCGTGTCAGTCCCTCACGGTGGGCTGAAAGCTGTCGTGCCACCTGCTTGTATGTATCAGCCTGAGGAAAGAGCATGTCGTAGAGTTCGTCCAACTCGGTAGACAGCTTTCCGCCACGCCTGAAGAACAGCATGTCTATGTTTTGTGGAAGGGATTTCCGTGGGTCTATAAGGCTCAGATAGAACGGAACACCGCCCATAGCCATATAACATTGAAGTGTTGTATAGCGATCCCATGTGCATCCTATGGACTGCAAATACTGCTCTGTCTCGGCCAAGCAGAATGGACGGAGGTAGATTCTCGAGGTTATACGGTTGTGAAGACCTCCCTGATTCTTCACCAGCTTGTCCACCATCCACGACGTTGAGGAGCCGCAGGCCACCAGACAGATGTCGTCGCGCTGTGCCGCCCACATGTTCCAAAAGTCTTCCAAGGCTGCAACGAAATTGCTCCTGTAGGTGTCTATCCAAGGCATCTCATCGAAGAAAATCAGTTTCCGCTTCTTTCTGTCCTGCCTTTCAAGCATCGTCTGCAGGGCGTCGAAAGCTTCATACCAGTTGGCCAGTGAAGGTTTGAAACCCAGCCCGCCACTCAGCTGACGGGCAAAAATCTCCAGCTGACGTTGCTCGGACGACTTGTGTGACCCCGTGAAATACAAATCCATCAGTCCATTGAAAGTTTGGTTCACAAGAAAAGTCTTTCCTATGCGTCGTCGGCCATATACAATGACAAATTCCGAACGAGCGGAATTGTAGCACCGCCATAGTTCTTCCGTTTCCAGATGTCTGCCAACAAGATGCTCCATGAGAAAAAAGTATTTGATGCGGCAAAGGTACTCATTTTCTTTGAATTACAAAAATTTCAAGACAACAAATTTCCCCAAATCTCCAAAAAAAGTGAGATTTGGGGAAATTTCACCAACACGAGATTTCCCCAAATCGCAGAAAAACAGTGAGATTTGGGGATTTGGCCCAAACCTGGATTATTCATGGCAATTATATGTTTAGTTCTGAAACAAAAAGATGGATGCTTTTTTGGCCAGTTCATTTTTTTGTAGTACCTTTGCACCCGCAAACAGGAAAGTTGCCTTTGCACATTATGACAACAAGACGGCAAGACAATGAGTCTGCAATACAATATTATTAATATAACCCTTAAAAAAACAACAATTATGGACGATTACCCGGCGGATAGTTTTAAACCTTGAGGCAGAGGAGCCGGCATCGTCATAACCGTTGCCTGTCCTACTGCCAATTACTCATTAGTAATTACCAAAAACGGACTGGCAACAATGAAAAGCTACTGGAACACTACTGGTGGGCTGAGCCAACTCACGGAGTGGCAGCCCAATTGCTGGATTCAGGTGACATGTCCCACGGAGGACGACCAGCACGAACTGGAGGAGCGCTTCGGCATTCCCGACTATTTCATCACCGACATCAGCGATACCGACGAACGTGCCCGTTACGAGTACGACGACGGATGGATGCTCATCATCCTGCGAATACCATACGTCAGGGAGGTGCGCTCGCGCACACCCTACACCACCGTGCCGCTTGGCATCATCCACAAGCGCGACGTGACCATCACCGTGTGCTACTACGAGACGAACATGATGATTGATTTCGTGTCGTACCAGCAGCGTCGTGGCGTGGGCTTCACCGACTATGTGGACATGATTTTCCGACTGTTCTACTCGTCGGCTGTGTGGTACCTGAAGCGGCTGAAGCAGATTAACTCGCTCATAGACAAGGCGAAACGCAACCTCGACCAAAACGTGAACAACGAGAGCCTCATTGGCCTCTCACGTCTGCAGGACTCGCTGACATATTTCCAGACCTCCATCCGAGGCAATGAGACGCTGCTCTCGAAACTGAAGTTCAAGCTGCAGATTGACGAACTCGACGCCGACCTAATCGAGGACGTGAGCATCGAGATGACGCAGGCCCGCGAGACGACGAACATCTATGCGGACATCCTGGAGTCGACGATGGACACGTATTCGAGCATCATCAACAACAACATGAACACGGTGATGCGTACGCTGACCTCGGTGACCATCATCATGATGTTCCCCACGCTTATCGCCTCGCTCTTCGGCATGAACCTGATGAACGGCATGGAGAGCATGCCCTACGGTTTCGGCCTGGCGCTCGCCCTCTCGCTGATGGTCTCGGGTGCCGCCTGGTGGTTCCTCCGCCACAAACGACTGGTTTGACTTGTCAGAAGCGCCAACGCAGTTGGAGGTCGAGGTCGGTGGTATGTGAGTGGTCAATCTGTTGCAGGCCAGTGCCTATCGTGGCGCGGTCGAAATAGTTTGTGTAAGCCAGCCTCAACGCCACGCGCAGATGCTGGCTTATATCTTTGCGAGCCATGAGTGCGAGGTGGATGCCCTGGCCGAAATACGAGGGGAAGTAGAAGTCGTAGGCCATGAGACGCTCGTAGAGGTATATGCGGCTGGCATAGTCGTCGGTGTCGAAATATGCCGCCGTGGCACACGCCATCCACGTCTGCCCCTGCCACGTCAGCTGCTGGCTCGCCATCCATCCATGCGTAGCCTTCAAGTAGAACGCCCTCGTGGCGTCCACCTGTGTGCGCATGTTCCATTCTCTGTTGGCGGCGTAGGTCAATGCCAGTCGTCCGCGGTACTCGTTGTTTTCCGTGAGCGCCGTCTTTCCCTCGTTGTCGCGCTGTCGCAGCCTGGCCCTGCCACGCGCCAACAGTCTCCATTTTCTGCCAAACCGATATTCCGTCTGCAGGAAGAAGTCGTATGCCCGTGACGACTGCGACACTAAGTATCTTGCCCAGGGGAAATAGGCGTAGTCGGCGTATGTCCACACCTGCATGTTGCGCACGGGATTCCACTTTGCGCCGAGGAACACCCCACTCTCATTCTGAGCCGAGGCGTTGTCGCCAAAGCTGTGGCTGTAGAGGCCGTTGTATCGGTAGCTGTAGAAACGATACAGGGCCATGACGCTGAAGTCTGTACGCGGCTGCCACCCCACGCTGTTCACCGTCGCCACAGCCCCCTTACGGTTAATCGCCGTCTCGCCGCCCACGTAGAGCCTCGACTGTGTGTAGCTGTAGTCGGCGCTGACGTTGGCGAAGTCGGTGCCGGCAGGATAATGGCGGCGGAAGAGTTGCGTCTGCGAGGGACGCAGCTCACGGTCCAGATGTGTCATCACCCCGTTTATGCCGGCCTTCCACCCGTTGTTGCTGTATGCCACTCGCCCACCCCATGCCGTGAGGTGTGTGTTGTCCTTGCGCTCCATCTCCGCCTCCGTGCGGTGGTAGCCGTTGGTGTTGAGCGTTGTTGCCGTACCGTCGGCGGCAAGTGTGGCGTCCATGGGGCGATGCGACACAAAGGCGGTGAGCGTCAGCGGCGACGACGCCGTGGTGGCGCTCTTGCGCATAAGGTTCACCGTTGCCGCCGCCCCTCGGAAATAGTCGGTCTGCGAGCGCGAGCTGTGCGGGCGGAGCGTCGTGGGCTGGCGGCCCAGCGACTGTAGCGACGTCAGCTTGTCCATGACCAGGCTGTTGCCAAGCACGAGTCCCATGCCAGCCGAGACCTTGAATTTTCCCACGATGGCCTTGTCGACGATGCCCATCTTGCTTAGTTGCACATAGTAGGAATAGCTGTCGTAGCCCCACCTGTTCTTGTTTGCGAAAAAGGGTTCGCCGGCATCCTGGGCGCCTATCAGCCCTGCTTTCAGCTTGTCGCCGACAGACAGGTCGTAGCGCAAAGAGTGGCGGTACTTGTAGCCTAAGTAGCCCTGATTGTCGCCATGACGGTCGTAGAAGGGGATTCTGCCGTTAAGGGTCAGCTCGGAATTGGGGGCATCGCGCTTCCAGGCATGGTTGCCATTACCGTTGCGACGGTAGGAAAGGGAATCGCGACGCTGGGAATCGTCGTCCACAACGTCGTCATCTGCCACGAATAGGAAAAACGAAAGCAGTTCAAGCTGCATCTGGTCGAGCGACCGTATCATCTTCAGTTCGCGCAACGAGCGCACCGGGCCGTAGCGATGACAATACTCCAACAGGTCCTCCACCTGCATGGCCGTGAGGAAAGGCAACTGCTCCAGATCCTCGCGTGTGGCGCTGTTCAGGTCTATCGGGCTGCGGGCCAGCTGGGCCATACGCTCGTAGGCTTCGTCGAGTGCCTCCTCGTCGAGGTCTTGGTCGTCCATCAACTCCTGGAACATATCCTCCCACGTCTCCGTCTTCTGAGCCGTGGCTGACGATACAGACAGAAGGAGGAATAGGATGACAACAGGGAAGATTCTCATGTTATTTGTGCCACGTCTCTATGTCGCACTGGTGTTCTTTCGTCTTCTTGTCGTAGCTGACGGCCACGAGCAGGATGTCGCCGGTGTACTCCGCCACCTTCTGCGGATACTGACGCTGGTGTATCTGGTCGATGGCGGTGCCGGTGGTGCCGTTGTACTTCAACTCGACGATGATGGCTGGCTTGTTTACGTTCTTGCGGGGCATCATCACCAGGTCGGCGAAACCCGTGCCTGTCTGGTACTCGCGGTGGAAGATGTAGTCGCCGTGGGCGTAGTAGTAGGCTATGGCGAGGACGCACGACATGCTGTTCTCGTCGCTGTACTTGATGAGGCTGGCGTTGGCCAGGTGGGCCTCCTGCACCATGCGGGCCACCAACGACGCGTCGCCACGAAGCGTGGCGTCGAGCAGCATCCGCGACTGTTCGAGGGATTTTGCCACCTCAGTCCACCCAGTATCCCTGACGGCGTTCTTCAGTTCGTCCGACACCTCCATATTGGGCACATAGCACTCTTTCGTGCGGCGGTCGTAGGCCAAGTAGCCAAGATGTATGAGCACGGTGAGCACGTCATCGCGTGTGTTTATCTCCGCCATGTCGTTGCGGAAGCCAATGGGCTCCACATAGCAGCGTTCTCCGGCCAGCATACTTATTATATTGTCTTTCAGCCCGTCGAAATTGCGGCTGATAAAGTCTGCCACGGCATCGGTAGCCCCCGTCCTGCCCCAGTAGCTCTCGCACCACTGCTCGCGCAGAGCCGTCATCACCGAGTTGGGATTGAATATCGACTTCACGTCGCCTATCTGGTAGCCGTCGTACCATTTCTCCAGCTCGTCGAAGTCCATGCCGTATTTCCCGGCCAGCGTCCGAACCTCATCCTTGGTGAATCCGAAGAACTGCCCCATGCCGCCGGGCTTCACCATAGAGTATTCCTGGAAATTGTTAAGTGCCGACTGTGTATCGTATTTCTTGATGGGCAGTATGCCCGTGATGTAGACACCGGCGAAGACCTCCATGCCCGACACGTCCTTGAACATACTGCGCAGCCAGTTCACATAGTCATCCGTCTGATTGGGCAGTTTCGGGTTCTGAGCGCACTCACGCAGTATAGCATCCCATTCGTCGATGATGAAGATGAACGTGTCACCCGTAGCGGCATGAATGCGCAGGAGGTATTTCATCAGGCTGGCACCACGGGGCACAGGCACGTTGGTATAGGCAGCACGAATGTCGGCTATCAGCTCTTTCTCCATCCGCTCCACCACTTTTCCCTTGTGCAGTTCCCTGGTGAACGACGACAGGTCGAGGTAGATTACGGGGTACTTGTTCAGGTGCTCCTCAAACGTCGGGTCTTTGGCTATCTCAAGGTCGGCGAAGAGCTGGCGCGAGTCGCACGAGTGGTCGTAGTAGGCAGCGAGCATTTCTATCGCCATCGACTTGCCGAAACGTCGGCTGCGCGTGACACATGTGAATTTCTGCCGGGTAAAGAGTGTACGGTTGACAATGCCGATAAGTCCCGACTTATCGACGTACTCGCTGTTGCGGCATTGGCGGAACGCCGTGTTGCCTTTGTTGATGTATATTCCCATCGAATTGATTTACGATTTACGGATTTACGATTTATGATTTATCACTTCCCAGCAGCGCCAGGACTGCTGTGAGCATCAGAATCTTTTTAATCATAGCAGTATATTTTTTAGCTGTTTTTCCATTCCGTGATGTTACGCTCCTTCGACGAGAATGCAAGGCCGACCTTCGTGATGGGTCTTCCGTCGAGGGCGTACTTGGTGGCGTAGCCCCGCTCGTCTATCTGTTGCAGGGCTGCGGCGGCGGTGTCGATTCCCGAGCCTTGCTCGCCTACCCGTAGCCTTTCGTATTTCAGTTCCATGATGTATATTCCCTTCGGCATCTTCAGCGTCAGGTCGGCACGGCCTTTCGATGACAAGTCCTCGGCCACCACGTCGGCCCCGAACGAGACGAAGAGCGTGTAGAGCATGGCGTGGAAGTAGTGCTCGTTCTTGTCGTCAATCATGTAGGGAACACCGGCGAAAAACACCTTCAGGGCTTCGATGAAAGGAGGCAGCACGTTGTCGCGGCGGAAACGGCGATAGGCCAGTTGTAGTACGCTCCGTTCCCTGTCGTCCTGATTCTGTGTGTGGGTGACATACTTGAAGAGGTTTTCGGCAAAGCCGGTGCGCACCTCATGGTTGGGGAACCCCAGCGTATAGGCATCCATTTCCCGGTCATAGCTCTTGATAGTCAGATAGCCACTCTGGTAGAGGATGGGCAGCGGTGCGGCATAGCTGTCGAAAGGCTGGTCGAATTCGCTGGCGAGACACTCTACGCCGTCAATGTAATTTATGTCAATGGGCGGCATGTTGGCCAGCATATTGATGAGCGACGAGGGCGTGGCGCTATCGAACCAGTAGCTGCCCACATCGCAGTTGTTGAAGGCCTTGACGAGGCTAAAGGGGTTGTACATGTCGGTCTTGCCTTTGCCAAAATGATAACCGTCGTAGTTTGCCTTTAGCTCTGCAAACATGGCCTCGTAGGTTTTCCCTTGATGTCCTGCCAGCAGCTCGATGTCGGGTCGCAGGGTGGTGACCAGTTCATCCTCCGTGATGCCGCAGATGGTCTCATAGGCCGGAACCATCGAGATGTTGTTCAGGTTGTTGAGCTTGCTGAAGATGCCCATCTGCGAGAATTTCGAGATGCCGGTG
>CAJOEC010000039.1:443-34053 GCA_905233425.1 uncultured Prevotella sp. | reverse complement strand
TATCTCCGACAGCCGCTTGAACACGGCATCCTGTGCCAGGAACGGCATTCGCTGCAGTATATCCATGTGTTTCAATACATAAATGATTCGTTCAAAAAGGCTATTACAATCATCCAGCTCCTTCTTGAAATAATTATGGCAATTTCATTCTTTTATCAATTTCTCGATGGTGTCTATTAATTGTCTGGCAGGTTCAATATTCTTTTGTAAGACCTCGGACTCCACTTCGAAAGCGCAGTTGTAGTCGCTCTCTTCACGACCCTTTGTGGGTATTCACAGGATGGGCATCATGTATGAGCAGGGCATTGACAGCGTGAAACACGGAATAATACATTCGGCTGGCCGCTCCATTCCAGCGATTTGCAGCTATGAGTATAGCCATATCCTCAAAAGTGTCACGGGCTTTCTCCATCTCAAGTTTTACGATGACTTTGCGTTCCTCTATTGTCAAGCTCATAGCAGTACGATTTTATCGCGTTCAACATTTTTGTGAAACGGGAGGAATGTCCATCCTTCCCATTGTTTCTTGGTATAGACGTGCGGATTGATTTCCTCGCCTATATCCCATCCCAGTAAACGGAACGGATATGTCATGTCGTAGTCGTCAGATTGCAGCCTCGGTTTGTCAAGCAGTATGAGCAAGTCCCAGTCTGAGCCTTCGTGAGCATCGCCGCGAGCACGTGAGCCGTAAAGTAATAGGGTGCTATTCGGCGGCAGGGCATCACGCCCCACACGTTTTATGTATTCTATAACTTGCTGTCGTTTCATAGTAAATTATAATACTGTGTGCAAAATTACACAAAAAAGGCGAAAGCGCAAAACTATCGGCTGGGAAAATCGATGATTATTTAAATTTGTGGATGAAATTATTCAAATTATGGTAATTCGTTTCCAAAACACCTTTAATGCGTTTGGGTCGTAAGTCAAATATGTTGCCGGCACCGACGGCATCCACCTTGATGTTACGTTTTGTAGGTGCGGAAACGCCGCTTTTGAGGGAGAAAGGTTACGGCAAGCTGGGAGGAAGGGACGGCCTCCGCGATTCACGGCGGCCGCCAAAAACAATTGTAGCGGCCGCCACGAATATCCACAGCGTCCGCCGTGATTATTCGTAGCGACCGCCACGAACCGATTTTTACTCTGTCTATATCAGGCGGTGACTCGCTCGAGCCACTTCACCATACCGAACATCACGCCCATGGATATGACGCAGACGATGAGGAATACGGTCCAGCAGATCCAGACGGGCCACTCGTTGTAGATCAGCGGGCCTATCCACAGCAGACCGTTGCCTACGGCGGTGGCACCGAGCCACAGACCCTGGCAGAGGCCTTGCAGATGTTTCGGGGCGACCTTCGAGACGAAGGAAAGACCCAGTGGCGAGATGAACAGCTCGGCGACGGTGAGGAAGAAATAGGTGACGATGAGCACCCATGGCCCGGCCTTCAGTCCGGCCTTGGCCGAGTCGGCGAGGGCAGTGAACTCGTTGGCTGAGGGATAGCCCTCTGATGCGCTGTAGATGGCGAGGAAGAGGTAGGCTATGCCCGCGATGCCCATACCGTAGGCAATCTTTCGCGGCGTGGAGATGGCGCGCCCAGCCTTGGTGAGGCGGGCGAAGAACCACATGATGATTGGCGTGAGCACGATGACGAAGAAGGGGTTCACGGCCTGCCAAATCTCGGGTGCTATGGAGTCGGTCTGCACGAAGTCGCGGGCGAAGAACGACAGCGACTGTCCGTTCTGGTGGAACGAGAACCAGAAGAACACGGCGATGCCGAGCACGGCGAAGAGTGCGTACATGCGCTGCTTGATCTCCGTGGCCATGGCCTGGCGCTCCTCGGCGGTGTAGTCCTGGGTGTCTGACGCGACACGTCGCGTCCCTACTGTGTCGGCAGCCTCTTTCTTTCCCGGCGTGGGGAAGAGGTGCTTCGACATCAGGAATATGGCCAGCGAGATGAGCATCGTCACGACAGAGGCGATGAACGAGTAGTGTATTCCGGTGTTGAAGATGTCGAGATACTGCGTGCAGAAGGCGGTCATGTCGGTAGCGTTGCCGCCAACCTTGGCCACCAGTTCGAGGAGGTTCGACATCTCGCCGTCGTTGATGCTGCCCGAGATATAGGCGTGGCAGAGCTTGGGCAGGTCGGCATTGTATGCCAGTCCGTGAACGCCAAGCCACCAGCTGCGCAGCATTGGGGCGATAAAGGGGGCGAGGAGCGCTCCGATGTTGATGAAGACGTAGAAGATCTGGAACCCGGCGTCGCGCTGTCCCTGTGCCCACTTCAGCCGCTCGGGGC
Organism: uncultured Prevotella sp.; assembly: GCA_905233425.1. Classification (GTDB taxonomy): domain Bacteria; phylum Bacteroidota; class Bacteroidia; order Bacteroidales; family Bacteroidaceae; genus Prevotella. Next base: position 31,756 of record CAJOEC010000039.1, on the reverse strand, counting down.
CTTCCTTCTTGGCAGAAGCCTCGAAGTTGTCGTACATCTGTCCGACGATGGCCTGCAGGTTGCCCTTGAACAGTCCGTTGCCGCAGGCTATAAGTGCGAGTGCGAAGACGGTGAAGGCCAGCAGCATCGACGAGTTGTCGGGCGTGGCGAGCACGGGGATGGAGAGGAGCACATAGCCAGTGGCCATGATGACAAGGCCCCAGGCGATGGTTGCCTTGTAGTTCTGCGTGCGGTCGGCGATGATTCCGCCGACGAGGCTGAGCACGTAGATGGCTGTGAGGAACATGGCTGCAATGAAGCCACTCTGGCCGTCGCTGAGGCCGAACTTTGAACAGAGGAAGAGGGCGAGCACGGCGTTCATGATGTAGTAGCCGAAACGCTCGCCCATGTTGCTGAGGGCGGCAAGCAGCAACCCTTTGGGATGGTTTTTGAACATAGTTTTAATTTACGGTTTATGAATTATTTTATTTTGTCGTTCTTGGATTTGTTGATGTCTATGAGGTAAGACATCTTGATATATATACCAGCATAGTTTGAGATGGCGAAATAGTCGCGCTTGGTGCTGCCGTAGATGTTTCCGAGCCCGTAGTAGTAGCGTCCTTCGACGAGGAAATGGCCGACCTTGCTGTGTGAGAACTCGAGTCCGAGTGCAGCGGCAATGCCGTAGTCGAGTTTGTTCTCTACGGGCATGAAGTACATTTTAGATGCGTTAGTCAAGGAGCTTGATACGAGCGATGTGCGTTGGTATGTGTTAGGGTTGTTGAGGTCGAAGTTGGCCTTCGTGCTTTCTTTGAGATAGAACCCGAGCTGTGGGCCGGCCTGGAAATAGACCTGCAGGCCGCGGCGCTCGCGCCCCCATCCGAGTCGGGCAAAGACGGGTATCTGTATGTAGTTGATGTCACGCTGGTACTCTTCGGGCAGTCCTGTCTGCTCGTTTATGACCGGCTCGTCTTCGATGGTGAGTATGCTCTCCTTCCATCCCATCTGTGCATAGTTCACCTCGGCTACGATGGCGCACACGCTCGAGAAGTATTTCTCGGAGGTGTAGCGCATGGTGGCTCCGAATGTGATGCCCCCATGCTGGTCCTGCGGCACCTTCGGCAGGAATCCCACGGAACTCATGACATAGCCGCCATTGACACCCACGGCGAACTCGCTGCGGTGGTCGCCGACCTGCGCGGTGGAGGTGAGGAGCGAGAGGGAAAGGGCTGTAAGCAGAGCCAAACACCTCCCACTTTTTTTAAGGAAGCTATACCTTTTAAGGAAGTCGGATATTGTCATATTACAGTTTTCCTACCAGTTTATTGTCTCAATGCTTCCGTCGGTCTTGTAGTGGACGAACATGTATGCGTGGTTCTGGTGTCCTCCGCGTCCGACTCGCTGGAATGAGAGCGGTGTCTGCACAGGCTGGTAGCCGAACCGCCCAGGTGCTCCGTCGAATGTCTTTCCATACTTGTGCAGTCCCCTGAGGAAGAATACGGCGTGGTCGAAGCCTGTCAGGGCGAAGCGGGGCAGCGCGTCCTGCTGCATCTTCTGCCCGAAGTTCTGCTCGTATTTCCTTTCCAACCGTGTGGCCACGGGCGATTTCTTGTTTGTGTAGAAATAGGACGGTATGTGAACGTTGAACCGGTGGAAGTTGGCTTCCTGCTGCTGTACGTACATCATCCACTCAGTGTAACCGAACATTGCTATTTCGAGGTTCGGCCGGTTGGCGACGAGTCTCTTCAGCCTTGCGAATGTGCTGAGCAGTTCGGGCGAGCGTGCGGTGTTGAGTATGACGAGGTTTGGAGCGTTAGCCACGAATGCCTTTGCGAAATTATCCTCTGCCGAGGTGAGGTTGGTGACGTTGTAGAGTATGTCGTGCTGCTCAAACTGTTTTCTCAGCATGGCCGTAAACTGTCCCTTGGTGCTTGTGGTGTCGTTGCAGTCGACGATGATGGGGTGGTAGTCGCGGAACCACTCGGCGCATCGCCGTGCACTGACCTCATTGAGGGTGCTGGGGGCCTGGTAGATCTGGAAGATGTTCTTGTTGTTCTCTATCTGTGGTGCATTTATGGAGAATGGCACTACGAGCATGATGTTGTGTTTCTTTGCGAACGCGCTCATGGAGTCCATGAACTTCGAGTAGAGCGGGCCGATGATGATGTCGAGGTTCTCTGCCTGCTTGTCCTTCAGCAGCTGGTCTACGTCGGTGGTCTCGGCGAGGTTCCATGCCCTGACCTCGACCGATATCCCTTCGCTTTTCATTGAGTCGCATGCCATGAGAACGCCACGGTAGTACTCCACCATGCGGCGCCCGTCGCCGTTGATGTTGTGCAGGGGGAGCATCACTCCGAGGCGTATGGCCCTTGAGATGCCCATGGCGACTGAACCCGACGGAGAAGCGGTAGTGGTCGTGCCCGCCGGGGAAGTGGGGGTGGCTTTGCCGGCGTTGAGCGGCACTTTTACTATGTCGTCCTTCTTCAGCTGGTATCCCGGCTCGTTCATCTGCGGATTGGCTTCGAGGAGTTGCGAAGGCGTGATTCCGTATTGGCGCGCTATGCCGAAGATGGTCTCTTTCTTCTTCACCTTGTGTTCGATGATGGTCTGCGCGGCCAACGGCTGGAGGGCGAAGAGCATCAGCGCAAGAAACAAGTATTTGATTATCGTTTTCATCTGTTTTTACTATTTGGAATCAAATCGGGCGGTGAGGGGCTGTCGGAGTGAGCGTAGCGTCCAGGCTATGCGCTCTTTCCACTCGGCCATGGTGCGGATGTCGTATTTCGACCACGCTGAGCCGAAATAATAGGTGAAGGGTTCTCCTTTATAATTATTGTATATGCCGAGGAGATGGCCTTCGCTGCCATCGTGGGAATGGGGGAAGAGCTTTGTGGTGGTCTCAACGGGTGAACCGTTGGGCGCGACCGGGTAAAGGGTGGCTACGAATAGCTGGCAGCTGTTCACACGGGGGTTGTCGGTGGGGTCGGCGTAGGCCACGTAGTCTTTGGCAACAATGCGGTCGGCCTGTGGGTCGGCATCGTTGCCGTATGCCTCAGAGTGCAATGCCACTCCCGATGCCAAACGCGCCGGTTTTGACAGACCGTCGTACCACACTGTCATGCGGCAGAAGTTTGAGCCTTTGTCAAGCGAGATGATGCGATGCTCGGTGATGCTGTCTGTGCCGAATGTCGTCTTTCCGTAGTCAAGCTGGACGGTGGTTCGCAGCGGCCCGTTGTCCAGGACGGTGTATTTCTCAAAGCAGTAGGGGTATTGCAGACCGTCTCCTCTTTCCTCACTTCTCTCTCCTCTCTCCTCACTTTTCATTCCTCTCTCCTCTTTCCTCTCTCCTCTCTCCTCTACAACCAATGCCGGCGTGCCGCATCCTAATGTTGCGCCCACGCGGTAGAGGTCCATGCCCCGGCCGTGGTCGTGGTGGTAGGAATTGAGGCGGTAGAGCGAGTCGCCGCGCTGTCGGTTCTCACGGCGCAGACGCTCAACGGTGGGCATCATCACCACGTCCTCTATCCAGTAGCGCTGGTCGAGCACCAGTTCGGGCGTGTTCTTGCTCCACACGTCGATGCCGTAGCTGCGCTCGCCGCTCTTCTGCAGAGACGGGCCGTAGACACGGTATGCGCCGCGGTCGTTCTCCCAGGCATAGTCGTCCTTGCGCTCTGGGAAGATGCGCCCGTAGCAGACTGTTGGGTACGTCTTTGGCGTGCCCCTGCGCACGGTGAGCTTCAGTGTCGCTCCCGGACTTACGCCCGCGTCGATGAGCACCTTGCCGTCGTGTGACAGCTGGTAGGGGATTTCCAGTCCGGCGGGGTCGCAGACGATGAACTGCCGTCCGCCCTGTATGCCTAAGAGCTTGAAAAGCCCGGCGGCATCGACCTCCACCACTTGCTGGCGGAACTCTTTCGAATAATTAGTAATGAGTAATGAGCAATTATGATTACTAATTGAGTCTTCATATCTCAGGTGTTCGCAGGCAGCGAGGAGGAAGGCACCGACGCCAAAGTTGGCCTGTGAATGGGCGTCGACAGTCTTTGTAGGGTCGGGCTTCTCGCCAATGGGCTGCACGAAGCCGACGCTGCCGTCAGGCTGTAGGGCTGTGGTGGTGAGGTAGTTCCAGGCCTTCTCGATGACGGGTACGAACCTGTCGCGGTCGAGCAGACCGTGGTTCACTCCCCAGAGCATGCCGTAGGTGAAGAATGCTGTGCCGCTGGTCTCGGGGCCTGGGGCATCGTTCTCGCAGAGCATGGAACGGCTCCAGTAGCCGCCGGGCCGTTGCACACGTGCCACGCCCTCGGCCAGCTCGCGGAAGCGCTGAAGGAAAAACGGGCGGTGCTGGTAGTCCTCGGGCATATCGGCCAGAACCTTTGCCAGTCCGGCGAGCACCCATCCGTCGCCGCGTGCCCAGAAGCTCTTTCCGCCGCTCGTGGTCTTCACCTTTGGGAAGATGTATTTCGCGTCGCGGTAGTAGAGCTGCTCCACCGAGTCGTACATCAGTTCGTCGGCCCAGCGGAAGTTGTCGTAGAGCTTGTCGAGGTATTTCACCTCGCCCGTGGTCTTGTAGAGCTTGGCGAAGACGGGCATCACCATGTAGAGGGCGTCGGCCCACCACCAGAAGTCGGTAGCCTGTGACCGGCACTCCGTGTCCATCACTTCAATAGCCCTTTTTATTTTGTAGGGATCGGAGTTAAGTTCATAAAGATCCAGATACGTCTGGAAGCATATCTGCCAGTCGCCGAAGAGCACGTAGTCGTGACCCTCGCCATAGTTCTTATACTTCCATTTCGCGGGGTCTTTCTCCTGCGCACCCATCCAGAGGTTATGACGAGCCCAGGCATCGCTGTAGGCTTGCCAGCGGGCGGTGCCGAGAAGTCGGTAGGCCTCCATGTTGCCAGTATGGTAGGCGGCCTCGTCCCAGAACGAGCGGACGTTGGGCGAGTGGGTCTGCTGCCAGTGGTCGTTCACCATGGTTATAATATCGATGGTGGAGTAGGGGCAGACACGAGGGTCTGCCCCTACCGTGGTGGAGGCGAGAGGCGACAGCACCAGGATGGCTGCAAGCATCCATTGAGTCGTTTGCTTCATAGTGGGGGCAAAGTTACACACGCGCTCCTACTCTTCCACCTCTTCTTCCTCCCAAACGTCGTATGTGCGTCGTGAGCGGTTGGGGTCATCGCTGTCGTCGGCGTTGGGGTCTATCTGAGGGTCGCCCTCCTTGTCTCCGCCGCCGCTGATTACCATTATCTTCTCAATATCCACGGTCATCACAGAGATTCCGGGAATCATATATTCTTTCTTTTCCATAGTCTTGTCTAATTTAAACGATAAATAATACAGTTGTAAACATTAACGAATAACGACCTTCTTTCCGTCCTTGATGTAGACACCCTTATGTGTGGGCAGCTTTCCTTGCTTCACGCCGTCGACGGTGTACCAAGCGGCTTGGGCGTCATTACGCTCGGAGACTTCGGCTTCCAAGGCAATCTCCGTGGTCATGTCGCCGAAATCGAGCACGAAACTACGTTCGGCAGCTGCCTCGGTGAACCTGAAGTAAGCGCGGCAGGCCTTCAGAGTGCGTGTCTTGGCGGTGTGCTTCAGTGTGTTGTTGGCGGTCATGTAGTAGATGTCGGCATCGTTGGCTGTTATGTCGAAGGCATCGTAGTAGCCTGTAAACTGCACGTTGCCATTGGCCATCTCGATGGTCTGCCCTTCCGTCGAAGCGATGGTGACATTGGTGAACACGGGGTCTGTAATGTCCGTGCCTCTGTCCCACTTGATGATGTAGGGCACTCCAGCCTCCAGCTCATCCACGGCTCCGCTGAAGATGAGTTCGACGTGGTTCTCCGTCATGGTTGCGTCGTAGAGCGTCTTTGCAGTGGCTCCCTCAAGGGGTGAGCCGTCGAGCACGACATTGAAGGGCAGACAGATGGTGTTCCAGGAACCGTCCTTAAAGAGCGTGCGGTCGGCGAGGGTGACGCTGAGTTCCTGCCCGTCGGCATATTGTGACAGGATGCGGCTGTTGTTGTTAGCGTCGTTGCCGAGGTTGATGTTGTTCTGGGTGGTGAACATTTGTGACTCCCACTTGCTGTAGTCGCGTTCATCACTGTAATAGCCACGGACCTGCACCACGTAGTCAGTGGCAGGTTCCATGCCTACCAACTTGCATGAGAGGTCGTTGCATGTTTGAGTAGTCCAATTGACAAGGTCAGGATTGAGACCCTTTGACTCCATGTAGCCGCGAATCATCCAGCAAAGATTCTCTGGATGTGAACTGAATAAATTCCGGGCTTGGTACCATCTGCCATCATACATTACCCACTGGCTGTTCGGACTGTTGCCCTCCGCAATCTCGCAATATGTCATCGTGTGGGTACCCGCTTCCGTGAGCGTAATCCACAGGTTCTCGCCTGGCGTGATTTCCACTGGCTCGTCAAGCTCGACCTCATGGAAATCGTTCATTGCCACTGTTGTCACAACCTGGGTATAGAGCAGTGTCCCGGGAGCATTGTCGCCGCCGGAGTAAATGTTCACCGTTATGTCTTCTGAATTGTTTCCGTATGATTCAAAGATAGACACTTTTGTCAGCAAATCGCCCGTGATCTGCTCTCCGGGGTACATCACGCCCCATGTGTATTCTTCCTGTCCAAAGCCAAGGCATGATTCTCTTGTCCCGTTGTCATACTGCAGCCATGTGGCCACCGTGGAGAAGGAATTCTCAGGAACGATGCCGTAGCGTACGTCGTAGTAATCGGCATAGCCTGTCCAACTTGCCTCGGCAGAGTTGTGGGTGATTTTCCCGACAGCCAGTTCCTCGGGAACAGGGCAAGCCACGTCGGTAATGAATGTCATTTCCTCGCCCCACAGGTCAGTGCTGTTTGCGGGACGTACCTTGACGGTGTATTCCGTTCGGGGCGAAAGGCTGGTAAGACTGTAATGGTTGGTGCGGGCTGTCACCTCTGTAAAGCTGGTGGCACCCTTAGCTGCGTATGCCACTGCCCATGAGTTGTTGCCGTAGTTGTCAGTCCAGTCCAGCATAACAGATCTGCCCTTTATATCGCTGACGGTAAGGTCGGTGGGCGCACCTTGGGGGACTACAGTGAACGTGCCGTAAGTATTCCGGTCTGTTTGGCACGTTCCATAACCAGTAGGATAGTAGAACAAAAGTTTGTAGGTGCCCAACGCGTCTGGCGTGTACGGGAACTCGCAGTCGATGGTTTCTCCTGCAGGAATGAAGACATCGCTATCTAATTGTAACAGACGAGAATAAGATCCATTACAGTACACACCCACATAGAGGTCGCCCTTGTAATCTTCATCAGAGGTGTTGGTGATGTTGAGCGTGATGTTCACCGGCGTTCCCAGATTGACACTGCTGTGTCCGATAGTCATACCGTTCACCATTAAATCAGTTTCGAGTACTCTTTCATCTACTGTAGCCACCGTTCCGTTGCTTTCAGAACTCTGTATTCCTATGACGGCTTCCACTCCTGAGTTGAAGCCATCGGCAATGTTGCTGCTGCCGCCTATTCCCTGCAAATCGGGCGTGAGAGCCGAGAGAGTGAAATAATTGTCGCTCAGTCCGCCCCATCCCCAGTTGATGTGGAAGCGTTCAGTATCGTCAGTGTCGTCATACTTGTAGCCGTCGCACACAAAGGCATGACCGCCGCCCACCGACTGGCCGGAAATGATAACGGGGCGGTTGCTTTCCAACTCATGGTAAATCAGTGTTACCCAGTTGTCGTAAGTGTATAATGAGCGCAAGGCAATCTGTACAGTTTTGGCATTGTAGCCGAAGATCTTGAAGGCTGTTTCCAGTTTTCCGCTGTTGGAACCCGACTCGGGGCCGTAGTTCATCTGCAAGGCCCATCCGCAGTATTTCATCAGCGTGGATACGGCGTTGGCCTGAGTAGTGGTGTAACCGTTTTTGTAGCTGTCAATCATGTTGTTCCAGTCAAAAGTGGTAGAAGCCAATGCGTCCAGCGATATACCATTCCACGTGTACCCGTTGATTGTTCCTGTTTGTGCTGTAGGACACTTGTGGTAGTTCATCACCTGTGCCATTGCTGTTGCCACGCAGCCGGTGGCGCAGTGGCTGTAGCCTGACTTGTAATCCTTACTGTACTCAATGTTTCCATTGGTCTCTTTATAATAAGGTGTCTGGTTGTTATACGGCGCGCTCTGGTTCCATGTTGTGGAGATCAGAGGTCCGACAGTCGCTTTCTGAGCCCTTGTCGTCGGAGCGAAGGATATTGTTGAATAGAACAGCTGTGTCTGCATCCACGCAATCTCGTCGGCATACATCTGCAGCCATGCACGCATGTTGCTGGGAATGTCCGAGAGGTCAAGATTTCCGCTGTCGCCGTAGCCCAAGACGGGGATGGCACGGTCGTCGTTGCTGACGATGACGAAACCGCCGTCGTCCTCAACGTTGAACACGTAGAGACCGCTAACTTGGCCCGCAAGAGTAACTTCGGGAGTTGTGGCGGGGGCACGCCGTGCTCCGGCAGTAGCCGTCTTGTGGTTCTTTACAAATGCCCGGGCCTGCTGAAGAGCCTGCTCGGCAGTGATGTTTTCGGCCCACGTCCAAAGGGAGCAGACCACGGCGAGAAGTGTCAAGGACATCCTCGCAAAGATGTGTTTGTTAAAGTGTACCATATCTTTAATTTTAAGGAGTTATCGGGAGTTAATGGGAATTAATGGGAGTTATAAGGAGTTGTTGGGAGTTAGTGGGAGTTATAAGGAGTTAGAGGGAGATTGCCCTCTTGTATGCTTTTCTCAGCCGGCGGATAGCGCGGTCGCGTATCTGGCGCACACGCTCGCGCTTCAGCCCCATGTCCTCGGCAATCTCCGCCATGGTGAGGCTCTCCTGGCCGATGCCGAACCAGGCATTGATGACTGTGCTCTCCCTTCCCTGCAGCGAGTCCAAGGCTTCCTCGGTAGCCCTCTCCATGGCCTCGCTGTGCAGACGTTCGTCGGCCATGGTGACGTTGGCGTCGGCGAGGACAGACAGCAGACTCATGTTGTTCTTGGCTCCAAGTGGCGCGTCTACCGAGCGTGTCTGCCGACCCTGTGCCAGCCCGTTGGGCGCTGTGTTCCCACCACTGTATGTAACGCCACCGATGGTCACGGCATTCTCAGCCTTCAGCGCCTTCTCTATCTGCCGGCGCACATGCACCACGGCATAGCCAACGAAGCGAATACCGCGTGAGGCGTCGAAGTTGCGGGCGGCCTTCATCAGGCCGATGTTACCCTCGCTGACGAGGTCGTCCATCGACAGGCCCTGCCCCTGATACTGGCGGGCAATGCTCACGACGAAGCGCAGATTGGCCTCGACAAGACGGTTCAGCGCCCGCTCGTCGCCTTTCTTTATCCTTTCCGACAAACGTTGCTCTTCGGCCTCGGTGAGCAATTTCTCACGTCCTATCTCGTCAAGATATTTGTTCATATTAGTGTTCATGGGTCTTATTGAGACTTGGTGGGAATTGGGTGGAGTTTTTGTTATTTCAGCGGGCAAAGTTACGAATTTATTGTAAAACCGCCAAATGATTAGTCATTTTTTTTGCCATTTCAAGGAAAAAGCGTACCTTTGCAGCCGCTTAATCACTAAGAAACATGCAAGACATCAGGAACATTGCTATCATAGCACACGTAGACCACGGTAAGACAACTTTAGTAGACAAGATGATGCTCGCCGGCAACCTCTTCCGCGAGGGGCAGAACCTCAGCGGCCAGGTGCTCGACGCCAACGACCTGGAGCGCGAGCGAGGCATCACCATCCTTTCCAAGAACGTAAGCATCAACTGGAAAGGCACGAAAATCAACATCATAGACACTCCGGGACACTCAGACTTCGGCGGCGAGGTGGAGCGCGTATTGAACATGGCCGACGGCTGTCTGCTGCTCGTCGATGCCTTCGAAGGCCCCATGCCGCAGACACGCTTCGTGCTCCAGAAGGCCCTGCAGATAGGCCTGAAGCCCATCGTCGTGGTGAACAAGGTGGACAAGCCCAACTGCCGCCCCGAGGAGGTCTACGAGATGGTCTTCGACCTGATGTTCTCGCTCAACGCCACCGAGGACCAGCTGGACTTCCCCGTGGTCTACGGCTCGGCAAAGAACGGATGGATGGGCGAAGACTGGCAGAAGCCGACAGACAACATCACATATCTGCTTGACAAGATTGTGGAGGTGATTCCCGCCCCGAAGCAGATAGAGGGCACGCCTCAGATGCTCATCACCAGCCTCGACTTCTCGAGCTATACAGGCCGCATAGCCGTGGGTCGCGTTCATCGCGGACAGCTGCGCGACGGCCAGCAGGTTACAATAGCCCACCGCGACGGCTCGATGGAGAAGACGAAAATCAAGGAGCTGCACACATTCGACGGCATGGGCCACCACCGCACCGACGCTATAGACTGCGGCGACATCTGCGCCGTCATCGGACTGGAGCGTTTTGAGATTGGCGACACCCTCTGCGACATCGAGAATCCCGAACCGCTGCCGCCAATAGCCATCGACGAACCAACGATGTCGATGCTCTTCACCATCAACGACTCGCCGTTCTTCGGCCGTGAGGGAAAGTTTGTCACCTCGCGCCACATCAACGACCGCCTTATGCGCGAACTGGAGAAGAACCTCGCCCTGCGTGTGGAGCAGTTCGAGGACAGCACCGACAAGTGGGTGGTGTCGGGCCGCGGAGTGCTCCACCTCTCGGTGCTCATCGAGACCATGCGCCGCGAGGGCTACGAGCTGCAGGTGGGACAGCCGCAGGTGATATACAAGGAAGTGGATGGGGCGAAATGCGAGCCAGTAGAAGAGCTGACCATCAACGTGCCCGAGGAGTTCGCCTCGAAGATGATCGACATGGTGACGCGCCGCAAGGGCGACATGATCTCCATGGAGAGCCAGGGCGACCGCACGAACATGGCCTTCGAGATTCCGTCGAGAGGAATCATAGGACTGCGCACCAACATACTCACCGCCAGCCAGGGAGAGGCCATCATGGCCCACCGGTTCAAGGAGTACCAGCCCTTCAAGGGCGAGATAGAACGCCGCGTAAACGGCTCGATGATAGCACTCGAGACGGGCACCGCCTATGCCTACGCCATCGACAAGCTACAGGACCGCGGAAAGTTCTTCATCGACCCGGGCGAGGAGGTCTACTACGGACAGGTGGTCGGCGAGCACGTACACGACAACGACCTCGTCATCAACGTTTGCAAGGCCAAGCAGCTGACCAACGTCCGCGCATCGGGTTCCGACGAGAAGGCCCGCGTCATTCCCAAGGTTATCATGAGTCTCGAGGAGTGCCTGGAATATATCAAGGGCGACGAACTCGTTGAGGTGACGCCCAAGTCAATGCGTATGCGCAAGATCATCCTCGACCACGACCAGCGAAAGAAAGCCAACAAATCGTAGGGACGCGACGTGTCGCGTCCGCCTTCAACGACGTGTCGCGTCCGCCTTCAACGACGTGTCGCGTCCGCCTTCAACGACGTGTCGCGTCCGTTCCACAATTATCATAATGCAGTTTAGAACCATTGTCGACATTGAGAAGCCCGGTTTTGAGATTCAGCCCCTCGAACCCCTCCTCTTTGTCGGGTCGTGTTTTGCCGACAGCATAGGCCGCAGATTCCTCGACGAGCGTTTCCCCGCCACCGTCAATCCCTTCGGCGTAATGTACAACCCCGCTTCTGTCCTCCACACCGTCAGACGATGGCTCGAAAGTCAGTCAGCCACCGTTCCCGGCGCGTCAGCGTCGGGCATCTCCGTCCCCCGTATCGCCTTCTTCACATTAGGCACCAACCACGTCTACCGTCTGCGCGAGACAGGCGAGATAGTAGACAACTGCCAGAAGCGGCCTCAGAGCCTCTTCTGTGAGGAGGAACTTTCAGTGGAGAAGTGTGTGGCCTACCTCTCGGAGGCCGTCGACGAACTGAGCCGACGCAATGCCGACATCTCTGACAGTGGCGCTTCGCAATCCCCGCTCCGTGTCATCGTCACCGTAAGTCCCATACGATACGCCAAGTACGGCTACCACGGCAGCCAGCTCTCAAAGGCCACCCTTCTTATGGCTGCCGACGAACTCACGCGCCGCTATGACTGCGTGACCTATTTCCCCGCATACGAGATTGTCGTCGACGAACTGCGCGACTACCGTTTCTACCAGCCCGACATGCTCCACCCCTCGGAGCAGGCCGTGGAATATATCTGGGAACGCCTCGTGGAATCGTTTTTCTCGCCACCCGCAAAGGCGTTCCTAAAAGAGTTGGAACCGATTAAGAAAGCTCTTGCCCACCGCCCCTTCAATCCTGAAAGCCCTGAGTATCGGCAGTTTCTCGAAGAGGCCAAGCGCAAGGAATCCCTCCTCATAGAGAAATACCGCGCCCTGTCGGTATAGAGTGGAGCCATCAGCGTCACTTTGATGTGTCCTGAGCAAAACATTCCCACCGGGGGAACAAAACATTCCCACCGGGGGAATAAATCATTCCCACCGGGGGAATAAAATGTTCCCACTGGGGGAATCTTCAACAAGTTTCGGCATTCTGACACAGAGCTGCACCTTGTAGGGACGCGACGTGTCGCGTCCGTAGAGTGCGGATGCGGCACGTCGTTCCACAGTGCGGACGCGACACGTCGCGTCCGCACTGTCATTCCACATCAACCTTGACGTACTCGGGACGGTCATCGGGTAGGGACGTGGTGATGGTGACGTTGCTGAAGTTCACGTTGCGGGCATGTCGGACGAAGAAGCCCTTGGCGGGCAGCGGCCCCCACATGGTGGCCTCGGGATAGTCCTTCTCTTTCTCGTCGGCAGGAATGGGAATTGCGGACGAGATGTCCGTGCTCCCCGGTCTCTGATGGATTGTGATGTCATTGAGCCAGATGTCCTCGACAGGATAGCCGGGCAGGCCAGTGATGCTACAGCCGGTGCGACCGGCATTGTTTACCGTGATGTTCGAGAGGTGCACGCCGCGTATAGTACCAACTTTCTCCACGGGCACTGCGTCAGCCACGGTAGGGGCGGACTGCGATGTCCGGAGGTTCTGGCCACTGCCATTTCCCGTGTTGCCGCCCGCGCCAGTGGGCGGGGCATATCCACGGCCACGGTTGCCCAAGCGTATGAAGATTGGCGACTCGGTGCCCTCGGCCACGATGTTGCTAACGTGGACGTTCTCCATCGTGCCGCCGTCGACAATCTCAAGCGATATGGCCGACGTGCCGCGCTTCAAGGAGTCGCCGAAGAACTGGCTGCTCTGGTCTTCCGAGGGTTTCACCACGCAGTTTGAGATGTTGATATTGCGGAATCCGCCGTTGGTCTCCGTTCCTAACTTTATGGCGTTGCAGTGGCTGCTGACGATGCAGTCGTGGATGACGATGTTCTCGCAGAGTCGTGGCGACGTGGACTTCAGCGTGATGGCGTCGTCGTCGCTGTCGGCCATCATGTCGCTCACCACCACGTCGTGGCAACCGTCAAGGTCCAGCGCGTCGTTGTTGTAGTTGTTGCGGTTCACCACCTTTATTCCACGTATCCGAAGGCGGTCACAGGCCAGGTAGTGCTGCATCCAGCAGCCGCTGTTGCGAAGTGTCACGTCCTCGATGCGTATGTCCTGGCTCTGTATGAAACGCAGCAGATGCGGACGAGTGATGCCCTCGTCGTTCCACGACAGTTTCCTGAATGCCGCGCCTCGCCCGTCGATGGTGCCTCGTCCGCTGATGCCCACGTCCTCGACACGGTCGGCGAATATTAGCTGCACCGTCTCGCCCCACGTGCGCAGCGATACGTAGTCGGTCTTCATAGGCCGGTAGTCCTCCAATCGTGTGCTTCCGTAGAGCGTCGCGCCAGTCTCAAGATGCAGGTCGACATGACTGCGAAGTACCAGCGTCCCCGTCTTATACATGCCCGAAGGCACCACCACACGCCCGCCGCCCTTTTCCGAACAGACGTCGATTGCTTTCTGGATGGCCTCGGTGCTCAAAACCGTCGTGTCGCTGACAGCCCCAAAGTCCACGATGTTGTAGTCCTTTGCCATCACGACAAGCGGCATGGCAGCGGCAAGCAATAGCAACAAGTAATTACGTTTATAGTTCATAATGTCTCTATTAAATCTATTCGCCGTCCTCTTTCGGTATCTGAGTCTCTAAGTTGTTGCGGCGCGCAAAGATGTGTGGCGACATTATCTCTACGCCTGCCCTATGGAAATGGTCGAGGATGTTCTGGTGCAGATGGGAGTAGATTTCCGAGAGGTGGTCGGAATGAGTGGTGTAGGCGTTGATCTCGTATTCCACATAGAAATCGTCGAGGGCGGTGACGCGCACAAAAGGCGGCTGTTTCTTCTGTATCAGTGGGGTGGCCTTGGCAGCTTCGAGCAGCAGGTTCTCAATGACATCGTGCTTCATGTCGTAGCCTATGGTGACCTTTGTGTGGACGATGACGCCATAGTTCTCGGCGGCTAAGGTGAAGTTTGAAGTCTGCGAGTTCATCAGGTTTGAGTTGGGAATAGTGACAATCTCATTCTTGCGTGTCCGTATTCGCGTGACGAGGATTGTCTTTTCGAGGACAAAGCCCTCCACCTCGCCAAAACGGATGAAGTCGCCCACATGGAACGGCCGCATATATGTGATGACGAGGCCAGCCATGAGGTTGCCGATGATAGAGGTGGAGCCGAGCGAAATGATGACACCGATGAAGACGCTAACGCCCTGGAACACCTCGGAATCGGAGTTGGGAAGCAGTGGCCATATCATCACAAGCATGAACGAATAGAGCAGAACGCGCAGAAGAATGTACGTGGGCTTGGCCCATTCGGCATAGAAGCCGTTGATCTTCAGCTGCTTCGACGCCACCTCGTTGGAGAAGTAATGTATTCCCTTCACGAAATAGCGGAAGCAGAGGATTATGACGGCGATCTTGAACAGGTTGGGAAGATAGTCAACGATAGCCGCGAATATATCCTTCAAGGGGTTGTAGATGTAGCCAAGAATGGTGTAAGCCATGGTCTCGGTCTCAGGGAATACTGAGAACACCATCGGCACGGTGAACAGCAGTTGCAGGAAGACCACCAAATAGAACAGCATCTTCAGCAGGAAGAGGAAAAGTATTCCCTGTCGGTGCTGGTTGAGAAACTCATATTCCCTGATCTTGGAGGACATGGGCATTCTCAGCACACGGCGGAGCAGACGGAAGCGGTAGCGGTGGTAGAGCCAGCGGGTGAACTTATAGAAAAGCCACTGGGCCAGCAATATCAGCACCACCTCGAAAAGGCCGATAAGTTTCTGCTTGAGGCCGTATTCCTCGTGCAGCTCCTCAATCTTCTTCTTTATGATCTCGCAGTATTCGCCCGCCAACTTCTGGCGGGTGGTGTTCTGCCACAGGCCGTCGTCGTCAATAAGGCTTAGGATGACATGCTCGCCTGCCATGACATCGCTCGAGAACTCACTCTCGTAGACATAGATGGAATCGACGAAAAGAGTCAGACGCTTGCCCTGGGAGACAATCACCGCATGGGCATTCTCCACGCGGGTCTGTGCAAGCATACCGCCCTTGCGGGCATATAGCACCAGCAAAGTGTCGCCTTCAACGACAAGTGGCGTTCCCGGATTGTGTGAGCGGAGGGAGTCGATACGCGCCTTACGTTCGGAAGCTCTCAGTGAGTCGTGCTCCAGCACTCCCTGCATCTTGATGTTCTGGAACTCCAGTTCATTGATACGGTTCCTAAGTTTCTGGGTCTCGTCTATAAGTTGTTCCACCAGTGAGTCGTTGACGGCCATCTCCAAATGTTCCGTATTCTGGGCTGTAAGCACAGCCTCCAAGGAGTCTGCCTCAACCCCATGGACAGACAGCAATGGGACAATTACTGCCAAAGCCGCCGGCGCAATCCGCCGCCAAAGCACCATAACTATTGCTCTTTTCATTCTGCAAAAATACAACATTTCGGACAAACAGGAAAATAAATTTAATTTTTTTACACCGAAACGTGGGGCATTTCAGAAAAAATGAGTACTTTTGCAGCACGCAAGTAAACAGAACATAACAAACAACTAAAAAAAGACAATGATGAAGAAAACTTTTCTCACAATGATGGTTCTCGCCCTGTCGTTGCAGACATGGGCACAGGACGGGAACAAGAAGTCGGGCTTTTTCGAGCGTGTGACACTCATTCCGAAAGTAGGCCTCAACGTGTCGAACACCAGTCTGAACAAGTGGCCTGGAAAGGAATTCGGTGTGGAGGAGCCTGAGACGAAGGCGCTGATAGGCCCCGTGGTAGGCATTGAGGCAGAATACAGTGTGAACGAATGGCTTGGCGCAAGCGCCGCCTTGCTCTACTCCATGCAGGGCCGCAAATACGATGACGTGGAAGCGCAGTTCGCCGCCGTAAAAGCGGGCAAGATGGCAAGCGTCGTCTATCCTAATGTCAGCAAAGAGCACCACCACTACATCAACCTCCCGCTTACAGCAAACTTCTACCTGCTGAAGGGTGTCAAGGGTCTGGCCTTGCGCACAGGCATACAGCTCGGCATGATGTTCTACGAGACAGGTGTCGAGAACGAATACCGCAAGGAAGACAAGCAATGGCATGAGCGCACACTCAGCAGTAGTCTGCAAAAGTTCGACGTGAGCATACCCATAGGGGTGTCATACGCCATGAGCAACGGAATACAGTTCGACCTGCGCTACAATTTCGGACTGAACAACATTTCGAGGTCTGCGGGAACCATAGAGGAGAAAAACCGGGTGGTGCAGTTCACCGTCGGCTACCGCCTCAACATACTGCACTAACAATCGGTCGGGTCATGGGCTTGCCATGCCGGCCTGGAAGGCCAATAAGCACATAGCCCAGGGCATCGCTCTGGGCTATGTGCTTATTGGCCTTCCAGGCCGTCTAATTGTACCTATCTGATTACTATCTTCTTTCCTTCCACCACATAGACACCCTTCCTAAGAGAGGAAAGTGAAGAATTTGCCGTCGCATTCACCTTGCGACCCTGCAGGTCAAAGCAATCACGATTCACGGTTTTGTCATTTATGCTTTCACCGACGGTGTCAAATTGTAAATCGTAAATTCCAGTAGTGGTGCCATCGTCAGAACCCAGCCCCACCCCTCGCGTGCCGGCGGGGAAATTGGCGATGTATGCCCGGTTGGCGGGGATTGTGGTCTCGTTGAACAGCCAGAAGCCGATGTCGTGGCTGCCCTTGTTCGAGTGGCCGAGAGTAAGCACGCTGTTGGCTGCCACAGATTTCGGTTCGGTGGTGCCACTGAGGATGGACTGTGAAGGATTAATAGTGATGAATGAAGGGCTTGCTCCCGCCGTCCCGGTGTCGGCGACCTTCGAGAGCCACTCACATGTTTCACCCTTTGCCAGCCCGCTTTTCAGAATCACCGGGGTGTTCTTGGGCAACAAGAACTGGCCTGTCGGGGATTGTGCCCCCGCTCCATCGCCTGTCCCTACCGTAGAGGCCAACTTTGTCATGGCCAGTTCGCCTTTCTCGATGGCCGTGGCGTTCCAGAGGGTCACGCCGTCGGGGACAAGAGCGTCAAAGGGTAGGCATGTTGTGGCCCATCCCTCGGCGGAGAAATTTGTGGTGACAGGTGCGGGCAGGTCGAGGTAGTATGGTTCCTTGGCCTTTCCTAAGCGGTCGTCGGCCATGAATATCAGTTCAGGGGGTGCAACCTCGATGATTCGCCCTGTAGGGGCAGAGCCCTGTGTCTGCCCTTCATCGGGAATGAACACCTTGAAGTGGAGCTGGTCCATGTTCTCGCCGTACACCGTCATCATGAGCAGGCTGAAGTATTTGTCGTTGAAGTCGGCGGGGCTGCCCTTTCCGCGCAGCTCGTCGCCACAGTAGACAGCCACCACTGTTTCGTTACCCAACACCCGGTCGTCGACCGGCACCCATTGGCCGCCCCTCATTGTGACGAAGCGCACATAGCCCGTGATGTTCATGGTGTTATCGTAGACCGCGTCATCGACCTCGCCGAAGGGGTCGGCGGTCTGGGCATGGAGCGTTACAGGAGCAAAGCCCATCCCAATACCCAGGAAGAAAAGCACAACCAGTGCTGTCAGTTTGTTGGCAGGAATATACATATCAATCATTTTGCTTATCGGTTGCAAATTTACAACAAAAGTCTAAGAGCACGCTTAACGGAAACGTTAAAAAATCAGAAATGCGAGGTCTTTACCCTTGTTTTCAAATAATAATTGGAATAACAGGAATTATTAGCCATGTAGCATAGTTAATAATCCTGTTATTCCAATTCACTCAGTCAAGCAATCAGCTTGTTGCTTTCTACTTAACTTGCTTCTGTCCGTTCACGACGTAGACACCCTTGCGGAGCTTGCGGCCCTGATCGTTCAGGTCAACCTTGCGGCCCTGCATGTCGTAGACCTGTCCGGCCTGTTGCGACTCAGTCGCAACAAACTGTACGATGCCGGTGGCCTCGCCAAGGTCGATGATGAACGGAGCCTTCGGCGTTCCAACTACTGCGTCGTTCTCGTAGGTGAGTTGAGTGTTGAGCATTGTGGGCTGGGAGCTTCCATCGCTCACCCGGAATGTCAGCTCGCAGGGCTTGTCGCCGGGGATGGTGGTGATAATCATTCCACGTCCGTCGGAAACTGCGGCCTCACGGCACTCCTCGTCGGCGAAGATGCCTAACTCAACACCCTCGACGGGCTGGCCGTCGGCCACAACCTGTGCGACGAGCACCATGTTGCCTGGGTAGAGGTGGTAGTCAACAGGAGTGAACATTGAGGGTTGAGCGTTGAGTGCTCCCGAAGCTGACTCTTCCGGCACTGTGGCCATGCGTGCACCAGCGGTGGCGGTCTTCACAGGATAGGTGAAGGTGCGCGGCGACTTGCCCTTAATCTTGTAACCCTGTCCGGGAGTGAGCTGCTTCAGGTTGCCTAACCACTCGTAACCATCGAAGTAGGCCACACCACGCTGTCCCTTGATGATCTCGTCATCCTTCGGCTGCATGCCGGCGAGTGCGATGTCGAGGCTCATGACCGAGAGACTGTTGAAAGCCACCCAAGTCCAACCGCTCTTCACGCTGATTTTCTCCTCGTTGCTCTTCACTCGGTGGCCGGTGACGCTGAGTGTCAGCGGCTCGCTGGCCTGAAGGACATACAGTTCCTTATTGTTCATCTTCGTGAGGGTTCCAATCCATTCGCCATCTTCAAGCCCAGTACTCTTGCCGATGTTCTTCACGAATTCCACCTTTCCGTTGGCCTTGCTGAAGACGTTCTCAACGGTGAAGTCATCGGGCTTGACGCCAAGCGACATCCAGTTCCATCCCTTGCCCAGCTCGATGTTCTGCTCCACCTCGTCGGTAGCGGTGAGCATCACAGGCGCATTGTAGCGGCCAACGAGATCGCTGGTGTCGTAGATGACATCAAGAAGCTCAGGATTAGTAGTAGCAGTAGTAAAGGAGTAGGCCTTCACCACTGGGTAGATGATGCCTGTCGAGGCGTCGTATGCCTTGAATTCAACGGGCTTGTCGGCATCTTTGCCGTTACCATAGACGTTCATTGTCACGAAGTAGCTGTCGTACTTCACGTTGTACTCCGGTCTTGCCACGCCGCGGCACTCGCCGTCGATGAATGCTCCGACCATGTCGTCCTCGTCCTCGCTGAGGATGTCGAGAATGTAGAGGTTGGCAATCACGTTCATCGGATCCTCGTAGTCGCCCACGTTGACGCTCCACATCGGCTCGTCGCCTGTCACCTTCACGTTGATGGTGAGCGGAGTCTCGATTTCGTCGTTACCCTTCAGGTAGATGGTCTCCTCGTACTTGCCGATGGGCGTTGCCGAAGTGACGGTGAATGTCACCTGACTCTCGGCATTCGGGTTCGTCGTGCCATACTCGGTGCTGGCCTGCAGCCATGAAGGCATTCCTGAGAGTGTCCACGTCTGCTGCTTGCCGCCCTTGTTGACGATGGTGGCGGTGACGCTGCTGCTGGTCTCCACAGGCTGTGTCACAGTTAGCTCGTCTTCAGCCCACACCAGTTCGTTGCGGTTGACGAATGCTGACCACTTGACAGGATCAGAGTAGTTGCCATTCTCGTCGCGCACGTTGATGAGTGAGAAGTTGAGCGTGCATCCCTCGATGGTGGCAGCGTCCTCGGTGATGTTGATAACCACCTTGTTGTCGCTTGCGGTGAAGTTGAAACCTACGCCTGTCTCAATGGGCTTCGTGCGCAGTGCAGGAGCCACGTCGCTGTAGCTGCCGGCGAAGTCGTTAGGATTATTGGTGAAGGCAGCGGGCTTGCTGATCATGTTTTCGCAGACACCCTCTGTGACATACATGTTGTACTCGTCCTTCACTTTCTTCTCGAAGGGATAATAGACGCTCAGTCCGTCCTCTTCTCCAGTGAGGCGCACCTTGCGGCTCTTCAGCATCTCGTCGGCGGTGACGGAAGCGTTCCATACGCGAAGCTCGTCTATCTGTCCGGTGAAGAACTTGCCGTAAGTGTTACCAGTCTTGCTGGCTCCGAGCAGCAGTTCGGCTCCTGCGATGGCGCCCACGTTGTCGCTCTTCGCTGTCAGCTGTCGTTCGCCATCGACATAGACAGCAGCAGCTCCGAGTCGCAGCACGTTGAGTGCCACATGGTGCCAGTTGTTGTCGGTCAGTGCCTTCTTGCTGGCATCGATGGTCTCACCCTTCGAGGTCAGTTTCAACTTTCCTTTGGAATCGAGCCAGAGGCTGATGTCGCCCATCTGCAGCAGCTGGGCCTCGCCCTGGGCTGCACCGCGCATCCAGAACTCCAGTGCGTAGTCGTCGTAGATGTTGTTCTTGGGCAGCGAGGCCGTGTTGATGCTCAGGTATTTGCTGCCGTTGAGTTCGAGCGACTTGTTCTCATTGTCTAATGCCCAGGTCTCTTCCGGCATCGTCATGTTGCGGCTGCGGGCGTAGTCGCGGATGGTCGTGCCCTCGCCCTCGTCCATCTTCCAGTAGCCTATGAGATGGCGGGTCGACGGGTTCTTTGTCACAGAGCGGTCGGCCAGTGCGGTGGTCATGCTGCGTGCCTCGTCCCAGAGCAGCAGCTCGTGCATGGCAGAGCCGTTTGACATCTGGCCTACGCTGAGTGTGCCGTTGCCAGAGTAGCTGACAACCTCCTCGTCTTCGAACAGCACCACGGTTTCACTTCCGCTGGCAACGCTGGCGTTCAGCTTGCCGCCCTCGTCGGTCATCTCGTAGCTCACCGACAGGAATGCCCACGTGTTATAAGGTACGAAAGCATTGTTTGTCTTATTATTTGAGGTGTAGGTGTTTCCGGCGATGTTGACCACGAGTTCCCTGTTCTCGTTTGTGCCTATGGTGAACTTTGTGGCACCCGAACCATGGCTCAGGAAGGTTCCTGCGCCCTTGAGGTTCATCCAAGTGTCGATGGAGAAGTTCTTTCCTGCAAGCGTGATGCGGGCCTCGGTCGAAGCGGCAGCCTTGGTGCCTGTCATGCTCAGTGCGGTCTCATGGGCCACGGCGGCGCCATTGAGCACACCCGTCACACGGAAGTTCTTTGCATCGGTAAGCTCGCCCCTGAGGATGTTCTCGTTGAATGTCACGCTCACATCTTCGCCGGCACTGAGGATGCCGTCGGTGGGTTCGGGCTGGCCAAGGGGACGTGCAGACTGCATGTCCTTCACGAGTGCCAGCTCGTCGCTATACTTGAATATCTCGTCGTAGCCGTTCATACTGACGGAAGCTACACGGAAGAGATATTCGCCATCGGCGTAGGGTTCCATTTCCAAGGTGTATTTCACACTGGCACCCGTGGAGGGCAGAATTTCCTGGTCGGAGTTCAGCTGGGAACCTGTGAGCAGATACTCATGGAACTGCTCCCAGCTGCTGTTGCCCTTCTTCTTCTGCTGCAGACGGAATGCCTTCAGTCCGTGGTAATTGCGGTCGAAGTCCTTCAACGTAAGCTCAAGCGCCGTGCCCGTGTTCGTGTTCATCGTCGAGTTCGAGAGTTCAAGTGTGACATCGGACGACGAGGGAACGAATTCAGCCTTGATAAACACTGTGTCAGCAATGACCTCCCACGTGCTTGTCGGGTCGTATTGGCTCTGCGATGCGAGCACGATGGCGATACCCTTATTATAAAGCGGGTCATTCTCGTCTTTACAGCCATAATACTTGAGGATGCTGGCGTCAGCCTGCTTCAGCTGCATCAGCTTCGTGACAGTCTGTCCTGCGGGAATCTTGATGATGCGGTTGTCGGTGATGACCTTTCCGTCGATGCTGATGATGGCGCCGTCGGGGTTGGTCTCGTCGGCTACGAGCAGGCGGTAATAGACATCCTCGTCAATCTGCGAAGCGTTGCGCAGAAGGAGCGTGTAGTTGGCGATGCCGCCAGTGGGTACGTCGGACATCCAATCTTTTTCTACATCAATATCGGGAACTTCAATCTGCATGGTAGCCTCCATGATGACATGCTGTCCCGGCTCGTAGTACTTCGTCCGCACCTCGCCCTCGTAGGGTGCGCAGGTCTGTCCGCCGCGTGTGCGGAAGATGGGTCCGAAGTCGCCATACTCATAGACATCAACGGAGATGGCATCGTCGTCGCCGTCCTCAGCCAGCGTGTAACTGAACGACTCGGTGGTCGTCGTGGTCTCTTCTGTCTGCTTGTGCCAGCCGCCACCAGTCTCAGTGCCGATTTCCCATTCCACACCAATGCCATTGAATTTCGCGCCGAACTTGGTGCCCAGGATAGCCACCGACGACACATTGATGTCGTAGGTATTGCCAGTGGAGTAGCTCTTCTCCACGCTGTTGGTAACAGTCGTTCCAGAGTCAAAGGAATAGTTCTTCACGTTCTTTCCACGTTTATTGTAGGCTTCCACCTTTTCTTTTTCGTTCAGTGCCAAATACTTCTTCCAAATGGCAATCTGGTTGTTGCACCACTCCACGCTGTCCTGGAACGACACGTCTGCGTCGGCGTTGTCAGGACGTACCATGGTATAAGACGGTCCTTTGGCCGACGGTTCAGCTGTTGCCAAGTTTCCCCAGACGGTCTTATCGTGGTTGCTGGAGCCAAAACGCTCATCGTCGTCCGAGAGGGTGGTCAGGTAGATGGGATATTTGCCGGGATTGCTGTTTGTCGTGCCGATAGTGCTGTTGGGCTTCAGCTTTGAATTACGCATCTTCTCGAAGTTCGGGATAAGCACGTTCTCGATGTAGTTCTGAGTGTAGGCGAACTCGGTCTCAAAATCGAGCCCGGTGGTCACAATATCATTCTTTTGCAGCTTGCCCTTCTTCCCCGTTGTTTCGTCGGTATTGGGATAGAAGTCGATATTGCGTGCCATGCCGTAGATGATGTTTGTGGAAGCGCCGACGAACACGTCACCCTGTGCGCCCACATACTCCATGGCATCGCTGGTGGTGATGGTCTTGGTGATGGTCACCTCACGGTTCCAGGTGGAGGCATCCTCGCCCTCGGTAGTCACTTTCACACCCACTTCTAAGTCGGCTCTGTTCTCTACCTCAGTAATCATCCAAACTCCTATTCCTGCTCCCATCGACGTTTTTGGTCCCAGATGGCTGGTGGTCTTTACTTCTGTCTCGCTGCTCCATGTGCCGCCTTCGGAATGTGACTGGGAGAACGAGGTGCCGGAGGTCCACTCTGCCGATGAACCTGTGCCGGGAGGATCGCGTAGAATCATGTCAAGCTGGTCGGGACCGGCGGTGACGAAGTTGTTGCCTGTGGGCAGTGAACCCAGCACGACACCATACAGTGGGTTGCCGCTCCAGTCGTTGCCATGATTGGCAATCTCATATTTTATATTTAATGTACGCGAGTAAGGATAAGTGATGTTGGGCAAACCAGCCTTCCATCTGTAGGTTCCCTTTCCTTTTTCGTCGAGAGTAATCGTGTTTTTCTCCATATCGTCTTCGTCCACCGATCCTGGATCAAGACCAGCTGTGTTGCCTTCACCATAGACGGCTTGGTCTGTAGAGAGAGCGTTTGAAATTTGCACCACAACATCGGCAAGGGGCACGCGACTCGGTTCAACTGTCGGGTCATCATAATTGGTGTATTCCTCGTAGCCCTCGATGTCAAACTCGTATGTATCCATCTCAATGAACACAGCACCACCATAGTTGTAGGTTATTTTGCCGGCATCGTCTATGGTATAGATGTCGTCAATCGTATAATCCTGGCCGTTTTTCTTCACGGTGTACTCCTTGATACCGAAAGCTCCGTCGTCGTTGCCCTTCTGTTTCACTGTGAATGTCGGGTCACTGTGATAGGTGTAGCGCAGCAGGGTGTTGTAATCGTAGTATGCCCACGTGCTGTCTTTACGCTCTATTGAGTCGGTGTACGAGACAAGCGGCTGCGTCAGGTCTATCGTCTTAGTCGTAGTGCCTAAGAGGTTCATCGCGCCTTTATTGATAGAGATGCTTTGCAGGGTGTAGGACAGTGGAGGCAGCAATGCCGAGAACTCACCGGTTGCAGGGTCGGTCTCAATGAATATGGTGTTGCACTTGTTGCCACCGCCACGGTAAGAGAAGCTGTTGATGGTCACCGTGTCCGATGGCACTATGAGAGAATCGGGGTTGTTCTTGTACCCTTGCGGGGTGTCGGGGACGACATTCATGCGGTACATGTCAGCATTCTGTGGCTGAAGCACAAGCTTGGCCTTGCCGATGTTGTTCACACTTGCACCGAAGCCAATGGGCTTGTCGCCCTCAATGTCGCCACCGACGACACGTCCGGTGAAGTTGACCAGCGTGATGTCATGGAACTCTAAGTCGGGGATTGCCTTATTGAAGTTAATGCGCTCGCCCGTTCCTCCCGGGTCGGCAGGATAGCGGCCTTCATTCTCAAACTCGTGGCCCTCGAGCTTCGCCTGGATGAAGTGGCTGCCGATGGGCACGCTGATGGTGTATGAACCGTCGGCAGCACTGGTCACATGTTCGCCGTCCTTGGAGCAGATGATGCCGTCAACATAGAATTTGACCCCCTTCACGGGATAGTCGGTATTGGCATAATAGACCTTGCCGCTCACGGGGAACGATGACACGTCGTCGAAGTCCACGCCGCTGTGTACCAGCGAGGAGCCGCTCACATAGACCGTCTTGTAGGCGGGTGAGAACTCGTGGATGCCCATCTCCGGGGTCACCAAATAGCTGGTGCCGTCGCCCGCAAATGGAACGCCACGCACAGTGTAATTGCCCTGCTTATCGGTAAAGCTGAACATGCCCAGCTCCTCAGAGATGTTTTCCGAGCTCTTGGCAGCGACTTTGGCCTTAGCATAACGGCAATTCATCACACCATTGGTCTTCGAGAAGTCGTAAACTTTCGTCTGTGACTCCATACCCTCATCAAACGGATAGTAGATGGCCAGACCCTTTTCGTTGCCCACAAGCGGATGGTTGTAGTTGTTCTTGATGTCCTCTACAGAGAGCGTGTCGGTGAAGAAACGGAACTCATCGATAAGGCCTTGGAAGTTGTTTCCTTGAGGAGGACGCGGCGATCCGTAATTTCCCAGGGCAATGGTCGTGGCTTGTAGGGCACTGGTGCTCCATACGATGGGTCTGTCAGTCCACACCTCAGCTGTGGTAGTCTGCACCTGGGCTGACCGAAGGGTGTCTGCGGCCGCTACATGGAATGTCGTTGTGCCAAGATTGTGTTTATGAACCAACGTCACATGGCTCCATTGGCAGGCGGGAATATAAAGATTGGTATATCCGCGGTCTGCAATCCATGCGCCCAGCTTATACCGGCCAGTACTGGCTTCGTAATCCAATGCTATGTGGAATACTTCCGGCACGTCTAACACGATATAGCGCAATTTGTCAGTATTCATTTTTGCGCTGTCAGGATTGATATACATCTGTATGGAGAAATCTTTTTCAAACAATTCCTGGATAGTGGCCGGAGTAAGATCTGTGAAAAGACCAACGTCGGTACCCACGCCACTTAATTCCAGTGACCTCAGCCCGGAGAAGCCCACTTCATTCGACTCAAGCACCACCTTCGCTCCGGGGACGGCTGTACCTGTACCGTAAGTGATGCGACCGCTCACCGTACCTGATGACATTGCGAAGCCGTCGGTCGTTATCATCATTCCCGGTTTCACTACATCCTTACCATTTACTTTCTTTATGATACTCGTCGCCACACGGTACTCATAGTACATGCCTAACTGAACTGTCATGTCGTCGTATGAATAGCTTGCACCAACGCCCGAAAGGGTTCCAAGCTCTATCCAATCTGTCTCTTTCTTACTGCCTAAAAGACGGCGCGACACAGTGAAATAGGTCGTGTTAGTACCCACTTGGTCTACCTTCCAGTTCAGCTTCACCATATTGTTATATAGGCCTTGCGAAGCCTTCAGCTCCGTCACCGTCGTCATACCGCCAAGACATCCAGACACGGTGGCCGAAGGGTACAAGACATTGTCAAGTGCCACCACACGCAGACGATAGAAATAGGTTGTCTGAGCAGCAAGCCCTTTACCGTTATTATCGTCCATATACTCTCCGTTGCTCGTCGAAGGATTCTCAATCACAATTTCTTTAATCGTAACCCATGATGTCGAGTCGCTGGCATTCTCAGTACGCTGAAGACTAATCGTGTATCTCTTCGTACTTGAGGCATCGCCAAAAGGTGTGTGGCTCCAGCTCACCTTAATACCGTTGTCCAGATTATCCGTGGCTTTCAGATTGCTGAAAGAGAAATTACGGTCTATACGAACTTTCTTAGTGACGCAAAGAGAACTGTTAAGCGATGTCATACCATCAGGAACGAAATAGACACCGATATTGTAATCCGTGTCATACTTCGGCACAGTAATCGTATAGGTACGTGTATTCGAACCGTAATCGATTTTTGTGTCACCAGCAGGGATCAATTCTCCGGTTGTCTCGTTCTTCAGCTTCCACTTACCGTTCTTGCAGCGGTTGTTGCCGTCAACAGCCGTCCAGCTTAACGTGACCTTCTTGTTCCACATGTCAGTTGTCACATTGTTGTTTACATTCGCGTAGGCAAAGCCGGGAACGCTGACCTCATACCATTTATAGATATGCTCAATCCTATCGGCATCACTGTAACGACGTACGCTGTACTGTATAGGCAGCTTGCGGGGGTCCTTGTAGTTACTGCCCCAGCTCAGCGTGGTAGTTATGCCGCTGAACGACGACTGTTGAAAGTATTCGTGACTGTTGGCCGATCCAATCTCAACATAATCGCTCGGAGCTGCCGTCTTGTCTGGGGCAAGACCGACAAACATCTGATAATTTTTGTTCAGCTGGCCGCTCACGCTCACCGTGTTATAGTTGGTCATCACGGCAGTAGGAGATGCGGCAGGGAACGGGTCGGGGAAGGGATTCGTCGTCCACGACTTCTCCACCAGTTTCTCGGTCTTATTCTCCTGCTTCCAGTGGCCCTTGAGTTTTATCGTATGGCTCTCACCTATCTTCCAGTTCGGCAGATAGACGCGCATCGATACTCTGTTGACCCAATAGTGGTCAGTCATGTGATATGGGTTCCAGAACTTCACGACAATACCGTCTTTACTGTACGTGTTTCCCCACCAGTCATCGTCACCACAGGCTTTCTCAGCATCCTTGTAGTTGTTTTTCCATCCCAACTCGTTGTCGGGCGAGCAGATGTACTTACCGTCAACATACAGGGCCGGGCCGGCCTTGCCATCTTCAGTCGCAGTATGGGTGAAATACGTGTCTTCGCCTTCGCCTTCGTAGTAAACGAGGTCGATGCCGATGTAAGGATTATCAATGGTTGGCTGGTTGTCAATATAAGACATGTACCCCCAGCCTTGGTAGTAATCTGTCGTGATAATCCTCATGGCGTAATCGCCGCTGCTGCCTCCGAAGAGACAGACGAAAAGCAATAGTGACACCCGCCACCATTTGCTCAAATGTTTCATTGTCTTTTCCATACGTTTCATTGTTTAAGGGTTAGACTGTTTGTTAATTAAGTTAAGGGTTTATTGTTGTTAATGAATTATTCGGGTCATATTATTGTCTGTACTTTGTCTTATTATTGTCTTATCGGGTGCACATCATTTGGCGCAGTTCGTCGCGCAGCTCCACATTCTCACGGATCTCGCGGATGATGGCGTCGTTCTTGTCACGCAGCTCCCGATGGTCATGCATATTGCGCACTCCCTGCACGCCGATGACGATGACGAGCAGGATGATGACACTGATGAGCAGGATGATGATTTCGTTGTACATAAAGATTATTTACGAATTTACGATTTACAAGTTTACGATTTACGGTTTTAGGATTGACGGTTTTGCGCGTATCACGTTTTTCTTCGGTGCAAAGATAGTAATTTTATTTCTTCCGTGCAATAGTTCAGACGAATTAGTGAACGTTTTCAGACGAATTGGTGAACACGCCGACGGATTCAAGAGCAAGACGGACAGATTGGGGATTCCATGCCATTCCCTATTTCTCGAGGTACATCGACCCTGAAAGGGTCTCCGTTTAATAACCGCAGTGTCCGAAGGACCTGCGGATAGTAGAGAAGGGAGAGAAAAGAAGGGTGTGCCCCAACAGCGGCGATGGGCGACCCCCTCAGGGTCGATGCCACCCCGATCTGTCTATCCGGGGGTGCTTTGCACCTCCCGTTATTAAGAGGTGACCGCTTTGCGGTCATACGACAGCAGACAACCGTACAGGTCGAGCATTCCCCCCTCCGACACGTCTGATAATCGTTTTGGGGATGCCATCCTAAGACCTCCGAGACCCCAAAAAGTTCGCGCCGTGCGAACTCGGAGTCCGCCCGGCGCGAACTGACAGTCCGCCCGGCGCGGACTCCGAGTCCGCACCGGGCGGACTATTTGGCATGTCGGAGAAGACTATCTGACATGCTGGAGACAACTATCTGACAAGCCGAGGCCGTGCTATAGTTCCGAAGGGACGACAGATTACAGGCGGGTGGTAACCCCCGTAACAATGGACATAACACCAAAAGTCCCGAAGGGAAGACAGACCGTGGGTGATCTGTCGCCTCTTCGGGGCTTTACCTGCTCATACTTTCAACCTATGGTGTTCAATATGATGTACTAAGGAAACGGCATTAAACTACCTGGTGTAGGGGCAGGCCCTGTGCCAGCCCGATGCCCCCAAAGGGGCAATATTCACAGATGAATCGGCAAGGTTTGTGTCCCTCACTTCGGGACATCGGGCTGGCACAGGGCCTGCCCCTACACCATCGGAAAAAATTTAACTTTACTGTGCCTTCTCTTGTTGCTCGCGGAACTGCGAGGGAGTGATGGCGTACTTCTGCTTGAAATTGCGTCCGAAAGTGTTCAGACTGGGGAATCCGCTCTTCATGGCAATCTCAGCGATGGTGAGGTCGGGACGCTCGGTGAGCATCTTGGCGGCGTAGGGCAGACGGCAGTCGGTGAGGAAGTCGATGAGCGACTTGTATGGGCTGCCCTTGGCGAAGGCTGCTCCGATGCGATCCTTCGACAGACCGAAACGGTCGACGAGCGCCTGGCGGTCGAGCTGGGGGTCGAGGAAGAGCTGGTCGCTCATAATGGCCTTGCGAAGGAAAGCGTAGAGGTCGGTGTCGAGACCCACCCCCGGAAGGCCCATACCCGAGAGGCCCACCCCCTGCAGACCCACCCCCGGCCCCTCCCTGTGAGGGAGGGGAGTAGTTTCCTCTTGCGATGACGGAGAGGCATTGGAAGTGCTGGTGGGCATGGGGTCGGACGCGACACGTCGCGTCCCTACACCCTCCCCACTCGGTGAGGAGCCGGGAGGGATGTTCTGCCCTTGAGTGTATATACTCCCCTCCCTCAACAGGGAGGGGTCGGGGGTGGGTCGGTTTATGCTCTCCGCAATCATTCGTGCCAGCACCTTGTTCTTGTTCATTGTCTCGCGCCGCTTGATGAAGAAGTATATGGCGAAGGCCACTGCGGCAACAAGCCCCACGACGATGGCCATGGTTAGCAAGCGGAAGAAGCGTGAGTCGGCCTCAGCCTCCTGCCGGGCGAACTTCTCCTCCTGTAGGTGGTAGATGGTGGCCTGCTCGGCCAGCTGCTCCTCCGTGTCGCGGTTGTGCAGACTGTCCTTGATGACATCGGCCCTCATGGCCAGCCGGTAGGCTTCGTCTATCCTTCCTCGCTGCTCGGCGGCAGCCATGAGTATCGTAAGATGAGTGTAATAGTTGCTACTGATGGTGTCGGTGTACAGCACCTCGAGACGCTTGACGGCCTCGTCGAAGCTCTGCCATTCGCGCAGGTTGGAATAGACGGAAATCAGAATTCTGTCGCTATCCACCGTCTGGCCCCATTGCGTGCGCTTCAGTTCGGCGACACACTGGCGTGCCTCGTTCACCTTGCCCTGCTCTGAATAAATGTAGGCGAGCATGGAGAGCGTACTGCCTCGGGCAAAGTCGAGGAACTCCGAGGGGTCGAAGTCGTCGGTTATGCCGGTAAAACGGTCTGGATGGTTTGTGAACTCGTCGTAGCGCGCAAGCATGTCCTTGCACTCCTTGGCGGCATCGTCATATATTTCGTTATCTGTCAGGATGTGAACCAGCAGGTTGCTGACCGAGTGGCAGGCCGAGACATGGTTGAAGCGTGTGGAGGTCTTCAGTTCGTCTATTGTCTTGTGCAATTTCGCGATACCCTCCTCTACGCGCCCCTGCTGCGCCAGGGCGTAGGCTATGTCGCCGGCATAGCGTCCCACGCAGTCGGTCTCGCCAAGAGCCCTTGCCAACGGCGTGGCTTCAGAGGCATACTCAATGACCTTCGCCAAGTTGTGGTTTACTTTGGCAATCACCGTCAGCAGCGTATAGGTGTCGAGAGCAGTAATCGAGTCATCACGCGTGAGCGGGACATCCCCTGACTTTATGCCTATCCCGTCTCCCTTTGGGTGTGAACGGTCAACCATGTCGTCAAGCAGCTGGAAGCATATCTGCTCAGCCTTGCCGACTTCCTGGAAGGCGGAATAGTAGATTATAGCCTTCAGGTACTCACTACGCCAGCGAGTGACGTTCCCGACGATGGCCGCCGAGTCGACCATCACTAATGCCCGCTCAGGGTCTGTGCGGTGTATGCTCATGGCTTTCGGCTCGGTGTAGACAGTGTCGGCTCCCCCTTCATGGCTCTTGGGCGACGAGTTAGAAGTGGTTATGCCGCCACAGCCCCAAAGGGCTAAGGCGGCACAAAAGTAAAGGATGTTTGCTGTCATATCACAGTTCCTCCTCTTCTTCTTCTTCCCAGCAGTCGTAACGTGGTCGGCGGACGCCGCCGCCCTCCATTTCTTCCTCCATCTCATCGTTTGTGCGGCTGAGGTTCTCGTCGGTTGTCCTGCCGTCGCTGGCCGGGAGGAGGAGGGTGGTGAGT
>CAJOEC010000039.1:0-413 GCA_905233425.1 uncultured Prevotella sp. | reverse complement strand
TCTTTCCGTCAATAACATAGATGCCCTTCTTGAGGGAAGATGTAGGTGCCGGCGAGATGCCCGCGCTCCCGACCTTGCGACCCTGCAGGTCGTAGCAGTCGCGGTTCGCTGTTCTATCAGATTGTGAATCTGCAAGTCGCATGTCGTAGATTCCTGTGGTCATGTCGCCGGTGACGAATCTCGCCCCGCGTGAGCCGTCGGGGATGTCGGCGATGTAGGCGCGGTTGGCGGCGATGGTGGTGCCGGTGTAGAGCCAGAAGCCTATCGCATTGTCGGCCTCGTTGCTGTGGCCGAGCGTGAGTACGCTCTTGGCCTCGACCTCAACAGGCTCGGTGGTGCCCTCCAGGATTGTGGACTCGATAGTGAAAAGCGAGGATGCCTCCGCCGACTCGGTGATGACCTTCGAGAACCAC
>CAJOEC010000038.1 GCA_905233425.1 uncultured Prevotella sp. | reverse complement strand
CGGCGACCTCGCGGCTTTCATTGAGGCCCTGAAAGTTTTCTTCGCCGGAGTTCCCTACATGATTGACGACAAGAACGAGCACCATTTCCATGCCATGCTCTACACGCTCTTTGTCTCGTTTGGTGCCGACGTGGTAGCCGAAGATCTCTCGTCCAAAGGCCGCGCCGACCTGACGCTGAAGATGCCGAAGGGAATATACATCTTGGAACTGAAATACGACGACACCGCCGATGCCGCCCTGAAGCAGATAGACGAGCGCTGCTACGCCAACAAGTACGCTCTCGACGGCCGTCCTGTCGTTAAAGTCGGCCTCGCCTTCTCATCGAAGGAGCGGAACATCACGGAGTGGAAAAGCAACTAAAGCATTAACAACTATGATGAAATAGTTTTTAATACTCACAGCTATCCTGGCATTGCTCGTGACGAAAACCGCCACGGCGGCGGAAATGTATGCCGAGCTTATAAACAGCGGTAAAATATTGGTATTCTATTATGATGACAAGAGAAACGAGCGTTCTGGATCAACTTACAGGCAACCAGCAGAATGGAGCGCCTACAGGCTCGGTGACATATAACAACGCGACGAACACGCTGACCTTGGACAACGTGAAGTTCGGCGACTATGAGGCGAATGAAGACTACGGCCTCGAGGTGAACCTGCAGGACTTCACCTTAGAGCTGAAGGGCGACAACTCCATCGTCGGCAAGGGAAAAGAATCCTTCTACGGCATCTACTTCGGCGAAAAGGACGTGAACAACAAGTATATGCGCAACTGGACCGTCAAGGGCGTTACCAACACAGACAAACAGAGGGACACCCTGCGCTACAAAGGCCCGATGTATTTTGAGAGCCTGGAGCTCGTGGCCTACGTGACCTTTACGAACATGGACCTCGTCTGCGAGGATGACTGCTACCTGTGGAGCCAGGACTATGTAGACATGACCATCAACAACTGCAACTTCGACCTGTGGGACAAGACGCCCAGCGGCTTTGGTATCATGGAATCGACGTGAACGGCGACGGCATCGTCGACGTGGCCGACATAGCAAGCGTTATCAACGTCATGGCAGGTTCAGCCAACTACGAAAAGGCCGACGTGAACAGCGACGGCAGCATCGACGTGGCCGACATCGCCACCATCATCAGCATCATGGCGGGGAAGTAGGGGGCAGACCCCATGCCAGCCCGTCAAATCGAAGGGCCGTGCCGAAAAGCGGGTAGGCGAGCAAAGCTCGGGAATCTTGACGCCTGAATAATTCGGATTAGAGGCTGTTCATAATTTCAAGAAGTGCCTCGGGCAGCGAACCGTCGGGCTGGCGTGGGGAAAGCATTATCTCAACGATGTCGCTCCAATCCTTTTGACAATTCCCCTCGGGCGTGGGGGCACTTCCGTCCCTCAGTCTTAGGTTGCCTCCTTCAGGGGTACTTTCATTCCAAGAATTGCCTTCCTGCGTGACAGTGGTTTCGGGGGCTGTGGCAAGGTGCTCGCCACTCAGAGGCTCCACGCTTATGCAGCTGTCAATGTGGAGTGTGCAAGGGTAAGGGTTTGCGAAACCGTAGTTAATGTTGTTGCGAATGGCGAGGCAGTGGCTTATTTCCATGATCCCCGCATTGTTGTTTTGGTCGAAGCCCTTGTGTCGGTGTCCGACGGCAATGCAGTTTTTCAGTTCCGTGTCGTGTCGGGTGTAGTTGCCCGTGGCCTTCTCCTCTTTCCCTTGCCCTCCGAGCTTGAACCCGTTGGGGTTGCCGCCGTTGGGGAAGTGCCTCAGATCCTTGCCTTCCATGCACGGCAGTTCGCGGTCTATGCCGATGGCCCTTGGGTGGTTGGTGAGGTCGAACTCCGCAGGGCCGTTGTTATATGCAGCACAGAACATATATTCTGTCGGCTTGCCCTCCGTCTGTCGCTGGAAGGAGTCCCAACCGTCATCGGAGTTGTTCCATGCCCGGCAGTATAGGTAGGTGTTCCCGGGGAATGCTGCTCCCCCCATCTTGTCGGCAAAGCCGTCGGCGTTGCCCCCTCCGGCCTGGTAGTCGAAATTGTCGTGCGAGTCGCAGTTGATGACGACGTTATATCCGCCTTTGCGCAGCTGAATGCCCGAGTCGCAGCAACCGTAGGCATCGAGCCGTTCCAAGAGGCAGTAGCTGGCGTTTTCGAGCCAGATGCCTTTCTTCCCGGCATAGCGTATGGTGATGTCCTTGATGTGAATGTACCGTCCAGAGACTTTCACCCCGTTTGTGCCGTTTGGCTGCTGTCGGAAGTCGAAAATGGGCTTGGCACCTTCGGCGGCGCAGATGGTGACCCACTTGTCGGCCGTGGCGCGTTTGTTTATGACGAGGGTCTTTGTCTGGTCGTATTGGCCGTCGGCGAGGAAGAGCGTGTCGCCCGGCTGGAGGCTGTCTACCATGGCCCTTAACGCCCCGGGGGTCTGAGGGGAAAGCCCCTCAGGGTCGGTGCCTGTGGGTGCCGCATAGCGCACCGTGGAGCGGGTGGGCACGGGGGCGGACGTGACACGCACGGGGGCGGACTCGACATTTTGCGCAGAGGCGGACGCGACTGGCACAGGGACGGACGCGATACGTCGCGTCCCTACGCCTGGGGATGCACCTGCGGAGACGGTGAGGGCCAGGAGAGCGGGGATGATGGTCTTGCTAATCTCTTTCATCGGGAGTGTCAAATGAGTCCCCTCGTAGAATCCTTGCTTTCTCAGCCATGATGCTGATGACAGTGGCAATGTCGGCGACATCGACGGCACCGTCGCCGTTCACGTCGGCATTGAGGGCTGGCACGTAGTCGGACGCGACACGTGGCGTGGGAACGGACGCGACACGTGGCGTGGGAACGGACGCGACACGTCGCGTCCCTACAGAGGCCATGACGTTGATGATGGCGGCGATGTCGGCTACGTCGACGGTGCCGTCGCCGTTCACGTCGCCTTTCACATTGTCGCCGCCGTAGTGGTACTCTAAGTAGAGGATGACGCATTGCTGCTCGCCTGTGTTGGTGAACGTCACGCTGTCCTTGACGTTGTCGAGGGTGAAGCTGACGGCGTTGGGGTTGTCACGCGGGGCGTTGAGGTCGAGAATGGTGGCCTCGTCCTCGGTGTAGGTCTTTCCTGCCACCTCCTTCCAGTAGCTTGTGCGGTTGCTTGCGTTGGTGCCTGTGATGCTGTAGATGGTGAGCTTCGTGGCCTTCGCGCCTTCGGGCATGAAGATGGCGTTCTGCGCTCCGTTAGAGAGTTTGATGGGGGTGCGCAGGAGAATCTCCCCGTTGTAGGGGATGCTCATCTTCGGATTGTTGCCTCCTGAGGTGTATGCCTTGGTGAGGTTGCCTATGCAGACGAGTGAGAAACCTTGTGCCTCGTCGTTCTCCGCGCCGACCATCATGTTGTTCACGCCGTTGTTGTTGTAGCTTTTCGTGTACATGTTGCCCCATGCTAACAGCGCGGTCTTTGTCTCGCCCACGGGTTGCGGGTCCACCTGGCTCTGGTCGTCGGGGTTCTTCTCACCGCCCACAACCTTCAGCACGCCTTTGCTGTAGAGTTCCGTAGCGTCCCATGTCTGTCCCTCGCCGGGTGTTTCGGGCAGAATCTGCTTGAATGTGCCGGTGATGGTTCCGCCCGAGATGTTGAACACCTGGTATTCGGTCTTGTCGTATGGCGACTCGTCGAAGTCCATCTGCAGCGTGGCTGTCGAGGCTATCGTCGTGGCGCCCTTCAGGGTTATGGTGTTGCTCTTTGTGCGGTCGGCTGGAACGACGAGTGTTGCCGTGCCGTTGAGCTTCAGCGTACTGTTGAAGGTCAGTCCGCGCTTGTTTATGAGCGTGTCGCCGGCCTGCAGCATTGCCCCGGTGTTGATGGTGGTGGCTGCGGCGAGCGAGCCTGTTCCGGCCAGCGTTGCCCCTGTGCGCACGGTGACAGCCCCCGTTCCCGAGTGCGTGCCATTGACGATGAGTTTTCCGGCATTGACGGTCGTCGTGCCGCTATAGACGTTGCTGCCCGTGAGTCGCCAGTCGCCGGTGCCCTCCTTCACGATGGTCGTGGTGCCGGGATGCGACCCTGCTTGGTCATTGTTGTCGATGATGCCGCGGAAGGTCTCGTCGGTGTTGGCACCGCCCACAATCCATGTACCGCTGCCCTTGGCCTTGACATTGAAGCCCGAGAGCTTCGAGCCGCTGTCGCCCGAGAGGCCGCCGAGGTAGAATGTCGATTCGTTCTTTGCGCCGTTGATGGCCGTTCCCGACTTCAGGTAGATGGTGGCGTTCTTTATGCCCACACCGTTGCGGATGGCAAACTGCCGGTTATTGCCATAGCTGCCGGTGCTGGTGATTATGAGCTGGCCGGTGAATTTGTCCCAGTTGCCCTCGATGTATTCGCGCAGATAGCAAACGCCCCACTGCAGGGTGCCCGTGCCGCTTACGCTGCACTTGTTCGTGCTCCAGCGGTCGAAGTTGAGGATCGAGGTGGTGCCAGCCTCGGCCACGATGGGGAAGTTATAGGTCACGTTGGCCTCGTTCTTGCCCACGGTGGCGAATGTTCCTCCTGCCATGACGAGGCGCGAGGCGTTGCCTATGCCGGCGTCGCTGATTTCCTTTGTGGCGAGCTTCACCGTGCCGCCCTCTATGCGCAAGTCGCCGTCGTATTTGAAGAAGTTGGCGGTGTTTACCACCATAGTACCCTCACCGCCGATGGTGAGGCTGCCCTGTCCCTCGAAGCTACCGTTCATAGTCAACGTGGTACTGCTTTTCACAATGTCAAGCCCAGTATCGCTGTAGAGCTTTGCCGAGCGGTTGGTGAAGGTGGTGTATCCGTTGTAGCGGTAGATGCCTCCGTCCATGACCCAGTTCTGGGCGAACTCCTCGCTCTTGCCCAGTCCGCTGGACAAGCCTCCGTTCTTCAGCGACGAGAACTCGTAGACGCCCTGGTGGAGCACCGTCGGGCCTTCGTACTGCTGTGGTGTGGCGATGGTGAGCGTTCCATTGCCCGTCTTGTTCAACGATGCTGATCCGCTGATGTAGCCCGATCCGCCGATGGTGACATTGGCGTCGGAGCGGACAACGACGGCGGTTTTCTCCGTGGCCTCGTCGAGCGTTATGGTGGTGTCCTCCGTCGGGTCGATGAGCCATTCGCCGTCGCCCTCGCCGGTGAAGGTGTCGCAGTCGATGATGTCAACCTGTTCGGGGCGGGTCTTGACGGTCAGCTCTGGGGTGTAGTCCGACTTCTTGTCGCCCTGGTAGGCGCATACGCGGACAACGTATGGCTTGCCGGGCTGAAGGATTGAAGATTGAAGATTGAAGATTGAAGATTGCGTGCGGCCCATTTCCACAAACGCTCCGTCCTGTTGCATCTCAATAATAAAACCGTCCTCGTTGTCCGAGTAGTCGGCCCACTCGAGCGTCAGGCTGTTGGTGGTGGCACTCTGCAGCGTGAGCAGCATCGGGGCACGAAGGAAGAACTGGCGGTCGTCGATGGTGATGGAGTTGATGTAGTTCTCGATGTTGGTGTATCCGTTGCCGTCGAGCACCATGGCGTCGTCCACGGCGGGGTCGGTGCCGTTGTCCACCTCCCAGTTGTCGGGCATTCCGTCGCCGTCGGTGTCCTTAGGCTTCTCGCCCTTGAACCATGACCACGATGTGGGCACGCCTATGGGCAGCTCGTTCTCGTTGGTTATGAGTTTTCCTTTTTTGCCGAAGCTGAGCACCTCGTCGACCATGTAGCAGTCGGCCAGGTCGCGGTAGGGTAGGGAGGCACCCACGTCGGGCAGCAGTTTCTCCACGAGGTCCTTGCCCGACCATGGTTCCAGGTCGGGATAGTCGTAGGGCTGGCTCTGACGGTCGCCGCCGCCGTCGCCGGTGAACAGCACGGGGTTGAACACACCGTCCTTGTTGCGGTCCTGCCAGTTGTCGTCGCCATAGAAGTGGAAGCCTGAGTTGCCGCCTGAGAATCCGTTGGCCGACTCGCTGGTGGTGTTGCCGTTGATGAAGAGGTTGCCCACGGCATTGGCGAAAGACTCGCCCGACGACTCGCCGCCCATCTCGTAGGCGTAAGTGCTCCAGTTGTAGACGAGGTTGTTCACGTACTGGTGCTTTCCTTTCACCTTGAAGTTGCGGGTTTTGTTGTCGCAGAGCAGCACGCGGTACATCGTGATGTTGTCGGCCTGTATGAGTCCGCCTGCCGAGTGCTGCATCAGCCCCTGTCCCACGATGCTGTTCTGTATGGTGATGTCGTGCGGGGCCGTGCCCTTGCTGTCCCAGTTGATCGAGAAGTTCTCGTCCTGTCCCCATGCAAACGAGCAGTGGTCGAAGATCATGTTTCCGCCATTGGCCAGTCCGCCGCAGTCGGCATCCTTGGTGCCCACGGCTCCCATGCGGAAGCGCATATAACGGATGATGACATTAGTTGCGCCCGAGCACGACATTCCGTCGCCGTAGACGGTGACACCCTCGCCGGGGGCTGTCTGTCCGGCCACGGTGATGTTGCTCTTGAACACCAGTCGCGAGTTGATGCGTATGACACCGCTCACGTCGAACACGACGATGCGGTTGGGCTGGCTCACGGCATCGCGCAGCGAGCCTGTGCCTGAGTCGTTCAGATTAGTCACGTGGTACACCTTTCCAGCACGTCCGCCGGTGGCGAAGCGTCCCCATCCCCTGGCTTCGGGGAAGGCCAGCTGCTGGGCGTCAACGGCCACGCTGCTGCCAAGGAGAAGGAGGCAAAAGATCAGTCTATAGTTCATGTTTTTTTGGGTTTTATGGGGCTTAAATGGTCTACTGGGTTAATAGGACTTATAGGACTTATGGGACTTATAAGACTTATGGGACTTATAGGACTTATGGGACTTATAAGACTTATAGGACTTATGGGACTTATAAGACTTATGGGACTTATAAGACTTATGGGACTTATAGGACTTATGGGACTTATAGTCCTCTTGCTTTGAGCAGGCTTGATGCGTCGGGCTGTTCCATTCCTGTGAAGTCGGTGAACATCTGCATGAGGTCGCCGGTGTTTCCACGGCTCAGAATCTTGTCGCGCATGTCCTGGCCGGTGGCAGGGTCGAGTGCTCCGCGCTGTGCGAAGACGTCGGCGATGTTCACGGCGAGCACCTCAGTCCACAGGTAGCTGTAGTAGCCGGCGGCATATCCGCTGCCCCACACGTGATTGAAATAGCTTGTGCTGTAGCGTGGCGGTATCTGCGGGTTGAGCAGTCCTATCTGCCTTAGTGCCTCAGTCTCAAATTCAGCGGCCTTGTCGGGTGTTGGCACGTCCTTTGATGGAAGCGTGTGCCATGCCAGGTCGAGGCATGTTGCCGCGAGGTTCTCGCCGAGTGCGTATGCCGTCTGGAATGTTATGCTCTTCAGCATACGCTCCTTCAGGTCGGCGGGCATTGGCTCGCCTGTCTCGTAGTGGCGGGCGTAGTTGTCGAAGATCTCGGGTATTGATGCGAACGACTCGTTGAACTGCGACGGCATCTCCACGAAGTCGCGTGCCACGTCGGTGGTGCTCAGCCGGTGGTACTGGCAGTCGGAGAGAATGGCGTGCAGAGCGTGTCCGAACTCATGGAACATTGTCGTCACCTCGTCCCACGTGAGCAGCGACGGCTGCCCCTCGGGTGCCTTGGCGCTGTTGCACACATTGAATACTATAGACATCTGGTTGCGCTGGCGGCTCTGCTTGGCAAACTCGTCCATCCACGCTCCGCCGCGCTTGGTGGGACGGCGGTAGTAGTCGCAATAGAAGAGCGCACGGGTCTTGCCGTCGCGGTCGGTGACCTCGAATGTCTTCATGTCGGGGTGGTAGAGGGGTATGTCGGTGCGCTCCTTGAAGTTGAGTCCGTAGACACGGTTGGCGGCATAGAACACACCGTTAATGAGCACGCTGTCCACGTTGAAATAGGGTTTCACCTCGTCGTCGCTGACATCAAGCAGCTGCTTCTTCATCTTTGCCGAGTAGTAGAAGCGGTCGTAGGGCTGCAAGGGAGAGGTGAGGGGTGAGGGCTGGTAGCTGCGGGCGAAGTCCTCGATGGCCTTCGTCTCTGCGTCGGCCTTCGGCGTGTACTGGCTTATAAGGCTCTTCAGGAAGGCGTAGACATTCTCGGGAGTCTTTGCCATGGTGTTCTCAAGCGAGTAGGCGGCGTAGTTGGGGTAGCCCATTATCTCGCCCTGCTCAGCACGCAGTTTGGCTATTTCGCAGACTATGGGGAAGGTGTTGAACTTCCCCGTTCCGTCGGCGCGGTGCACCGACGCTTCGAACACCTTCTTGCGCAGTTCGCGGTTGTCGAGGCTGCTGAGCAGAGGCTGTTGCGTGGTGTTTACGATGACTATGGCGTATGGAGCCTTGCCGCCACGGCTCTCGGCGTCCTTCTGGCATTGCGCGATGTCGGCCTCGGTGAGTCCGGCCAGCTGCTCTTTGTCGTCGACCCACACCACAGCCTCGTTGGTGGCGTCGGGCAGCATGTCGCCCCACTGCTGCTGCAGGTCGGCGATGCGCAGGTTTATCTCCTTCATGCGCTCCATCTTGTCGTCGGACAGCAATGCGCCCTTGCGCACGAAGTCCTTGTATATCTCTTCCAACAGCTTCTTGTCCTCGCCCTGCAGCGTGTCGTGCTCGTTGTCGTAGACAGCCTGAATGCGTTTGAAGAGTTCCTTGTTGAACGAAATTTCGTTCTCCAGTTCCGTAATCATCGGCTGGACTTTCTTCTCTGTCTCGCTTATCTCGGGTGTCTTGTCGGCATTGGTCAGGGCAAAGAACACGCGGGCGACGCGGTCGAGCAGCCGTCCGCTCTCCTCGAAGGGCACGATGGTGTTAGCGAAAGTGGGCTGGTCCTGGCATTCCACAATCTTCTGGATGTTCTCCCTCTGCTGGCGTATGGCCTCCTCGAAGGCAGGCAGATAGTCGTCGGGCTGGATCTTGCTGAAGTCAGGGGCGCCGAAAGGCAGAGTGCTCTCTTCGAGCAGTGGGTTCTCACGTTGCGTCTGCTGGCAGGCGCTGAACGGTAATAGCATTGCTGAAGCCATACCGATAATCATCATTGTCTTTTTCATTATCTTTGATTGTTTTTGGTGGTTCCTGTTGGGGTTTTGTCGGTTTTGGTGTCACAAGAGCTTGGGTCTCGAGAAGTCGGCTATGGTGCCTACCAGCGCCTGTGGGTTGCCCATGTCGAATCGCTCGCCGCGCAGTCTTATGCCCATCATGCCGGTCTGCTGTCGCACCTTGTCGAGTGCCGCCGTCAGCTCTATCTCGTGTGAACGGTCGTCGCCGGCTTCGTTTATGTCGGCTTCCAACTGTGTGAAGACCTCTGGGGTGAGTATATACTGCCCGAAGACTGAGCAGTATTCGCGCTCGCCGCTCTTCAGGCGCACACCGAGGAACTCCTCGGCATAGCTGGCCTTGGGCTTCTCGGCCAGGACGCTGACGTTGAGCACCCGCTCGTCCTTGTCCTCCCACACTCCGCTCATGATTCCGAAATGGCTCACCTCGGCCAGCTGCACGGGGTAGAGTCCGAGCATCAGGCAGTTGTAGCGCTCGTAAGCCTCAATGAGCTGTAGTGCGCACGGCTTGTTCGACGTTGTGCGGTAGAGGGTGTCGCCGAGCATCAGCAGCACCGGCTCGCCGTGGGTGAACTCCGCTGCCTGGTAGACGGCGTGGCCGAATCCCCGCTTCTCGTGCTGGTAGACATAGTGCAGGCGTTTGCCTATGTCGAGGATGCGGTTCTCATACTCCTGGCTCTCTGAGTTCAGCTTGCGCAGATGATCGGGGCTTAGCGGGCGCTCGAAGAACTCGGCATACATCTCGCGTTCCTCCTCGCTGCCCAGGACGAGGCATATCTCCTCAATGCCGCTCTGTATCAGCTCTTCGAGCAGTATGAGTATTACAGGCCTCACCATGCCGTCGGGGCACGGGATGGGGAAGAAATCCTTCTTCATGCAGCGTGTGGCGGGGTAGAGCCGTGTGCCGAACCCAGCCACGGGTATTATGGCCTTGCGCACGGTGTGCACGGGCTGTATGGTCAGCTTGTAGGCTGGCATCCCATGCTTCTCGAGGTATTCCACCAACTGCTGCTGTGTCTGCTCGTCGCGGGCGAGGAACTGGGCCGAGCCGTCGCCGTGGCTTCCCACGCCTTTGCCGCCCCAAATAAGTTTTTGTATCTGTGTGTCGGCGAGCACGGCCTTCAGCTTTGGCGAGGTCAGCTCACTGGGGCACATCGGGGCCACCTGCCGGTCGAACACCTCCTCGGTCTCAGTCATCAGGCGCCCCAAGGCTTCGGCGTCGCCCTCGGCCATGTACTTGATGGCGCGGTTTACGAAAGCCCTGTTCCTGCGGCCAAGTGCGTCGTGCAGCAGCCGCTCCTGGTCGGTCGAGGCGAAAGGATATGCCTTGTTCAGGTCGGAGAGAATCTTTATGGTGTCCTTCTCGCCGCATAGGTCGGCGAAGACCCAGTAGAGGTGCTTCTTCACATTGAGCGACTGCACCTCCACCTCATCGCCGTCGAAGGTCATCAGGTTTGGCTTCACACCGAAGGCGCAGGCCTGGTCCAGACGTCCGCAGCGCGATGCTGTGCGCAGCTCGCCGACGTAGGCAATGTTCATCTCGCCAAGGGTGTTGAGGTTCAGGTTGTAGAGCTGGTTGAAGGCGCGGGCCACGAGCACGCAGATGGCGGCGCTCGACGACAGGCCGCTCTTCATGGGCAGCGTCATGTCGGTGATTTTTATGCGGACACCGCCGACCTTGTACCATTCAAGCATATACGATGCCACTCCGGCACAGTAGCAGAAGAAGTCGCCGCTGCGGGCCACACGCTT
This sequence comes from uncultured Prevotella sp., assembly GCA_905233425.1. Lineage (GTDB taxonomy): Bacteria > Bacteroidota > Bacteroidia > Bacteroidales > Bacteroidaceae > Prevotella. The sequence goes on along the minus strand of CAJOEC010000038.1, from coordinate 23,410 downwards.
CAGCGCCTGCTCGTCCATGCGGCAGGCGAAGTCGCGCCACCCCTCTTTCATTTCGGGGGCCACACTCTGCACCTCGAAGATGCTCGATCGTTCCACCTCGGCATAGATGCCCTGCTCTATGCCCGTCACTATGGCCGCACCGGGCACAATGTCGGCATTCATCGTGCGGTAGTGACCAGCCCAGTCGGTATGCTCACCGAATAGACACAACCGGCCGGGAACAAAAAGTTTAATCATATAATTTGTTTTCGGTTATTGTTCAAGTAGCGGCAAAGGTACAAAAAAAGGAGTTAAGGAACAATTATTTTCAATAATATTGTGGCCTAAGTACCTTTTTTAACAGAAAAAAACTCGTGCTGCGGTTGGAACTGCCGAATGACGCTGAAAGCGTCTCCGCTCAATAACCGCAGCGTCCGTAGGACTTGCGGACAGCTGGAAGCAATGGAAAGCACTCTGAAAGAGTGCCCCATCTGCGGGGATGGGCGACTCTTTTAGAGTCGATGTTACCCATACGCCTACTATCCGGGGGTGCTCGCTACGCTCGTACCCTCGGTTATTGAGAGGTGACCGCTCTGCGGTCATACGACAGCGGACAACCGTACAGGTCGAAAAACTTACGCCGTCTCCGGAGATTCCCGAAGCCTCGCTCGGAGATAACCGACGCTTGTTTCGGGGATAACCGGCGGTTTTCTCGGGGATAACCGGCGCTTTCTTGGTCGATAGCCGGAGAGGCTGTCTGAGGCCCCAGGATATTGATAACAGTTCGCACGGCGCGAACTCCCAGTCCGCCCGGCGCGAACTCACAGTTCGCACGGCGCGAACTTTTTGACGTCTCCGAGGCCCTTTCCAACGACATCGGACTACGACAAATGGGGGCTGGGCTGTGTCGTGCGAATGGAATCTGTTACAAAATATTAAATCAAGGTAAAAATTGGGGTTTTATTTGGCGGTGCCACAACATTTTACTAATTTCGCGGCCAACATTGAACTAAACAATAACAATAAGCGATGAACAATAAGGAAAGCAAGTACATCACCGTGAGCTATCAGCTCTATTCCATCAACCCCGAAGGCGAGAAGCACCTTGAGGAGCAGACACAGCAAGGCCAGCCATTCCAGTTTGTGAGCGGTTTCGGCTTCACCCTCGACGCCTTCGAGAAGCGCATCGTCGACCTGCCACAGGGCAGCAAGTTCGACTTCACCCTGACACCCGCCGAGGCTTTCGGCGAATATGACCCGGAGGGCGTGCACAAGATGAAGCGCGAGGAGTTCTGCATCAACGGCCATTTCGACAACGAGAACATCTATCCCGGAGCCGTCATCACGCTCATGGACGAGGACGAAAAGCGTTTCATGGCCCGCGTTGAGAAGGTCGACGAGGATGCCGTCACCATCGACACCAACCACCCGCTGGCCGGCATGACGCTGCAGTTCCTGGGTCTGGTGCTGGAGAACCGCGACGCCACGAAGGAGGAGATACAGAACCTCATCAACCAGATAAGCCACGAGTGCTGCGGCTGCGACGACTGCGAGGGCCACGACAAGGAGCACGAGGGCGGTTGCTCCTGCGGCCACTGCCACTAACAACTATAGGTCTTATAGGTCTCATAGGTCTTATAAGTCCTATAAGTCCCATAAGTCTCATAAGTCCCATAAGTCCTATAAGTCCTATAAGTCTCATAAGTCCCATAAGTCCTATAAGTCCCATAAGTCCTATAAGTCCCATAAGTCCTATAAGTCCCATAAGTCCTATAAGTCCTATAAGTCCCATAAGCCCCATACTTATGCGCAACACTTTCGGAACACTATTCACCCTCACCACTTTCGGCGAGAGCCACGGCGCGGCCGTCGGTGGCGTGGTCGACGGTATGCCCGCCGGCATAGAGATAGACCTGGACTTCATCCAGCAGGAGCTTAACCGCCGCCGCCCCGGACAGAGCGCCATCACCACAGCCCGCCAGGAGAAAGACCGGGTGGAACTGCTTAGTGGTGTCTTCGAGGGCCGTTCCACGGGCACTCCTATAGGCTTCATCGTGCGCAACGAAGACCAGCACTCGCAGGACTACGAGAACCTGCGCACGCTCTTCCGCCCCTCGCACGCCGACTACACCTACCACACGAAATATGGCATACGCGACCATCGTGGTGGCGGACGCTCGTCGGCACGCATCACCATCAGCCGTGTCGTCGGCGGGGCGTTGGCAAAGCTCGCCCTGCGACAGTTGGGGATAGGCATCACCGCCTACACATCTCAGGTGGGCGACATCGCCCTTGACCGCGACTACCACCGCTACGACCTCTCGCTGACGGAGCAGAACGCCGTGCGATGCCCCGACCCCGACAAGGCACGCGAGATGGAGCAGCTCATAGCCGAGGTGAAGGCCGACGGCGACACCATAGGAGGTGTCATCACCTGTGTCATCAGCGGCTGTCCGCCGGGGCTTGGCGAACCTGAGTTCGGCAAGCTCCACGCACAGTTGGGCGCAGCCATGCTCTCTATCAACGCCGCCAAGGGCTTCGAGTATGGCGAGGGATTCGCCGGAGTGGCACAGCGTGGCAGCCAGCAAAACGATGTTTTTTGTAATGAAGGTTTAAGGACGAACCACAGCGGCGGCATCCAGGGTGGCATCTCCAACGGGCAGGACATCTGTTTCCGTGTTCTCTTCAAGCCCGTGGCCACATTGTTGCGCGAGCAGCCTACCGTAGACCTCGAGGGCAACCCCACAACGTTCACCGCCCGCGGACGCCACGACCCCTGTGTGCTTCCCCGTGCCGTGCCCATCGTCGAGGCCATGGCCGCCATGACTATCCTCGACAACTGGCTCTACGCGAAGACGGTGAAACTGTAAGGAAATAATTCGTGCGGTTCCTATAAGTTGGCCTTGAGCCAGTCAAGACGGCGTGAAAGCCAGCCCTTCATGTTCTGCACCTCGTTCTGATAGTTTCCCCAAACGTCGTAGTTGGGCCACGTCGTGTTGTAGAGTATGCCCCATCTGTTCTCGTTCTCCTGCACTGAGCGATGGAGGTATCTGGCGTTCAGGTTGATTTCGTTGAAGATGTTGTCGCGGTGGTTGTAGAAATAGTCGAAATGCTCTTTCACCCTGGCGACGAAGGCAGGATCCTGGAACAGACGGTTGAACCAGGGTAGAACTCTTATCCAGAATCCACTCACATCGAAATTGTCGCCGTAGTTGATGTTGCCAAAGGCTATGTCGAAATCCCATAGCGGTCCCATTCGCACTTTTCCTCCCCTTGCCAAGTTCATGTAGCAGCTGGAGAAAAAAATCGCGTCGTTGTTCTTTGCAATCTCGTTCACAAGATACCAGTCGACGAAAGAGTCCATGTCGATGTATTTCTGCCATCCCTCTTCGGGATCCATGAAGTTTGCCGAGAAGAGCACCGAGTCGGCTGTGACCATAAAGTCTTTTGCGTAGTTATAACTGTCGTCGCCAGGTTTGACGTCAGGGTCTTTTATGTAGATAGGGTTTCGTATGTGTTTTATTCTGAAATTAATGGGGTTTTCCTCCGGGTTCTCCTTCTCGTCGATTTCCATCAGGAATCCGTCATCGCCTACGTTCACCCTGTGCTTTGAGATTTTCAGTTTCTCGCACAACTGGTACGTTCCGTCGTAGCTCCCGTTGAGAATCACCTCTACGAAATGTGAGCGTGGTGTATATCCTATGTTGCTCATCTCGCCCATGTAGAATGCCGTGGCATTGCGCAGCATCGTCTTGTCGGAATAGTTGGCCAGCAGTACCCACGACTTGTCGGCCGGCTCGCCAAGGAGCGACACCTTCTCGCTGAATTTCAGTCGGTAGGGCTTTTTGGGCATTGACCACGATGTGTTCCCCCTTCCCTTTATCTGTCCGATAGTCTCAATAACGTCGCCTGGCGAGCGTGTCACCACATCCTCGACCAAGCAGAAACGGGCTGGCACATAGTTGTCCTTCGACGTGATAGGAGCACGGTCCTCTGTCTCTATCCACAAAACGGGCAGACCAGTGAAGGCGTGGACATATACGGTATAGTCTTTCGTCATTTCACCAGCTATGACGGTGATTTTTCTTGGCCGTGAGAAATTCAGTGGGGTAATGCCGCTCTCAATCTTGCGGTCGTCAGCCCTAACGCAGTCGCCATCGAAGGTGAAACGAGCTATAAGCTGTTTGCCGCTGCGATTGGAAACACTGTTAGTTGAGTTATAGAAGTCATCCATTAAATGTGACACCCAGCAATCCGCAACGCTGTCACCAGTGATGGTGCACACAGCATCTTCTATCAGGCTCTCTGGGTTGTCGGAAGCCAGAAATTCCAAGGATGTAAGCCGGGGCTTGACGAGTTTGCCACTGTTGGGTATAGTGGGGTAGTCGGTGCCGTAATCTATCGTTTCACTTTCTGAGCAGCATGTCAGAATGAAGCATGAAATACAGGTAAGTAAGGTGAGTATTAATACTTTCATCTTTCGTTCAATAACTCATTGTCTTTAGTTTAGCTCTGCCGCCTCATCGTCGGTAAGATGCAGACTTTTCACTATAAGTTCTACGGGGACGCCGTTAGCCTTGAGGCTACGCGCATTTGACATGCGCTCCTCTGCCCGGCCCTCTGCCCGGCCCTTTTCATGACCCTCCTGAAGAGCTTCCCAACGTGCCTTCTCCCGTTCTCCCTCTACAGTATTGCGCAGTATAATGCGGTCCATGAGATAGCGATCGTACAGTATGCGCTCGTCGCGGCCCATACGCATGAGGTCGAGTTTCTCGCGAGCTTCCTTCAGGCCAGGGGCATCGGCATCGTCGGGTATCTCGGTGTTGGCAAGGAAATAGAGCCACTGGTCGAGAGAGTCACGGCTCCAACGGTTGAAATCGTTCACCTTCAGGATGATGTATCGGGGATAGAGGTCGGAGACGGAGTCGGCCTTGAACTTCTGCTTTTGGAAGGGTGACAGCTCTAAGAGGTCGCCTTTCGTCAGCCCGTGGAACTCGGTCTTGCCCTCGTAGACGCAGTCCTTGCCCTGACCAAGGTTGAAGTACACAATATTAATACTGTAAACGCGCTTTACGTGCTCATAGTTCTCACCTTTTTCGACATATTCCGTGAGGAGCTTCGATGCTCCGAAGAGCATACTCTGGAAATAGGCCTGCTCCGGCTCGCCCTGCACCTCAATCAGCAGCAAGTCGCCGTTCTCGTCCTCGGCCAGCAGGTCAACGCGGTTGTTCTTTGCATCCTTGTCCTCCTTGTTGCTTTCGCTCTCCAATAGACGATGGATCTTGATTTTCTTTTTCAGTATAACGCTCACGAAGCCCTCCAAGACATCGTGGTTGGCCTTCTCGCGGAGAAGGTGCTTCAGTGCCCAATCGAAGCTTATGAATGTACGTTCTTTCCTCATAACAGCTGTGCTTTTTTACAAGTAAACCAATTTGACGGTGCAAATATAGGCAAAATCTGCGAAACACCAAATCTTTTTGGGCTTTTTCTTATGGAATGTTCTTTAAAATGCACAATCATTAACAAATGAGTTTAAAGTAGTTAAACTGGTTTGCAAATTTGGCGGTTTGGGATAAATGTCGTATCTTTGCAACAGTTTCGTAATAGAACAGAATAATTAACTAACCAACAAAAAACAAAACCACTATGAAAGAACTGAAAGGAACAAAGACCGAGCGCAACCTGCAGGAAGCATTCGCCGGCGAGTCGATGGCTCGTAACAAGTACTCCTACTGGGCATCGAAAGCCAAGAAAGACGGATATGTGCAAATAGCAAACATCTTCGAGGAGACTGCGGCCAACGAGAAGGAGCACGCAAAGATGTGGTTCAAACTGCTCGAAGGCGGTGCCATCAAGGACACAGAGGCAAACCTGGAGGCCGCCGCAGAAGGTGAGAACTTCGAGTGGACGGACATGTACGCCCGCATGGCCCAGGAAGCCCGCGAAGAGGGATTCCCCGAGATTGCCGAGAAATTCGAGGGCGTGGCGGCCATCGAGAAGGCCCATGAGGAGCGCTATCGCAAGCTGTTGGACAATGTGCGCCGCGAGCAAGTGTTCTCAAAGGACGGCGATGTCATCTGGCAATGCTCAAACTGCGGCCACATCGTCGTGGGCAAGAAAGCACCCGAGGAGTGCCCGGTGTGCAACCATCCACAGGCCTATTTCCAGGTGAAGGCCGAGAACTACTAATTGTTTATGTCGTTTTTTTATTGTTATTTCTGTTATTTCTGCCCACAAGTTTTGCCGTTTCGTGGAAAATGTGTAATTTTGCCGCTCAAAAACAACATTATTAATAATAATGAGCGAGATTCGCCATGACGGTATCATAGAATCCATTGATGCTGACGGGCACATACGGGTGCGCATCACGCAGATGGCAGCATGTGCCGGATGCAAGGTGGCGGCCCACTGCAATGCCTCGGAACAGAAGGTGAAGGTGGTGGATGTCTACGAAAAGCTGGATGCGGGCAGACATCAGGAATTGCAAATCCCCTCAAACGCCTACCCCTACAAGGTGGGCGACAGCGTGGTTGTGGCCACATCGGGGGCGGCTGCGCGAAAGGCGCTGCTCTTAGGCTTTGGTCTGCCTCTCGTGCTGCTGCTCGTGGTGCTGGCCGCGATGCTGGCGGCAGGCATCGACGAAGGAACAAGCGCGCTGGCCGCGCTTGCCATGCTGGCGCCATACTATCTGGTGCTCTGGCTCTGTCGGGAGAGGATAGCCGGAAAGATTGCATTCCATATTTGTTTTTAGGAAAACAGGGGAAAACAAGAAAAACAGGAAAAAACAATTAACAAGTATAACTTATGAATCCTATTTTGATTGCAGTAATTGTTCTTGGAGGCATCGCGCTGATAGCGGCTGTCGTGCTGTTTGCGGCCTCGAAGAAATTTGCTGTGTTTGAGGATCCGCGCATAGCCAAAGTGAGTGCGCTGCTGCCTGGAGCCAACTGCGGCGGCTGCGGCTTTGCTGGCTGCGGGGGCATGGCCGACGCACTCGTGAAGGGGGCTGACGCCGGAAAAATCGACGGGCTGAACTGCCCCGTTGGCGGTGCCGAGGTGATGGGCCAGGTGGCCGACCTCTTAGGCATGGCCATCGCCAACGGCGAGCCGAAAGTTGCCGTGGTGAGATGCAACGGAAGCTGTGAGTACCGGGCGAAGGTGAACGAGTACGCCGGGCTGCGCACGTGTGCCGCCATGCACGCCTGCGGGGCGGGCGAGACGCTCTGCGGCTACGGCTGTCTGGGCTGCGGCGACTGTGTGAACGCATGTCAGTTCGGGGCTATCCGCATCAACGACGAGACTGGTCTGCCGGAGGTCGACGAGGAAAAGTGTACGGCCTGTGGGGCATGTGCGAAGGCTTGTCCGCGACAGATTATCGAACTGCGTAAGAAAGGGCCGAAGGGACGCCGGGTGTTCGTTTCCTGCATGAACAAGGACAAGGGAGCCGTGTCGATGAAGGCATGCAAGGCATCCTGCATCGGCTGTGGCAAATGCTCAAGGGCGTGCAAGTTCGAGGCCATCACCGTGTGGCAGAACCTGTCGTATATCGACCCGGAGAAGTGCCGCCTGTGCAAGAAATGTGTAGAGGCATGTCCCACACACGCCATCAAGGCGGTGAATTTCCCAGAACCGAAGCCTATAACAGAAGAAGTTAAAGGAGTTAAAGAAGTTAAAGGAGTTAAAGACGATAGTCCCGCTCCCTTGTCTTCTGTCAATGTCAATAAAACGAACTGACGTCTTTAACTCCTTTAACTCCCTATAACTCCTTTAACTCCCCAAATATGACAACAAAGACATTTAGCATAGGGGGCATCCACCCCGACGAGAACAAGCTGACCCATGAGGTGGCCACTCAAGTGGCGCCGCTGCCAAAGCAGGCTATCTTCCCGCTGAGCCAGCACATCGGAGCGCCGGCGCTGCCCGTGGTGCAGAAGGATGACCACGTGAAGGTGGGCACAAAGATTGCCGACGCGGGCGGATTCATTTCGGCTCCCATCTTCAGCAGCGTCAGCGGCACAGTGGTCAAGGTCGATACGGCCATCGACGCGACAGGCTACCGCAAGCCCGCCATTATCATCAACGTGGAGGGCGATGAATGGGAAGAGACCATCGACCGGAGCGAGACGCTCGAAACCGTGGCCGCCCACCCGGAGCTGACACCGGAAGAGATTGTGACCCGAATAAAAGACGCTGGCGTCGTCGGTATGGGTGGTGCCTGTTTCCCAACGTATGTCAAGCTGACACCGCCGCCGACAGCCAAGGCGGAGTGCGTCATCATCAACGCCGTGGAGTGCGAGCCGTACATCACCGCCGACTACCGCCTGATGATGGAACACGCCGACGAGATTCTCGTAGGGCTGGAGCTGCTGATGAGGGCGGCGAAGGTGACGCGAGGCTACATCGGCATAGAGACGAACAAGCCAAAGGCCATCGCCCTGTTTGATGCGAAAGTAAAGACTCTCAACTCTCAACTCTCAACTCTCAACATTGAGGTGGTGCCCCTTAAACAACGCTACCCGCAGGGCGGCGAGAAACAGCTCGTCGATGCCGTCATTGGCAGACAGGTGCCGCCACCGCCCGCCATCCCCGTGAACGTGGGGGCCATCGTGCAGAACGTCGGCACGGCCTTCGCTGTCTATGAGGCCGTGATGAAACGGAAGCCGCTGTTTGAACGTTATACTACTGTCACCGGCAAGCGACTGGCTAAGCCAGGCAACTTCCTCGTGCGTATGGGTACGCCTATGCAAGACCTTATTGACCTCTGCGGCGGAATGCCCGAAGGCGACAACAAGCTGCTTGCTGGAGGGCCGATGATGGGCAAGGCGCTGACTTCGACCGAGGTGCCCATTTGCAAGGGCACGAACAGCGTGACCATCCTCTCTGGCGATGACGCCCGGCGCAAGGAGCCGCAACCCTGCATCCGCTGTGCGAAGTGCGTTGGTGCCTGTCCGATGGGATTGGAGCCGTACCTCTTAGCGAAACTCTCGGAAGTGCAGAACTGGGAGCGCGCCGAGCATGAGGAGATCGTCTCATGTATTGAGTGCGGCTCGTGCCAGTTCACGTGTCCCGCCCACCGCCCGCTGTTAGACAATATACGGCAGGGAAAGGTGACGGTAATGGGAATCATCAAAAGCCGAAATTCAAAGAAATAATAGAAACAACGAATTAAAACGAATTACACGAATTGCACAAATTATTATGAATTGCACAAATTCGTGAAATTATTTATAAATTCGTTCAATTCGTGTAATTCGTATAATTCGTTGTTAAGAAAAAGGAAGAAATATGAGTAAATTGATTGTTTCACTTTCCCCCCACGCCCACGGCAGCGACTCTGTGGAGCGCAATATGTACGGCGTGATGATTGCGCTCGTACCGGCGCTGTTAGTGTCGTTCTGGTTCTTCGGCATCGGCTCGGTCATCGTGTGCCTGTCGAGTGTGGCAGCCTGCGTCTTCTTCGAGTGGGCCATAAACAAGTTTATTCTGCGCAACCCGCGCAACACCATCCTCGACGGCTCGGCGGCGCTGACGGGTCTGCTCCTCGGCATGAATCTGCCGTCGAACCTCCCCATCTGGATTATCGTCATCGGCGCCCTCTTCGCCATCGGCGTGGCAAAGATGACCTTCGGCGGACTGGGTCAGAACATCTTCAACCCCGCACTTGTAGGCCGTTGTGCCCTGCTTGTGGCCTTCCCGGCTCAGATGACCTCATGGCCGCTGCCCGGACAGCTGCTCAGCTACACCGATGCCGTCACGGGAGCCACGCCGTTGGCCGTGATGCAGGAGGCCATAAAGACGGGCAACTTGGCGGCGCTCGATAAGCTGCCCGACGCAATGTCGCTGTTGCTGGCCGACTCAGCTTTCCACGGTGGTGCCGGCACCATCGGCGAGATCTGCGACCTTGCGCTGCTCGCTGGCCTCGCGTTCATGCTGTGGCGGAAGATTATCACCTGGCACATCCCCGTGAGCATCATCGGCACGGTGTTCGTCTTCAGCGGTATTCTCCACCTCGTTAACCCAATCTACGCCGACCCCTTCGTGGTCATCCTCAGTGGCGGTCTGATGCTCGGAGCCATCTTCATGGCCACCGACTACGTCACCTCGCCAATGACACCGAAAGGGCAGATCATATACGGCGTGTGCATAGGTCTGCTGACCATCGTCATCCGCAACTGGGGGGCATACCCCGAAGGAATGTCCTTCGCCATCCTCATCATGAACGCGTTCACGCCGCTGATTAACAACTATGTCAAACCTCAAAGATTTGGAGTGAAAGGGAATTGATTTCCCTTCACTCCCCTTTCACTCCCCATAAGAAGAAATATGAAGAAACTTGGATCATCTTTGACAAATATGGTGCTTGTGCTCACCGGCGTGGCTCTTGTCATGGGTGCCGTGCTGGCGTGGGTGAACAGCGTGACTGCCGCACCCATCGCCGTGCAGAAGGAGAAAACGCTCGCCGACGGCATCAAGTCCGTTCTCGTATGTGACGACGTGGCCGTCGCCCGCACCGACACCGTCCGCCAGACCGATGCGAAGGGCAAGGAACAGATGTTTATCATCTACCATACTCAGGACGCACAGGGCAACGACCTCGGCGCTGCCGTCGAGAGTACCACGCTGGGCTTCGGCGGCAACCTGAAAGTGCTTGTGGGCTTCAACACCAACGGCGACGTGCTTGGCTACACACTCCTTGAGCACACCGAGACTCCGGGCCTCGGCGCCAAGGCCGACCAGTGGTTCCAGAAAGGCCAGAAGGGCGACATCATTGGCAAGAACCCCGCAGAACCCCTTACCGTCTCGAAGGACGGCGGACAGGTGGATGCCATCACCGCCTCGACCATCACCAGCCGTGCCTTCCTCCTCGCCGTCAACAACGCCTATAACGCCTACAAGGGCACACCCGCCGCCGACGGTCAGACCGGGGCTTCGCAACAGAAACATTGATTTATGGAACAACGAATTATGAGTTATATAAGTATCATCAAGAACGGCATCGTCAAGGACAACCCCACGTTTGTCCTGATGCTCGGCATGTGTCCCACATTAGCCACGACCACTTCGGCCTTGAATGGTCTGTCGATGGGCCTGGCTACGATGGCGGTGCTCATCTGCACCAACGTCGTCATCTCGCTGATGAAGTCGCTTACTCCCGACAAGGTGCGCATACCCGTCTTCATCGTCGTCATCGCTGCCTTCGTTACTATCCTGCAGTTGGTCATTAAGGCCTTCCTGCCCGATGTAGACAAGTCGCTGGGCCTGTTTATCCCCCTCATCGTGGTGAACTGCATCATCCTCGGTCGTGCTGAGGCTTTCGCCGCCAAGCAGTCGCCGCTGGCCTCGCTCTTCGACGGCATAGGCATCGGACTGGGCTTCACCCTCGCGTTGACCCTCCTCGGCATCGTCCGCGAACTCCTCGGGGCCGGCAGCATCTTCGGCCTCACCCTTCTGCCCGAGACCACGAACATCCTCCTCTTCATCCTCCCGCCCGGAGCCTTTATCACCCTCGGCTACCTCATCGCAATCGTGAACAAACTAAAAACAAAGGAGTGAATTATGGAATACCTTTTGATTTTCATCTCCGCCATCTTCGTCAACAACATCGTGCTGGCACAGTTCCTCGGCATCTGCCCCTTCCTCGGCGTGTCGAAGAAGATAGACACGTCGCTCGGCATGTCTGCCGCCGTGGCCTTCGTCATGGTTCTGGCAACCCTTGTCACCTGGCTCATACAGAACTACGTGCTCAACCCCTTCGGACTGCAATACTTGCAGACCATCGCCTTCATCCTCGTCATCGCCTCTCTTGTGCAGATGGTCGAGATCATCCTCAAGAAAGTCTCGCCACCCCTCTACCAGGCCCTCGGCATCTTCCTTCCGCTTATCACTACCAACTGTGCCGTCCTCGGCGTGGCTATCCTTGTCATACAGAAGGACTTCAACCTCGCGCAGAGCATTGTCTATGCCCTCAGCACGGCTATAGGCTTCGGTCTCGCCCTGACTGTTTTCGCCGGCATACGCGAGCAGCTCGAACTGGCCAGCATCCCCAAGGGTATGCGCGGTATGGCCATAGTCCTCGTCTCTGCCGGTCTGCTGAGCCTCGCCTTCATGGGCTTCGCTGGTGTAGACGGCGGACTGCGCACACTTTTCGGCCTTGACTAAAGAACCGTGACCACCAGCATGAGGAAAGCGGTGATATGCCTCTTGCTCCTGGCGGTTCTTGTAGTCAGGGGTGGCAACCGGGAGGTACACATCCTGGCTGTGAACGACATGCACGCCGCCCTCGATGCCATGCCACAGTTGGCCGCCATAGCCGACAGTCTGCGCACACTCTATCCGTCGCTGCTGGTGTTCTCGGCTGGCGACAACCGCACAGGCAACCCCATAAACGACATGTACCAGCCCTCGGGCTATCCCATGGTGGCCCTGATGAACCAGATAGGCTTCAACGCATCGGCGCTGGGGAACCATGATTTCGACATGCACTCGCTGCCACGGCTCATGGGACTGAGCAATTTCCGGTATATCTGCGCTAATATCTCTGCCGCCGACAGCATCGGCATACGAACAGTCCCGTGCCAGGTGTTCGACGTCGAAGGGCTGCGCGTAGGGGTCATCGGTGTGGTGCAGACCAACAAACGGGGGCACCCCGACACCCATCCCGACAACTTGGAGGGCGTGGGATTCGAACCTGCTGCCGACGTGGTGGGGCGCTATGAGTGGATGAGCCGTGAGTGCGATGCCACAATACTGCTCTCACACTTGGGCTACAGGGAAGACACCGTCATGGCTTCTGCATTCCCATGGCTCGATGTCATCATAGGCGGGCACAGCCACACACAACTGAAAGGCGACACCGTATTGGCTGAAGCGCAGACCAGAATGCTCATTACACAGAACCGCAACAAACTGCCATACGCCACCCACATCACGCTAACCGTCGACAGCGGCCATGTCATGACAAAGCAGGCTGAATACATCGACGTGAAAAACTTCCCACAGCAGAACCACGTGGTCAAGGCAATGGTCGACAATTTCAGTGACCACCCGGAATTCCGCCGCGTACTTGCCCATAGCACGGCACCTTTTGCCAACATCTACGAGATAGGGTGTATGGTCTGTGACGCTATGAAGGAGGAGTCGGGAGCCGACGTGGCAATACAGAATTTCCGTGGAATACGTCTTGAAAGCCACCCCGGCGGTGATATCACCGTGCAAGACGTACTGACGATGGACCCTTTTGGGAATTTTGCGTGTGTAATGACGCTGACAGGCGCAGAACTGTGCAGGATGATTGAGCTGTACAGCCGCAAAGACATCTTCCACTTCCCCCATCTCGCAGGACTCCACGCCCGGCTCACCTTGGACAAGGACGAACCCATGGTCATCAGGGAGATGAAGATAACCAATGAGGACGGCAGTGGGATAGACATGGCGAAGACCTACCGCGTGGTGACAAACAGCTATGTGGCCGCCGCCTGTCGTGCCTACGGCTTCGAATACACGGAGAGGCTGAACCGTGAGACATCGGAAATGATTATGACGTTCCTCGAGAAGCGGGGGACAGTGGACTATCACGGCGTAAGCCGCATAGAGTCAAAAGTAGAGACTGACACATCGTGCGTACCTGCCTCAAAATAGCCGATAGCCTCATAATGCCTAAAAAATGCGGTGTTTCTGTGAAATGTGTCCGTCTTTTTTTGGCTGGTTCATATAATTATTGTAACTTTGCACGCAGATTGTAAAATAAATACAAATAATATTTAAGTAACAATGGCAAATGTAATTAAGCTACGGAAGGGCTTGGACATTCACCTTCAGGGCAAGGCTGCCGAGACAAAGCTTACGCTGAAGTCTAACGGGAAGTATGCCCTGGTGCCCGACGACTTTGAGGGAGTGACACCCAAGGTCGTGGTGCGCGAAGGTGACATCGTCAAAGCCGGGGATGCGCTGTTCGTGAACAAGCTGCATCCGGAAGTGAGATTCGCCTCGCCTGTAAGCGGGAAGGTCACTGCCGTGGAGCGTGGTGAGCGCCGTAAGGTGCTCTGCGTGAAGGTGGAGGCCGACGCACAGCAGGTGTATGCGGACTATGGGAAAAAGGACGTGGCGAAGATGGACTCCCAGGCCGTCATCGACGCGCTGTTAGAAGCCGGATTGTTCGGCTACATCAACCAATTGCCTTACGCTGTGTCTACGTCGCCCGATGTGCAGCCTAAGGCAATTTTCGTTTCGGCCCTGCGCGACAAACCGCTGGCCGCCAGCTTCGACTATGAGGTGAAGGGGCAGGAGCAGGATTTCGTGACCGGCCTGAAGGCACTCGCAAAGATTGCAAAGGTGCACCTCGGCGTTGGCCCTCAGTCTCCGCTTGCACAGTCTGTTGCGACTCAGTCGCAACAAACGGGAATCGAAGTGACGGTTTTCGACGGCCCCTGCCCGGCAGGCAATGTGGGTGTGCAGGTGAACAACATCGACCCGGTGAACAAGGGCGAGGTTGTGTGGACTATCGGCGACCCGACGGTGGTGCTTTTCATCGGCCGCCTGTTCAACACGGGCAAGGTGAACCTTACCCGCACGGTGGCTCTCTGCGGCAGCGAGGTGAAGAAACCCTGCTATGTGGACATGCTCATAGGGCAGGAACTGAATACGCTGGTCTCGAACAGCTATGAGCCAGGGCACAGCGTGCGCATCATCAACGGTAACGTGCTGACGGGTCGCAAGACCACGAAGGATGGTTTCCTTGGAGCACACAGTTCTGAGATTACCATTATCCCTGAGGGCGACGATGCCAACGAGATGTTTGGCTGGATTATGCCGCGCTTCAAACAGTTCTCTGTCAGCCGTAGCTACTTCTCATGGCTCTGTGGCAAAAAGGAGTATGCGTTAGATGCCCGTATAAAGGGTGGCGAGCGCCACATCATCATGAGCGGCGAGTACGACAGCGTGCTGCCGATGGACATCTACGGCGAGTACCTCATCAAGGCCATCATCACCGGCGACATCGACCGTCAGGAGCAGCTGGGAATCTATGAGGTGGCTCCCGAAGACTTCGCTCTGGCCGAGTTCGTGGACTCCTCGAAGCTCGAACTGCAACGAATCGTCAGACAGGGATTAGACATTCTCAGAAAAGAAAACGCATAAGAATGATTAAGAAACGAATTTGGCTAATTGAATTTAATTTGTTCCACGAATTTTACTTAATTGCCAATTAAAATAATTCGTGAAAAAAATTAAGACCAATTAGGATAATTCGTTTCCAAAATAGAATGAAGAATATGAGTTTTTTAAGGAATTATTTGAATAAGATTAAGCCGAACTTCGAGGAGGGCGGTAAGCTTCATGCTTTCCGCTCCGTGTTCGACGGCTTCGAGACGTTCCTCTTCGTGCCCAACGACACGGCGAAGAGTGGCGTGCACATCCACGATGCCATCGACTCGAAGCGCATCATGAGCCTGGTGGTCATCGCATTGATGCCGGCCATGCTGTTCGGCATGTATAATGTGGGCTACCAGAATGCCCTCGCCGCCGGCGCTCTCGCCACGACGGGTTTCTGGGAAATGTTCTTTTTCGGCTTCCTTGCCGTGCTGCCCAAGATTCTCGTCTCTTACATCGTAGGCCTCGGCATTGAGTTTGCCTGGGCACAGTGGAAGGGCGAGGAGATTCAGGAAGGATTCCTCGTTTCGGGTATCCTCATCCCCCTCATCATCCCTGTGGAGTGTCCGCTTTGGATTCTCGCCATCGCCGTTGCCTTCGCCGTCATCATCGGCAAGGAGATCTTCGGCGGTACGGGCATGAACATCTTCAACCCCGCGCTGCTCTGCCGCGCCTTCCTCTTCTTCGCCTATCCATCGAAGATGTCGGGCGACCAGGTTTGGGTGGCACAAGACAGCATCTTTGGACTGGGAAATACGTTACCCGACGGTTTCACGATGGCTACGCCGCTTGCACAAGTGGGACAAGGCGCAGAGGTGACAGCCTCTCTGAACGATATGATTATCGGTCTTATCCCTGGAAGTATTGGTGAGACGAGCGTCATTGCTATTGCCTTAGGAGCAATTTTGCTGCTCTGGACGGGCATTGCTTCTTGGAAGACCATGCTGAGCGTCTTTGTGGGTGGCGGTGTAATGGCATGTCTCTTCGAGAGTCTCGGCATGACCCCGATTGCCTGGTACGAGCACTTGGTGCTGGGTGGCTTCTGTTTCGGTGCTGTGTTCATGGCTACCGACCCTGTGACTTCCTGCCGCACGGAGAGTGGTAAGTGGGTCTATGGCTTCATCATCGGTGCCATGGCCGTGATTATCCGCGTGATGAACCCCGGCTATCCCGAGGGCATGATGCTCGCCATCCTGCTGATGAATATGTTTGCTCCCACCATCGACCACTTCGTGGTGGAGCGTAATATTTCAAAACGAATGAAGAGAGGAGGTATAAAATGAGTAAGTTAAATACAAACAGCAACGCCTACATTATTATATATAGTGCGATACTGGTGGTCATCGTGGCCTTCCTGCTGGCCTTCATCTTCAAGGCACTGAAGCCGATGCAGGATGCCAACGTGGCCTTGGACAAGAAGAAACAGATTCTTGCTTCTCTGAACATTCGCAATCTGAATGATAGCGAGGCAGAGGCACAATACAAAAATGTTGTCCGTGCCGACTACATCATTCAAAAAGACGAATGTGACAACGGCCCGGAGAATTTCGATGAATATGACGGTGAAAGTGCGGGCTTTAAACTTGGTAAGTCCGATTATAAGGCTGGCAAGCTCGTAGTCTATTTCTGTGAAGTGACAGAAGGGCAAAAGCTTGTGATTCCCGTCTATGGTATGGGCCTCTGGGGAGGCATCTGGGGATATGTCGCGCTTAATCGGGACGGAACAGTCTTTGGCGCATATTTTGACCATGAAAGTGAAACAGCCGGACTGGGTGCTGAAATCAAGGATTCCCGGGCTTGGCAGGAGAAGTTCATTGGCAAGAAATACATAGACGAACCAGAAGGCCAGCCCATAAGTATCGTTCTCGGTGTCAAGAAGGCATCGGAGATAAAGAATCCGGAGGCAGAAGTTGACGCTATTACCGGTGCGACACTTACTTCTAATGGTGTTGATGAGATGCTCAAGGAGTGTCTCGGAAAGTATAAGAATTTCTTTTTACATAATGGTTGGGGAGGAGAATAAACTATGGCATTATTCAGTAAACAAAACAAAGAGGTTTTCCTGAAACCGTTGAACCTCGACCACCCGATATTGGGTCAGGTATTAGGCATCTGCTCTGCACTTGCCGTCACCTCACAGTTGAAGCCCGCCATCGTCATGGGTCTCGCCGTGACGGTGATTACGGCTTTCTCGAATGTGATTATCTCCATCCTGCGCAACACCATCCCGAACCGCATCCGCATCGTGGTGCAGCTCGTCGTGGTGGCCGCACTGGTGACCATCGTCAGCCAGGTGCTGAAGGCTTTCGTCTACGACGTCAGCGTGCAGCTCTCGGTCTATGTAGGTCTGATTATCACCAACTGTATCCTTATGGGCCGCTTGGAGGCCTTCGCCATGCAGAACAAGCCCTGGCCCTCGTTCCTCGACGGTGTGGGCAACGGCATCGGCTACGCCATGATTCTCATCATCGTGGGTGCCGTGCGCGAGTTCTTCGGACGCGGCTCGCTGCTGGGCTTCCAGATTATCCCCGAGGGAGCCTACGACTTCGGCTACATCAACAACGGCATGATGACCATGCCCGCCATGGCCCTTATCCTCGTCGGCATCGTCATCTGGGTACACAGAGCATATTTTTATAAGGAGAAATAAAGAAAAGCCCACCCAAGCCCTCCCAAAGGGAGGGATGTCTGAATAGACAAATGGTGGGAAGTGACTAATTAAAGATAGTAATAAATTAAATAAAAGGAGCACCCAATATGTAATTAAACATCCCTCCCTTTGGGAGGGCTTGGGTGGGCTTTAATATGGAACATTTGATTTCACTGTTTTTCCGGTCCATTTTTGTGGACAATATGATCTTCGCGTTCTTCCTCGGTATGTGCTCCTATCTTGCCGTGTCGAAGACGGTGAAGACCTCCTTGGGGCTTGGTCTGGCCGTGACCTTTGTGCTCACCGTCACTGTGCCCGTGAACTATCTGCTACAGACGAAGGTGCTGGGCGACGGCTGCCTCGTGGAGGGCGTCGACCTGAGCTACCTGTCGTTCATTCTCTTCATTGGTGTCATCGCCGGTATGGTGCAGCTCGTTGAGATGACGGTCGAGAAATACTCGCCGTCGCTCTATGCCGCACTGGGCATCTTCCTGCCTCTTATCGCCGTGAACTGCGCCATCATGGGTGCCTCGCTCTTCATGCAGCAGCGCATACTCATGGAGCCGGACAACACTCAGGCCATCACCAGCGTCGTGGATGCCATCGTCTATGGCTTCGGCTCCGGTATCGGTTGGACGCTGGCTATTGTCTCGCTCGGTGCCATCCGTGAAAAGATGCAGTACTGTGATGTGCCCAAGCCCCTTCAGGGCCTCGGCATTACGTTTATCACCGTGGGCCTCATGGCTATGGCAATGATGTGTTTCTCTGGACTAAACATATAATTAATGAGTAATGAGAAATTAGTAATGAGTAATTATGATTACCTTGCAACCCCATCTGTGAAACAATGTTTTATTGCGGTGTGCTACCGCATGAAGTAATCATAATTACTAATTACTCATTACTAATTACTAATTAAACAAGATTATGATAGAGTTTATTTCTTATAGCATTGGAGTATTCCTGACGGTTATACTTCTATTGGTGATTATCCTGCTGGTGGCCAAAAAGTATTTGAGTCCCAGTGGCAATGTGAATATCGTGGTGAATGGCGACCGCACGCTCTCTGTGGCGCAGGGCAACAACCTCATGGCCACGCTCAACGAGAACGGCATCTTCTTGCCTTCTGCCTGTGGCGGTAAGGCCTCGTGCGGACAGTGCAAGGTGCAGGTCTTGGAGGGTGGTGGCGAGATTCTCGACTCTGAGAAGCCTCACTTCACCCGCAAGCAGATCAAGGATCACTGGCGCCTCGGCTGCCAGTGCAAGGTGAAGGGCGACCTGAAGATTCATGTCGATGAGAGCATCCTCGGCGTGAAGGAGTACGAGTGTACCGTCATCTCCAACAAGAACGTCGCTACGTTCATCAAGGAGTTCAAGGTGCAGCTGCCCAAGGGCGAGCACATGGACTTCCTGCCCGGCTCCTACGCACAGATTAAGATTCCGGCCTTCGACTGCATCGACTACGACAAGGACTTCGACAAGAGCCTTATCGGCGACGAGTACCTGCCGTCGTGGGAGAAGTTCAAGATGTTCCCGCTGAAGTGTAAGAACCCCGAGCCCACCATCCGCGCCTACTCGATGGCCAACTATCCCGCCGAGGGCGACGTCTTTATGCTGACGGTTCGTATCGCCACGCCGCCGTTCAAGGCCGACAAGAGCGGCTTCATGGAGGTGAATCCCGGCATCGCATCCAGCTACATCTTCTCGCTGAAGCCCGGCGACAAGGTCATCATGAGCGGTCCATTCGGCGACTTCCATCCCCACTTCGACTCGAAGAAGGAGATGATCTGGGTGGGCGGTGGCGCCGGCATGGCTCCGCTGCGTGCACAGATCATGCACATGACCAAGACGCTGCACACCACCGACCGTGAGATGCACTACTTCTACGGTGCCCGCGCCCTGAACGAGGTGTTCTACCTTGAAGACTTCCTCGGATTGGAGAAGGATTTCCCCAACTTCCACTTCCACCTCGCCCTCGACCGTCCCGACCCCGCTGCCGATGCAGCCGGCGTGAAGTACACGCCGGGCTTCGTCCACCAGGTGATGCTCAACACCTACCTGAAGGACCACGAGGCTCCCGAGGATGTGGAGTACTACATGTGCGGCCCCGGCCCCATGTCCGCCGCTGTCGTCTCCATGCTTGACAGCCTCGGCGTTGACCCGGAGAGCATCATGTACGATAACTTCGGAGGATAGCCCCCACGCAATCAATGTAGGCCCCATGTCCCCATGCCAGAGGGGGGGCAAAGGCTGAGGGGTGGGAGCGCCAGCCCGATACCACAAATAACCTGCAGAGACGGTGGAACAGACATCTGTTCCACCGTCTTTGCGTGTAAACATCCATTTGCAATGTTCCTGAATGAATGACATTGAACTCATTTGGGCTAACGCAAAAGACGATTTGCGCTAACGCAAAAGAACGTTTGGGCTAACGCGAACAAGAGACAGGTCGTACCTTTCTACCACGGAGGCTGTACCTTTCCACCACGGAGGCGGTACCTTTCCACCACGGAGGCGGCACTTTTTAACCACGTAGGCCGTACTTTCCACCACGTAGGCATGCTCTTTGAACTGCGAAGACTAACTCTTACACGTAACTCAAGTTTCGGAAGTAGGGTACATCAAATTGAACCCTTGTTTCAGGAAATCGGGATTCCTGCGCAAAGTTGTGGATTCTGCGCAAGATGTTTTGCGGATTTATGGGCGGCGAAGGGGGCGTTTTGACAGAAAATGCGTAATTTTGCACCTCAAAACAAACGAAACTGCGCATTTCCATGACAGGAACACATATTTTTATCGCAGCCGTCATCATTGCGTTCGTGATAGCTTTTATCATCACGGTGCTGGTACTGAATGATAGTGCGAAAAAGATTATCTCTACCAATACGAAGTTGGTGGAGAACCAGAACACGCTGCTCGAACAGAACAAGATGCAGGGCACGGAACTGGAGAAGCGGTTGAGTGAACTGGAGGAGCAGAAGAGCGAGTTGGAGCAGCAGAAGGGAAAGATAGAGGCGCTGCAGCGGCAACAGGAGGAGTTGGCCGCACAGTTGAGACACGGTACAGTAGACGAGGTGATGCAACTGCGCGAACAGACCCGCCCGCACCGTGAGCATATCGAACTGACAGCCGACATGACCGATGAGGAGCTGATGGCGTGGATAGACGAGCAAATGGATGAGACACGTCTCTTCAAAGACCCTGACATGACAGTGAAGACGATGGCGAAGGCACTCGGGCTGACCCAGAAGCGTCTTGGCGGGTTGTTCAAGAATCACCCCAAGTACAATAGCTTGGGCGATTATCTCAATGAAAAGCGCGTTCTTTATGCCTGCCGCCTGTTGCGCGAAGAGCCAAATTGGACTATTGAGGCTGTTGGTAAAGAGGCAGGCTTCGGCGGTCGTCGAACCTTCCAGACCGAGGTAAAACGCCGCATTGGCATCACTCCGTTGCAATATCGGCAATCTCAGGCTTTGAAGAGCGAAGGATGATTACTCTTCAGTTGACGAGTACCCTTCGCTGTACACAAGCATAGATGACGATGATGCCGATGGTGGAAATTTCCATCAGGTGGTTAATGATTCCCGAATCTGGAGCACCAAGGAGAAACCACAAGACGGGGACGATGCTGGAGATGAGGATATAGAGTGCCATCCAGACGCCCACCTGGCGCAGCCGCCCACGATAATTATAGGCGATGGCGCAGCCGAAAGGCAGATAGACCAGCATCAGCGACACTGCGACGGGCAGACCTACGGTGTACATGATAACAGGTATTGCAGACGTCACGAACCCTGCGATGTTCAGCGCAATGACAATCCACCATGCCAAAGTCATGGGCCTGTAGAGTGGCTTCATGCCACGCATCAGTCCGAAGTACATCACCAACGCGCCAAAGGTCTGGATGATGGCCGATGCCAACGGCGAATGGTCGTCCATCCACTGCATTAGCGGCCCCCAGTTGATGACAGCCTGTAGAAGGTAGCAGACAAACGCCGCCTCTATGAGCCAGCGGGGCAGTCCGCTGGCTACATGATTCACCCGATATTGGCTCTCAATGCTTTCCGCTACCCCAATCGTCTGCTTATCCATTGTTCTTTGCTTCGTACACCTCTTCGATGGTCATGGGCTTCTTGATGGTGCCTAAGAGGCGGGCGTCTGTAGGCGTTATCAGGTAGTTGAGCTCGTTGCGCAGACCTGTGAAGTCGCGCCAGGCATCGAGCTTGTCGTAGCAGATGAAATCCTCAAACTGATGCTCGGCACGCCACTTGTCCATCAGTTCGGGAATGAAATAGATGCCCGGCTCCACGGTGAACACGAAGCCCGGCTCCAGTGGACGGGCCAGGCGCAACGACTTGAAACCAAACTGCTTGCTCTTCACCATCCCCTCGGCATAGCCCACGTATTGTTCGCCGAGGTTCTCCATGTCGTGAACGTCAAGGCCCATCATGTGACCCAGGCCGCAGGGGAAGAACATGGCGTAGGCACCCGTTTCCGCAGCCTCGGCAGGGTCGCCCTTCATCAGTCCTAACCGTTTCATGCCCTCCGCAATCTTCGTGGCGGCGGCAATATGTGCCTCTCGGAAGGGCACGCCCGGCTTCAGCTTATCGACGGCGGCATAGAAACTCTCCAAATGGATGCTATAGACCTCTGCCTGGCGCTCTGTGAAGCGTTCACCCACAGGCATTGCCGACGACAGGTCGCCGGCATAGTGCTCTTGCGTCTCTGCTCCGGCATCGAGCAGGAAGATGTCGCCCTCGTTCAGCGTGTGTATAAAACCGTGGTTGTGCAGCACCTGCCCCTGCACCGTGGCGATGGTCGGGAATGCCAGCCTGTGGCCGTGACGGCAGGCCACCTCCTCGACGACGGCTGCCACCTGCGACTCATGGATGCCCGGGCGAACCATGCGATAGGCGGCCAAGTGCATCTCGGTGCTCAGGTCCACCGATGCCTCGATGGCGCGGATTTCCTCTTCATCCTTGTGGTTGCGCTGCGACACGATGGCCTTGATGAAAGCTACCGAGGCCATGTCCGTCTGTGCTTTCGGCTCCACGCTGAGCAGTTCCCACAGCCACACGCGGTGGTCGCCCCTGTAGGGAGGCAGGAAGTGCACCGCCTGCCCCTTGCTGCGGGCTTTGTCTATGTAGCCTTTCAGCTCATTCAGCGCCATCGTCTTCGTCACGCCCACGGCCGATGTCTTCTCGCTGAGCGTCGGTTGCAGGCCCGTCCAGACAATGTCGTCAATGGTCAGTTCATTGCCGAACACAATCTCCGTGTCGGCATCAATGTCAATCACTGCGGCCAGACCGGCATAGTCGAGGCCAAAGAAATACAGGAAGGTGGAATCTTGACGGAAGCGGTAGGTATTGTCGGCATAGTTCATGCCAGCCTCGTCGTTACCTAAGAAGAGCAGCAGTCCGCTGCCCATGTCTTTTTTCAGTTGCGCCCTGCGGCGGATATAGGTTTCTTTCTTCATAACGCTGCAAAAGTACAACTTTTATTTCATACTTACCCGCACGGAAGTCATTTTTTAAAAGGGCTCTTTCATTTAGCACTCCTCATACTGCCATTCTGACATTGCGAAAAGACAAATGTCTGAAAGTAAGGTGATTATACAAAACACATCACGCTCCC
>CAJOEC010000037.1 GCA_905233425.1 uncultured Prevotella sp. | reverse complement strand
CTTTCAGGGCTTTCGTCTTGTGCCGACTTACCGGGGGTTTCACCCCCGTCTGTAGTCTTGTCGCCCCTTCAGGGCTTTTCAACCGTACAGGTCGAATTAGTTTCCTCCTAAACAATATCGATATCCAGCTCAAAGATACTGTTGATGACTTTGGCGAGAATCGTGTCCATGTATTGGCTCTTTACTGATGTCAGATATGAGCGGGAAACTTCTTCGGGATTGAAATAGGCCATGAAATGGGTCACGAAATATGACTGCTTAGGCATCGGTCTTGTCAGCCAGTCGTCTTTGAGTTCCAATGTTAATTTAGGAGAGTAGTTCTTGCTCGAAATAAGGACGGCATAGAACATACCCTCCTCGTCCTCTCGCTATTCCTTGCCAGAGATAACCAAGGCAGGATGAATCTTATAGCCTTCGCCGGGGAACTTGAAGGTCACTTCAACGATTTCCCCGTAGTGTACGCCCTTTACAGCCATCGCTCCATCTGTTTGATTCCCTTTCCCGATGTTGCGGCCAAGACCTCTTTTAATGGGGGCGTCTCTTCGGGCAGTGGCACTGCGGGCTTATGCTCGAAATACTCCTCCCACTGCTCGTCGGTAAACTCGTCGTAGCGATTCTTTCTGGCCGTTCTCTTGGCTGGCAGGGAGAACAGCCCCTGCACGAGGAAATTGATGACCCACGCTTTATCCTCATTGCTCAAAGTGGACAGCGTAGATGCCAATTGCTTTCTTTTATCTTCGCTCATAGTCCCATGTGTTTTCTTTTGCAAAAATACACCATTCCGCCGTATTGGCAAAATGTTGTGACACTTTTTAACGAAAAAGCCGGGGGCGCGTGGCCTCCGGCTTTCACTATTCATTGTTCACTATGAATCATCACATAGCGAAGGGTTTACTGTGTGTCTTGGGCGGCTCGAAGGCCGCCCCTCCTACTGTTACACCAGGTCTGCGCGTCCGCCGGCCTCGGTGAGCACCTCCTTGGCGATGCTGCTGCTGAGCGGGGCGTGGTGGCTGTACTCCATGCTGCTGGTGGCACGGCCGCTGGTGATGGTACGCAGGGCGGTGACGTAGCCGAACATCTCTGAGAGGGGCACCTTGGCCTTCACGACGCGGGCGCCGCTGCGGGCCTCGTCCATACCCTCCACCTGTCCGCGACGCTTGTTCAGGTCGCCGATGACATCGCCCATGTTCTCTTCGGGCGTAACGACCTCGAGCTTCATGATAGGCTCCATCAGTACGGGCTTTGCCTTTGCGCAAGCCTCCTTGTAGGCCATCTGGGCTGCAATCTCGAACGAAAGCTGGTCGGAGTCGACGGGATGGAAACCACCATCGACGACAGTCACCTTCAGAGAGTCGAGCGGGTAGCCACCGAGAATACCGTTCTTCATGGCAGTCTCGAAGCCTTTCTGGATGCTGGGGATGAACTCCTTGGGGATGTTACCACCCTTCACCTCGTTGACGAACTGCAGACCGCCGTTCTCCTTGATGTTCCAGTCGTCGTCGACCGGGCCCACCTGCACAAGCATCTTGGCGTACTTACCGCGACCGCCGGACTGCTTCTTGTAGGTCTCGTCGATCTCTACGGTCTTCGTGATGGCCTCCTTGTAGTTCACCTGGGGCTTGCCCTGGTTGCACTCCACCTTGAACTCGCGCTTCAGGCGGTCGATGATAATGTCGAGGTGCAACTCGCCCATACCGCTGATGATGGTCTGTCCGCTCTGCTCGTCGGTACGCACGGTGAAGGTGGGGTCTTCCTCGGCCAGCTTTGCCAGTCCGTTGTCGAGCTTGGCGATGTCGGCCTGGCTCTTCGGCTCCACGGCGATAGAAATCACGGTGTCGGGGAATGTCATCGACTCGAGCACGATGGGCTTCTCCTCCTCGCAGAGGGTGTCGCCGGTGCGGATGTCCTTGAAGCCCACGCCTGCGCCAATGTCACCGGCGTCGATGCTGTCCATAGGAATCTCCTTGTTGGAGTTCATCTGGAAGAGGCGGCTGATGCGCTCCTTCTTGCCCGAACGGGGGTTGAAGACGTATGAGCCGGCCTTCACGCTGCCCGAATAGACACGGAAGAACACCAGACGACCCATGTACGGGTCGGTGGCAATCTTGAATGCCAGGGCTGCGGTGGGTTCGTCCTCGCTGGGCAGACGGTCTTCCTCCTCCTCGGTGTTGGGGTTGGTGCCCTTGATCACCTCCACGTCGACGGGAGCGGGGAGGAAGGCGCACACATAGTCGAGCAGGGGCTGTACGCCCTTGTTCTTATAGCTTGAGCCGCAGACCATCGGGGTGCACTCCATGTTGCACGTTCCCTTGCGGATGGCGGCGATAATCTCGGCCTCGGTAATCGAGCCGGGATTGTCGAAATATTTCTCCATGAGGGCCTCGTCGTACTCAGCGGCGGCCTCGAGCAGCTTGTTGCGCCACTCGTCGCACTCGTCCACGAGGTCGGCGGGAATCTCCTCCACATCGTATTCTGCGCCCATGGTCTCGTCGTGCCACAGGATGGCCTTCATCTTGATGAGGTCAACAACGCCCTTGAAGTTCTCTTCTGCGCCGATGGGCACCTGAATGACCACGGGGTTGGCTCCCAGAATGTCGCGCATCTGCTGCACAGTCTCGAAGAAGTCGGCACCCGAACGGTCCATCTTATTTACGTAGCCGATACGCGGCACGTTATACTTGTCGGCCTGACGCCACACGGTCTCCGACTGGGGCTGAACGCCGTCGGCAGCCGAGTAGGTGGCCACGGCACCATCGAGCACACGCAGCGAACGCTCCACCTCAGCGGTGAAGTCCACGTGTCCCGGAGTGTCGATAAGGTTAATCTTGTATTTTTTCTGGTTCCACTCCCAGTAGCAGGTCGTTGCTGCTGAAGTGATGGTGATACCACGCTCCTGCTCCTGGGCCATCCAGTCCATGGTGGCGGCACCGTCGTGCACCTCACCAATCTTGTGGGTCTTGCCGGTGTAGAAAAGAATACGCTCTGATGTGGTGGTCTTTCCGGCATCGATATGGGCCATGATGCCGATGTTGCGCGTCAAATGCAAATCCTGTTTTGCCATAGTCTTTTTCCTTAAAAAAATCTCTTTTTACCTAATACAATAATAACATAAGCTTCAAAACATCTGAAACTAATATGAATAATATGAATAATTCTCTCACTAATTCAAATAAATAAATTATTCAAATTTGTGGAAAAAATTATTCATATTATCCAGATTTGTTTCAGAAATAAAGTATTTCTTTCTGATTTAGAAGCGGAAGTGTGCGAAGGCACGGTTAGCCTCGGCCATGCGGTGCATGTCCTCCTTACGCTTGAATGCTCCACCCTGGTTGTTGAATGCGTCCATGATTTCAGCCGAGAGCTTCTCAGCCATCGACTTTCCGCTGCGCTTGCGTGCAAACGAAATCATGTTCTTCATCGATACGCTCTCCTTACGGTCGGGGCGGATCTCGGTGGGCACCTGGAATGTGGCACCGCCAATACGGCGGCTCTTAACCTCCACCTGCGGGGTGATGTTGTCGAGGGCCTGCTTCCAAATCTCCAGCGGAGACTTCTCGGCATCCTTCATCTTGTTCTTCACAATCTCGAGCGAGTTGTAGAAGATTTCATACGATTTCGACTTCTTACCGTCGAACATCAGGTGGTTGACAAACTTCGACACTTTCTTGTCGTTGAACACGGGATCGGGAAGGACCACGCGTTTCTTTGGCTTTGCTTTTCTCATTTTTTAGTTTTTACTGTTTTTGTCTGCTTGGGGCTGTTCTTTGTCTGCGTCTTCAACGTCCACACTCGGACATTTACTCAACCTTCATTTAAGATTTCCTTCCAGCAAAACGTTTTGTTTCTTTTTGTTGGGGCGGCTTTCTATGCCAGCCCGTAATCTGAGTTTAGTAAGTTTCTGAGTTTTTGAGTTGTTTGAGCTATAGAGTCTGACGTCTATTGTTTATTACGTTTATTGTTCCTCCTCCCGGTTCTGAGCCTGCTCATCACCGAGCACCCATAGAACCTAAAAACTCAAAAACTCACTTCCTCGTCTTACTTTTTCTTAGCCGCCTTCGGACGCTTAGCTCCGTACTTGGAGCGGCGCTGCAGACGGTTTGCCACACCGGCGGTATCGAGCGTACCGCGGACGATGTGGTAGCGCACACCGGGAAGGTCTTTTACACGACCGCCACGCACCAGCACGATGCTGTGCTCCTGCAGGTTGTGTCCCTCTCCGGGAATGTAACTGTTGACCTCCTTCTGGTTGGTCAAGCGAACACGGGCAACTTTTCGCATAGCCGAATTAGGCTTTTTGGGCGTGGTAGTATAGACACGCACGCAGACACCACGACGCTGTGGACAGTTGTCCAGCGCGGGTGACTTCGACTTGTCTACTATCACCTTCCTGCCCTTGCGAACCAATTGTGAAATTGTAGGCATAATTGTTTTTGTTTTTTGTTTATTATATATATTATTGTGTATATTTCAAAATGTCACTATACACCCTCTCTATAAAGGGTGCATTTTGGGCTGCAAAGGTACACATTTTATTTTATATCACCTAATTATGGCTTTCCAAATCGCCTCAAAGCCACATTAATTTAACAAGATATAATCTATTTAACTTTGCTTAACCCGCAATTAATGGTTCAGTGGCAAAAAGTGATCAGTCCGAAAAACCCGTTTGGTGCTACTTCCCCAATTATTCCCCCGGTGGGAATAAATCTTTCCCACAGGGGGAATAATTTGTTCCCACTGGGGGAATAATTTGTTCCCACCGGGGGAATTTTCACTTTATCTGTTTCAGCGCGAGTTTGACCACTTGCTCGACGGGTGCGTCGGGCTGCTGCTGGAGAATGGCCACGACGACCTTCTGCGTGGGTGCGGGCGAGAATCCGAGCATGGTGAGCGCCGCCACGGCCTCGTCGCGCACGGCGTTGTTCACCGGCGCCTGCATTGTGCCTCCAGCGGGAATCTCGTCGGCAATGCCTAATGCCACAATCTTGTCGCGCAGGTCGACGATTATGCGCTGTGCCGTCATCTTGCCTATGCCCTTGATGCTCTGTATCAGTTTCGCGTTGCCTGTGGATATGGCGTTGCACAATTCGCTGACGCTCATGCCCGAGAGCATCATGCGCGCTGTGTTCGTTCCCACACCGCTGACGGTGATGAGCTGCTCGAACATCTCGCGCTCCTTCTTGCTGTGGAAGCCGTAGAGCACGTAGGCATCCTCGCGTATGGCCTCGTAGACATAAAGTTTCACAACCGTCTTGTTGTCTTGTTGTCCTGCGGTCTTTTTCTGTAGTGCGCTGTAGGTGTTCAGCGAAATGTTGAGTCCGTAGCCCACGCCTCCGGCCTCGATGGTGGCCAGGGCGGGTGTCAGCTCGGCCAGCTCTCCACGAATGTATTCTATCATAGTCCTAATTGAATTTGCAATATTGGTTGCAAAGGTACGAAAAAAAGAGTAACGAAGAAAAAACAAACCTTGTAACACGTCAAAAAGGTTGCGGGATTGACAATTTTTAACAAGAAAAAGTCGTCCGACAGGCTTATCCTCTCAGCAAAAAGTATTAACTTTGCAGACGCTAAAATTAAATCTAACCCCTCTAAAACACATAACTCAATGATTCAGACAGTGGTAAAGCGCGACGGACGCATCGTCGGCTTCAACGAACAGAAGATAATGGCCGCCATCCGCAAGGCCATGATGCAGACAGACAAGGGCGAGGACGAGCGACTCGTGTGTCAGATAACCGACCATGTGGCCCAGCGAGGCAAGGCCCAGATGGATGTCGAGGCCATACAGGACATGGTGGAGATCGAGCTGATGAAATCGAGCCGCAAGGACGTGGCCCAGAAATACATCGCCTACCGCAACCAGCGCTCGATAGCCCGCAAGGCCAAGACACGCGACATATTCCTCGACATCGTCAATGTGAAGAGCAACGACGTGACACGCGAGAACGCCAACATGAACGCCGACACCCCGGCAGGCATGATGATGAAGTTCGCAAGCGAGTCGACAAAGCCCTTCGTCGACGACTATCTGCTCTCGTCCGAGGTGAAGACCGCCGTGGCACAGAACTACATGCACATACACGACAAGGACTACTACCCCACGAAGTCGCTCACCTGTGTGCAACACCCCCTTGACAACATCCTAAACTGCGGTTTCATCGCGGGGCACGGTGCCTCGCGCCCTGCCAAGCGCATCGAGACGGCGAGCGTGCTGGCCTGCATCTCGATGGAATGCGCACAAAACGAGATGCACGGCGGACAGGCCATTCCCGCCTTCGACTTCTACCTCGCCCCCTTCGTGCGCCTCACGTATATAGAAGAGGTGAAATACTTGGAGGACCTTAACGGCGAAGACTACTCGCAGCTCTACGATGAGCCGCTCATCGACTACCTGAAGCAACCATTGGACGGGCTGAAAGGCATTGACCGTGTGCGACAGCACGCCATCAACAAGACCGTGGGACGTGTCCACCAGGCCATGGAGGCATTCATCCACAACATGAACACCATCCACTCTCGCGGAGGCAACCAGGTGGTCTTCTCATCAATCAATTATGGTACGGATACATCGGCTGAAGGACGTTGCGTGATGCGCGAGATCCTTCTCTCCACCTTCGACGGCGTTGGAGGCGGTGAAACCGCCATTTTTCCCATCCAGATATGGAAAAAGAAGCGCGGAGTGAACTATCTGCCCGAAGACCGCAACTTCGACCTCTACCAGCTTGCCTGCAAGGTGACGGCACGCCGATTCTTCCCCAATTTCCTGAACCTCGACGCCACTTTCAACCAGACCGACGAGTGGCGGCCCGACGACCCCAAGCGCTATCTGCACGAGGTGGCCACCATGGGATGCCGCACACGTGTGTTCGAGAACCGTTTCGGCCCGAAAACGTCTATTGGCCGTGGAAATCTGTCGTTCACCACTATTAATATAGTGAAGCTGGCCATTGAATGTATGACGGAAGAGGAGAGAGAAGCGAGGAAACTGGGAAAGGCATGGAACTGTGAGGAGGGCAAGGAGCAGCGCATATCCCTGTTCTTCGCCAAACTTGACAGCATGCTCGAACTGGCGGCCAAGCAGCTCGACGACCGTTTCCAGTTCCAGAAGACGGCTTTGGCCAAGCAGTTCCCCCTGCTGATGAAGAGCCTGTGGATAGGCGGCGACAAGCTGCAGCCCAACGACACCGTCGAGAGTGTCATCAACCAGGGCACGCTGGGCATCGGTTTCATCGGTCTGGCCGAGTGTCTTGTGGCCCTCATAGGCAGGCACCACGGCGAGAGCGAGGAGGCGCAGGAGCTGGGTCTGCGCATCGTCACCTACATGCGCGACCGTGTGAACGAGTTCTGCGAGCGCTACCACCACAACTACTCCGTGCTGGCCACTCCCGCCGAGGGACTGGCCGGCCGCTTCACCAAGCGCGACCGCAAGGACTTCGGAGTGCTAAAGGGAATCACCGACCGCGACTACTACACCAACTCGAACCACGTGCCCGTCTACTACAAGTGCCCGGCACGCCACAAGGCCGAGGTGGAGGCCCCCTACCATGACATCACACGCGGCGGACACATATTCTATGTAGAGGTCGACGGCGATGCCACCCACAACCCGCAGGTCATCATGAGCGTCGTCGACATGATGGACCGCCTGAACATGGGCTATGGCTCGGTGAACCACAACCGCAACCGCTGCATGGACTGTGGCTACGAGAACGCACAGCCGAACATGAAGGAGTGCCCGCGCTGCCACAGCCACAACATCGACCGTCTGCAGCGCATCACCGGCTACCTCGTCGGCACCACCGACCGATGGAACAGCGGCAAGCTGGCCGAGCTGAACGACCGCGTGACGCACATCGACGACGGCGAACAGCAGCTGTTCTAAAACCTCAGGAAGTAATTATAGTGCCTTGGCGGCCATCGATTGCCGTGGCGCTGGTGATGACCACGCGACCAACGCCGGCGTCGGTGGCGGCCAGGGCATTTTCAATCTTCGGCAGCATCCCGCCGCTGATGGTGCCGTCGGCGCGATAGGCCAGGAAATCCTGGCGGTTGATGGTGGCGATGACCGACGTGTCGTCGTCGGCATTGCGCAGCACGCCGGGTTTCTCGAAAGCATAAATGAGAGTCACGTCGTATATGGCGGCCAAAGCCTTGGCCGTCTCAGAGGCCATGGTGTCGGCATTGGTGTTAAGGAGGTGTCCTTCGCCGTCGTGTGTCAGCGGGGCGATGACAGGCGTAAGCCCGCTGTCGATGAACCTTGCCAGCGTCTGCCCGGCCACGGCGGTCACGTCGCCCACAAATCCATAGTCAACGACAACTGCCTCTCTCTCCTCTCTCCTCTCTCCTCTCTCCTCTAACGTCACCGGCGGCCGGCGCACGGAGCGTATTATGCCCGCGTCGGCTCCCGTCAGCCCTACGGCATTCTCGCCCAAGGCCTGCAGCCGCGCCACGATGTTCTTGTTCACCAGTCCGCCGTAGACCATCGTCACCACCTGAAGCATGTCGGCATCGGTGACGCGACGGCCATTCACCATGCGTGTCTCTATGCCAAGCTGCGAGGCGATGGCCGTAGCCCGCCGCCCGCCACCGTGGACAAGAATCTTGGCACCTTCTATTGCAGTAAAATCTTTGAGTAAACGCGTGAGCTGTGCCTCGTCTTCGACCACTGCCCCGCCAACTTTCACTATCGTCAGTTTCTCTTTCATTGTAGTATGGTTTTTTGAACGCTGCAAAGGTACGAAGAAATGCAGACATGGCAAAACTATTCGGCTGAAAAGTTGCTTTGCGCATACGTCTGCGTAAACGTTTGCACTAAAAACAGCCGTTTTTAACAGCATGGCAGGAAACGCAAAATAAGGTTTTTTTCTAATTTTGCCACGAAAAGCGGCTATTATTAACTAAAACTATAATGAACATGAAAAAATTTCTTACTCTTCTGACTGTGCTCCTGGCTTCAACAGCAATGAGCTGGGCACAAGACACGTGGACAGTGGCCGGTACGGCCGCCGCACTTAACGGCACCGCCGACTGGGCACCTGACAACACCGAAAACGACATGATTTCGGTAAACGGTACGGACTACACACTCATAGTGACAAACTGCACACTGGAGAAGGGTGTGTCCTATCAGTACAAAGTGGTGAAGAACCACGATTGGAGCGAGGCTTACCCCAGCTCTAACAAGGTTTTCACTGTTTCCGAAACCGCTATCTACACCGTGGAGTACACGTTTAACCCCGGAACACACGAGGTGAGCGAAACCACCACCAAGACTGGCGCCGCCGGCGAGTTGACCCACATCTACAGCGTCGCAGGTGCACCGGCTTCGGTGTTCGGCGCAGAATGGTCGGAGACCAGCACAGCCACCGAGATGCAGCTCGGCACCGACGGACTCTACTGGTGGAAGGCCGACGGCAAGGAACTGGCTGCAAAATCGCAGGTGAAGTTCAAAGTCGTCGTCGACCACTCTTGGGGTCAAGCATATCCCAGCAGCGACTATGTGCAGGACATCCCTGAGGCAGGAGTGTACGACATCACCATCACCTTCAACGCCTCGACAAAGGAAGTGAACTGCATCGCTGACAAGAAGGGCGACAGCAACGTGGAGAGCGTCTTCGTCGTTGCCGGCAGCAGCGAGGATGTCTTCGGAACCACCTGGGACGGAAGCAACGAGGCCAACAAGATGGCCAAAGTCAATGGCATCTGGACAAAGGAATACAAGGATGTCAAGATTCCGGGAGAGACCATTGAGTGGAAGATCGTGCAGAATGGCTCGACATGGATTCCCGACGGCGAGGGCAACAACCTCAAGATCGGCGTTCCCTCCAGCGGCACCTACGACATTATCTTCACCTACGACGAAGCCACACAGACACCGGCATCGAAGCTGATGCAGGACGGCAAGGAAATCAACTACACCCCTGTGCCCACAGGTGAGGGATGGCCCGCAAACTACGGAGGAGTGATGCTCCAGGGATTCTACTGGAACAGTTTCGAGGACACCAAGATCACCGAGCTGCAGAAGCAGGTTGACGAAATCTCCACCTACTTTGACCTCTTATGGCTGCCCAACACCGGCGCAACAGGCGGCGAGGGCATGGGTTATCTGCCTGTCTACTGGCTGAACCACAACAGCAACTTCGGACGCCAGAAGGCTCTGAAGACCCTCATACAGAGCCTTAACGAAAAGGGCACAAAGGTCATCGAGGACGTGGTGCTCAACCATAAGGCCCCGAAGGGCGCAAACGACTCATGGGTGGACTTCGTAAACGAGAAGTGGACCCACGACGGAGTAACCGAGGAAATCAACTGGACTCCGGCCGACATCTGCCGCAACGACGATGGCGGTTACACCAACCAGATGGGTGCCGACCCGAAGATGGTGGAGAAGAACGGCGGATGGGAGTGCACAGGTGCCGACGACACCGGCGATGACTTCTCAGGCGGACGCGACCTCGACCACACAGGAGCCAACGTGCAGAAGAACTGTATCACCTACCTGAACTTCCTGCAGAAGGAGCTGGGCTACAGCGGCTACCGCCTCGACATGGTGAAGGGATATTCAGCCTACTATACAGGTTTATACAACCAGGCCACACAGCCAGAGTTCTGCGTCGGCGAGTTCTGGGACGGCAAGGAGGCCATCACCAGCTGGATTGAAGGCACGGGCATGACCAGCGCAGCATTCGACTTCCCATTCAAGTACCAGGTGAAGGATGCCTTCGGTAGCGGAAACTGGAGCGCACTCGACTGGAAGGGCATCTGCGAGGACAAGTACTGGCAGCGCTACGCCGTGACATTCATCGACAACCACGACACCTACGAGAACGAGGGTCGTCTGACAAACAACGTGCTCCCCGCCAACGCATTCATGCTCGCCATGCCCGGAACGCCATGCGTGTTCCTGAAGCACTGGCAGCGCTACCCCATCGCCATTGGCAACATGATTCTCGCACGTAAGGCCGCAGGAATCACCAACCAGAGCGACATCGTCGAGTCGAAGAGCGTCGACGGAGGTTATTATGCCAAGGTGCAGGGAACCAACGGAACGGTGCTCATCATCTCCGGATACATCGACTTTGACACCACAGGCTTCAAGCTCGTCTCCAGCGGCACGAACTACGCTTACTTCGTCTCCGACAACATCAACGTCGAGGGACTCCGTGAGGGCAGCGACGACGAGGAGGCTAAGGAACTGACCATCTACGTGGAGACACCTGAAGCTCCGTACATCTACGCATGGAACGGCAGCGGACAGCCCACCAACGGAGCATGGCCCGGAACACAGCTCACCAACACCACTACCACCGACGACGGCAAGACCTTCTGGACGCGCACCTTCTCGACTGCTCCTGTCAACATGATCATCAACAATGGTGGCGACAAGGAGACCAACGACGGTGAGACCATCGCAACGGGTAACAACGCCATTCAGACGGCCGACATCAAGGGTCTGACACACGACAGCTACTTCACATTCGACCCGACAAACCCGGACAAGGATACCAACTGGACCGACATCACCAGCAACTACTTCACTCCAGAGCCGATAGAGCTGCCAGCATGTGCCAAGGAGATTGCTTACCACCTCTACTGCTACTTCCAGGGCAACAAGGACTACGACTCGCCACGCGCATGGGCTTGGAACGCCGAGAGCAACTTCTGCGGAGAATGGCCCGGAACAAAGCTGAAGAGAGTGGGCGACGACGGACAGGGACATCTCGTATGGCTCTGGGATGCCGGCGATGTCATGGACCTCTTCAAGACCGACACACCCGACCAGGCTCTCTTCCCCACGAACATTCTCTTCAACAACGGTGGTGAAAAGCCCAAGACCGATGACTTCAAGTTTGAGAACGGAGGCTACTACGATGCCACCGGTCTCATTGGCAACGTCATCAAGACAAAGAAGGGCGACGTCAACGGCGACAGCGTCATCGACGTAGCCGACATCTCGTCCGTCATCAGCGTCATGGCAGGAACAGCCAACTACGCCAATGCCGACGTCAACGGCGATGGAACCGTAGATGTGGCCGACATCTCGAGCATCATCAGCATCATGGCAGGAAAATAATTAATCAAACAAACAAAATAAGAACTATGAAAAAAGCATTATTTTCACTTCTACTGGCATTAGCCACAATCACGGCAAAAGCCGTCACCGCCACTGTCTATGTGAAAGCCGACGTGGCTCCGTTCCTCTACGGATGGTACACACTCAACGGAAGAGAGACAAAAATCAACGGAGTATGGCCCGGAATACAGCTCACCGAGAAA
The DNA here is from genome assembly GCA_905233425.1 of uncultured Prevotella sp. Taxonomy (GTDB): domain Bacteria; phylum Bacteroidota; class Bacteroidia; order Bacteroidales; family Bacteroidaceae; genus Prevotella. The sequence goes on along the minus strand of CAJOEC010000037.1, from coordinate 27,013 downwards.
ACCACAAAGGTCAATAAGGAAGGAGAGGAGGTTGAGTTCTGGTGCCAGTCATTCGACTTCCCTGAGACATCTTCGTTCAACATCATCTTCAACAACGGACTCGACGGCGTAGACAAGCATCAGACTGGCAACATCTCCGACATCGCCTCCGACCGTTATTTCATCTACGACGGCGAAGACTCATACAACGACATCACAGATGATTTCGGCGTGGAGATTCCCGACGTGGAGATACAGGCCCTCTCGCTCATCTCCCCACTTAACGAGTGGAACTCAATGACCGACCCATTTACTGAGGTGGAAAAGAACAAGGTGTACACCTTCACCCTCGACCTCAGAGACGTAGAGCTGGAACAGGAGTATTTCACCTTCAAGCTCATGGCCAACCACTCCGCATGGCTGGGATTCTCCAATTTCACTTTCGACGACCCCAATGAGTGGCTCGAAGAAGACCTGGGAACCGGCAATGACAACATCGGACTCATCCTTGAAGAGACCGACGTGCGCTGCTTCCTCTTCACCGCCACCTTCGCCGGAGGAAAGAACATCTACGACGGCTGGACGCTGCGCGTAGAGGAAGGAACGGGCGACCCAGGCCCTGGCCCCAAAATTAAGGGCGACGTCAACGGTGACAAAGTGGTCGACGTGGCCGACATCTCGGCTATCATCAGCGTCATGGCTGGAACTGCCACTTATCCCGATGCCGATGTCAACGGAGACGGAAGCGTCGACGTGGCCGACATTTCAAACGTCATCTCAATTATGGCCGACTAAACTGCCAGAAAGTGCGTGAGCCAGAGGCTCTAAACGTCACAATTACAACATTATCCCCGAATCGTTTGGCGGTTCGGGGATTTCTTTGTAACTTTGCAGCCGCTGAAAACAAATAATATAAAAATATGTCTGTAAATCTTCTCTTTAAAGGCGGACAGCACAGCCTCAGTGCTCTCCGATGCCTCAGTACACTCCAACGCCTCAGTACACTCCAACGTCTCAGTGTCCTCAGATGCCTCAGTGTCCTCTGTGTTTTTATGTTGGCAGTGGCCGCATTTGCCGTACCGGCAAAGCCAGGTCTCACACGTCTATTAACCCTCACCGACGGCAAAACCGTGAACGCCACGCTCGTGGGCGACGAGTATCTGCACTACTGGCTCGGTGAGGACGGCAAGGCTTATCAGGCTGTTTCCCAACAGGGAAGAGGGGCCAAGGGCGGCAGCGAAGACGGCGACGCTGTCTACCAGGCCTTCGACGTAGAGGCAGCCAAGAAAAGTGCCGACGAGCGACGCAGCGGTGCCAACCAGCAACGCACACGCCGCCTGGCACCAAAAAAGGCGAGTATAGGCGAAGTGGGGGCCATAAGCGGCCAGAAGAAGGGACTTATAATCCTCGTCAACTTCAGTGACGTGACGTTCCAGACGGGCAACACTAAAGCTCTCTACCAGCGCATCGCCAACGAGCAGAATTTCTCATACACCATCAATAGCAACTACAGCTTCAAAGGCTCGATGCGCGACTACTTCTACGACCAAAGCGAAGGACAATTTGAGCTGACCTTCGATGTAGTAGGCCCTGTGACAGTAAGCAAGGCACAAGCTTATTATGGCGAAAACAATCCTGACAGCAATAATAGCGATAAACACCCGGCAGAGATGGTGATTGAAGCACTCAAGCTTGCCGACCTTCAAGTGGACTTTGCCGACTACGACTGGGATGGCAACAAAACTGTGGAGCAGGTCTATGTGGTCTATGCCGGCAAGGGCGAAGCTGACGGCGGGGCAGACTACACCATCTGGCCTCACGAGTGGACTTTGTCATCGGCAAAATATTATGGTGACGGAAGTGGCGCACAAAAACTTGACGGAGTGACAATCAACACCTACGCTTGCGGAGGTGAGCTGAACGGAGGTACGGGCTTAATTGCCGGCATCGGTACGATGTGCCATGAGTTCAGCCATTGCCTCGGCTATCCCGATTTCTACGACACCGACTACAGCGGTGGTCAGGGCATGGGCTACTGGGACTTGATGTGCAGCGGCTCGTACAACGATGACGGATACCAGCCGGCAGGCTACACCAGCTACGAGCGCTGGGTGGCAGGGTGGAAAACACCTACAGAACTCGTCTATACGCAGAACATCTGCAACATGAAGGCGCTGCAAACCACAGGCAGTGACACATATATTATATATAATAAGGGTAACAACGACGAATACTATGAATACTACCTGTTGGAGAACCGCCAGAAGACAGGGTGGGATGCCAGTCTGCCTGGCGAGGGCCTGCTCATCCTGCATGTGGACTACAATGCAACGGCATGGTCGAACAACCAACCCAACGATGATCCGAGCCATCAGCGCATGACATGGATTGCCGCCGACAACAATTACCAATACACGACATCCAACGGTACAAAGTATTATTCTTTTTCCGGCATGAAGAATGACCCGTTCCCATACGGCTCAGTTAACTCCTTCGGCAAGAACACCACGCCAGCCGCCACACTCTACAATGCAAATACTGACGGTACATACTATCTTGACTCCTCAGTAGAGAATATCACGCAGAACAGCGACGGCACTATCTCGTTCAGCTTCAAGGGAATAGACTTGGGCATACCAGCAGGTCTTGCACTTTCCGATGTCGGTGCCACCTCGTTCACCGCTTCATGGTCAGCAGTTGACGGTGCCGATTCATACGAACTTGATGTTGTCAAGGGTTCCTCCTTTGAGACATCTGCCGGTGGAACTGTGTTAGAGTCGGATTTCTCCGACACTACAGATTGGACACTTTCTGGCACTGGCACCTATACTGGCGCAGGCTACTATGGCAGTAGCTCACCTTCTATCAAATTCGATGGAAATGGTGATTACGCCATCAGCCCAGACTTTGGTTCTGGCACAAAACTTAAGTTCTGGGCATACGGCAATAACGGTTCTGGAAGCACATTTGCTATCTCGGGACTCGTCAACGACACCTGGACTGAAATCGAGACCGTGACCATTGCCCAAGGCGGTGCTACTTACGAGGTCAATCTACCTAATGGAACATCCCAAGTCCGCTTTGACTTTACCAAGAGCGTGAATTGTGCGCTTGACGACGTGGTGGTCTACGGCCCCGGCTATTCTCCTGAGCCTGTTGACGGCTATCCCAAGTCCGTTGGCAACGTTACCTCATACGATGTCACGGGTCTCACATCGGAAACTCAATATGCAGTGCGAGTCCGTGCCGTAAACAATTCTGCCAATAGCGACTGGTCTGCTGCTGTTACCACAACCACCACCATCGCAAACAGTGCCCCTGAATGGTCTGCCCTTCCAACAAATGCCAGCATTACTTTGGGAGAGGAGTATGAGCTTATGATTAGCGATTACGTATCAGGTACTCCTACACCAACTATCTCAATGACTGCATCCGGCTCTGATGATGCCGATTACGATGAGGGTTACTTCGTGTTCCTACCAACAGAAGTCGGTACTTTCAGCTTCACCTTTAGGGCTACCAATTCCGAAGGTTCTGCTGATGCAACCCTTACGGTGACGGTCAGTGCAGCACAAACGAGTTCTGACAATGAATTTGCTCTTGTAACATCAGCAAGCGAATTTGTGGAAGGCGACTACATCATCGTTTATGACGGTGGTGCCATGAATACGACGGTATCAAGTAATCGCTTACAATATACAGCAGTAACACCCACAAACAGTGTCATTACGACCGATGACGCAACCATCATCTGGCATATCGCTCCAAGCGGCGATTACTATACGATTTATAATGCTGGCATAAATAAATATGCAGCTGGTACAGGAACAAAGAACCAAGCCCAGCTGTTAGCCGACGGTACCGATGACAAATCGTTGTGGAGCGTATCAACAGGTACGACCTTTGACTTCACAAACAAGCATAACGCTGCCAACAATGTCAATGCCACCCTACGACGCAATGGCGAATACGGTTTTGCTTGCTATGCAACAGGTGCAAATGGGACAGGTGGCCCGCTGAGTCTTTACAAGCGAACCAGCGGCAGCATCGACCCATCCATCGCCTACTACAAAAACGCAGACGGAAAGCAGGGTTCCGAGCTAAAGACGGCGATGTGCGGTATCATCTACAACCGCACGGAGAAGATCTACGACTACCTGTGGACGGCATTCAACACCACCGATGTGCGCGGTGACGGTAAGATATGGGACATGTATTCGAACACAACAAACTATGAGCCAGGTGGCTCTGCTCAAGGAGCAAATATCTCGGGGGAAGGTGCCAGCTACAACCGCGAACACTCGTTCCCGAAGAGCTGGTTTGGTGGCGAGGTAATGCCTATGTACACTGACCTCCATCACATTTATCCTACTGACGGATATATAAATAACATGCGCTCCAACTATCCGTATGGAGAGGTTGCAAATCCATCAAAGACTTCACAGAATGGATTCAGCAAGTACGGCACTTGCACCTATCCTGGCTACACGGGCACCGTCTTCGAACCTGCCGATGAATATAAGGGCGACTTTGCCCGCACCTATTTCTATATGGTAACCTGCTATGAGGAGAAGCTGGCCGACTGGGTAACCAACTACAGCGCTACCACCGAAGTGGACGATGTGCTTGATGGCTCTAAATATCCCGCCTTCACCACCTGGCAACTGAACATGCTGATGAAATGGGCGAAGAACGACCCCGTGAGCGAAAAGGAGACCAACCGCAACAATGCCGTCTATGCCATCCAGAACAACCGCAACCCCTTCATCGACTATCCTGGACTGGAGGAGTATATCTGGGGCACGATGACCACCACGGAGTTCAGCTACGATAATTATGTGCAGCCAGTCTATAAGCAGGATGTGACGATGGCCTTCAGTCCGGCAGAAGCTACGGCCACTATTGGCGAGGACTTCACCGAGCCGACACTCACCACCACACCCGCCAATCTGACCGTCACTTACAGCAGCAGCGACACAGGCGTGGCAACGGTAGACAGCAGTACTGGCGAGGTTATGCTTGTGGCAGCTGGTACAACCACCATCACTGCCACCTTCGCCGGTGATGACACCTACAACGAAGGCACAACTTCGTACACGCTCACCGTCTCAGAATCTTCGATACCCGTCATAGGCTCAGGCGACTATGCATTAGTGACCGATGCCACTACCCTCACCGCAGGCGACAAGATTCTCATTGCATACGTCTATGGCAGCACAGCCAAGGCAATGAGTGCTACACAAGGTAGTAACAACCGGCCTGCTGTGGATGTTACGAAGAACTCTGACGGCACGCTCACACCTGGCAGCGATGCACAGGTTATCACTCTGGAAATGAATGGCAGCAATTTCCTCTTCAATGTGGGTAATGGCTATCTCTATGCAGCAAATAGCAGTAACAACTATCTGAAAACAGAGACCACTGCAGACGATAATGCTAAAGCAACCATCAGCATCAGCAACGGTAATGCCACCATTACTTTCCAAGGAACGAATACGCGAAACACCATTCGCTATAACCCGAACACGAGCAACAGTAATCCGCTATTCTCATGCTATGCTAATAATTCTACTACTGGCTCACTACCCCAAATTTACCGCGAAGTTCCTGTTCCGTCAATCGCACTCAACAATGACGAGTCTAACAATGCCGTCATCGAAGCTAACGAAGGTAAGAAGGTTATCGTGACGCTGACTGGCCGCACACTCTACAAGGACGGCGACTGGAACACGCTGACGCTGCCGTTCTCGCTCACTGCAGAGCAGATTGCCACCTCGCCACTGGCCGGGGCAGACATCCGCACACTTGACAACGCATCGTTCAGCGATGGCACATTGACGCTGAACTTCACGCCTGAGACAGGCGAGGAAGCCGTTACCGCCATCACCGCCGGCACACCTTATATTATAAAGTGGAGTAAGGCTAACGGCTACGTGAACGATAACGACCACAACATCTGGCAGCCGGTGTTCTACGGCGTGAACATTGACGCTACCACGCTCAACAAGACTTGCGAACTGGGCGACGGCGCAAGCATCACCTTCTGCGGCACCTACGGGCAGCTCTCCTACGACGCTGCCACCCCGTCCATCCTCTTCCTCGGCGAGGGGAGCACGTTGCACTATCCAGAAAACGGTGCCAGCATCGGTGCACAGCGGGCATATTTCCAGCTGGAGGGCATCACGGCAAAGGCCTCGGCACCTGGCAACGGCAATGACAATGGCAATGGCGGCAGCCCCGTTCGTGCCTTCGTGCTGGATTTCGGCGACAAAGCCTCGGGCATCGCGGAACAGTCGATTCCCGATTCTCAAATCTCCTCTCTTGATTCAGGTTGGTACACCCTCAACGGCGTGAAGCTCGACGGCAGACCAACGAAGAAGGGCCTGTACATCCATGGAGGAAGAAAGGTCGTAGTGACTAAATAACGTATATGACAATGAAGAGAAAATACCCTGTAGGCATCCAAAGCTTCGAGAGTATCCGCAAGGACGGATACCTCTACATCGACAAGACCCCACTCATCTACAAGATGATTACAGAGGGCAAACCCTACTTCCTCAGCCGCCCACGCCGTTTCGGCAAGTCGCTGTTGATATCCACGCTGGCCGCCGTGTTCGAAGGCCGCCGCGACCTGTTCGAGGCGTTCACCAGCGAGCAGGGCATCGAGCAGCCGCAGCTGTTCATCGCCACGACCGACTGGAAATGGGAGAAGTACCCCGTGCTTCGCTTCGACTTCAGCGCTGGCGACCTCGTGACCATCGAGCAACTCGACACGCTGATTGACGAGACGTTGAAGGGCTACGAGCAGCAATACGGCATTACGCCCGGGGTGAAAGACGCCAACATCCGCATGATCAACCTCATGCGCACGTTGCACAAGGATACCGGCAAGCGCGTGGTGGTGCTCGTCGATGAGTACGACAACTTCATCCTCCACGCCTTGGGCGACGCAGAAAAGGTGAAGCAGGCCCGCCATCGGTTCCAGAATGTGTTCGGCCCGCTGAAGGCCGAGGACGACCACCTACAATTCGCCTTCATCACCGGCATCTCGAAATTCTCGCAGATGGGCATCTTCTCGAAGCTGAACAACCTGGCAAACATCTCGATGATTTCAGCATACGAAACACTCTGCGGCATCAGCGAGGAAGAACTGACCACGCTGATGCGCATCGACATCGAGATGCTGGGCGAGGCCAATGGCTTGAACTATGACGGGCAGTTGGCAGAATTGAAGCGGATGTACGACGGCTATCACTTCAGCGAGCTTCAGACCGACATGTACAATCCGTTCAGCCTGGTTAATGCTTTCGCATTGAAGAAATGCAGCAACTACTGGTTCGACCGAGGCACGAGCAGTGCCCTGTTCGAGATGCTGGCTCAGATGCCCCGGCTCGACATGGCTGAGTTAGAGGGCTGCGAGTGTATGGCCTCGGCCTTCGACCTGCCGTTGGAAAGTTTCGACGAGCCATTGCCCGTGCTCTACCAGAGCGGCTATCTGACCATCAAGGACTACGACCGCGAATTCGACATCTACACGTTGGGATTCCCCAATCTGGAGGTGCGCCGCGGCTTTGCCGAGTGCCTCTACCGCCATGTGGCTGCCGTGGGAGGGGGCGACAAGAACAAGGGCGACTTGATGCTGGCCTACAGGCAGTTCAGCCGCTCGGCCAATCTCGAAGACTTCATCGAGGCCATCAAGACCTTCTTCGCCGGTGTGCCCTACCACTGGGAACAGGACAACCGTAACGAGCATTACTACCACGCCCTGCTCTACACCCTGCTCGTGGCCTTCGGGGCCGATGTCCGCGCTGAGGAGCCGAGCGCCAAGGGTCGCAGCGACATCACACTGAAGATGCCTCGCGGGATATACGTTATGGAAATAAAGTATGACGACACCGCCGATGCTGCCCTCGACCAGATTGACCGCCGTGGCTATGCCGAGAAGTACGCCCTCGACGGCCGCCCCGTCACCAAGGTAGGCATCAGCTTCTCCTCCAAAGAGCGCAACATCACCGACTGGAAGACCGCTGGAAACATCCGCAAGGAGTCAAATATTATATAACGTTACTATGAAAAGGGCTTCTATTTGGATGCTCTATGCCATCCTCACTCTCTGCGCCGTCATTCTGACTGCATGCTCGACAGACGACGACAATACGGCTGCCGCACAGGAGTACACGGGCGTGCCGCTGGTCATCCTCGACACCGACATAGGCTCCTCCACCGACGACCTCTTCACGCTGGAGATGCTCCATTACTATCAGCAGCAGGGACGCTGCAAGCTGCTCGGCGTGGTGGTGGACCGCGAGGGCGAGGACTGCGCCGCCTGTGCCGATGTGATGAATACGTACTTCAATCACGGCGACGTGCCCGTCGGCCTGGTGCGCGACGGCATCAAGAACCCGACGGTGTGGATCGACTACAAGGCTCTGCCCACCTACACGAAGGACGACGGCACGCCTATGTTCGCCCACAGCATCGACGACTACTCGGCGCTGCCCGACGGCTGGCAGCTCTACCGCCGTCTGCTCGCCGCGCAGCCCGACCACTCGGTGAGCATCTGCTCCATCGGCTTCACCGTCTGCCTCGCCCAGCTGCTGGAGTCCGTCGGCGACGACTATTCCCCGCTGTCGGGCGTGGAGCTGGTGCAACGCAAGGTGAAGTGCCTTTACATTCAGGGCGGCTCCTTCGGCCAGTCACCCGAGCCCGACTACAACTTCCTTCAGGGCATGGACTTTGCCAAGACTTTCTTCCGCCTGTGGCCCTCCGACGTCGACATCATCTTCGACCCCATGGAGACGGGCAACGACATCGACTACCAGCCTGAGCAGGTCATCAGCGATGTCTCATGGACTGACAATCACCCCATCAAGCAAGTCTATATGACCTGCACCTGCGACACAGGCCAGATGATGTGGGACCCGCTGACTGCCATCAACGCCGTGGAGGGCGACGACCTCTTCGCGCTGACCGAGCGCGGCACCGTGGCGCTCAATGACGACGGTACGGTCATCTTCACCGCTTCGGCCACGGGTAACAGCCGCTTCCAAATGCCCGGCGACGCCGCCTGGCGCTCCACCATGCTGGAGAAAATCCGCAACGTGAACAAGACACATTAAGAAAGCCCTCAACATAGCCATGAAGCGACTCGGCGGCAACACCGCCCCTGGTCTCATCCACCACTCCGACCGCGGCGTGCAGTACGCCAGCCTCGCCTACACGGACATCCTCAAGGCCAACGGCATCCGCATCAGCATGACCGAGTGCGGCAACCCCAAGGCCAACGCCGTGGCCGAGCGCGTCAACGGCATCATCAAGAACGAGCTGCTCATGGGCATGTCGTTCAGCTCCGTAGAGGAGGTCAGGGAAGCCGTCAGGACAGCCGTGGACTTCTACAACAACGAGTGCCCGCACATGAGCCTGGACTGGAGGACACCCGCCGAGGCGGCACTGTGCAGCGGCGAGCTGGAGAAGAAATGGAAAAACTACAGGGAAATCGCAATCAAGGCCAAGATGGTGGCATGACCCCACAGAAACGGACGGTACCCTTGCGGTATTCCTCCTTCTCCATAAACTTGCGCTCGTCCATCCAAAAGTCTATACCAAGCGCATTCTCTGTGCATTTAACAACCTCGAAGTACTCTGCGAGGACCTCGGGGAATATGTGTCTAAGTACTTCCCATGTTTGCATGGGTGCAAAGGTACGAAAATAATCAGAATAATGACAGAAATTGCCTAATTTCTCCAACCGGGTTTTCGGACTGATCCGATTTTCGGACTGATCCAGAAAGACATCAAACGATATGCCCTCAAACAGCAAATGATTGATGCCCTGATGGAAATAGTGAAATATATAGCATCACTCAAATGAAAAAAAGTGCGAAGATTATTCTTCGCACTTTGCTTTGTGGGCGTTGACGGAGTCGAACCGCCGACCCTCTGCTTGTAAGGCAGATGCTCTAAACCAACTGAGCTAAACGCCCTTTTTTCGTTTGCGGGTGCAAAGGTACGAATTATTTTTCGTTCCACCAAAGTTTTTCGCCTTTTTTTCTCTCTGCGACACAAAAAAGTGAAATTTACGTGCAGGCGGGCACGGGGCGCTTGATGGTCGGAGAAAAAAGTCCGCCGTGTCGGGGAGACACGGCGGACAAATTGTTAGTATAACAATTATGTCTTACTCGAACAGTTATGTCTTACTCGGGCAACTCACTGTCTTCCTGCTTGACGGTGACTTTCAGACGAGCACCTGTCTGGAAGAACACGACCTCAACATTGCGGCTCTTGACATCCTCCTCAAGAGGAGCGACCGAGATAACGAGATCATAGTCGATTCCATTGACGAAATACTTGTATTGAGTGCCGTCGTCGCGAGTGCCAGTCTCAGTGGTGTAGTCCTCGTTGGTCACTTCAAACGTGAGCCACTCAGGAACTTCCTCCAGCTCCTCGCCATCGACAGTGATACTCTCAATTGCCAGGCTGTAGGTTGGCTGATCCTCAATGTATTCTCCATCTTCGTTTTGCTCGTAAGTGTAGTACATGGGATCAACGTGGATTGTAGCGTCGCCACCCTCTGCGCCGAACTGCAGGTCGGTGTTGTCCTCGGTGTACAGATAGCCGTATGTGGCGTCGTTGAGACCGATGAAGAGTACTGGCCATCCACCGCCATAAGAGCGCAAACGTTCTTCGCCTGGAGCCTCGAACCATGTTGATGTCACCTCGTGGGTGTCGCCCTTATGGCTGCCAAGCACTCCGCTGAAGGTGCCGTTGTCCCAGTCGTCGATGACTATGACAAACTCGTCCTCGATGAAGAGATAATCGAGTGTCTCGCTCATTCCGAACTCATCTTCGAGGTAGAGTTCATCGAACACGACAGCTGTCAGTCCGCTCTGCTCTGCAAATTCGTCATTGACATTGTCGATGGTTGCATCGGCCTCGGCGATGAGGTCGCCCATTGTGAGACGTCCTGAATTTGAACGTGTGCACTTGTAGATTCCGATATGCAGCTTGAAATTCTCCTCAGCCTTGAAGTCGACCATAGGCAGTGTCACGCCTGTAAGGAAGAGCGGCGTGCTGGGCTTGCCTTGATATGAGTATATCTTGGAAATAGGCGTTGCGTCGTACTCAGCAGTAATGTCGGGTGTGGCCCAGTTGACGTAGAACGTGAGGTCTAAGTCAGGGTTCTGGCGTGTCATAGTGGCGTATGTGTCATCCGAGAACTGGAAGCTGGACTCTCCACTGCCGGCATAGAAGTATGCAGCTGTGCTGTCTGAAGCGTAAACATCTGTTTGTCCCCAGAGGAACGGCTCCGACTTCTCAGTCTGGTTGTAGGCCGTGAGCGAGAAATCATAATACATGGCACCGCCCTTTGTCGTGAATCCGAAGTCCCTTTCATTGCCGGTGATGGTGTTCTCCTCCTCGTCCTCCTCAGTTACTGCCCATTCAAAATTGGTGGCGATGTCTAATGTGCTGTTGCGGAATGACAGTGGGGCGTATGCACCAAGGACACCCAAGTTGCTGTTGTAGTGATAGCCTGAGATGCCCATTCCTGCAAAGAGCGCCAGCTCGTTAGGCGTGAAGGCGACATCCACCGGTGCTTCGGGAGAAGCGTCGGGCAGACGGTATTTCACGTTGTCGGTATAGGAGTAGGAACCCTGATAAGTGTCGAATGTCGGGTCAAATTCATCTGTGCTCCATCCACCGATGATTATGCTCTCCTCGTCGATTGTTGCCAGCGAGCCGTCCTCACCCTCGGTGAGCACGATGCAACCGTCTTCAGCCGTGCCACTGCAGAGCATGATGTACTCAATACTGCCATCGTCGTTTCTCGCGCTGCCCAGCAACTGTGGCTTCACGGTGATGGTTTTTCCATCCTGCTCGTATTCCACGTCGATACCGTCGGGATAGATTTCAGAGAATATGTCGAGTAATGGCGACATGTTGACGAAATAGTGGTACTCCTCGTCATCCATTAGCGTTGTTCCGCGCTGCATCACCCAGTCAAGCGGAGCATTTTCAAAGTAGTCTACACCATGGCCATTGTATTCTTGGTCAATGGAGTCTTCCATCTTAAAATAGTATTTAACGCTGGCAACAAGCTCGTCCCAGCCCAGGTAGGCATCGCCGTCGCTCATCTCTTCGTCGAACTCAACGTTTGCGAACTCACCGTAGCAGATGTAGTCGCCATTGGTGATGGTCAGCTTACCGTTCTCGTCAACCTCCATGTTGATGACACCATCCTCGTCGTCGCTGGTGGCTGAGAAGAGGGTGACATAGAACGTAGTGTCCTTTGCCTCGTTCTGGTAATATGCGACAGACTGCGGCTTGATTGTGATGACATCGTCTTCATCAACGGTGTACTTCACGGGAATGCCTTCGGGATAGAGCTCGGAAAGGAAGTCGGGAGTCGGTATTACATCCACCAGCACGTTTGCTCCTGCATCCGAACTTGATGTGTCGTAATTAGCCATGATCGTAATGATAGACGAGATATCGGCCACATCTATCACACCGTCGTGGTTGACATCGGAAGCGGAATAATCAGCCGTTCCTGCCATGACGCTGATGACTGAAGAGATGTCGGCCACATCAACTGTGTTGTCGCCATTGACATCGCCAACGAGAACAAGCGTTCCGGGAGTCATGGTCCACTTAACCATATCTTTAGACCTGTAATCCACACCTACGCCGGTGTACTTCTCTGCCAATGCAGGAGCCTTGCGTCCGGCCTTGGCCTGTGCTGTCTGCTGGGGGATAGCAGTCATGGTAGGCATGAGTTTCACGTTTTTGCGGCTCATGGCCTTGCCTTTGCTGAATGCCTTGCCCTGGGTGGGCACAACAGTCTGTGCAGCCATTGGCACGTGATTCATGCGAGCCACCGGCTCCACCTTGCTGATGTCGAGTGCTCCCAGATTCCTGGATGGAGCCTGGCTCTTAATGCTCAGACCGCGTCTTGGAGCGACGGACTTGAACGATTTCTTGACGACATCCTTCGTCAACTTCTGGTCATTGGGCTGCCCGCTGTAAACCTTCGGGCTTCCCTGTGCGCTGGCGGTGATGGCCATCACTGCCATGGCAGCTAATAGTAAATACTTTTTCATTTTTTTGATTTTTGTTTGTTTATAATCATTTCAATGTGTACTTTGCCGTTCCTGGAGTCTCTTTTCCATTGTCGTCAATGAGTATCTCCTGCAATTCGCATCCGGTGGGCTTGAAATAGTTGTTGGGCGTGATGTCAAACATTATTTTCTGTGTTTTGCCCTCTGCCTGTTTGCTGATCAGTGTGGCGGCGAACTGCTTCATCAGTTCCCCGGCGTTGCTTCTTGCTGCCAGGCTCGTAAGGTTTCCGTCCATAGCGGCATCTTCGGCGGCTTCGATATTCATCTTTCCGTAAACAGGCCGTGTAGTATTCAGCTCCAGTCCTGCCGTGTTGCTCTTTGACTTCGCGCTGTTGGTGTAGAAAGTGATGACCAGACCATTCACCGCGCCTTTTCCTGTCGAACGTCCCAGTCCGATGCTGGCCAGTGAGTATGTCTTGCCCACTTTCTTTATCTCAGTGTCAAGCTGCTCGAGTATGCTTTTCTGCTCCTCCGAGAGCTGTTCCTGGTCGAAATTCCATACGGTGTTGCGGACATTGACAATATAATTGTCCCAACAGGCAATAACTCTCACGCTGTCGCTCTCTGAGACGAGGCAAGTGCTGTCTGGCGACATCTTGAACTCTTGGAACATGTTGGATTCAATATAGTAGATTCTGTGCAGACGGAATCCTTCGGGTGTGAACACACATGAGAGCACCTTGTTGTTCAGAGGGTCGCTCACACGGTCGCAGTAATTGAAATAGCCTTTCTTCAATCCTACGAAATACATGGTGTCGGTCGCGTTGGTGACATAATAGGATGTGAGAAAGTCGGACGTGATGTCCTTCTTAGTCTTCTCGGCTGCCTCCATATACTCTTCCCACGGTCTGTCGCAGGGGGTGAAGCGCGAATTGGCTCCGTGACGCTCGCCTCGGAAAGTGATGCAATCGTCTTCGAACTTGGTGAGCACGAAGTTGTGGTCGCCCCTCATTCCCTCACCGTCGGCAACGATGCTTCCCGGTGCTGCCGTTGGACTTACAGGGTCTTCAAGTACGGTGAGGACGTCGTTCCATGTGTTGAACGAGAGCACCGGGCCTTCCTCTGCCAGCATCTCGTAGTGGCTGTCGTGCTCTGTGTACTTGTTGGCATTGTTGTTTCGCAGGAACCTGTGGTTGCCTGCCAGCGTCACCCGTCCGCTCTTGTAGAAACGTCCGAAGATGTTGAACCCCTCGAAGTTGTAGTCGTCGGTGCCGGCCACGAAATACTGTATGAGCCATCCGTGGCTGCCCTCGGCGCTCTGCTCCACTAATCGGTCTTTGATTTCCTCATTAACGTGGGTGATGCGCAACGATGCGCTCTCAGGGAAATAGTCCTCCTGCTCGAACTTGCAGGAAGAGAGCGCTATGGTGGCTGCGCAGATGGCGCAGCATACTGAACAGGTGGTTATAAGTCTGTATGTCTTTTTCATAATCTTCAATGTTCAATCTTAAATCTCAAATCTACTTCAGTGGGAAGATGATGACGTTCTCACTAACATAATCGTTCACCTTGTTCTGCCGCTCGCGCACTTCACGTCGTATCTCGTAGAGGTGCAGCCCCCAGTTCTCGGTGTACCACTTTGTGGCAATGGCAATTTTCTCCAGAATGGCATTCATTCCTCCCGCCTTGACACTGGTGTCTATCTGCACCCAGTTGTCGAGGAAGTCGCGGAACGATGTGAATTCCCTTTCCTTTGTGTAGGTCAGGCTCTTGCCGTCGGCATTGAGCTTTGCATCGGCCTGGTGGAAGCTGGGCACGAATCGCTCAGTCACTTCACCCGTTTCTGTGATACGTGCCGTCTCCTTATAGAGCGTGAAGTTGTTCCACACCTTTCCCGGCTCGTCGAGTCCTTGAATCTCCAATGAGTCAATGAGCGTGTAGACCTTCTCCTTGTCGTCCTTGCTCTTTATGCCACCGTTGGCACAGGCGTCGATGATAGTTGTCATCCAGCGGTAGTCGGTGTCGGTGATGGTGCATGAAAGCACCTCCACAAAGTCCTCGTAGTTTGCCGACGAGCCATACTGTGTGACATAGCCCAGACTGTGGCTTTCCACGGAGTCACGATCCTGCCAGTCGCGTGGTGCGTATGTGGCGGGAGTCACCTGCCCGAAGGTGATGGGGTAGGTCTTCGTCTGGTGCAGAATGTGCGAGAACTCATGGTGCATTGTGTGGAACTGATCCTTGTTGAGCAGGTCGATGTCAGTGGGCGTGTACTGGTCGTCGGGCGTCCACATCTTCATCTCGTTCACATTGATGATTGTGATTTTCACACCAGCCGAGGCATATCCCAGTGTCTCCGTGCCCGTTGTAGGCGCGTAGGCTTTTGAGCCGATGAAATGGAATATCTTCGGGCCGTAGCTCTTCATGAAGTTCTCCCCTCCGTATTTCGTGTAGACATCGTAGAAGAGGTATTTGATGAAATGGCTCATCAACTGCGACTTCTCATACAAAGTAGGTGTGAGCTGGAAGTCCAGGTTCGATGCAGGGTAGTTGAACTTGTACTGGATCTCGGTGTTGTATGGCACCACGAAATTGTCGTAAAGCCACTCGTCGAAAGGAGCGGTGGCGGAATTCTCGTCAACGGCCTTGATGCTGGTGTCGAAGATGCTCTCCGTGAAGTCATCGTCGTTGCTGCATGATGGCATTGCCGCGCATATAGCGCCGCATACGAGACATGTCCAGATTCTATTTGTTTTCTTGCTCATATTATTGTAATCCGTTTTTATTCGTTGTCAGAAAGCCTTTCGCAAAAGGATTATTTATTGTAGAGTATTGGCGTTGCCGGAGCCGCTGAGACGTATCCGCCCGTAGAGCGTCCCAAGGAGCCTGTCTCTCGGCTTGCCGGGTATCCTGCCTCGATGACGTTGTTAGGCAGCTGCAGCACACGACGCTTGTCGTCCCACGTGAGCGAGTCGATATGTATCTCGTCTTCCTGCGGGCCACGATAGAAGTGGTAGACGGTGATGCCGTAGCGTTTGATGTCATACCAGCGGTCGCCCTCGTAGAGACGCTCTATGCGGCGGAAATGGAGTATGCAGTCGAGCACGGCAAGGTCGTCGCCCTCGAGAATAGTCTCAAATCCCATCTCCTTCGGATGCAGATTGCTCACGAAACTGTTTGCGCTGCGGCCTTCGCGGTTGTACTTGCGCTGTATGCCCTCCAATGTGAGCGCGTTGGAGACCATGTGTGATGATGTCCAAATGCCCAGATCCTGGATGGCTTCGTCGCGCTTGCCCATGTAAAGCCTTGCCTCAGCACGGCAGAGCAGTGTTTCCTCGGCGGTGAAGGGCTGGTAGAGCATGTGCACATAGCCGATACCGGCAATCTTGTCGGTGTACTCGAAATACTCGTAGACACGGAAGAGCCACACGCCGTATTCCTGTCCGCCCCAGATGTAGAGGTTACCGTCGTAGGCGGGCAGATAGCCGTTCCAGTTGGGACCGCCTCCCGACATTACGAGGCCGAGTGTCGAGGGCACCGTCCATGTCTGTCCGTTCTTTTTGAATGTCGTGCCGTCGTTGGTGGCATATCGGCAGGCCGAGAGCATACGGTCTTGAACCGAGTAGG
The DNA here is from genome assembly GCA_905233425.1 of uncultured Prevotella sp. GTDB lineage: Bacteria > Bacteroidota > Bacteroidia > Bacteroidales > Bacteroidaceae > Prevotella. The sequence goes on along the minus strand of CAJOEC010000037.1, from coordinate 10,352 downwards.
TCGACTGTATGAGGAAGTTGCAGGGAGCTTTCTCGTCGTTGTAGTCGTTCAGTCGTGAGTCGATGGTGTTTTGGTTGATGCTGGCCCACTTCCTCAACATCGAGAACGGGGTGTTGCCCAGTGCCTCGGTGGCATAGTATTCGCATTTCGCATAGTCGCGTTTGAAGAGGTAGAAACGTGCTGCGAAGGCACAGGTGGCGTTGTGGTTGAAATGGTAAGCCGGCACGGAGTATTTCGAGTCCATTATAAGGTCCATTCCCTCCATGAGGTCTTCCTCTATGAGGTCGTAGGTCTCGGCCACGCTGTGAAGGAACTCCGACGTGCTGTAGTCCACGCTCACCACCGTCTCAGGCTGCTTGACGTAAGGTATTCCAAGGTCTTTGCTGCTCAGTTCCTTGGTCTTGTATGTCTCGGCGAAGACGTTCACCAGGATGAAATGGAGGTAAGCCCTGAGCACGTGGGCCTCGCCCCATGAGTGTTTCAGTTCCGGGTCGTTCTTCGGGTCGTCACTCATCTCCTTCATTGCCTGTATGGCGTGGTTGCACACCGCGATGCCACTGTAGTAGGATTCCCACACCTGATAGGGGGTGTCGTCGGCGCTGATGGAGTAGTTGTTGATGTCTTCCCAGCAGTAGGCCTCCTCGTGGAATTTCTCGTAGGCGTCGTTGTGGGTGGCAGGCACCACCACGTTGTCGTCGACGTAGTTGTCGCCTGAGAGTTCGCAGATGACTGCCGGTGTGTACACGGGATATGCCGAGGTGAGCAGTTTCCTCACCTTTTCAGGGCTGTCAATCTCCGTGCGGTTGTCGGGCACCTCGTCGAGCTTGTCGTGGCAGGAGGAACAGAGGGCACAGAGCAGACAGAGAGCACAGAGCTTTGTGATGATATATCTTGTTTTTTCCATTTTATTATAATTATTGAATAATTAGAAACCGAGTCTTAGCGTTGCGGTGAACTGTTTTGAGATAGGCGAAGCCACACCACCTGAGTTGATGAACTCCGGGTCCTGTCCGTTGAGGTTCTTGTCAGCATAAAGCAGGAAGAGGTTGGTGGCGGCAATTTTCAGCGATGCGGAGTAGAGGAATCCTGTCTTTGCGAGCAGTTCCTTCGGCATGGTGTATGTCAGCGCCACCTCCTTCAGACGCACGAAGTCGCCCTTGGCGATGCGTGCCGTTGAGTAGTTGTAGGCGTTGTAAGCTGTCTTCAGGGTGTATGAGCCGTAGCGGTCGCGCTGGTTGAGCGATGCAATGGCGGGGATGTCGGTCACAAGCTCGTCGCCGGGAATCATCCAGCGGTTCTTGAACTCACGCGGCAGCGATGACAGGTCGCTGTACGACGAGCTGAAGACGGGGTCCATGCGCACCACGTTGCCGCCGCTGTAGGTGATGAACACCTCGAGGTCGAGCTTTCCGGCCTTGTTGAAGTTATAGGAGAAGTTGTTGCCTATTGAACCGTACCACGTAGGCTCTGTCGGGCCTTCATAGACCAGGAATCCTTTGTGGAAAGTACCGTCGGCATCGTATTCGTCGACAAGATTCTCGGTCTCCTGGAAATTCAGGTCGCCTACGGTGGCTATGCCCTCCTCGTTGTAAACCATTGGCAGTCCCTCGCTGTTCAGTCCGGCGAACTGATAGCTGAAGAGCGGACGCACAGGGTAGCCCTCCACGCCAAATCCCGCACCTGTGACCAAGTCGACAGCACGGTCGCCAGTATCCAGCTTTGTGATTTCGTTCTTTGCGTAAGAATAAATGATGTCGCTGCTCCACTTGAACTTCGGCGCCACTATGTTCTCAGTGTGAAGGCTGAACTCCACTCCCCTCGATTTCATGTCGGCCACATTAGCCCACTTGCGGCTGACACCACCAGCGCCCTGGGTGAAAATCAAGCCTATCTCGTCGAAATTCTTGCGCCAGTACACATCGGTGGTGAGAGTAATGCGGTCGTTTAAGAATCCAAGGTCCACACCCACATTCCATTCATATTTTTTCTCGTATGTGAGTTCGGTATTGGCTATTTGGTCAATGTAGATCTCGTTTTCTGCAGCCGATGACGTCGGACGCCATTTGTTCTGTGTCTTGTAGATGGCTGTTGCATTGGTCACATAGTCGGGACCAGGGGCTGCCGTCAGCGAGCGGCTGCCACGCAGCATGAGCATTGAGAGCCAGCTGGCTGCATTCTGCATGAAAGGTTCGCTGCCCATGTCGTATTTCAGACCGATGTTCCATGTTGGGAGCCAGCGTGACGATGTGCTCTTGCCCAGTCGGTTGGAGCCTTCATAGCGCATGGTTCCGTTTACGGTGTAGCGCTTCAGGAACGAGTAGTCGAACTGTCCGTAGTAGGCCAGTGAGTTTGTCTGTGTGAACGACTCGCCGAAATACTCGGTGTTCTCCTCGTTCATCTGCTTCAGCCATTTGTACGGGCTGTATGTCAGTCCGCCGTTCTCGTACTGGTAGCCCCATCCCGTCCATGTGGTGTTTGTAATCTTGCGTGTGGAAAGTTCGGTTCCTAAGAGCACGCTCAATGAGTGCTTCTCGTTGAACTCCGAGCGGTACTGTGCCATTGCGCGGTAGAAGTTCGAGCGCCCCACGTTTGCGTCCTCATACTTGATGCCTCCCTCTGGCAGCACGGTCTCGGGTATAGCCTTGTCGTCGTCAGGGTCGGTGTAGAGCAGCGTGTTGCTGTCGCGTATGGTCGAGTTGTCGTCGGTGGCGTCAGTACCGGCGCGGTAGGCGTTGGCCTGGTTTGATTTGTCTTTGACGTTGTGTACAGTTTTTGTGTTCGACATGCGGGTTGAGATAAGTCCCGAAAGCGTCAGCGTGCTCTTCTCGGTCTGTATGGGCTTGTACTCCAGCTCTGCGCGGAACATGAGGTCGCTGACATTGATGTCGTTGTAGTTGTTCTCAAGCTCGTTGAATATGTTGAAGCCTGTGTAGAAGCGTGTATAGTAGGTGTCGGGGTCGAGGCATCGGCTGGTGTTCATGGCATAGCTGAAGGGGTTGATGTCGAAGTCGCGCTTCACCTCGCCCGTCACCACGTCGGTGGTGCGGTTCAGCGAGCCGGGGGCCTCCTGGTCGCGGTAGCTGCCCTGTGCGGCAAGTCGTATGGTGAGGTTCTTCAGCAGGTCGTAGCTGGTGTTGGCGTTCAGCGTGTAGCGCTTCACCTTGCCACGATTCACGTACTGTCCGGGGTCGTTCATCAGCGAGATGGAGAAATAGCTCTGCGACTTCTCCGTACCGCCCGAGATGGAGACGGAGTGGTTTTGCGAGATTGCTGTGGAGAAGAGCTGGTCGAACCAGTCGGTGTTCCTGAACTCAGCAGCCTGGAGGTAGGCGTTGCGTGAGGCCAGGGTGTTTTCCAGTCCGAACCTTCCGCTTGAGACGTCGTACAGGCGCAGCTGCTGGAACATATATCCATATACACCTGAGTTCTGGGCGTTGGCCAGGTTTTCTATTTGCAGCCATCCCTTGTCGGCCAACTCCTTGTAGACACCCATCATCTCCTGCGAGTTCATGATGTTGTAGTCGTTGTACGACGGTTTCAGTCGCGTGGTGAACTCACCGGTGTAATTGATTGCAGCGCGTCCCTTGGCGCCTTTTTTGGTTGTGATGACTATCACACCGGCCATCGCGCGCGCACCATAAATAGATGTGGCGGAGCCGTCCTTCAAAATTGTGAACGATTCGATGTCGTCGGAGTTCAGTCCGGCCACGGCACTCGAGATAAGGGTCTTGGCGTCGCCGGAGGCCAGTTCGTCGGCCGAAACATCGACGTTGTCCTCGATAATCACATTGTCCACAACCCACAGGGGCTTGGAGTTACCGTAGATGGAAGTGGCACCACGGACGCGTATTTTGGGGGCTGCGCCGAAAGTGCCGCTCACGTTGGTCACCTGCACGCCGGCGGCACGGCCTTCGAGCGAGCGGCTCACGTCGGCCATACCCGACAGCTTTGTCTTGTCGGCGTCAATCTTGCTCGATGCACCGGTGAAGAGTCGCTTGTCCTGCTTCACCACACCCGTCACGACCACCTCGTCGACCATGTGCTGGTCGGCCTTCAGGGTGATTTTCATACCGTTCTTGGGTGTCACGGTCTGCGAGATCATTCCGATGTAGCTGACATCGATTTTCTTGCCGGCGGGCACACTAATAGTGAAATTTCCGTTGATGTCGGTCTTCGTTCCCTGCTTGGTGCCATGAATCAGCACCGTCGCCCCGATGCAGGGGTCGCCAGTGTCTTCGTAGACCGTTCCGCTGATTTGGTTTTGAGCGAAGGCTGCCCCTACTAACATGAGCAACCCCGCCAGAAGAGTAAAGAGTCTTTTTTCCATGTATAATTATTAATTCTTAACTTACTGAAATACAGTTTAGCGTGCAAAATTACTGCATTTTTTTGGAAACGACAAATAATTTTTGAAAAAAGTGAATAAAATTTGGATGTTTCAGTAAAAAGGTGTAACTTTGCAAGATAATTTAACGACATTTTGTAAGAAAACAATGAAAATATTGATACCAGGAACAGATGCTCTCGGTGCTGCCGCACGTGAGTTTGTTGAGCATATCGGAGACCATCGTGTGTTTGCTTTCTATGGTGCTATGGGGGCCGGCAAGACCACATTTATCAAGGCTGTATGCGAGGAGCTTGGCGTCGTCGACCAAGTGACCTCCCCGACATTTGCAATCGTGAACGAATACGAGTGTGGCTCTCAACCCTCAACCCTCAACCCTCAACTCTCAACTCTCAACCCTCAACTCTCAACTCTCAACCCTCAACTCTCAACTCTCAACCCTCAACCCTCAACCCATAGGATCTACCATTTCGACTTCTACCGCATCAAGCGTCTTGAGGAAGCCTACGACATGGGTTGCGAGGAATATTTCTACAGTGGCAACCTCTGTTTCATCGAGTGGCCTGAGATGATTGAGGGTCTTCTTCCCGACGATGCCGTCCGTGTGGACATCAGCGAGCAGCCCGACGGCCAGCGGCTGCTGTCAGCAGCAGAATTATGACATTTCACCCCTTTGGGACGTCAAAAAGTTCGCGCCGTGCGAACTCGGAGTCCGCGCTGTGCGAACTGACAGTTCGCGCCGGGCGAACTGGAAGTCCTCTCCGAGCTAACTTTTTGGCATGTCGGAGACGTGAGAGAGAATAACGCTGGAAATGAGATGGCGAGAGGAGGCAAGTTGTTCTTTTGCCTCGTTGGGCGGCAGGAATGCCGCACCTCCTGCTGAGTTAAAGAAAGACGGATTGGTATTGCAAAAATGATTACGACCTGTACGGTTGAAAGTCTATGCAAGGAAAGCTCCGAAGGAGCGATAGACTACAGACGGGGGTGAAACCCCCGGGGCGACAGAATCCAGTTGCAGTGGTTGGGGGCTTACACCCCCGCCGGTAATCTATCGCCCTTTCAGGGCTTTCGTCTTGTGCCGACTTACCGGGGGTTTTACCCCCGTCTGTAGTCTTGTCGCCCCTTCAGGGCTTTTCAACCGTACAGGTCGAATGATTATCCGCATGTGTCCGACAGTCGGCCTGAAAGGCCAAAAAGCTAATAGCCCAGGGCACCGCCCTGGGTTTAGAAGGGGCGCGGTCCCGCCCTGTAAGGGCAAAAGAATGAGTAGGAGGCGCCGCCTCCGTCCAAGGCTTTTGCCCTTTCAGGGCGTGGGTCACTCGTCCTGCCCCCCAGGGCGATGCCCTGGGCTGTTGGCTCATTGCCCTTTCGGGGCGTCTTCGGATGATTGCGGATAGTCAATTGCAAAATTCCCAAATACGGTTAAATGACCCCGCCTCCAATGTTAAATAATCGTAAATATTTTGGTCTGGGGCCGTCACGATGCACAATAATATTCAGAAAGTGAGTACCTTTGCAGTCCGATTATTAGGGGAGGGTCTTAGAATCCCCGGAATGACCGTGTAAATAGCGTCCGTCTTTGGCCAGACGGCGTGGTTTGTGAATCGGCATTCAACAACAAATGATTTAATAAACTGTTTTTTAGTATTTTAAAAGTAAAAATGAACACACTTAGTTACAAGACCGTCTCCATCAACAAGGAGACAGCCAAGAAAGAGTGGGTAGTCATCGATGCCACCGACCAGGTTGTGGGACGTCTGGCATCGAAGGTTGCGAAGCTGATTCGCGGAAAGTACAAACCCAGCTTCACCCCGCACGTTGACTGTGGCGACAACGTTATCATCATCAACGCCGCAAAGGTTAAGTTCACAGGAAAGAAAGAGACCGACAAGGTCTACACACGCTACACGGGCTATCCCGGAGGACAGCGTTTCAACACACCCGCAGAGCTGCGCAAGAAACCCTTCGGAGTGGAGCGCATACTGAAGCACGCCGTCAAGGGCATGCTGCCAAAAGGCCCCCTCGGACGCCATCTGCTGAACAACCTCTACATCTATGACGGAACAGAGCACAAGCACGAGGCACAGAAGCCAAAGGCCATTGACATCAACAGTTATAAATAATCTAAAATTCTAAATAAAGAATATGGAATACATTAATGCAATAGGTCGTCGTAAGAGCTCTGTGGCTCGCATCTATATGTCGGAGGGTACCGGCAAGATTACGATCAACAAGAAAGACTTAACCGAGTATTTCCCCTCAGCCATACTGCAGTATGTGGTGAAGCAGCCCCTGATGGTGCTCGAATGCGAGGGAAAGTACGACATCAAGGTTAACCTCGATGGTGGTGGTTTCACCGGCCAGAGCCAGGCTCTGCGCATGGCTATCGCCCGCGCACTGGTCAAGGTCAACGCCGAGGACAAGAAGACTCTCAAGGTCCAGGGTTTCCTAACACGCGACAGCCGCGAGGTGGAGCGCAAGAAGCCCGGTCAGCCCAAGGCACGCCGCCGCTTCCAGTTCAGTAAGCGTTAATATCTACTGGACACTGTTTAGCATCTAAACCGATAGGACATATAGGTCTCATAAGTCTCATAGGACTCATAAGTCTCATAAGTCATATAGGTCTCATAAGTCTCATAAGTCATATAGGTCTCATAAGTCTCATAAGTCATATAGGTCTCATAAGTCTCATAGGACCCATAAGTCTCATAGGACCCATAAGTCTCATAGGACCCATAAGTCTCATAAGCCCTATAGCTACCCATCGGTTGATTCTAAGCCAAAGAATTAAAAAGAAAGTAAACAACAATTTTAAAACAACAAACAATGGCAAGAACAAATTTTGACCAGCTGCTCCAGGCCGGATGTCATTTCGGTCACATGAAGCGCAAATGGAACCCAGCCATGGCTCCCTACATCTACTGCGAGCGCAATGGCATACACATCATCGACCTCCACAAGACAGCCATGAAGATTGACGAGGCTGCAGAGGCACTGAAGAACATCGCCCGCCAGGGTAAGCGTATCCTGTTCGTAGGTACTAAAAAACAGACCAAAGAGCTGATTGCCGAGAAGGCAACAAGCATCAACATGCCATACGTCATAGAGCGTTGGCCCGGTGGAATGCTCACCAACTTCCCCACCATCCGCAAGGCCGTGAAGAAGATGGCCAACATCGACAAGCTGATGAGCGACGGCACATTCGGCAACCTGTCGAAGCGTGAGCTCCTGCAGGTGACACGCCAGCGCGCCAAGTTGGAGAAAAACCTCGGTTCCATCGCCGACATGACCCGCCAGCCAAGCGCACTCTTCGTCGTCGACGTGATGAAGGAGAACATCGCTGTGAAAGAGGCCAACCGTCTGGGAATACCAGTGTTTGGCATCGTCGACACCAACAGCGACCCGAAGAACATCGACTTCGTGATTCCCGCCAACGATGACGCAAAGGACAGCGTCGAGGTTATCCTCAACGCCTGCTGCGCCGCAATAGCCGAGGGCATCGAGGAGCGCAAGGCCGAAAAGGCCGACGAGAAGGCCGCCGAGGCTCAGACCGACGAGGTCGTGGAGAGCGAGCCACAGCGCCGCGCTACTGGTGCACGCCGCCAGCGCAAGGCTGAGGAGGCTGCTCCAGCAGAAGAGGAGGCTCCGGCAGCTGAGTAACTTCAGCCCCATAAGTTAGGGGGTTGGGTTCTGGACAAGCGCAGATGCCAGCCCTCTAACCCAAATAACAAAAAACAAATTAAAATGGTCTGATTTGCGCTTGTTCAGACCTCCAACCCCCTAATTTGGGGGCAATAAAAATGGCAATTTCAATAGACGATATCAAGAAACTGCGTGCCATGACCGGTGCCGGTCTGGCCGATGTGAAGAAAGCTCTTACCGAGGCCGAGGGTGACTTCGACCGTGCAAAGGAGCTGCTCCGCGAGCGTGGCCTGGCCATCGCCGCAAAGCGTAGCGACCGCGAGACAAGCAACGGATGCGTGCTCGTGAAATGCGAGAACGGGTTCGCCGCAACAATAGCATTGAAGTGCGAGACCGACTTCGTGGCCAATGGCGCCGATTTCATCGCCTTGACACGTAGCATCCTCGACGCAGCAGTCGCTGCAAAGTGCAAGACTCTCGACGAGGTGAAGGAACTCGACATCAACGGACAGAGCGCTCAGGAGGCTGTCACACAGCGCTCGGGCATCACAGGTGAGAAGATGGAACTCGACGGCTACCTCTTCCTCGAGGGCGACAACATCGAGATCTACGACCACATGGGCAAGCACATGCTCTGCACAATGGTACAGACCAACAAGGAGGCTTCCGAAATAGGCCACAAGCTGGCCATGCAGGTGGCTGCCATGAAGCCCGTGGCACTCGACGCCGACAGCATCGACCAGAAGATTCTCGACGAGGAGTACAAGACCGCAGTGGAGAAGTCGAAGCTGGAGCAGGTGCAGAAGTTCGTCGACATGAAGCTGAAGAAGGCTGGCATCAACCCCGCACACGTCGACAGCGAGGACCACATCGAGAGCAACACCGCTAAGGGATGGATCACCAAGGAGCAGGCCGACGAGGCCCGCAAGATCATCGCCGAGGCCAAGGCCGAGGGTGAGGCTCAGCTGAAGATGCCTATGATCGAGGGCATCGCACGCGGCCGCGTGGAGAAGTTCAAGAAGGAGAGCTGTCTCGTCGACCAGGAGTTCCAGTTCGGCGACGGCGACAAGGTGAACGTCAGCACATGGCTCAAGCAGCAGGACAAGGAGCTGAAGATTGTGGCTTTCCGCCGCTTCACGCTCGTCGCTGAGTAATCTCGGACAATAGAAACGTATGGAGGCAGATGCCCGCTGGCATCTGCCTCTTTCGTACCAAGTACCACCAAGACACCAAGACAATGAAATACGCATTAGTGACTGGAGCATCGCGCGGCATAGGCAAGGCCGTGGCACAGAGGCTGGCCAAGGACGGCTGGCCCGTGATTATCAACTACCGTAGCAACGAGGAGGCTGCAAAGGCCACAAAGGCAGAAATAGAGGCCGACGGCGGACAGGCGGAGCTGCTGCCCTTCGACACGTCGGACGCAAAGCAGATTGAGGCTGCCATTGACCAGTGGGAGAAGCAGCACCCCGACGACTATATCGGCGTGCTGGTGAACAACGCCGGCATACGCCGCGACAACGTCCTCTTCATGATGGGCGACAATGACTGGCATGATGTCCTCGACACCACGCTCAACGGCTTCTTCTACATCACGCGCCGTCTGCTGAAGCACATGATGCCGCGCCGTCGTGGCGGGCGGATAGTGAACATGGCGTCGCTGTCGGGAGTGAAAGGACTGCCAGGACAGACAAACTATAGTGCTGCCAAGGCCGCATTAATTGGGGCCACGAAGGCTCTTGCACAGGAGGTGGCCGCACGCGGCGTTACCGTCAATGCCATAGCTCCTGGCTTTATCGCCACCGACATGACCCGCGAGCTGAAGCAGGAGGAACTGACAAAGCTGATCCCTGCCGGACGTTTCGGAAAACCCGAAGAGGTGGCCGCTCTAACGGCATTCCTCGTAAGCGACGAGGCTGCCTACATCACAGGAGAGGTCATCAACATCAACGGAGGACTGTACACCTGAGCAATATGCACGCGGCTTTTAGGGACGGTCGGGTTGGACTCTGGCGCTCTGTCCCTATATATAATAATGTGTAGCCGGGTTGTGATTCCTTTGCCGCCTTGATATTTGTCAACAGAATGCCGTTTTTCGCATTTTCTTGAAAAAAACTTGCAAAAAAGTTTTGGCGGTTCGAAAAAAGTGCGTACCTTTGCACCCGCTAAACGAGAGAACACCTCTCCAAGGCACTAAGAAAGAGTTCTTTGAAAGACTTACATAGACAGATTGAAGTAGTACAAGAAGCGGTACACATTATAATATTTATATGTGTACTGGGTAAAGAAACGAACCGTTAATTATTAAAGGTGCTTTAACTTGATACTTTTTGGATAGTCGTCCTGGCGCACAGATTCAGACAGA
>CAJOEC010000036.1 GCA_905233425.1 uncultured Prevotella sp. | reverse complement strand
AGAAATTAATGGTCAATTACATGGCAATTATATGTTAAAAACAAAAAAGCGTAATTACCATGAATAATTCAGGTTAATCACCTGATTGCGGATAATCATATTATAATTATTCAAATTCGTTTCCAAAATATTTATAATGCGTTTGGTCTGTGTGCTGGGGAGGGCTTTTGATGGGCTTGGGGGTGTCTCCTCAACCCCTCCGAGACCCCAAAAAGTTCGCCCGGCGCGAACTCGGAGTCCGCCCGGCGCGAACTGTGAGTTCGCACGGCGCGAACTGGAAGTCCGCGCCGGGCGAACTTTTTGGCCTCCCGGAGACGATCCTGACAGAAGCCAGAGACGATGGCTGTCAAGCATTGCGACAACATCACGAGACCCTTTCCCCATCGGCATCGGGCGGAAGTTCGGGCGGTACGTGCCGTCGTCGCATCGTGTCACGGTGATGTGCACAAAAAAAAGAGCAGCGAAAGGAAACCGCTGCCCTGTGGGAGTTTTGGAGAACTTCTGTGGGAGGTTAACCAAATATTAACACATCGTGGAGACGTTTTTTGTTTTACGTATCAATAATGAGTTGATTTTTACTATTATTATTTGAAAAATCTCTCAAAAAGGAGCGGATTTAGAGAAAAACTGATAAAAACTTGGCATTCTTCTTGGAACTTTCAGAAAAAGTGCCTATATTTGCAAACGAAAACGGATAAAGATAGTATATGTTCAACTTAAGAGATGCTAAGATAGAAGATTTCAAAATTGTGGAGACCCCCCAACAGGTTCCCGCAAGCATGAAGAATCTACACGTTACGTTCTATCGTGTGAAGGCGGGATGTCATAAGCCCGTGGCTCCTAAGTTGGAATATTGCAAACTCTCAGAGGTTCTATGACTGCTTACCTACAGGAATGTGATGGTGAGTTGAATGCCGTCATAACCAATGCCATTATTTTTGAAGCAGCTGAAGTAGTGCCGGGTGTTGAACTGAAGAATCGGTTCTTCACCGAAAATGCTGCTTGGGACACTGGTTCGGAGGTGACAATTGTTTCATCGCGGGTGATAAAGGCACTCGGACTGAAACCCTTTGACCACTCAACGATTGTGGGAATCGGAGGTGAAGAAGAGACAGACATCTACAAAGTGCATCTGGGGCTGCCCAATGGTAATCTGTATAAAGATCGCTATGTCTATTGTAGCGAAATGAAGGATTACGACATCCTGATTGGAATGGACATCATCGCAAAATCGGATTTCTTTCTGACTAATATTGACGGAAACAGTCGTTTTTACTTCCGTCTGCCAGCAGAAGGGAAGGCGGAAGTCTGATTGCTCTCGCGGAACCGCGAACTTCATACTGCACTATAAAAGGTACTGACGAGATAACTATGAGATAAGCGCCGAGGAACTATGGGATATGTGCCGGATACGTCGTAAATTTCGTTAAAATATCCGTTGGAGGGTGCGGGGTTTGGAAAAAAGTAGTAATTTTGCAAGTGAAAACGCGTGGTTCGACTACCGATTAATATGGGAAAGGGGTGCGACTCCCCTGCTGTCCCGCAGCTGTGAGTCGCCATTTAGGTGGGACAAACACCATTGTCACTGAGATTTTCGGGAAGACGTTTGTTCCGGGCGACAAGCCAGAAAACCTGCCACGACGCGACGCCCTGCCAGCCCTCTGGGATTAGGACGGCGGGGAAATTCAAAGGGGAAAGCCTCGTTCATGCCCATCCGCCGCAAGGTTTGACATAGTGAAGATGGCGGGCAAGCAGCAGAGCGAGGCTTTTTTGTAGTGAGAAGTTAGAATAATTTAAAAACTGCCAAATGAAGATATTTGCCGTAGGAATGAATTACATCCTGCACAATAAAGAGCTGGATGGAACGTTATATAAACCAGAAGAACCCGTGATATTCACCAAGGCCGACTCCGCCCTGCTGAAGAACGGCAAGCCGTTTTTCGTGCCCGACTGGGCGGCCAGGGTGGACTACGAGGCTGAGGTGGTGGTGCGCATAAACCGATTGGGGAAAAGCATCCCCGAAAGGTTCGCCCACAGGTATTACGACGCCGTGACGGTGGGGATAGACTTCACCGCACGTGACTGGCAGCAGAGGGCAAGGCAGAAAGGACACCCCTGGACTATCTGCAAGGGCTTCGACGGCAGCGCGGTCATAGGCAAATGGGTGGAGATGACGGAGATTGACGACGTGCAACGTCTGCATTTCCGGCTCGACAAAGACGGGGAGACGGTGCAGCAAGGATGCACAGCCGACATGCTCTACTCCGTGGACAGCCTGATAGCCTACATATCGAGGTTCTTCACACTGAAGACCGGCGACCTGCTCTTCACCGGCACGCCACCCGGAGTGGGGCCGGTGACAGAGAACAACCATCTGCAAGGATGGCTTTGGAACGGGGACAGCAAATCCGCTGAGACGAAGGTGCTTGACTTCTGGTGCAAGTGAGGAGTGACAAGTGAATAATATGGGAACATTCTTTAGGTTTCTGAAAATATTGGCAAAGAAATACTTGCTGCGGAAGAGAACCGTGGCAGTATCGCTTGTCCTTTTCCACTTGTCATCCGGCTTTGGCGGACTCATACAGGCAGAAACGGGAAGAAGTCCCCACCCCACCCAAACCATTTTCAACCTGACAGCCGACGAGGTGCGCATCGACTCGGTGATCCCCCGATTCTTCTATTCTTACCCCGTAGGCCGTGGCTACGCCGACTCCACCTATACCGTCAGCATAGAATATCCTGAGTTCATCGACATGGGCACGGCAGACATCGCACGCATGAAGAAACTCATGGAACGTGACGGAGCAGGACTGCAGGCAATGCCCGTGGTGGAGAGCTATGTGGGCGCATCGCGCCGCCAGGGCACGCTCTATGTCAGTTTCATCCCTCTTGTGTTCAGAGACGGAAAGTACCAGAAGCTGGTGAGCTTCAAGCTCAAAGTCGAGGGACATCCAAGAGGCGAGAAAGACATGAACAAGGCGAGAAAGGCACTAATCACGCGCAGCGACGAGAACGCCGACAGCACAGCCACCGACAGCACGGCAACGGAAAAACCGGCAACGGAAGAGTCGCGCCGCTATGCCAGCCATTCGATTCTGGCAACGGGACAATGGGCGAAGATAAGCGTAGAGAATACGGGTGTTCACCATCTTACCGAGGCACTGGTGAAACAGGCCGGCTTCTCTAATATAAATAATGTGAAGATATACGGCTACGGCGGTGCGCTACAGCCTGAGAATCTCACCGGCGAATATCTCACAGCCACGGACGACCTGCACGAAGTGCCGACATACACCACCGCCGACGGCAAGCGGCTCTTCTATGCCGTGGGGCCGGTGAACTGGGACAGCCCCACCGCAACGACGAGAACGCGCAACCCATACTCCAACTACGGCTATTATTTCCTAACGGAGAGCGAAGGCGAGCCGCTGACACAGGACAGCGCCACATTCGTACAGTCGTTCTACCCATCGAACAACGACTACCACTCACTCTACGAGGTGGACAACTACGCATGGTACCACAGCGGGCGCAACCTATACGACAGCCGTCTGTTGGCAGAGAAAGGACAGAACAAATACAATCTTAACGCCAACGGCACCGACGGCAAGCTCACCGTGGTGCTCACAAGCGACGGCATAGGGACGGTGAGCGTGGCTGTGAACGACTCGGTGGTAGGCACCGTCGCCTTCAACAGCGGACTGTCAAGCCACGACAATGCCATTGTGCGCACTTCAACCTTTGACATCGAAGGACTGTTAGTGGAGGAAAACGATGTGACACTCACCCAGACATCGGGAACCGCCAACATGAGGCTCGACTACATTGCGCTGACAATGCCCGAACCGGCACCGCTGCCCGACCTTGAAAAGACAACTATACCGACGCCAAAGTTCGTCTACCGTATAACGAACCAAGACCACCATGCCGACAGTACCGCCGACATGGTGATAATCATTCCCACAAGCCAGGCCGTTATAGCAGAGGCACAGAGGCTGAAGACTCTTCACGAGGAGAAAGACGGCATGAGGGTGAACATCGTACCCGCCGACGAACTGTTCAACGAGTTCTCCAGCGGCACACCCGACGCAAACGCCTACCGCCGATACCTGAAGATGCTCTACGACCGTGCCGTCACCGATGCCGACATGCCGCGCTATCTGCTGCTCTTCGGCGACGGCGCATGGGACAACCGCATGTTGAGCGACGGATGGCACACGTCGTCGCCCGACGATTTCCTGCTCTGCTACGAGAGCGAGAACTCCGTCAGCGCCACCGACAGCTACGTCAGCGACGACTATTTCTGTCTGCTCGACGACGACGAGGGAGGACAGCTCACGAAGAGCGACATCCCCGATGTGGGGGCAGGACGTCTGCCGGCACGCACCGCCGCCCAGGCAAAGGTGATAGTTGACAAAATAATCAGCTACAGGAACAACGAGCTGGCCGGCGACTGGCAGAACGTGCTGTGCTTCATGGGCGACGACGGCAACAACAACATCCACATGAAAGAGGCCGACGAGGCGGCAAAGCTGGTTGAGCGGAACTATCCGGGATTCAACATCAAGCGAGTTTTCTGGGACGCATACGTGCGCTCCAGCACCGCCACAGGCAATTACTACTACGGAGTGTCGACACAGGTAAAGAACCAGATGAAATACGGCGCACTCATCATGGACTACTGCGGACATGGTGCCCCTTACAGCATCTCGCATGAGAAAGTGCTCCTCCTGTCCGATTTCGCCACGAAAACGTCATTGAGGCTGCCGCTGTGGGTCACGGCATCGTGCGACATCATGCCCTACGACTCGCAAGACACCAACATCGGAGAGACTGCCATGCTTAACGACAACGGGGGCTGTATAGCCTTCTACGGAACGACACGCACAGTCTATACCGGCGCAAACAAAGACATGAACTGCGGGTTCGTGAAAAACGTGCTCGCCACCGTCGACGGAAAACGTAACACCCTGGGCGACGCCGTGAGACTGACAAAGGGCGAAGTGTGGGGCGGAGGCTACACAGCCTACAACAAGCTGCACTACACGCTGCTGGGCGACCCAGCTCTGACACTCGCCGCACCTACAAAACAGATTGTCATTGACAGCATCAACGGGAAAAGCCCCCAGGAGGGTGTGGCACGCCTCGCCGTAGGCTCGACTGTGACAGTAAAAGGCCATGTGGAAGGGACGGAACCGTTTGACGGCATCGTGCACCTTACGATGAAAGACGTGGAGGATACCGTGGTGTGCCGCCTTAACAACCGGGCCTCTGACGGCGCAGAGGAAGCCTACCGATACACAGACCGTCCGACGACGCTCTACAGCGGACAGGACAGCCTGCGCAACGGACAGTTCAACGTCACATTTGCCCTGCCACGCGACGTGAGCTACAAAGACGACACAGACATGCTGCTGGCATACGCCGTGAGCAAGGACAGGCAGACAGAGGCACACGGACAAAACACACAGTTGGCAGTAACCGAAAGCCTGGACCTGAACGATGACGGCGTAGGGCCTTCAATCTACTGCTACCTCAACAGCAGCTCGTTCACCAATGGTGACGCAGTAAACAGCACGCCCTATTTCTACGCAGAGTTGTCGGACAAGGACGGGATAAACGTGGCGGGCAACGGCATCGGCCACGACATGGAGCTGGTGATCGACGGAAGCATGAAAAAGACTTACAGCCTGAACGACTATTTCGTCTACGACTTCGGCGACTACCGACGCGGCAGCGTTGGATTCACTATTCCAGAGCTGGACGTGGGCGACCACAGCCTGACATTCAGGGCTTGGGACGTGCTAAATAACTCATCGCTGGCAGAACTGAAATTCCGCGTCGCCAAAGGACTTTCGCCGCAATGCTTCGGCGTGGACTGCACACGCAACCCCGCAACGACTTCAACGTCGTTCATCGTGAGCCACGACCGTGCCGGGAGCGTCATCGACGTGGTGCTGCAGGTGTTCGACACATCGGGCCGCCAGCTGTGGGAGCACGCCGAAAGGGGTGTGTCGGCCACCGGGACATACACCATGGACTGGGACCTCACCATTGGCAGCGGCAACCGTCTGCATACCGGCGTCTACCTCTACAGGGTACTCGTCGGCACAGATGGGAGCACCACAGCCTCGGAAGCAAAGAAACTGATAATACTACGCAAGTAACTACCAAAAACCATTACAGATATGAAAAAAAACCTACTCCTCGCACTCGCAGCAATATTACTGCAGGCCACTCCAGGCATGGCTCTCGACCGTTATGCCGACCACTCCGTACTTGCCTCTGGCCGATGGGTTAAGATACGCATACCCGAAACAGGCATCTACACACTCACCGACGGAATGATACGTGAAGCCGGATTCACAGACCCCTCGAAAGTGAAAGTCTTCGGATATGGCGGTGCCATGCAGCCTGAAAAGCTGACGGCCAGCTACATTGCCGACAACGACGACCTCAGCGAGGTGCCCACATGCAAAGTAGGCACACGCAGGCTGTTCTACGGAACAGGCCCCGTGACATGGGTATCGGCAAAGGACACATTGCGCACACGCAACCCATATTCAAACTACGGTTACTATTTCCTTACCGACGCCGGCGCCGCGCCACAATACCTCGACAGCGCCGCATTCGCCTCGAAATACTACCCCAACGCCTGTGACTACCACGCTATTCACGAGATTGACGAATACAGCTGGTACCACGGAGGAAGAAACCTTTTTGAGAAAGCACCGTTGGACAAGAACAATGGAAACAACTACACCCTGCCGGCATACTCAGAGACAGGAAGACTAACCGTGTCGATGACATACAACGGGTATTGCAACGCCGACATCTATGTAAACAACTCACTTGTTGGTCACGTGCTCGTCAGCGCATCAACGGCCAGCAAGACTAACAAGAAGCTGAAATCGCTACCCGACGACTACAGCGAGGCGACGGTCGACACA
Organism: uncultured Prevotella sp.; assembly: GCA_905233425.1. Taxonomy (GTDB): domain Bacteria; phylum Bacteroidota; class Bacteroidia; order Bacteroidales; family Bacteroidaceae; genus Prevotella. Next base: position 28,184 of record CAJOEC010000036.1, on the reverse strand, counting down.
TGGACTTTCACCATTAAGTCGGGGTTGAAGAGCCAGAACACCATCACCATCAAGCAGACTGAGGGCGGAACAATGAGGCTCGACTACCTCGTCCTGACAAGCACGTCGCCAAAACAGTTCCCGGCATTGTCGAAAGACCAGTTCCCAGTTCCTGAGGTGGTTGGGAAAATAGACAATCAGGACCTCCACGCCCATCCTAACGCCGACATGGTTATCATCATCCCCGCCAACCGCATCATGCAGGAGCAGGCAGAGAGACTGAAGACCCTTCACGAGAGCCACGACGGACTGAGAGTGAACATAGTGGCAGCCGACCAGATATTCAACGAGTTCGCCAGCGGCACGCCCGATGCCACGGCCTACCGCCGCTACATGAAAATGCTCTACGACCGTGCAGGCGACAACATTGACCAGAGACCACGCTTCCTGCTGCTCCTCGGCGACGGAGCCTGGGACAACCGCATGTGCTCGGAGAAATGGCTCTCCACATCGCCCGACGATTTCCTGATCTGCTATGAGAGCGAGAACTCGTTCAGCGAGACGAAATGCTATGTCAGCGACGACTATTTCTGCCTTCTCGATGACAATGAGGGCGCCGACATGTTGACCGACAAAATCGACGTCGCCGTGGGAAGACTGCCCGCCAGAACCGCCGGCGACGCCAGAACCTTGGTGGACAAAGCCTACAGCTACGTGCTCAACGAAGACCCCGGGCCATGGCAGAACACCATTTGCATGATGGGCGACGACGGCGACAAAAACCGCCACATGAACGATGCCGAATACGTGGCAAAGATGATTGAGAATGACTATCCCTATTACAACTTGAAGAAAGTCTACTGGGATGCCTATCCCAGGCAGAGCCTCTCGTCGGGCAACAGATACCCTGAGGTGGCCAGACTGCTGAAGGAGCAGATTCAAATAGGCGCACTGGTGATGAACTACTCAGGCCACGGCAATGCCATCGGACTGTCGCACGAGAGAGTACTCAGCAACGACGATTTCGCAGCCGAGTCATCAATGAGACTGCCTCTGTGGGTGACGGCGTCGTGCGACATCATGCCCTTCGACGGACAGTACACCAACATCGGCGAGACGGCAATAATGAACCCCAAAGGAGGAGCGATAGCATTCTTCGGTACGACCAGGACTGTCTACGCTGCATGGAACAAGCCCCTGAACCACTCGTTTATGAAACACGTAGTGGGAACAGCCAACGGGCGTAGGATAACTATCGGCGAGGCGGCCATGATGGCAAAGAACGAGTTTGCCGTAGGGTCAAGCCGCGACATGATAGTGAACAAGCAGCAGTACACACTTCTGGGCGACCCGGCAATAGCTCTGGCCGCACCGACACTCAATGCCGTTGTCGACAAAATAAACGGAGCAGTAGTGTCAAGTGCCAATATGCCAACGTTGACAGTAGGACAGCAGGTGATTGTTGAGGGACACATCGAGAACGCAGAAAATTTCAACGGCGTTGTCACTTTCACCGTCAAAGACGCAGAGGCGCTTATCACCTGCCGGCGCAACGACATCTCGGCCACAGACACGGCCATGGTCTACAACGACAGACAGGCCACCGTCTTTGCGGGGAATGCGAATGTGAAGAACGGAGAGTTCATCTTCGCCTTCACGGTGCCAAAGGACATTCTCTACTCCAATTCAACAGGCCAGATAATCCTCTTCGCCTACAATGAGGACCGCTCGTTGCTGGCCAACGGCGACTGCCAGTATTTCCAGATGGCAGGAGGAGAGAATCTGCCCACCGACAATGTAGGCCCGAACATCTATTTCTACCTCGAAAACGAGGCGTTCACGAATGGAAGCGTCGTAGGCCCCACACCGTTGTTCTATGCTGTACTCTCCGACTATCAGGGCATCAACATTTCCGATGCCGGCATCGGCCACAATATAGAGCTATGCATCGACGGATGGTCAACGCTCACATACAACCTCAACCCCTATTTCAAATACAGCTTCGGCGACTTCACCTCTGGAACCATCAACTTCAAGATACCTGAGATGACCATAGGCAAGCACCACCTCTCACTAAAGGCTTGGGACATTCTCAACAACTCCAGGACAGTGGAGTGCGACTTTGTCGTGGCCGACAGGGGCATTGCCGGTATCGATGACATAGAGTCGGGCATAGACAACACCGGCACAGCGGCCTACGACCTGCTTGGGCGTCCTGTGACAGAATATGGCAGCGACAACGGCCGCTCAAGACTGGTGCTCGTGCGTGACAGCCATGGCAAGGTGAAGAAAATGGTGAACACTAACAAAAACATAAAATGAAGAAAATCCCCCTCAGTCTCGTATGCTGCGCCATCTGCGCAGCCGCCACTGCAGAAGACTACAAGACCACCACGTTCAACCCCGTGGAGCATGCCGTCATCTCACAGACCATCGCTCCCGACGCCCGTGCCGCCGGACTTGGCGACGTGGGTGCCGCAACCGACCCCGACGTGAACTCCCAGGCATGGAACCTGGCGAAATACCCGTTCTGCATAAGCCGTGCCGGCGTGGCCCTCAACTACACGCCATGGCTGCGACAGCTTGTCAACGACATCGACCTGGCCTACGTCGCCGGGTACTACCGCATCGGCGACTACGGTGCCCTGTCAGGCTCTCTGCGGTATTTCTCGCTCGGCGAAGTCTACACCAACGACGGAACCGACATGACCGTCAAGCCCTACGAGATGTCGCTCGACGTAGCCTACTCGCGTATGCTCAGCGAGAACTTCTCGCTCGGTGTAGGACTGAGGTGGATATACAGCGACCTGCGCTACGACTACTCTGAGGACTCGAAGCCGGCATCGGCATTCGCTGCCGACATTGCCATGTACTACAACAACTACCTAATGCTTGGCTCGCGTGAGTGCCAGCTTGGACTGGGACTTGTGGCAAGCAACATAGGCAGCAAGATTTCATTCTACGGAGACGAGGAGAGCCAGTTCATCCCGGCAAACCTGCGACTTGGAGCATCGCTGATGATTCCCATCGACGAGTACAACCGCTTCACCATAGCCGCCGACGCCAACAAGCTGCTCGTGCCCACGGTGCCGCGCCAGGAAATCGACGAGTCGAACTCCGACTACCAAGACCGTGTGCGACGCGAGTACAGCGACATGTCAAGCATCAAGGGAATCTTCACCAGTTTCTCCGACGCGCCCGGTGGATTCAAGGAGGAGCTGGAGGAGATACAGTGGAGCGCGGGTGCAGAGTATGTCTACCACGACCAGTTCTCCATACGCGCCGGTTACCATCACGAGAGCGAGTCGAAGGGTAACCGCAAGTATTTCACCGTTGGCGGTGGCTTCCGCATGAGCGTGTTCTCACTCGATGTGGGCTACGTCATTTCTACGGCACAGAGCAACCCCCTCGACCAGACGCTGCGATTCACTCTCGCCTTCGACATGGACGGCATCAAAGACCTCTTCCGCAGATAGTTTTCGTTATCGTAAAGGTTCTCGTTATGTTTAGAATTGGTTTTGGCTACGACGTACACCAGCTTGTGGAAGGCCGTGAGCTATGGCTCGGCGGAATAAAGCTGGAGCATACACTTGGCCTTCTTGGCCACAGCGATGCCGACGTGCTCATCCACGCCATCTGCGACGCCCTGCTCGGTGCCGCCTGTCTGCGCGACATCGGGTATCATTTCCCCGACACATCTGCAGAGACAGAAGGTATGGACAGCAAGATAATACTGGCGCGAACCATGGAGCTGCTCCGTGCTGAAGGCTACGAACTGGGCAACATCGACGCCACGGTGTGCGCAGAGAAGCCCAAGCTGAACCCGCATATCCCGCAGATGCAAAAATGTATGGCCGACATCATAGGATGCCAGCCAAACCAGATTTCCATAAAAGCCACTACCACCGAGAAACTGGGATTCACCGGCCGGCAGGAAGGCATCTCAGCCTATGCCGTGGCACTCATCGAATGCCAGACTGAGACTAATCACTAATTGGAATAAATACTTTTGTCTGAGAGCGGGCTGCGCAGTATTTTCCCTACTGTGTAGCCTGCTTTTCTTGCAGCCTCACATAGCTGGTCACGATAGAAAAACGCGATGCTTCCCACTGCCTGCAGGGGGAGGTCGCGCCGACCGTAAGGCTCGACATTGCGAATAATGAAATCATGGAAATTACCCACCACTATCGCCTCAACCTCAGGGTTGTCAAGATGGCCGTGGATGAACGGCGACAACGATGCCAACCAGCGGTTGGCTAAAGGCTGGCGGTACACGCGGTCGATTACCGAGGAAAGCCCTTCCTTCATCTGCTCCTCGAAGTCATCGAGCACACTACGCGCTATCCTGCCTTTGTACAGGGCGTTAAGGAACCGTGCCCCTAAAACTGCCCCACTGCCCTCATCGCCCAGGATATAGCCCATCGGAGGAGTGTTCTTCACTATGCGCCGACCGTCATAGAGGCATGAGTTAGCCCCTGTTCCGAGAATACAGGCCAGACCCTCCCTGTCGCCGCAGAGCGCACGGGCGGCACCCAGCAGATCGCTGTGGGCCTCAATGATGCCGACACGATAATCGGCCAAGGCCTCACTAAGAAGCCTCACCATGCGCTCCTCCTGGTCGGCACGCACGCCACTGCCATAGAACATTACGGCGCTTATGTCAGAACGTACGCCGTCCTGGGCCATCGCCTGCCTGAGCAGCGGCAGCATCTCGGCCCGCAGTATGGCGGCAATGTCACCGTCGCTTTGGTGCACCGGGTTTATGCCCTGGGTGCTGAAGCGCGACATGCCCGCCATCCAGTCGGTCTTGGTGCTGCCGCTGTCGGCAACGATTACAATCGATTCGTCCAATGTATTACCTATATTAGGAACTGTGATTTAATTAATTAGTCAAATGGCTTTCACTTTTTGCTTTTTAGAAATACAGGAAAAAACAAGAAAAACCGAGAAAAACAAGACTAATGGTTTTTATCTGTTTTTGTTGTTTTTATCTGTTTTACTAAAAACATCGTTTCCAATTGTCAACAGTTACTTAATATTCGGCTCTTCAAGTCCGAGCCCCTTCTTGCGGTCGACAACCTTCAGCACAAGGCCAAGCACCAGTGCGGCCACACCGAGACAGGCGAGCATCACCAACGGGGCGGTGTAGTCGAACTGTGTAGGGTCGGTAACGCCAGGATTGGTGGCGTCGAGCACCTTGCCGATGAGCAGGGGGAAGAGCCACAGACCGATGTTCTGAATCCAGAATATGAGGGCGTAGGCCGAGCCTATAACCTTGGCATCGACCAGCTTGGGCACCGATGGCCACAGCGAGGCGGGCACGAGCGAGAACGACGAGCCGAGCACAAGTATGGTGATGTAGGCGATGATGATGCCGCCCACAGCCGAGCCTTTGAACATGGGCAGGATGAAGGCGAAGGTGAGATGGCAGGCTATGAGCAGCAGCGAACCGAGCACGAGCATCGACGCGGCCTTGCCCTTATGGTCGACATAGCTGCCGAGGATAGGTGTTATGAGCACGGCCAGCAGCGGGAACACTGCGAAGATGCTTTCAGCCGACTGGCGCATGAAACCCATGTAGCAGTAGGCCACGAGGGCGACTATAGACAGTCCCAACAGTCCGTATTTCACATTGGCTTTCTTCTGGAAGTTGCTGGCGAAACCGGCAGCGGCCACCACAAGCATGATAATGTACTGCACGATGGTGACGTCGGGCTGTGCCCAGAACGAGTCGGCAGCCGGCGGAGTCAGCGTGAGGTTGCATTGCAGCATGTTCACGGCATATTTCTGGAAGGGGAATATTGCCGAGTAGTAGAGCACGCAGAGCAGGGCCACGAGCCAGAAACCGCTGTCGGTGAGGATCTTGCCCAGGTCGCTGACCTTGAACGGGTCGTCCTTCTCCTCGGCCTCACCAGTCTGCGCGTCGAGCTTCTTGTCCATGACGAAATAGACTATGGTCATTATCAGGGCTATGCACATGAGCACCACGCCGAAAGCCACCGAGCGCGTCACACTCACATGGCCGCCGAGACGGGCGAAGAAGGGCGAGAAGATCATGCAGGTGGCGACGCCGAGTCGTGCGAGAGCCATCTCGGAACCCATAGCGAGAGCCATCTCACGGCCTTTGAACCATTTTACTATTCCACGGCTAACGGTAATGCCGGCCATCTCACAGCCGCAACCGAAAATCATGAAGCCACAGGCGGCAAACTTGGCCGAGGCGGGCATTCCGGCATAGAAGGGACTGACTCCCAGCTCGTCGAAGAGCGGGATGTAGTTGAGGTTGTCGGTAAACCACTGTTCCAGTCCGCTGCCCATGAACGACTCGCTCACGGCATACCACTTGATGACAGCACCCGCGAGCATCACCACAGCCGAAAGCACGGCGGTGAAGCGCACGCCCATCTTGTCGAGAATGATTCCGGCGAAGATGAGGAAGAATGCAAACACGTTGAGAAACACCTCCGAACCCTGCATTGTGCCAAAGGCCGTGGAGTCCCATCCACGGGTCTCCTGCATCAGGTCTTTGATGGGTGAGAGGATGTCCATGAAGATGTAGCTGCAGAACATGGCCAGGGCCAAGAGCAGCAGCGCCGTCCACCGCATGGCGGCAGAGTCGCGCAAAGTTTTTTGAATTGCTTGTGACATAATTATTAATTTACGATTTACGATTTTTCTCACTTGTCAAGGTGCGGACGCGATGCATCGCGTCCCTACTTATCCCACGTTGCGCCCATTCGCATTACGAACTGGACTTTCGACTTCCTGTCGAGCGCAGGCTTTGCCCATTCTCCGCCAAGCAACTGAATGGTAGTTGGTTTCGTCGGGTCGACATGCTCCATGGCCTCGGCCAGTGAGAGGTAGTCGCCACGGCCTTGTGTGTCCACGGTGATGTCGGCATCGGTGCGGTATCTCTTCAGCACAGGAATCTCCTCGCAGAGGGCATCGGCCAGCAGACGGGCCACGACATGGGCACCGTGTATGTTATAGTGGGTGTTGTCCTGCCGTCCGTCGGGCACGCTGGGTTCCTCGCCGGGCTTATACCATACATGCAGCTTCTTCGACCCTTCGCGACCCAGCCCCTGTTCCAGATTGTGGGTGATGGCATTGGCATCAACGAAATGGCAGTTCATGCGGCGGGCCACGTCGCGGGGTGCCACGCGGTAGAGTCCGTGGGTGTCTATGAGTGAGTCGCCCTCAACCATTTTTACTCCGTCCTTGAATGTAGTCTCTCTCAGTTTCTCGTCATCATCGTTTTCAGGGGCCTGAACGAAAAAGTTGCGGCGCACCACGCAGTTCATCAGCACCGGTATGCCGCCCTTCTCGCGTGTCTCGCGCACATATTTCGCCAGGTTGTAGTCGAATGTCGACCCAGGGTCGGTATGGCGGTCGGCCTTAGGTTTCTCATCGTTGTGGCCGAACTGTATGATGACATAATCGCCGGGGCGCAGCTTTTCGAGAACCTTGTCCCAACGGCCTTCGTTGATGAAACTCAAGGATGAACGACCGTTCACTGCATGGTTGTCTATCAGTATGTTATCGTCGAAGTAGCACTGCAGGGCCATGCCCCACCCGCGTTCCTTCTTACCGCCTGATATGTCCTTGTTGGCGGCTGTGCTGTCGCCAATCACGAAGATGGTGGTCGTCTTCTGTGTCGTGGCCGAGGTGAGCAGCAAGAGCAGCGAGGTCACGGCTGCCAGTTGTTTGAAATATCTCATAAAATACTGCCTCATTCTTTTGAGCTGCAAAAGTACAAAAAATAATTGACACATGAAATTTATTTTTGGAGAATTAACGCATTGTTAAGCAAATGAACTTTAAAGATGAAGAAGATTGCTAAAAATCGTGAAAGTTTCTTGCTGTCTCAGTCTTATTTTGTACCTTTGCAACTCAAAATAGCTTAGGATTGGTGTATTTTGAGGGACATTCAATATTTAGGATTGGTGTATAAACAGCGATTTGCAATACTTAGGATTGGTGTATAACGAGTTATGAAACGTAAGATTTACAGTAAGTTACAAGAATGGAAAGAGCGATGGCAAGGTCGTGTAGCCGTTTTGGTCGATGGTGCACGTCGAACAGGCAAGAGTTACATTGTAGAAGAGTTTGCACGCAAGGAGTATCGGTCGTACATACTGATAGATTTCAATAATACCAGTCGACAGGTGAAAGAACTCTTCGAGGAGCACCTCTCCGACCTCAACACTTTCTTCCAACGCCTAAGCCTTATGCTTAATGTGCGTCTATGGGAGCGTCAGTCGGTAATCATCTTCGACGAGGTGCAGCAGTTTCCACGCGCCAGGGCAGCCATAAAGTACTTGGTGGCCGATGGTCGCTACGACTATATCGAGACTGGGTCGCTGGTGAGCATTAATAAAAACGTGAAGGACATAGTAATACCATCAGAGGAGCTTCACCTCGACATGCACCCCATGGATTTCGAGGAGTTTCTCTGGGCAATGGGTGAAGATATGCTCATGCCTTTCATCCGCGACTGTTTCGAACACAAGCAGCCGCTGGGCAACGCCCTTCACCGCAAAGCAATGGAGTTGTTGCGCCAATATATCATTGTGGGCGGTATGCCTCAGGCTGTGGCGGCCTACGCGGAAAGTCATGACTTCGCACTCGTTGATGGCATCAAGCGCAGCATACTGAAACTCTACCGCAGTGACATCAGCAAGTATGCCGAGGGAGCTGAGCAGAAGGTGACGCGCATCTTCGACCAGTTACCTTCGCAGCTGCAACGCCATGAGAAGAGGTTCCGTATAGGGAACGTAGCACATGGGGCACGTATGCGCGACTATGAGAATGCTTTCTTCTGGCTTGACGAGTCGAGGGTTGTAAACGTATGCTATCAGGCCACAGAACCCAGCATAGGACTGAACCTGAACCGCAACGACTCAAAGTTCAAACTCTATATGGCTGACACAGGGCTACTCATATCACTTGCCTTCAACGAGCGTGTAATAAACAGCGAACAGATATACAAAAAACTGATGTTCGACAAACTGGAACTGAACAAGGGTATGCTCACAGAGAACATTGTGGCTCAGATGCTACGTGCGTCAGGCCAGCAGCTGTTTTTCTTCTCAAGCTATTCGCGTGAGGCAGAGGATAGAATGGAGATTGACTTCCTCATAAGAAAACCTTCGGTGTCTAATCGTCACAACATCATCCCCATCGAGGTGAAGTCGGGCAAGGGCTACCAGCTGACGTCCCTCAACAAGTGTCTCCGTAAGTATGGGCAGTTCATCACCACACCAATCGTGATACATACTGGCGACCTACATCAGGATGACGGTATCACCTTTATTCCGCTCTATATGACCCCGCTTTTATAGCCATAAGTGCGTAAACACATTCTCAGCCCGCCTCTCTGCCAGAATCGTCTCCGACATGCCAAAAAGTTCGCACAGCGCGGACTATGAGTTCGCACGGCGCGAACTGTGAGTTCGGACGGCGCGGACTGGGAGTTCGCACAGCGCGAACTTTTTGACGTGTCGGAGAACTTGTCGGGGATGGTCGGAGACGCTGGCAGGGATAGTCGGAGGACTTGGCAGGAATGGTCGTAGGGCTTGACGGGGATAGTTTGAGGTTCTTGTCGGGGAACTTGTGAAAAAACAGCAAATCTTTCGCGATTATTTCACCGTTTCAGTTTTTTTGTGTACCTTTGCACCCAGTACTAATAACATTAAACAAAGAAAACACTATGAACACCAACGAATTGAAACCAAAAGCAGTATTTGAACAGTTTGCAAAAATCAACACCATCCCCCGCCCGTCGAAGCACGAGGAGAAGATGATCGCCTTCCTCCGCCAGTGGGGCGAGAGCCACAACCTTGAGACCGTTGTCGACGAGACAGGCAACGTGCTCATACGCAAACCCGCCACTCCGGGCAACGAGAACCGCCCGACGGTAATCCTTCAGAGCCACATGGACATGGTGTGCGACAAGCTGGTCGACGTGGAGTTCGACTTCGACCGCGACGCCATCCAGACCTACGTCGACGGCGAATGGCTGCGCGCAAAGGGCACCACATTAGGAGCCGATGACGGCATTGGCTGCGCCATGGAGCTTGCGCTGCTCGAGGCCACCGACATTGAGCACGGCCCGATAGAGTGTGTATTCACCCGCGACGAGGAGACAGGACTGAGTGGCGCCGAAGGCATGAAGCCGGGCTTCATGAAGGGTGACTACCTCATCAACCTCGACTCAGAGGACGAAGGCGAGATATTCGTCTCGTGTGCCGGCGGACGCAACACCCAGGCAAAGTTCACCTTCAAGCGCGAGGCCGCCCCTGCCGACTCGTTCTTCATACAGGCACAGCTGAAGGGTCTCTGCGGCGGACACTCAGGCGACGACATCAACAAGAAGCGCGCCAACGCCATCAAGCTCTTGGGCCGCTTCCTCTTCCAGACCATGAACCGCTACGAGGGCGTGCGCCTGGCACAGTTCCACAGCGGCAAGCTACACAACGCCATACCACGCGACGGAATGTTCGTCATCGCCGTCCCCAACGCCGTGAAGGAGAACGTCAAGGCCGACTGGAACATCTTCGCCTCGCAGGTGGAGGACGAGTTCCACGTCACCGACAAGGAGATGGTGTGGTCGATGGGCAGCACCGACGCCGAGCCGGTCATCGAGGCCGCCGTGGCCCGCAACTTCGTATGGGCACTACAGGCTGTCGACAACGGCATCTATGCCATCTGCCAAGACCCCGAACTTAAAGGCATGGTGGAGACTTCCTCGAACATCGCAGCCATACATTCCTCGGAATCAGAGATTTCCATCCTCTCGTCGCAGCGTTCCAACGTAATGTCGAACCTCGACAACATGTGCGCCACCATCCGCGCCACCTTCCAGTTGGCCGGTGCCGAGGCATGGAGCAGCGACGGCTACCCCGCATGGAAGATGCGTGCCGAGAGCCATCTGCGCGACACCGTGGTCGAGACCTACAAGGAACTGTTCGGCAAGGAACCCATCGTGCGAGGCATCCACGCCGGACTGGAGTGCGGACTCTTCAGCGAGCGCTACCCGCAGCTTGACATGGTATCATTCGGCCCCACTCTGCGCGGCGTACACTCGCCCGACGAGCGTCTGCACATACCGACAGTACAGATGGTGTGGGATCATCTGCTGCTGGTACTCCGTAGAATATAACCCATGATTCGTCTGAGACGTATTCCACTAATCTCACGAAATAAATGTTGTCCCGATTTCAGCTTTTCCGAATGCTTCGCCGCCACACGCTGCTGGCATTCCGCCGCAGCCCTGCCTACGAGCAGAGCATGACGGCAAAGGTGATGATGGTCTTGGGCACCGGCTTAGCGGTGGTGTACATGCTGTTTGGCGGCACCATGATGGGCACCATGGCCAACGACATGTCGCTGCCGGCATTCATTCTCATAATGATGCCGCTGATATTCCTCTTGATCGACTTCCTTTTCCGTTTCGTGGTCCAGAAGACTCCGGCCATGCTCGTGAAACCCTACATGCTGCTGCCGCTGCCGCGACGGTCGGTGGTCGAGACATTCCTCTTCACGTCGCTGCTCAGCGGCTACAACTGGATGTGGCTGGCCCTGTTCCTGCCCTATACATTTATTATATATTGTGGAGGGGCATCGTTAGTGACAAGTCTGACGGTGCTCCTCTCGGGCATGACGCTCATCCTGGCCAACAGCCAGTTCTACCTGCTTGTGCGCACGCTCATAGCCCGCTCGCTGCTGTGGTGGATTCTGCCAGTGGTCGTCTATGGCCTGTTCATTGGCTCTCTCCTCATTCCGGCAATGGCAGACCTCCCCATCTCCGACACCATGGACGATGTGTTCGACAGCCTTGCCGAAGCCGCCGCACACCCCCTGATGCTCCTGCTGTGCCTCGCCATCCTTGGCGGCCTGCTGTGGATAAACCGCGCCACGCAGTACCGTTTCGCCCTCGAGGAGATTTCACGCGAGCAGAAAGCACCGGCCGGGCTGAAGAACGTGTCGCAGTTCAAGTTCTTGGAGAACTTCGGACTCAGCGGCGAATACCTGAAACTGGAGCTTAAAAGCATCATGCGCAACAAGGCCATACGCGCCAGTGTGATTGCAAGCCTGACGCTGATAGTGGTGCTGACACTTATCATAGCCTACACCAACATCTACGACGGCCGCATGATGCTCAATTTCTGGTGTTTCTACTGCTTCGCCATCTACGGCATGACGACGCTCATAAAGGTGATGATGCCCGAGGGAAACTACATCGACCTGCTGCTCACCCACGACGAGAACATCCTGAAGCTGCTCTACGCCAAGTACTATTTCCACGTGGCCATACTCTTTGTGCCCCTTGTGCTCATCATGCCGGCCATCATCGCGGGGAAGTTCTCGCTGCTCATGGTCGTGTCATACATGCTGCTGAGCAGTGGCTTCCTCTACTTCCTGCTCTTCCAGATGGCCGTCTACAACAAGCAGACCCTGCCGCTCGACGCAAAGATTACCGGTAAGACCAATCTCGAAACGGGCTTCCAGCTGGTCATCAGCCTCACGTCGATGTTCTCGCCGCTGGTCATCGTGTCCGTCCTCGTGCTGCTTTTCGACGAGCAGACGGCCTACATCACCATGGCCGTCATTGGCGCCGCCTTGACACTGGCCCATCCATGGTGGCTGAGAAACATCTACAACCGCATGATGAAGCGTAAATACAGGAACCTTGAAGGTTTCCACGCCACACGCGGATGAAAAGTTGAGGGTTGAGAGTTGAGGGTTGAGGGTTGAGAGTGGTCTTTACTCCTCGATGTTCGTCAGCGACTGCATGAACGACGAGAAGAATGAGCTGATGCTTGCCGCTGGATGGTATTTCAGATAGCGGACTGAATGGCGTGCCTGCCAGTACATGGCCTTCGAACTGCTGTTGTGCACGAAGATGTTGCTGCCCTGGGCAAACTCCCACTGGTGGGTGGTGGCGGCGATGGTTGCCACTGTGTCCTCAACCATCTCGTCGCATTCCTTTTCGTCGAGCGTAAGGCTGAAAGGCAGCCGTTTCTCGTCGATGCCCATCAAACGGGTGAGTAGTGCCCCCTGTAGCTGCAACATGCGGTCCATGTCGAGTTCCTCAGCCCAGTCCTCTATCTGCTCGCGGTCTATGCGCAGGGCATCGGTTCGCAGCGGCGTGGCTAACGACAGCAGCTGGCGCACCCACCGGTCGGCGGTGAGCATGCTCTGCGACAGCACCACCATCCTTCTGAAAAACACGAAAGTGGCACCGGCCAGGCTGTCGGCATCGTCCTCCATGCGGCGCAGCTTCTTTTCCAAGCGCGAGGGCAGGGGTGTGCTGGCAGTGGGACGTGCGTCGGTGGCACTCCGTTCCCACTGTTTGCGCTGCTCGTCGGTGAGCCGCATGAAAAACTGTTCTTCAAGACGCCTGATGCCGGCCCATGTCTCGGCCTCAACGCCATGCACCATGGCAAGGTGGTAAGCTCTGTTCCATTTCCATGCCGACATGGGTTCCACAGTCTCTTCTGTGTGGAACGCACCGGCACGCAGCAGACGGAAAAAATTACGGGCAATTATATCCATAGTCGTTCATGAATATCTTCTTGGGTATCGGAAAATTATGGCCAATAGTGCCGCCATGCCGATGGCCATGGGATAGTAGAGGTGGGGGATGATGCTCACTGGACTGATGGAAGCCAGTCCGGCGGCCATGAGCAGCTGTGCCCCGTAGGGCACGAGCCCTTGAACGGTACACGAGAATGTGTCGAGCAGCGATGCGCATTTGCGGGGGTCGAGATGGAAGCGCCGGCCTATCTGGCGGGCAATGTCGGCGACAGTGATGATGGCCACGGTGTTGCTGGCCGTGCAGAGGTTCACCACGCTCACCAGCGCCCCTATCACCAGTTCGGCCTTGCGCTTACCGGTGATGTGGCGTGTGAGGCTGGTGATGATGAAGTCGATGCCCCCCATCTGCTTTACCGTCTCCAACAGTCCGCCGGCAAGCATGGTGATGATAATCAGTTCGCCCATCGACACTATGCCCTCGCCCATGGCCTGCATCCAGGAATAGACATTGGCGAAAGCCCCGGTGAACAGTCCCACCATACCCGTGAGCACAATTCCCAAGGTGAGCACCGCCATGACATTGATGCCCAGCATGGCCGTGGCAAGCACCGCTATATAGGGCAGCACCAGCCAGAAGTCGGCAGTACCGGCGTCGGCGGGGGCGTTCATGTCGCTGCCCAGTACGACGTAGAGCATGAGGATGATGAATGCCGCCGGCAAGACGATGAACGAGTTTACACGGAACTTGTCGCTCATGCGGCATCCCTGCGTCTGGGTGGCGACGATAGTTGTGTCACTGATGAACGAGAGGTTGTCGCCGAAGAACGAGCCGCCGACGACCGCCGCCGTCACCATCGCCACGTCGCTACCCGTCTGCCCGGCCACTCCGGCGGCAATGGGGGTGAGGGCTACGATGGTGCCCACGCTGGTGCCTATGCTCAGCGACACGAAGCACGCGGCCATGAACAGTCCGGCAAGCAGCATGTGGGAGGGCAGCAGGGTGAGCATCAGCTGCACGGTGGCATCGACGCTGCCCATCACTTTGGCCGAGTTGGCGAAGACACCCGAGAGCATGAAAATCCATATCATGAGCATGATCTGCGAGTTGCCAGCGCCACGGCTGAACGTATCGACACGGCTTTTCAATGTCCCCCGTCCTATGCAAACGGCGTAGACAGAGGCAGCGAGAAAGGCCACGGTGATGGGCATACGGTAGAAGTCACCAGCCACAATGCTCGTCACCAAGTAGAGGATGACGAACACCATCAGGGGGGAGAGGGCAATCAATCCGCGTTTCATCTCATAACTATTAACTATTCACTATTCTGTACGTATGTTCCTTTGTCGGCGAAGTCTATCATCTCCTTGTCGCCCCGGCTGTCGCCGTAGGCATGGAGGGTGTATTCATTCCTTTCCGGCTCAACTTCCATCAGCTGGTTCACCTTCTCCTGTCCGTAGCAGTTCTTGGAAAGCAGCCGACCAGTGAGCAGACCGTTGCTTCCAACCTCAATTTTCGTGCTAAGCACACCGCTGACTCCCTGACGCTCGCACCACGGCCGCACCCACTCGTCGATACTGGCGCTTACCACGTAGACCTTTGCCCCGTCGGCGACATACCGCTGAAGTCGGCTTACGACATCGGCCCTTGTGAAACCGTCGACGACATCGGCAAACCTCCGGCCCAGCTCTGCAAACCGCCCGTACTCCATGCCACGGAAGAAAAACGAGAACAACCGTTCCTTGGCCTTCCATTTGGGGTAAAGACTGAGCTTCATGAGCACCAGCAAGGGCGAGAAGAGCAGGAAACCGGCACACATACGCCACGTCCCGCAGGCAAAGCGGATGAACTGAGGCAGCGTGTCCCTACGTGTCAGCGTACCGTCGAAGTCGAATACAGCAACACAGCGTTTCATGGAGTTAGCAGGAGTTAATGGGAGTTAGAGGGAGTTATCAGAAATACAATATGATGACGAACGCGGCAATCCAGCCCACGAGACAGGTATGAATGAAATGGTCTTTCAGCAGCACCTTCGTAGGACTGCCGCTCTTCACGTCGACAATGGTCAGCTGCAGATACCTGATGATTCCCGCCAGCACAAAGAGCGAGGTGACGTAGACATACTGGCTGTTGAACCGCTCCATCACTTCGGGCGACACGGTGTACATGATGTAGCAAACTATGGTGATGCTGCCCACAATGGCCAGTGCCTGGTTGATGAAGGCCACGCTGTAGCGGCTTAGGATGTCGCGCACCATAACCCCACTCTCCTCAAACCTCACCACATCGTCGCGACGCTTGGCGATGGCCAGGAACAGCGCGAGCAGGAACGTCATAAGCACTATCCAGTGGGACAGGCGGACACCCGTGGCGAAGCCTCCAGCCATGATGCGCAGCACGAAGCCCAGGGCGATGGTGAACACATCGACCAGGGCAATATGCTTCAGGCGGACACAATAGGCAATGTTCATCACTATGTAGAAAGCGATGACAACGGCCAGCATCGTACCCTGGAACGCCACCGTGCCCAGCGCATTAGCGTCAGGAGCGCCCTGTAACGCCACCGTGCCCGGCGCGTTAGCGTCGGGAATCACTGTGAATACCATCGCCGCGCAAGCGATTATGGCGAAGCTGGCCACGAAGCAGACTGCCATAAGCCCGTATGCCAGGCTCTTGCTCACGCTTCCACTGGCTACAGGCCGGTGGCATTTCTCCGGGTGGCGGCGGTCGGACTCAACGTCGTGTATGTCGTTGAAGCAGTAGATGCCACTGGCCGCCAGACTATAAGCAAGGAATGCCATCGCGGCAGACTGCAGAAAAGCGGCATCGAGCAGATGCCGGTCGAAGAACAGCGGCAGGAAGACAAACAGGTTCTTCAGCCACTGGTGGGGGCGGAGTAGTAGGATAAGGTCTTTCATCGCGAGAACAACCACGTAGGGAACTCTCATTTATCCGAATCAGTGAAAAGCCGTCAGTACTCGCTGGTGAAATGGAACTGTATGTGCTTGAAGTCCTGCTGAGCCATCTGCAGCATGTAGCCGCTGTCGGCCAGGAACACGTCACGCCCCTCCTTGTCCTTCGCCATGTACTGGTACTTGCGCTTCTTGAACTGCGCGAGTTCCTCCTCGTCGTCGCCCGAAATCCAGCAGGCCTTGTACAGGTGTACAGGCTCCCAGCGGCAGCGGGCGTTGTATTCGTTCTCCAAACGATACTGTATCACCTCGAACTGCAGCTGGCCGACGGTGCCGATGATCTTGCGGTTGTTGAACTGGTTGACAAACAGCTGGGCAACGCCCTCGTCCATCAGCTGGTCGATCCCTTTCTGCAGCTGCTTCGCCCTCATCGGGTCGTCATTCTCAATATACTTGAACAGCTCGGGCGAGAACGATGGCAACCCGCGGAAGTGCAACTGCTCACCCTCGGTCAGCGTGTCGCCAATCTTGAACAGCCCGCCCGTGTCGGGCAGTCCGACGATGTCGCCCGGCCAAGCCTCGTCGATAGTCGACTTGCGCTGGGCCATGAACTGCGTCGGCGAGGTGAAGCGCATGGTCTTCCCCTGGCGCACGTGCAGGTAGGGCACGTTGCGCTGGAAACGCCCCGAGCACACCTTGCAGAAGGCTATGCACGAGCGGTGGTTGGGGTCGATGTTGGCCGTGATCTTGAAGATGAAGCCCGTGAACCGCGGCTCCTCGGGTGTCACCTCGCGCTCCTCGGCCTTCGTCGGGCGGGGCGACGGGGCAATCTCAACGAAGCAGTTGAGCAGTTCCTGCACGCCGAAATTATTGAGTGCCGAGCCGAAGAACACCGGCGCCACCTCGGCACGACGGTAGGCTTCGACATCGAACTCAGGGTAGACTCCCTCGACAAGTTCAAGGTCTTCGCGCAGCTTTTCTGCATCGCGCTCCCCTACCCTCTTGTCAAGCTCCTCGCTGCCGATGTCCACCTCCACCTTCTCCGTCACCCGCTGCTTGTCGGGGGTGAAGAGGTCGAGCTTCTGCTCATATATATTATACACACCCTTGAATTTCGCCCCCTGGTTGATGGGCCAGCTCAGCGGGCGAACCTTGATTTCCAGCTCCTGCTCCAGCTCGTCGAGGAGGTCGAAGGGGTCGCGGCCCTCGCGGTCCATCTTGTTGATGAACACTATGACGGGTGTCTGCCTCATGCGGCATACGGTCATCAGCTTCCGCGTCTGCGTCTCAACGCCTTTCGCCCCGTCCACCACAATTATGGCCGAGTCGACGGCGGTAAGTGTGCGGAACGTGTCCTCGGCAAAGTCCTGGTGGCCAGGCGTGTCGAGAATGTTCACCTTGTAAAGAAGCCCCCCATCAATACCCCCAGTGGGGGAAGTGGCAGCATCGGAAGCCTCCCCTCGGGAAGTTTTGGATGGGGCCACATAGTCAAACTCCATTACCGACGTCGACACCGAGATGCCCCTTTGCTTCTCGATGTCCATCCAGTCCGACGTAGCTGTCTTCCTGATTTTGTTGTTCTTCACTGCCCCTGCCACCTGGATCTGCCCGCCGAAGAGCAGGAATTTCTCGGTCAGCGTGGTCTTTCCAGCATCGGGGTGCGAAATAATGGCGAATGTTCGCCTGCGTTCTATCTCCTGGTTCATAATCGGGTGCAAAGGTACGAAAAAAGTCGGAACGAAAAAACGATTTCGGAGAATAAATGAGTGGAAAATTACAGCGCCTCGATTTCTGCGTTTGACAATCCTGTGACTTCGGCAATCTGCGCAGTGGTCATCAAGTTCATGTCCTTCAACTTACGGGCAGTGTCGATGTTCTTCTGCTTTAGCTTTGCATTGGCTTCCTCAGCTTCAGCTTTTGCTTCCTCAGCCTCAGCTTTTGCTTCCTCGGCCTCAGCTTTGGCTTCCTCGGCCTCAGCTTTGGCCTCTGCTATGGCCTTTTCGGAATCTCGCTTTATTGCGGCAATCTCGCGTTTACGGGCATTATCTAACGTCTTCTGCACGCTGACGTTATCCCAGAACTTGTCGTAGGCTCGCATTTCGGCATCGTTGAACGCTGCCCGCTCCACGATTTCGAGAGCTTCGCTAACCTCCTCATTTTCCAACAGCTCGGCGGGAACTTCCTGCGTGTTCTCGTTGATTTCGGTGAGGAAACGAAGCCAGAGCACCTGCATCTTCCTCTCGCTGAACGTCTGGGGCTTGAACTTCGGAAGTTCCACGAAGATAAGTTGCAGGCCGTCAATCACCTCGTCGGTGTACTTGTCGTGGACTATATGGTAGTAATGATAATAATCGCCCACGTTTTTCATGAACTCAGCATTGACGAAGTTAAGGGCATAGACAGGCTGCAGGAGTTCATAGTCGTCGCCCTTCTTCGTCTGTGCGACGTATGCTTTCGAGGCGTTGAGCAGCACGCGCCTCTTGAACGAGTCCGTCCACGTCATTTGCATCTCCACAATAAACTCGCGCTGCTTGTTGTCCTTGCAGCACACGTCCACGATGCTGTATTTCTCGGCTTCCGTCCTGTCGGGAATCTTCTCGGCTGGCCAGTATTCGATGCTCTCCACTCGCTCGTCGTCCTTCAGTGGGAGCATGGCGTTCAGCAGACTGATGACGAGGCGCTTGTGCTCGCCGAATATCTTCTTGAAAGTCAGGTCGGCTTTCGGGTCTAAATACTTTCCCATAGTTGTATTGCTTCTAAATCGCGGGTGCAAAGATACGAAATTTAGGGCTAACAGGGGTGCATCTTGTGTAAAAAAACATAAAAATGCACTGGAAAACGCACATTTCCTGTTGCGGGCGAGGGAGTGAGCGGGATTTACAAGTTTTTTTTCGTACCTTTGCCACGAAAAAGGTAAAACAAGTGGACTACACGACTCACTCGCACAAGAAACGGCAGTTGGAACTGCTGTCGCCCGCCCGCGATGTTGCCTGCGGCATTGCCGCCATCGACCATGGCGCCGACGCGGTGTATATCGGTGCGCCGCAGTTCGGGGCAAGGGCTGCGGCGGGAAACAGCATTGACGACATTGAGAGGCTGTGCCAGTATGCCCACCAGTACGGGGCCAGGGTGTATGTCACGGTGAACACTATCGTCTACGACGACGAACTTCCCTTGCTGCGCCGTCTGCTGCGCCAGATAGCAGCGGCGGATGCCGACGCGGTGCTGTTCCAGGACATGACCGTGCCCGTGACGGTGAAGGAGGAGGGGCTGCCCCTACAGCTGCACGCCTCGACACAGACTGACAACCGCACGGCCGAGAAGGTGGGATGGCTGCGCGACATGGGAGCAAGCCGCGTGGTGCTGGCACGCGAGCTGTCGGCAGAAGAGATAGCAGCGATACACCGGCAGGTGTCCGACGTGGAGTTAGAGGTGTTCGTCCACGGTGCGCTGTGTGTGAGCTACAGCGGACAGTGCTACGCCTCCCAACATTGCTTCGGAAGGTCGGCAAACCGAGGCGAATGTGCCCAGATGTGCCGCATGAAGTTCGACCTGACAGACAGCGACGGGCGAACGATACAACGGGCACGCTACCTGCTGTCGCTGAAAGACCTGAACCAGAGCGGACACATAGCAGAGCTGATTGAGGCCGGGGCGACATCGCTGAAGATTGAGGGGAGGCTGAAGGACATCGGCTACGTGAAGAACGTGACGGCGGCCTACAGCCAACTGCTCGACAGCTTCATTGCCAGCCACCCCGACGACTATGAGCGGGCGTCGCGGGGTCATTGCCGATACTCGTTCACCCCCGACCTGCGAAAGACGTTCAACCGAGGATACACCACGTTCTTCCTGCACGGACGGCAGCAGGACATCTTCTCACCCGACACGCCAAAGGCCATGGGGGAGTTCGTGGGCATAGCCGACAAGTTGAGTGACAAGACTTTTGAGATTCAACACTCAACACTCAACAGAATAGCCAATGGCGACGGCCTGTGCTTCATCGACGACAACCGTGAGCTGCAGGGCTTCCGCGTGAACCGCGCCGACGGCAACCGACTGACGGTGGCGGGACAACTGCCGCCGACACTACGGCGGGGGACAAGGCTCTACCGCAACAACGACCAGGCACTGGAGCGGCTGCTCGCAGTAAAGAGTGCCGAGAGGAAAATACCCGTCACCATGATACTCGACATCACCGACGACGGATTCAGGCTGGATGTTGTGGAGAGAGGAGAGAGAAGAGATTTGAGAGGAGAGAGGAAAGAGGAGAGAGGAGAGAGGAATGAGCAAAGAGGAGAGAGGAGAGAGGAAAGAGGAGAGAGAAGTGAGATAGTGTGTGAACACCAGAAGGCGATGAAGCCGCAACGCGAGAATATTGTACGCGAACTGAGCAAGCTGGGCAACACACCTTACGAGTGTGTGGAAGTGATACTGCCGGAGGAATTCGACTGGTTCATACCCGCCAGCAGACTGTCCGAACTGCGAAGAAAAGCGGTGGAATCGAGTGACTATACCCCAACCGCCAAGAGTGTAAAGTCTCTCAACACTCAACACTCAACGCTCAACACTCAACACCCAACCCTCAACACTCAACACTCAACACTTAACCCTCAACTCTTAACACTCAACTCAAAAGCGTACATGCTCAATGTGGCGAATAAGGTGGCACGAGAGTTCTACAGACAGCAGGGCATTGAGACGGCCCCGGCATTCGAGCTTCAGGAACCCGAGGGGGAGAAGGTGCTGATGGTGTGCCGCCACTGTCTGCGCTACGCCCTGGGCCACTGCACACGCCACGGGGGCACACCTCCGACATGGCGCGAGCCGCTGTTCCTCAGCCTGGCCAACGGACGACGCTTCCGACTGCGCTTCGACTGCAAGAACTGCCAGATGGAAGTGATAAGCGACAAGTGACAAATGGGATACATACTGAGATACTTTTTCCTGACAGCGTGCGTCGCGCTCTGCTCCTGCTACCACCAGCAGGCGGAGACGCCCGACGCTTGGGTGCCCACCGAGGAGCAGATGGACTCCATATCGTTCTACACCACCCACCACTACACCCAGAACTACAATTTCCTTGTCACCGCCGACACGCTGCGCCTCATTGCACAGCATCCGTCGGAATTTGTCAGCGAGATGATTGTCGACACCATCTCCGTGGTGCGTGGCGACGTGCTCGTCGTGGCCGACATCGAGACTATGCCACGCGACACCATCGACAGCGTATGGGTACAGGTGGCACGCGACCAGGCCACCATAGGGTGGATTCACGAGTCGGAGATGCTGCCACGGGTGGCCCCCGACAACCCCATATCACAGTTCATCGACTTCTTCTCCGACAGCCACAAGCTGATAATGCTGGCAGTACTGGTGTTCGTCGCTGCAACCTACATCATTCGCTCACTTATGAGACGCAACGCTAAGATTGTGCATTTCAACGACATACCGTCGCCCTACCCCACCCTCTTGGCACTACTTGTAGCTGCAGCCGCCGTGTTCTACAGCACCATACAGCTCTTCGCCCCCGACTCGTGGCGCCACTACTACTACCACCCCACGCTGAACCCCTTCACCGTGCCGCTGCACCTCGAACTGTTCCTTTTCACGGTGTGGACGCTGGTGCTCATGGCCGTGGCCGCCCTCGACGACATACGCCGCCAGCTGTCCACCAGCGAGGCGCTGGTCTACTGTCTGGGGCTGGCCGGTGTGTGCTCAATAGACTATGTGGTGTTCAGCATCTCCACATTATATTATATAGGCTGCCCGCTTCTTGTGGCCTACGTGGCCTTCGCCCTGTGGCGCTACTACAGGAAAAGCCGCCCGCGATATGTCTGCGGGCAATGCGGGGCGAAAATGAGGGATAAGGGGCAGTGCCCCAGATGCGGGGCCTATAACCAATGATAATTGGTGTTACCGTTTGTCGACAAACTTGTAGCCCTTGGCATAGCGGCTGCGGGGGAAGACAAACATGCTGTCGGAGATGCCGCCGGTCTTGAAATTGCTGATGCTGATGTTTGCCCAGATGAAGGCCACCTTTATCTTTATGTGCGTGGGTGACAGCCTTTTAGGCTCGAGGGTGACGCGGGCTTCCTTGATGGTGCCTTTCGCCCCCTTGCGCTGCTTGAGGGTTATGACGTAATCCTCGCCCTCACGCTTAATGCTATAGTCGAAATCGTCAAGCTCGAACTTGAACTTTCCCGAATACTTGTCTTTCTTGTCGGAATTGGCGTTGTGCACCTCCACGGTCTTCTTCTTCCTGTAGACCATGTATGCCGTAGTGCCGTCGTTCCATGTGTCGACACGCTCGTCGGTGAAACGCTGCTTCTTCTCCTTATACCAGATGGTGCCGCTGGTCTTGTAGAGGCCTATGATGTTCACATCGTAGTGCAGCGTGCAGCCATTGGGGCCGAAAACCTTTTCGTAGACCCTGTCGAAGACGCGCCGCGCCTCGGCAGAGTTCGACGTCTTGTTATCAGCCGTGATCGGAAGCAATGTCAGTATTGAAAGCAGGAAAATGATGAATCTTCTCATAAAAACTTCTCGTGTTGGTTGTCAGCCCTTCCCCCGGTATTTGCCCTCGTCTTTTTCGTTGAGCATCGACAGGTAGCTTTCATATCGGCTGAGGGCAATGGTGTGTTCTTCTACGGCCTTCAGCACGGCGCACCCCGGCTCATGGGTGTGAGTGCAGTTGCTGAAGCGGCAGTCGGCAGACGTGCGGTATATCTCGCGGAAATAGCTTGTCAGTTCTTCGGGCTTCATGTCGAAAGAGCCGAAGCCCTTAACCCCCGGAGTATCAATGAGATAACCCATGGCGGTGGGAGTTGAGGGTTGGGAGTTGAGGGTTGAGAGTTGGGCGAGCGGAATCATTTCCGAGAACGTGGTGGTGTGCATTCCTTTCTCCCATGCCTCGCTTATCTCAGCCGTGCGCAGTCCCGCGCCGGGCACCAGTCGGTTTATAAGTGTTGACTTCCCCACCCCGCTGTTGCCGCTGAGGAGCGTTATCCTCCCTTGTAGCAAAGGCCGCAACTCGTCCACCCCCATGCCCGTGGCTGCAGAAATCTGGCGGCATTCGTAGCCCACGGTCTCATAGAGGGTGACCATCATCTGCTGAAGGTGCTGCTCGTCGCTGTCCAAGAGGTCGGTCTTGTTGAACACGATGACCACCGGCACACGGTATGCCTCTGCCGACGCGAGGAAACGGTCGATGAACGTTGTGCTTGTCTGGGGGCATTTCACCGTGACCACGAGCAGCGCCTGGTCGACATTCGCCGCCAGTATGTGGCTCTGCTTCGACAGGTTCTGCGACTTCCTTATGATGTAGTTGCGGCGGTCGGCAATGTCGGTGATGAACGGCACTTCGCCCGTCCCCTCGCCTGGCGGCGTTATCTCCACGATGTCGCCCACGGCCACAGGGTTGGTGCTGTGTATGTCATGCAGACGGAAGCGCCCTTTTATCTTGCAGTCGAGGAGCTGGCCCCCGTCGGTACGGACGGTGTACCAGCTCCCCGTGTTCTTCACGACAAGTCCTCTCATCGAGCCTATACGGTCATTATCTCCTTGTTCTTTGCCTCGATGAGGGCGTCAAGTTTCTTTATGTACTTGTCGTGCAGCTTCTGAAGCTCCAGCTCGGCGTCCTTCTCATTGTCCTCCGAAAGTCCGTCCTTTATTGCCTTCTTCAGCTTGTCCTTGATGTCGGCACGCACATTGCGCACCTCCACCTTAGCCTTCTCGGCAATCTTGTTGCATTGCTTCACAAGCTCGCGTCGGCGTTCCTCGGTGGGCTGCGGTATGGTGAGGCGTATCACCTCGCCGTTGTTCTCGGGCGTGATGCCCACGTCGCTGTCCATGATGCCCTTCTCGATGTCCTTTATCTGCTTGCGGTCCCACGGCTTGATGGCTATGGTACGGGCATCGGGGCAGTTGACAGTCGCCACCTGGTTGAGGGGCACCTTTGAGCCATAGCTCGACACTCTCACTCCGTCGAGGATGGCCACGTTGGCCCTCCCGGCACGTATGCGGCTGAGTTCCTCTTCAAGGAACAATGCTGCCATCTCCATTCTCTCTTCTGCCTTCTGCAGGGTGTCTTTCACTTCTAACATAATACTGATAAAGATGTTAAGTTTGCGTTTTTGCGGACAAATTTAGACATTAATTTTGAAACGGGCAACAATTTAAATATTTTTTTGAAAACTCTTACTTAAACTGGCCCTCTATGAACACTTCTAACGCGGTACCGCGAAGCCCCTTCTCCAGAATCGTACCCTGATTGTCGACGACCACGGTATAGGGTATTGCCCTGATCTGGAACATCTCAATCGGCGGGGTGTTCCAAGTCCTCATGTCGCACAGCTGCGGCCACGTCATGTTCAAGTCTTTGATGGCATCCAGCCATTTGTCCTTCTCATGGTCGAGCGAAATGCCCACGATGCCGAGACCCTTGTCATGGTATTTCTCATAGAGGCTCACCACCTCAGGCATCTCCTCGCAGCACGGTCCGCACCATGAAGCCCAGAAGTCAAGAATCGTCACCTTGTTCTGTGCCACCAGTTCCTTCACATTCACCTGCACGCTGTCGGCGGTGGGCAGCGAGAAGTCTGGCATGATCTTTCCCTTTGCGGTGTTCTCTGCGGCCTCCACACCTTTCAACAGCTCTACGACGGCATCACGCTGCTTGTATTCCGTAGGCATCTTCTCGATGAGTGCCTTCAGCCGGTCGGTCTTCAGCGACGTTGAGCCGGCCATGCTCGTAACAATGAAATAGCCAAGCTCGTTGCTGATGTTGTCCTCGGCCACATCGATGAACCTTCCCAGCATCTCCTCCTCCAATGCCTTGTAGTCGTCGGCGATCTTCTGCCGCTGGGCATCGTCAATGTCGTCAAGATAGAGTGCATTTTCCAGCCCCTCGAATTTCGGGGCGTACTCCGCCTGAATCTCGTTCATCTTCTGCCATCCTTTGTTGGCTTTCGTTCCGCCCACCTTGGGCATCTTTGTCTTCGAGATTGTCACGTCGATGCTTCCGTTCTCCTTGAAGAACATTGCGCCGGCAGAATTGTCGCTGGCCACAACAGAGCACAGTCTCACCGAGTCGACGCTCCCGCCTTCTATCGAGAACTTCCCGTCCTTTACGATAAGGGTGTCCGTCGGGTTTTTGCCAATCTCGTCGTAGAAATACAGAGTGTCGCCGTCGTTGAAACCCTCGGCCACGCCTTTCACTTTAAAACCATTAGGCTGGCACGCAGCCATCACAAGAGCCACTACAAAGAGGCCCGGAATCATTTTTCTCATATTATTACTATATAAAATTACACAATGTACTGGTCGCTGATGCTTTCGTTTGCGATGACGCGGCGAATGGTCTCGGCAAACATGTCGGCCACCGAGAGCTGCTTCACCTTCGCGCAACGCTGTGTATAGGGTATTGAGTCGGTGAACACCATTTCCTCAAGCGCGCTGTTCTGCACCCTCTCGCTTGCCGGGCCGCTCATCACGCAGTGGGACGCACAGGCTCGCACACTTTTCGCGCCCGAAGCCATCATAAGGTCGGCAGCCTTGGTTATCGTCCCAGCGGTGTCCACCATGTCGTCGACGATGACCACGTTCTTGCCCTCCACTTCGCCGATAATCTGCATTGTGGCCACTACATTGGCCCTTGCCCTCGTCTTGTTGCAAAGCA
This sequence comes from uncultured Prevotella sp., assembly GCA_905233425.1. Classification (GTDB taxonomy): domain Bacteria; phylum Bacteroidota; class Bacteroidia; order Bacteroidales; family Bacteroidaceae; genus Prevotella. Next base: position 2,077 of record CAJOEC010000036.1, on the reverse strand, counting down.
CCAACGGGCATCCCAGATACTTGGCGTAGGTGTTGGCACGCTTCGAGCCGCCTACGTCGGGAGAGGCAATGACGAGATCCTCCAGTCCGAGGCTCTGAAGATAGGGCAGTATCACTCCCGAGGCATAGAGGTGGTCGACAGGCACGTTGAAGAACCCCTGTATCTGGTCGGCGTGCAGGTCCATCGTTATCACGCGGTTCACTCCCGCCACACTCAGCAGGTCGGCCACGAGCTTTGCCCCGATGCTCACACGCGGCTTGTCCTTGCGGTCCTGTCGCGCCCATCCGAAGTAGGGTATCACGGCGTTGATGGTACGCGCCGAGGCTCGTTTGGCCGCATCAATCATCAGCAGCAGCTCCATGAGGTTGTCGCTGTTGGGGAATGTGCTCTGCACCAAGAAGATGTCACGACCGCGCACCGACTCCTCGTAGGAGACGGCAAACTCACCGTCGGAGAATTTTGTCATTTGCATCTTTCCAAGCAGACACCCCAGGCTCAGGCAGATTTTCTCTGCCAGATACCGCGTTGCCGTGCCGGAGAATACCATGTAAGAGTTTTCCATTGTTTATATAATTAAGTTTCACGATGCTGCTTTCTGCAGTTTCAGGAAGTGGACTATCAGGTCTTTGTAGTCAGTGCCCTGCTGTATGTTGAAACGGTCCCAGAGGTCGGAACAGACGACCACCCCTCCGAAGCCCATGTCGCGCATCATGCGGATATTGTCGGCGTTCACTCCTCCGAGGGCATAGACATGCCGGTTGGCCACCGACGGGTCCTGGGCCACAATCTTTCTCAGCGCAGCGGCGTCGCCACCGCCCATGCCTGTTTGCAGGAACACGTAGTCGGCGCGTTTCCTCGCCAGCCTCACCTCTTCGGCATTTGTGCAAGTACAGCTCACGCGACCCTTGTAGCCGTATGGCAGCTCCATGCCCACATTGTCAAGGTGGATGCCCCGCAATCCGTATTCCTCTTTCAGATAGAAATGGTTGTGCACGGTGATATGCCTGTAGTAGTCGTCGGGGAGCAGAGTGAGCAGCCTTTCCGAGTAGACAGGCTCGGAACCGGGCTTGTTCAGGTGCAGACTCTCCATGCCCTCCTCGAAGAGCGTGGCAAGGATCTTGTCCTCTTCGACGAAGAACGACGGTTTTGTCATTACTATCAGTTTCATCTTCGTTACGGCAGTTTTCTCACGCGGTGTCTTGCTGTCTGTGCCACCTTGTCCCTGCGTTGTGCGTGCAAAGTTACTGCAAAATTGTGTCATGGCAAAATGCTTTGGTTTTTCATATACTTTTTTAACATTACGCCGACTCCTCGGCAGCAACTTCGTGCAATCCGTGCAATTCGTTTAATTCGTGGTTCAAATAATAATTCGTGTAATGATTATCCGCAAAGAAGTGCAACTGACGCTGAAAGCGTCACCGCTCAATAGCCGTAGGTCGGAAAGGCGTGTAGGCGAGCTTGCTCGGGAATACGACCTGCGGATAGTTAGAGAAGGGAGAGAAAAGCACCCCGAAGGGTGTGCCCCAACAGCGGCGATGGGCGACCCCTTTAGGGTCGATGTTATCCATACACCTGCTATCCGGGGGTGCTCGCTACGCTCGTACCCTCGGTTATTGAGAGGATACGCTTTCAGCGTCTTAGTCACCTGATTGCGGATAATCATTATTCGTGTAATTCGTGTAATTCGTGGTTCAAAAAAAATAATCCGTGAAATCCGTGCAATCCGTGGTTCAAAAAAAATAATCCGTGAAATCCGTGTAATCCGTGGTTCAAAAAAAATAATCCGTGAAATCCGTGTAATCCGTGGTCAAGAAAAAAAGCAAACACCATTCGATGTTTGCCTTTTCCCGTTCGTTCAGCCTTTCGCTAACCCTCACCGCCGTCGTCGTCGTCGTTGCCGTAGTCGACCAGCTCACCGTCGACAATCTTCTTGGGCACGCCGTTCATGTCGAAGATCATGTTCTGTCTGAACTTCACGCGGCTCTTGAACGCCACGCTCGTGATGTTGTCGTCGGCCACACCCTCCGGGCGGAAGCGGATGTGCACACCCTTCAGGTTAGTGCCGATGTCGTACTTG
>CAJOEC010000035.1 GCA_905233425.1 uncultured Prevotella sp. | reverse complement strand
CATTTCAATTCCTATTACCGGGGGTTTCACCCCCGTCTGTAGTCTATCGCTCCTTCGGAGCTTTCCTTGCATAGACTTTCAACCGTACAGGTCGAAATTGTTTACTGCTCTCAACAATTTTTCAGAAAATTGTTTACTGCTCTCAACAATTTTTCGGGAAAATGCTTTCTGCTCTCAACAAAAAGTTGTAACTTTGCACGCGAAAAGCCTGGATAAAGAAAACGACTATGGAACGACTTTTTGAAACCTTCGCCCAGCTGCTGTCGCAGACAAGCACCACTTTTGTACGTGACCAGATAGACGAGATAGCCTGGGAAGCCCGCCTGACAGGCATCCGTGGCGCCCGTGGCGTGGGCAAGACCACGCTGCTGCTACAGCACATCAAGCTGCGCCGTCAGCCCGGCGATGGCAGCGTGCTCTATGCCTCGCTCGACAACATCTGGTTCAGCGACCACCACCTCTACGACCTGGCCTCCGACTTCGCCAAGCGCGGGGGGCGCTATCTCTACATCGACGAGGTGCACAAATATCCCAACTGGGCGCAGGAACTGAAAAACATCTACGACAACATCCCCTCGCTAAACGTGGTGTTCACTGGTTCGTCGATGCTCGAGATATTGAACGCACGGGCTGACCTTAGCCGCCGGGCGGCCGTCTACGACATGCAGGGCTTCTCATTCCGCGAGTACCTGAACCGCAACTTGGGGCTGAAACTGCCAAAGGTGACGCTCGACGATGTGCTGAGACACCACTACGAGCTGTCGGGACAGATATTGAACGAAGTGAAGGTGCTGGCACATTTCACCGACTACCTGCACCACGGCTACTACCCCTTCTACAACGAACTGCCAACACTCTACCGCTCGCGCATCAACGAGGTGGTGAACCTTGTCGTGGACATAGAGTTCCCACAGTTGAGAGGCGTAGACCCGGCGTATCTGCCGAAAATAAAGCAACTGCTCTACATTATTGCAGAGACGGCACCATTCACGCCTAACATCACTAAACTGGGCGAGAGAATAGGACTGACACGCAACTCACTGCTGCTATACATTGCCGCCCTCCACGACAGCCGCCTCACATACTGCGCACAAAAGACGGCATTCGGGCTGACACGGCTGCAGAAGCCTGACAAAATATACCTGGAAAACACTAACCTGATGTATGCCCTCGCCGACACAACGCCCAACGACGGTAGTGTGCGAGAGACGTTCTTCGCCAACCAGCTGCACCGTGACCACCGGCTGAACATTGCAGAACAGGGCGATTTCACCATAGACGGGCGCTATACCTTCGAGGTAGGAGGAAAAGGGCAGAAACAGATTGAAGACATCCCGGAAGCATTCATCGCTGCCGACAACATAGAGTATGGCATGGACAACAAAGTCCCACTCTGGCTTTTCGGATTCCTGTATTAATACAAATAACTAAACTACAATGAAAAGAAGAAACAAACTACTGACCATCGTATTGACGGCAACACTGGCCGTCAACGCGCAACAGACGATGCCGTTCCAGAACCCCCAGCTGCCAGTGGAGCAGCGTGTGGAAGACCTGCTCGGACGGCTGACGCTTGAAGAGAAAGCAAAACTGATGATGAACGGCTCGCCAGCAATAGAGCGACTGGGAATACCACAGTTCGACTGGTGGAGCGAGGCCCTGCACGGCGTGGGACGCAACGGGCTGAGCACCGTGTTCCCACAGTGCATAGGCATGGCCTGCTCTTTCGACGACCAGCTCTTGGAGATGATCTACAACGCCGTGAGCGACGAGGCTCGTGCGAAAAACACGCAGTTGCGACGTGAGGGCAAGAAGGCGGGCAAGTACCAGGGCCTCTCGTTCTGGACACCCACCATCAACATCTTCCGCGACCCGCGATGGGGTAGGGGGCAGGAGAGCTACGGCGAGGACCCCTACCAGAACGGGCGCATGGGGGCCGCCGTGGTGCGCGGACTGCAGGGGCCGGGCGAGAAATACTACAAGCTGCTGGCCTGTGCCAAGCACTTCGCCGTGCACAGCGGGCCGGAGAAGACACGCCACCACTTTAATATAGAGAACCTGCCGCAACGCGACCTCTATGAGACCTATCTTCCGGCGTTCCGCGACCTGGTGCAGAAAGGTGGCGTGGAGGAGGTGATGTGCGCCTACCAGCGCTTTGAGGGCGACCCCTGCTGCGGCTCCAACCGTCTGCTACAACAGATATTGCGCAAGGAATGGGGCTTCCAGGGACTGGTGGTGAGCGACTGCGGAGCCATCGGCGACTTCTACCGCGAGGGCCATCACGAGGTGTCTCCCGATGCCAAGGCCGCTGCCGCCAAAGGTGTCATCAGCGGTACGGACGTGGAGTGTGGCTCAGTCTATAAGAATCTGCCCGCCGCCGTCCAGCGAGGCGACATCAGCGAGGAACAGATCAATACCAGCGTGCGACGGCTGTTGCGCGGACGCTTCCTCCTCGGTGACTTCGACCCCGACGAAATCGTGCCATGGACACGTATCCCCGCGTCGGTCATCAACTGCAAGGAGCACCGCGACCTGGCACGCCAGATGGCACGCGAGCAGATGGTGCTGCTGAAGAACAACGGCATACTGCCGCTAAGCCCCTCAAAGGTTATCCGTCAGATTGTCGATACACAGACGACAGGCAATAAGGTAATGGTGATGGGTCCGAATGCCGCTGACAGCATCGTGATGTGGGGCATATACTTCGGCCAGCCAGCCCATACTGTAACTGCCTTGGAGGGCTTGGAGCAGCGCGTAGGCTACAAACTGCCCTACCAGCAGGCCTGCGACATCACCGACATGACTGAGAACCAGAGCTTTTTCTCGCAAATACACAACACCGACGGACTGCCCGGCATGAGCGCACACTACTGGAACAACACGCGCATGGAGGGGCCGACGGCGGCCACGGCAACCTATACAAGCCCTCTGCACTTCGACAACGGCGGAAACACCGCCTTTGCCGCAGGAGTGGAGCTGACCAATTTCACTGCCTCGTACAAAGGCACTTTCAGCGCCGAGAAGGACGAGGAGCTGTTGCTGAGCTTCGGCAATGATGACGGTCTGCGAATCATCGTCAACGGCGACACACTGTACGACCGCTGGAGAGAGAACCGCCTGAACTTCGACTCGCGCAAGCTGAAAGTGAAAGAGGGGCAGGAGTACACCGTGCAAGTGGACTACATGCAGTTGGAGGGCGGAGCCACGCTCAACTTCGACATCCTGCGCCGCAGCGAGACAACTGTGGAGCAGGTGGTGGAGCGTGCCCATGATGCCGATACCATCATCTTCGTGGGAGGCATCTCGCCAAACCTGGAACGTGAGGAGGCAAAGGTCAGTCTGCCGGGCTTCGACGGTGGCGACCGCACAAGCATAGAACTGCCACAGTGCCAGCGTGACATCCTGCGCGCTCTGCATGAGGCAGGGAAGAAAATCATCTTCGTGAACATGAGCGGCTCAGCAGTGGGACTCGCGCCCGAGATGGAGACTTGCGATGCCATCATACAGGCATGGTATGCCGGCGAACAGGGCGGCAAAGCCATTGCCGACATAATCTTTGGCGACTACAGCCCCAGCGGGAAACTCGCCGTGACGTTCTACAAGGATGACTCGCAGCTGCCGCCATTCGACGACTACCGTATGGCTCCCCACAACAGCACTTCGGCAGCGAAGGGTATGGAGCCGGGACGCACATACCGCTATTTCCGTGGCGAGCCGCTGTTCCCCTTCGGCTACGGCCTGTCATACACCACGTTTAAGCTGGGCAAGGCAAACGTGATGAAACTGGCTCATGAAGACGAGAACACCAATGCCGCAAAACCTGAGTCGGCAAAATACCAGTCGTTCAATATCTCCGTCCCGGTGACCAATACTGGCAGTATGGAGGGCGCAGAGGTGGTGCAGGTCTACATGCGCCGTCCCGCCGACACCAACGGCCCGCTGAAGTCCCTGAGAGGCTATAGCCGCGTGAACCTGAAACCCGGCGAGACGAAGACCGTTACCATCGCCATGGCCCGCGAAGATTTCGAGACGTGGGACGAGACGACTGGCACCATGCGCGTCATAGGAGGCCAATATGAGCTGATGGTGGGCACAAGTAGTGCCGACAAAGACCTGCAGCAGATAACGGTGAATGTTGAATAATTGTTTCATTTTACATACACAAACGTCTCATACGCGCGAAATGCGTGCAAAAAAAAACTCTGAAACATAGTTATTTGCTATCTTTGCAGAAAAATCAATAACAAAATCATGAACACACAACAGACGGGTAGCCGCAGCTACCTCATTTCAATCGTCATGGTGGCCGTACTGGGCGGACTGCTCTTCGGCTACGACACGGCAGTAATCTCCGGAGCGGAGAAGGGACTGCAGGCTTTCTTCATGGAGTCAAAGGACTTCGAGTATTCTGATGCCTGGCATGGCTTTACATCGGCAAGTGCCCTCATAGGCTGTATCATCGGCTCGGCACTGTCGGGATTCCTGGCCACTAACCTTGGTCGTAAGCGGTCGCTCATCGTTGCCGGACTGCTTTTCTTCATCTCCGCTTTAGGAAGCATGGAGCCTGAGTTCCTGTTCTTCACCCACGGTGAGCCTTCCTACTCGCTGCTCATCATGTTCAACATCTATCGTGTCATTGGCGGCATCGGTGTGGGACTGGCCTCTGCTATCTGCCCGATGTATATCGGTGAGGTTGCACCCTCGAATATCCGAGGCATGCTCGTGTCGTGGAACCAGTTCGCCATCATCTTCGGTCAGTTGGTGGTCTATTTCGTCAACTTCTTCATTCTCGGCGACCATATTCAGCCGCTTGTGGAGGAAATGGGCAAGGGCATCGCTGCCATTACCCCAGCTGCACAGTGGACGGTGACTACCGGCTGGCGCTATATGTTCGGAAGTGAGGCAGTGCCCGCAGGACTCTTCGCCCTGCTAATCTGCTTCGTGCCTGAGACACCGCGTTATCTTGTCAGCATCGGCCGTGACGATGTGGCACAGCGCATTCTTGCAAAGATCAACGGCACAAGCAAGGCCGCACAGATACTACAGGACATCAAGGACACGATGGTCGTGAAGACCGAGAAGCTGATGACCTACGGTGCGATGTGTATCTTCGTGGGAATCATGCTCAGCGTGTTCCAGCAGGCAGTGGGCATCAATGCTGTGCTCTACTACGCCCCGCGCATCTTCGGCGACATGGGTATGAACGACCCGATGATGCTTACCGTCTTCATGGGCGTCATCAACATCCTCTTCACCCTCGTGGCCATCTTCACCGTCGAGAAGTGGGGCCGCAAGCCGCTGCTCATCTACGGTTCGTTAGGCATGGCTCTGGGTGCCTTCGGCGTAGCCATCACCTTCGGCAACGAAAGCATGGCGCTCGTTACCGCCGCCTCGCTGCTCATCTACTCCGCCTCGTTCATGTTCTCGTGGGGTCCCATCACGTGGGTGCTCATAGCTGAGATATTCCCCAACACCATTCGCGGCGGTGCCGTTGCCATTGCCGTGGCCTTCCAGTGGATATTCAACTTCATCGTCTCCTCGACCTTCGTGCCCATGTTCAACATGCACCTCTCCGAGGGCGACGACTTCGGCCACTGGTTCACATACGGACTCTACGGCATCATCTGCCTCCTCGCCGCCCTCTTCGTCTGGAAGCTCGTTCCCGAAACCAAGGGCAAGACTCTCGAGGACATGACCAAGATGTGGAAGGATCGGCTGTCAAAGTAGGCCTTATATGTCCCATAGGTCTCATAAGTCCCATAGGCCCCATAGGTCTTATAAGTTCCATAAGTCTCATAAGTCCCATAAGTCTTATAAGTCCCATTACCCCCATGGAAGATAGCAGGACAGTTCTGACTCAATATTACGCTGCCGAGCGGCAGTCGCTGGTTGAACAAGCCACGCGACTGCTTCACGGCGACGTGATGACAGCCGAGGATATCGTTCAGACAACGTTCCTGAAACTGCTCCTCCACTGCCAGCGCAATGACTCTGTCCTTAAGTCTATCAACGTCTCTACCCTTCCGTCACTTGTTCATAATGTCATGCGCCATCTTATATACGACCTGTGGCGTAGACGACAGTACCAACATGACTACGAGCAACAGCTTTCCTCGCAGCAGCAACATGCCACCGACGTTTTCTCAATTTGTTCTGCGGCACAGATAAACGAGCTGTTAGAGCATCGCATAGCCCGTATGGACGACGGCGTGGCTCAGGTGCTTCGCATGAACATCGTGGAAGAGAAAGCCGTGGCTGAGATAAGCGAAGAACTTGGCGTGAAATACAAAACCGTTGAGAACCGGCTTCAGACGGGGCGCAAACAACTGCGCAGCTACATGAGAAAGGCTGTGTAAACAACTCTTTTTAATCTTAAATCTTTTATTATTAACTAAAAAGTAGTATTATGAAAAAAACACTTCTTTCTGTAATTGCCTTCTTAATGACGGCAGTTTGCGCCTATTCTCAGAATTTCGACCGTGAACCGAATATGCCACCGGTACAGACGGCAAATATGAACAGAATGCCCGCCAAGGCATCAACCATCACTCCCACGGAGTCGCAGATGTGGTGGGGCTATTACAGTGAGTCCGACTACGCCGGCATCAATTATGGTTATAGCAAAGCGGCTACCTTCGACGCATATATTTACATTCCCGGAGGCACGGAAATGGTCGCCAACAGTACCATCAAAGCCATGAGGATGTGGTTCGGCTCTGGAGTCTCAGCAGTCACCGACTTGAAGATATGGATCTCACGGACGAGGCCCGACAATGTTTCAGACGCAGACTATGTCCAGACCGTGAACGTCTCGAACGTGGAATCTGGAGTCAATGAAATTCTGCTCAACACTCCATTCAATGTAGGAAGCAGCGGCATTTACGTGGGCTATACTGCCACGACATCATCCGGGACATATTTCATAGGCGCTTGCAGCGGTCCCACTCCGAACGCTTTCTTCTACCGCAACAGCATTAATAACACGCTGAAAGACTATTCCTACGAAGACAAACTGGCACTACAGATTCTTTTAGACGGAGGCACATATCCCACCAATTTGGCAATGGCCGAAGACTTCGGACAGGGTTTTGTGCTCAAAGGAGAGAGCGTAAGCCTTCCAGTTTCCATCACCAATAAAGGTAAGAACCCCATTGAGAGCATTTCATACGTCATAACCACCAACAACTCGTCGCCGACGGAAGAAAGAACCATTAGTATTAGTCCGCTGTCATTCAATGGGCAGGTCAATCTCAGCATCAGTTTCGCATCTGACGCTCAGGCCAGAAAGTACAACAAGGAAGTAACAATCACAAAAGTCAATGGTGTAACCAACAATTGCAGCCAAAATAAGGCTACAGGTTCGATCATTACCGTTAGTGAGAAGCCCGCAGTGATGCCCGTAGTAGAGGAATTCACCGGCACGTGGTGTGGATATTGCCCCTACGGAATAGAGGGAATGAAAAAGGCTCATGAAACCTTTGGCGACCAGGTCGCATTGATAGCTGTGCACAGCGGAGACGTGATGGAAGTGTCGGCATACAGTCCGGTAATTTCGAAATATGCCAGTGGATACCCCAGCTCACGAATCAACAGAGAGGGCGGCAGCATCTATCCTTCGCCCAGTATAACAAATAGTCTGAGCAGAGCTCTCAACAGATCCACCGTAGGTAGCGTTAGCCTTACCGCATCATGGGTCGATGAAGACAAGACAAAGGTGAAGTTCGACACAAAGACCAAGTTCGTCTATAATGAAGACGATGGTGAATACGGCATTGCTTTCGTCCTCGTGGAGGATGGGCTTAAAGGCGAGAGCTCTGGGTGGTCACAGGCCAATTACCTCAGTGGAGGTAGTGGCGAAAGTTATATGTCGTTCTGGTATGATTCCCCAAGCTCGGTGAGTGGTCTTGAGTTCGACCATGTGGCCGTGGCGGCATGGAGCATCTTGTCGGGTGTCAGTGGCTCTGTAAAAAGCCAGTTCAGTGCCGGCGAAGTGCAGAATTTCAGCTATACAGGCGACCTCAACCAATTCAGCCTCATTCAGGACAAATCAAAGCTCACGGCAATAGCCCTGCTTATTAACAACGCCAATGGCATCATAGTCAACGCAGCACAGGTGAAGATTGGTGAACCTGGTGAGACACCCCAGCCCACCAACATTAGAGGCGATGTGAACAATGACGGCATCGTAGACGTTGCAGACATTGCAACAATCATAAACATCATGGCTGGAAAAGAATAAAAGAACAAGAAAGAATAAATGAATAGGGGTAGGCACAGAGCCTACCCCTATTTCGTATCCTGCGAGAAGTTGTTCCTTCGAATAATGCTATCACTCCTCACTCCTCAGACGGCCATGAGTGTCTGCATGAACTCCTGCAGACGCAACAAACCATAGGAACCTGAAACGCACGACACCTCGTCGTACTGCTGCACGTCGTCGGGAGTGATGCCACGGTGCCAGATAAGGAAAGGCACGGGTTCGCCTACATGGATGCGCTGCTCCACGGGTGTCAGATGGTCGGGAAGCACGGCGATGCAGACGGGCTCTTCCATCTCTTGCACGGCCTCGTAGACGGGGCGTATTAGCCGCTGGTCGAGGTATTCGATGGTCTTGAGCTTCAGTTCCAAGTCGCCGTCGTGGCCGGCCTCGTCGCTGGCCTCAACATGGACGAAGACGAAGTCTTGTTTTTTTAGGGCATCGATGGCCGCCTGTGCCTTGCCCTCGTAATTGGTGTCGGCGAGACCGGTGGCTCCGGGCACCTTCACGATGTCAAGTCCGGCATACTTGCCGATACCCTGGATAAGGTCAACGGCGGAGATGACGCTTCCGCTCTTTATCTGCGGGTACTGCTCCTGCAACGTCTGCATCGATGGGCGGTAGCCGCCGCTCCACGGCCAGATGCTGTTGGCCTGGCGCTCGCCTTTCGCTGCTTTCGCGAGGTTGTAGGGGTGTTTGGCGAGGAGTTCCTGCGAATTTAGAATCAGCTCGTTGATGAGGTCGGCGGTCTGTCTTTGCGTGAGGGCTGTTCGGTTTACTGCGGTACTACCGCAGTCTGCGCAACAGGGGACAGGCTCTACCAACAGCGGACGCCACTCCTCGTTGGGGTGGTCGTGGGGTGGGGAACAGATGATGAGCTTCGAGCCGCCACGGATGACGAGGAGGTGACGGTACTGTATGCCGCAGATGAATTTCACGCGCTCAAAGTCTTTCGGACAGTTGTCGCCCAAACGTTTCCGCTCGCGCTCGTTGATGGGCTTGGCTAAGTTCTCGTTGAGAAAATCAATGAGTACTCTGGCATCCTCGGTCTGCAGATTGCCGCCGTTGTGGGTGACAATCTTTCCGTCTTCAAGCGTGATGATGTTGCAGCGTATGGCGAAGTCGTCAGGCTTCATGTCATAGCCGATGCTGGCGGCCTCTAACGGGCCGCGGCCTTCATACACCTTTTCCAGGTTGTAGCCAAGGATTGCGGTGTTGGCCACCTCGCTGCCTGGTGGGAAACCCTCCGGCACAGTCACCAGCCTTCCTGTCCGTCCCTCGCGGGCCAACTGGTCCATCATCGGCTTATGGGCGTATTGCAACAGCGTCTTCCCTCCCAGTCTTTCAACTGGCTTGTCGGCCATGCCGTCGCCAAGAATAATAATGTGTTTCATTTCTTTATAGGACTTATAGGGCTTATAGGGCTTATAAGACTTATAGGACTTATAAGGCTTATATATTCGCAATGCTCATGATATTTGCGAAGACACCGGCGGCGGTGACGGCTGCTCCGGCCCCGTAGCCCTGTATGAGCATGGGGTACTCGCGGTAGCGCTCGGTGGTGAGGAGCACGATGTTGTTCGAGCCTTCGAGTGGGTAGAACGGATGCGTTGAGGGCACCTCCTTCAGGGCGACACTTGTCTTGCCGTTCTCCATCGTGGCGACGAAGCGCCAGCGCTTGCCCTCGGCTTCGAGCACCTTGCGGCGTGCTTCGAAGTCGGCGTCGAGTTCGGGCAGACGGCGCCAGAAGTCGTCGAGACTGCCCTCGAAATAGTCGTCGGGCACGAAGAGGTGTTTCTCCACGTCGTCCTGTTCCACCTTGTAGCCGGCCTCGCGGGTGAGGATGACCAACTTGCGGATGACGTCGGTGCCGCTGAGGTCGATGCGTGGGTCGGGTTCGCTGTAACGCTGCTCCTTGGCACGGCGCACGGTCTCGCTGAAGGGCACGTCGGCGGCAATCTCGTTGAAGATGAAGTTCAGCGTACCACTAAGAATGGCCTCAATCTTCAGAATCTTGTCGCCCGAGTTGCACAGGTCGTTGATGGTTCCGATGATGGGCAGTCCGGCGCCGACATTGGTCTCGTAACGGAACCACACGCCACGGTCGCGGGCCGTCTGGCGCAGCTTGATGTAGCTGTCGTAGTCGCTGGAAGCGGCAATCTTGTTGGCGGCCACCACCGAGATGTTATGTTCCAGGAAAGTCTGGTAGAGGGAGGCGATCTGACGGGAAGCGGTGCAGTCGACAAATACGCTGTTGAAGATGTTCATCTTGATGATTTCGTCGCGCATGTGCTCAGTATTGGCTGCAAAGCCAGCACGCAGAATCTTCTCGTAGTTGTCGAGGTCGATGCCGTCGCGGTCGAGCACGAAGTTGTCTACGTCGCTGATGCCCACCACGTTCAGCTTCAGGCGCTTCTTCTGCATCAGAATCTGCTGCTGTGTGCGAATCTGCTCAAGGAGCATGCCGCCCACGGTGCCTATGCCGCAGATGAATAGGTTGAGCACCTTGTATTCGGAGAGGAAGAACGAGTCGTGCAGCACGTTGAGTGCCTTGCGCAGGAAGCGTCCGTCGACGACGAAGGAGATGTTTGTCTCCGATGCGCCCTGTGCACAGGCGATGACCGAGATTCCGCTTCGTCCGAGCGTTCCGAAGAGCTTTCCGGCTATGCCCGGCGTGTGCTTCATGTTCTCGCCCACGATAGCGATGGTGGCCAGTCCGCTCTCTGCCTGCATGGGGAACATGGCTCCTGTCTCAATTTCCTTGGCAAACTCCTTGTTGAGCACCTCGACGGCAGCCTGTGCATCCTCATCGCGCACACCGATGGAGGTAGAGTTCTCCGACGAGGCCTGCGACACCATGAACACCGAGATGCCACGGTCGGCCAGCGTGGTGAAGATGCGGCGGTTCACGCCGATGACACCAACCATCGAGAGACCCGTTACGGTGATGAGCGTGGTGCCCTTAATCGACGAAATTCCCTTGATGGGCTTCAGGTCGTCGTCGATCTTGTCCTTTATGAGCGTTCCCGGATGTTCGGGGTTGAAGGTGTTCTTCACACGGATGGGGATGTTCTTGATGCAGACGGGGTAGATGGTGGGCGGGTAGACCACCTTCGCGCCGAAGTTGCACAACTCCATGGCCTCGACGTAGCTCAGCTCGTTGATGGTGTAGGCACTCTGTATGACCTTCGGGTCGGCGGTCATGAATCCGTCGACATCGGTCCATATCTCGAGCACATCGGCATCGAGTGCTGCGGCGATGATTGCTGCGGTGTAGTCGCTGCCGCCGCGCCCCAGGTTAGTGGTCTCATGGCTGTCGCGGTCGCGGGCGATGAAGCCGGGAACGACATAGACAGCCCCACCCCCGGCCCCTCCCGCGGGGGGGAGGGGAGTGGTTACATTATTCGCTGTTTCTCCGCCGTTGAGGTATATACTCCCCTCCCCCCCGCGGGAGGGGTCGGGGGTGAGGCTCTCCCTCACTAACTGATACGTCAGCTCTGCGTCGAGCACGTGCTTGCCCTGTTTCTTCTCCGTGCGGATGAAGTCGCGGCTGTTCATGCGGACACCACCGTCGACGAGGGCGGCCACGATGTTCGACGACAGACGCTCGCCGTATGAGACGATAGCATCCTCGGTCTTCCGTGAAAGGTCGTGGATGAGGAACACGCCGGTGCAGATGCTCTGCAGCTGGTCGAAGAGGGCGTCCACCTTTGCCAGCACCGATGCACGACGCGTCTCATTGGTGATGATTGCGTCAATCATCTGGTGGTGACGGTAGACAATGGCATCGAACTCCTTGCGCCACTGCTCGTCGCCCTGCTGTGCCATGTGAGCCATGGCAATAAGTTTGTCGGTGATGCCATCGAGTGCACTCACCACAACCACGACAGGCCCCCGTCCGGCTTCTGCCTCAACAATTTTCTTCAAGCTCAGGATGCTTGGCACGGAACCTACGGACGTTCCGCCGAATTTCATTACTTTCATTATCTTAAAACTCTAAGTTTGCTGTGTGAATGATGCGCTGCACGAGCGTTGCTATGGTGATGATCATTGCCAGTGCCACAACCACGAAGGCTGCTGTTTTCATCGACATCTTGGTCATGCTCAGGGGAACCACAATAGTAGTTATCGCCTGGGCAATGCCGAAGATGGCTGTAAGATAGGTTACAACATGCCAGTCGATGCTGTTGTTCAGCGACAAATAGCCTATTATGGCAAACGCCACGGCAAAAAACAACAAAGAACCACAATAGGCCAGCAGCAACACGTTTGGCCAGTCTGTCTGCTTCATAATAGATGTGTTTTTAATGTTTTCGGGTGCAAAAGTACGAAGAAATATTGTGACAACCAAAGAAAATAATTAAAAAGAGCAAAAAAATTTTCTTATCACGCTGAAAATGAGTATCTTTGCAGCCCGAAATTATTAAACATTGTGAAACACATAAAAATCAAGTACAATGACTAAAGCAGAAATCGTTAAGTCAATAGCCCAGCAGACGGGTCTTCCACCAAAAGAAGTGTCTACGGTGGTGGAGGCTTTCATGGAAGAAATACGCATGAGCCTGGCCGATAATAAGGAGAATGTCTACCTTCGTGGATTCGGCAGTTACATAGTGAAGCACCGTGCAAAGAAAACCGCACGTAACATATCGAAGAACACCACACTGGTCATCGATGCCCACGACCTGCCGGCATTCAAGCCATGTAAGAGCTTCATCGACCGTATGGACAGACACTAAGCGGGAGTATCTCCTTATACAATAATATATATAATATAAATCATTTAATAATTAACATTATGCCAAACGGAAAAAAGAAAAAGGGTCACAAGATGGCCACTCACAAGCGCAAGAAGAGACTGCGCAAGAACCGTCATAAGAGCAAGTAAGCCGACGGTCATTGTGCTATAGCGCAAGAAAGAAATGAAAGGAGTATGCCCCCATGTGCTTTGCCAAGCGGGGCAAATTCCTTTTTTTAGTTTACATTTTTTTTATTTCATCATTCAATGACAAGCGAAGTAATCATCGATGTGCAGCCCAAGGACATCTCCATTGCACTACTCGAGGACAAGAGTCTGGTGGAATACCAGAACGAGCCTCGGGAGGCTTCTTTTGCTGTGGGCAACATCTACTTTGGACGGGTGAAGAAACTCATGCCCGGACTCAACGCTTGCTTCGTTGACGTAGGCTCTGAAAAAGACGCCTTCCTCCATTATCTCGACATGGGGCTGCAGTTCAGCTCATACGAGAAATACCTCAAACAGGTGACCAGCGACAGGAAGAAGCTCTTCCCCATACAGAAGGCCACCATGATGCCCGAAATGCCCAAAGAAGGCAGCATTCAGAACTACCTGAAAGTAGGCCAGGAGATACTGGTGCAGGTGGTCAAGGAACCCATCAACACCAAAGGCCCGCGACTGACATGCGAGCTGAGTTTTGCCGGGCGCAACATCGTGCTCATACCCTTTGGCGACAAAGTGTCGGTGAGCAGCAAAATCAAGCGCAGTGAGGAGCGTAGCCGCCTGAAACAGCTCATGCAGAGCATGAAGCCGAAGAATTTCGGCATTATAGTGCGCACCGTGGCCGAGGGAAAAAAGGCCGCCGAGCTCGACCAGGAGCTTAAAGTGCTGCTGAAGCGATGGGAGGATGCCATCACCCGAGTACAGCAATCCACCCAAGTGCCGCTAATGGTCTTCGAGGAACAGGCACGTGCCGTGGCATTGCTCCGCGACCTATTCAACCCCACCTACGATGGTATATACGTGAACAACGACGAGATATACCAGCAGATACGCGACTACGTGGCGCTGATAGCTCCTGAGAAGACCGATATCGTGAAGCCCTACACCGGCAAGGTGCCCATCTTCGACAATTTCAATGTCACAAAGCAGCTGAAGTCAGGATTCGGACGCACGGTGAACTACAAGCACGGCGCATATCTCATCATCGAGCACACCGAGGCCATGCATGTTGTCGACGTGAACAGCGGAACGCGCATCAAGAAAGAAAACGGTCAGGAGGCAAACGCACTTGAGACCAACCTCGGAGCCGCCGACGAGCTGGCCCGACAGTTGCGACTGCGCGACATGGGCGGCATCATCGTCGTCGACTTCATCGACATGAACCTGGCCGAAGACCGCCAGATGCTCTACGAGCGCATGTGCGAGAACATGAAGAAAGACCGCGCACGCCACAACATCCTGCCGCTGTCGAAGTTCGGGCTGATGCAGATCACCCGCCAGCGCGTCCGTCCCGCCATGGACGTGGCCGTGGAGGAGAGTTGCCCCACATGCCACGGCACGGGAAAGATAAAGTCGAGCATCCTGTTCACCGACCAGCTTGAGAGCAAGGTTGACCGCTTGGTGAACCAGATAGGCATAAAGCGTTTCACGCTACACGTGCACCCCTACGTGGCGGCCTACATCAATCAGGGCGTGTTCTCGCTAAGGCTCCGCTGGCAGATGAAATACGGACTGGGCATCCGAGTCGTCGCAAGCCAAAAACTGGCGTTCCTACAGTATGAGTTCTACGATTCCAACCGAGAGTTCATCGACATGAGGGAGGAAAACGAAGCATGAAAAAAGATCCCACCGTGACCCACGGTGGGATTTTTGAACGAAAAAGACGCGAAAAATTTGGTGGTTTGCGGGAAAAGTTGTACCTTTGGCCAAATTTTCAGTTCAATTGCAAATTTGTCCAGTCTATGAGCAAGCCACTTATATCCAGAACGTTAGCATCGTCCATTTCAGGTACGTTCAGCTATTTACCCGTCATTACACTGACCGGACCGCGTCAGTCGGGCAAGACAACGCTCTGCCGCGAGCAGTTTCCAGACCTGCCTTATGTCAGCCTTGAGGATGCCGATACATTGGCCGAGGTGCAGTCCGACCCCAAGGCATTCTTCAATCGCTACCCGAAGGGTGTGATTATCGACGAGGCACACCATTTTCCCACCATCTTCTCCTATATACAGGTGATGGTGGACGAGGATCGCTTCCGTGGCAACGACCAGCACCACTACATCGTGACGGGCAGCAGCAATTTTGCGCTGATGGAGCGAATAACGCAGTCTATGGCGGGACGCACCGCAGTCTACTCGCTGCTGCCGCTCAGCACGCAGGAGATTCTTAGTCACCAGCCCGATGCATCCACGTCGAAGATGTTGCTCTACGGCGGTTTCCCGGCAGTGTGGATGGCCGACAACGAGTTTGCCCGCCAGTCGCTGCTGTCCAACTACTACACCACGTATATAGAGCGCGACATGCGAACACTCATCAATGTGAAAGACCTGCAGGCATTCCAGACTTTCATCCGCCTGTGTGCCAGCCGCGTAGGACAGGAGTTCAATGCCTCGGCGGTGTCCAACGAGGTGGGGGTCTCAGTCAATACTATCCGTAACTGGCTTAGCATCCTTGCCGCCTCCTACGTGGTCTATCTGTTGCACCCCTACTATACCAATATAGGCAAGCGGTTGACGAAGACGCCGAAGCTCTATTTCTACGACACGGGTATGGCGGCTTTCCTTTTAGGCATCACAACTGAGCAGCAAATGGACGTGCACCCGTTGCGTGGGTCGCTGTTTGAGAACATGGTAATCAACGACATGCAGAAACTCGACCTGAATCGTGGCAACAACCACCAGCAGCTGTTCTTCTACCGCGACAAGAGCCAGCGCGAGGTCGACGTGCTGCGCATCCTGCCGCCCAACCTGGTGGAGGCCTACGAGGTGAAGTCGGCACAGACATGGAACGCCGAATTCTTCTCGAGCATGAACTACTTGCGCCCCCTGCTGAGGGAGCGGCTACTGAAGACCACTGTCGTCTACGACGGCCAACAGGAGAACCCGCAGACGGATAACGGCATCGTCAATTTCCGCCATCTGCAGTGGTAGTTGTTAAAGTACGTAGTCAGCCATGGATAAACTCTCAGCAGAACAGCGCCACAAGTGCATGGCGGCAATCCGCTCGAAGGACACGAAGCCTGAGATGGTCGTGCGCCGTGGACTGTGGAAGAGGGGGTTCAGATACCGGCTTAACTATAAGCGGCTGCCCGGACACCCCGACCTCGTGCTGAGAAAATACAGGACGTGCATCTTCGTGAACGGCTGTTTCTGGCACGGACACAATGTTGATTTGCATATTGCCGATTCACAGTCGACGGTCGTTAACTCCGACTGCTGCAAGATTCCCAGTACGAACCGCGAGTTCTGGGTTGCGAAGATACGTCGCAACAAGGAGCGCGACAAGGAGGAGCAGCGCAGACTGGCAGCGATGGGCTGGCATTGCATCACCGTTTGGGAGTGCGAGCTGACACCCAAGCGCAGGGAGGAGACTCTGAAATCGATAGCCTTCACGCTCAATCGCATTTTCCTCGAAGACCACACCGTGAAACGGCCTTATCCAAAGCTGGAGGAGGAGAGCGGTGACTATCTGAAGGCCGCCGAGGACGAGGCTCCTACTCGAAGTCGAAGCTGAGCTGGCCCGTCATCTCGTCGATGATCTGGCGCTGGCTCTTGCCGGCATCGGGGTCGAGGTTCTCTGAAGCCTCCCGTGAAGCCCCCCCTACGGCCTCCGAGGGGGCTTCTATAGTTTTATTGGCGGAGGGGTCTATCGTGCCCCCCTCGGGGGGCGAAAGGGGGGCTTCGTCTTCTGGGAACCTTACCGGCTCCAACTCCACAATGCTCTCTATCTGCCAGGTGCTTATGCGCTTACCCTTGGCCTTGAAGCCTTTTACTGTGATGAACTGCTCGGCGTCGATGTCCTCCGGGTCACGCGACTCGTCGGCACCACCGTAGGTGACGCGAATGAGCGGGTAGACCTGGTCGGAGAGAAGGATGAGCTTCGAGGCCGTGTTCTCGCCGAGGAAGTTCTGCTTGCGCTTTGTAGCCTCCATCTGGAAGCGCTTCAGGTAGGGGTAGCCTTGGTTGTCGGCATCGAAGAGGGCTGCTGTCCACACCTTCTTTGGCTCGTATTTCTCGATTCGCAGTATGTTCTCCTCGTAGTGGTTGTTGGCGTCGAAGTTGGTGAGGTAGAAGTCGCCGTTCTGCAGTACGACGAGAATCTGGTCGTCGTCGAAGAACTCTCCCAACAGTCGTCCGTGCTCGTCGTAGTTCAGTCGGTTCACGTCGGGGTCGAACCACACCTTGCGTCCGCCCAGCGTCGAGCGTCCCTGGCTCTTCAGCGATATGCGGTGCACGGGCTTCCTTGTCAGCAGATTGCCCTTCGATGCCCGACCCTTGATGATGACGTCGGCGAAGGAGCGTTCCAGGAAGATGTTTGCGCGGGCGTTCTGTGCCTGCACGCTGGCGTCGAGAGTCACCTTGATGACCTCGGCCTCGCCGTTGGGGTTGGCGGTGAAGTAGAGAATCCTCGAACCCGGCGTGCCCTGTGTCAGGTCGTACTCGCGGTCGCGGGTGATGCCCGTGATGTTGAACCGCTTGATGTATGAAGGGCCGTTCTTGCCGTCGCGGTACACAATATTATATATAGTGCGCTGGTCGCTCTTCTTGAACACACCTACATACTGTATGTTCTTGCCCACGAAGAGCTTCTCGGCCACGCGCACCACCTTGTACTTGCCGTCGCGGAAGAAGATGATGATGTCGTCGATGTCGGAGCAGTTGCACACGAACTCGTCCTTCTTCAGACCTGTGCCGATGAACCCCTCCTGTCGGTTGATGTAGAGTTTTTGGTTGGCTTCGGCCACCTTCGTAGCCTCGATGGTGTCGAAGTTGCGTATCTCCGTCATTCGCGGATGGTTCTTGCCGTACTTGTCCTTGAGGAACTGGAACCACTGTGCCGTCACCTCCACGAGGTTGGCCAGGTCGCGGTCTATCTCCTCTATCTCGGCCTTTATGCGGGCCATCAGTTCGTCGGCCTTGTCCTTGTTGAACTTCAGTATGCGCTGCATCTTTATCTCCAAGAGCCGCAGTATGTCGTCCTTTGTCACCTCGCGTATGAACTGCGGGTAGTAGGGTGTCAGTCGGTCGTCGATATGCTCGCACACGGTGTCGACATTGGGGGCCTGCTCGAACTTCTTGTCCTTGTAGATGCGCTCCTCGATGAATATTTTCTCAAGCGACATGAAGTGCAGCTGCTCCATCAGTTCGTTGCGGCGTATCTCCAGTTCCTGGCGTATTAGGTCCTTTGTGCGCTCAACGTTGTCGCGCAGCAGGTCGCTGACGGTAAGGAACTGCGGTTTCTGGTCCTTGATGACGCAGCAGTTTGGCGATATGCTTATCTCGCAGTCGGTGAAGGCATAGAGCGCGTCGATGGTCTTGTCGCTGCTGATGCCGGGCATGAGCTGCACCTGTATCTCCACCGTGGCGGCGGTGAGGTCGTCGACGTGGCGGGCCTTTATCTTGCCTTTCTCGATGGCTTTCTTGATGCTGTCTATGAGGCTGTTGACGGTCTTCGAGAAGGGCAGCTCGCGGATGACGAGCGTTTTCTGGTCGAGCTTCTCAATCTTGGCGCGCACCTTCAGCGTGCCTCCGCGCTGTCCGTCGTTGTATTTCGACACGTCTATCGAGCCGCCCGTCTGGAAGTCGGGGTAGAGCTGGAACGCCTCGCCATGCAGGTAGCTGATGGCAGCGTCGCAGATCTCGTTGAAGTTATGTGGCAGGATTTTCGAGGCCAGGCCCACGGCAATGCCCTCGGCGCCCTGTGCCAGCAGCAGGGGGAATTTCACGGGCAGGGTAATAGGCTCCTTGTTGCGCCCGTCGTAGGAGAGCTTCCATTCGGTGGTCTTGGGGTTGAAGACTGTGTCGAGGGCGAACTTCGACAGGCGTGCCTCGATGTATCGGGGTGCGGCGGCATCGTCGCCGGTCAGTATGTTGCCCCAGTTGCCCTGCGTGTCGATGAGCAGCTCCTTCTGGCCCATCTGCACCAGGGCGTCGCCGATAGAGGCGTCGCCGTGGGGGTGGAACTGCATGGTGTGGCCCACAATGTTGGCCACCTTATTGTAGCGGCCGTCGTCCATGCGCTTCATCGAGTGGAGTATGCGGCGTTGAACGGGTTTCAGGCCGTCCTCGATGTGGGGGACGGCACGCTCCAGTATCACGTATGAGGCGTAGTCGAGGAACCAGTTCTGGTACATGCCGCTCAGGTGGTGCACCACTGAGGCGTCGAAGCGGTTCACGGGCTTGTAGTCTGAGTGGGCCAGTGGGGCTTCTGGGGTCTTTGGGGATTCTGGGGCCTCTGGGGATTCTGGGGTCTCGGTCATTTCTGTGCCCTCGGTCAACTCTGTGTCCTCTGTGTTATCGTTATTCATAAAGGCTTTGGTTTTCAGTTTCGTTGCAAAATTACGAAAAAAAAGCGACACTGCCTTCTCTTTTTTGGAAGATTAACGAAAATCGCCAAATTTGTTGCCGTTCAGCGAACAAGTCTGAATATTTCTGTCCTTTCAGCCCCCTGGAGCATGGAAACAGTTCGCGCCGGGCGAACTGTCAGTCCGCACGGCGCGAACTCGGAGTTCGCACGGCGCGAACTTTTTGACGTCTCCAGAATGGCCTGAAAGGCCAGCAAGCAGCCAGCCCAGGGCAACGCCCTCGGTATGCTTCATTGGTCTTTCGGGCCGTTTTTAGCGGAATTACTAAAAAACTTTGGAAAAAAAAACAGAGATTCAAAAAGATTGTGTAACTTTGCAGCCGAGACTAAGCAAAGCATAATTAGGCTGAGACTGATATGATAAAGAAATATCTGCCTTCGTTGAGGAAGTGGCGCGGGCTGCTGCTTGTGATAACGGCTGTGGTGCTGCTCGAACTGTTGTCGGGTGTGCAATACTACTATGCCCACAATCTGATGGAGGAACATCTGGAGAAAAACGCCTTCGGCGAGCTTAGGACGAAGGCCATCCTTATCAAGAGCACCCTGAACTCGGCTGAGGACATACTTCACAACCATGTCTACGAGTTTTCAACCAGTCTGTCAGACCGCGACAAGATTGAGGATGTGCTGAAGCAGATGGTGCTCTACAGCAGGCAGGTACGCGGCAGCTTCGTTTGCTTCAGACCAGACTACTATCCCGACAAAGACCGGCTGTTTGAAATCTACGCCCTGCGGCGTGGAAGTGAGACTATGGGGGTGGAATGGAAACATCTGGGGGGCGAGAGCCACGACTACACGCAGAGCGAGTTCTACAATAATGCCATGGTGGGAGATGGCGGACGCTGGGCCGCCCCATACATGGACAACGAAGGGGCCGAGGGAATGGTGACGTCGTATGTGCTGCCATTGAAAGACACCTCAGAAGAGCTGGCCGGCGTAGTGGGCATCGACATCTCGTTAGACTGGCTGCGCGACACCATTGACATGAGGCATCTCTTTCCATCGTCGTTCGTGATGCTGCTCTCAGAGGAAGGAAAGCCTGTCATCAAACCCTCGGAAGACCGTGTCAGCTTGGAGACGCAGGATCGTGTCATCCGACTGATTAACGACAGTACCGTGAGTCGTAAGCAGGTGTTCAACGGGCGGGGCACTATGATAGACTTTGAGGCCGAAGGGCGCGAGGGAAGCATCATCTACACCTATATGAAGGGAATACCGCGTTGGCGTATTGCCGTTGTATGCTACGACGACGAGGTCTATGCCACGCTCTCCGAGCTGCGCCTCAAGCTGCTGTTCTTCTCGGTGTTGGCTTTCGGCATAATGTTGTTCGTGGTTTGGCTGTTTGTGCGTGGCGAGAAGAGACTTCAGACCAAGACCCTCGAGAAGGAACGCATGGACGGCGAACTGCGCATAGCCAGCGGCATACAGCAGACATTGCTGCCCGTCTATGCCGAGGCTCTGGCGGGAGTCGACGATGTGAAGGTGCAGGGACGGCTCATCCCTGCCAAGGCCGTCGGCGGCGACCTCTACAATGTCTTCGTGCGCGACGGGAAGCTGTTCTTCTGCATAGGCGATGTCAGCGGGAAGGGCGTTCCGGCGGCAATAATCATGGCCATCGAACAGGCTATGTTCTACAACATAGCATCGCGCAACGACAATCCTGCGCATATCCTCGACCGACTCAACGAGTCGGGATGCCGAAACAACAAGGCGAACATATTCGTCACCATGTTCATAGGCGTGCTCGACCTGCCCACAGGACACCTGCGCTACTCCAATGCCGGACACGAACTGCCAATACTTCTCAGGGAGAAGGCCGGGTTTATCGACGCCAAGCCAAACCTGCCCATCGGGCTGTTCAACGACTTCCATTACGAGATGCAGGAGACCGTCATGCAGCCAGGGACAACGCTGTTCCTCTATACCGACGGAATAACCGAGGCTAAGAGCGTCAATGGAGAGATGTTTGGCAGAGACCGCCTCGTGAGCCTGCTCGAAAACCATGACAACACCGATGTGAAGACTCTGGTGGACGATGTCATTGCCGAGGTGCAACGCTTTGCCGAAATGCAGAGCGACGACCTGACGCTGCTGGCAATCAGATATACACCGAAGCGAGAGCAGCTGGTATTCGACGAGACGCTGACGCTGCCCAACGACGTGAAAGAGGTGACACGGCTGAGCGCCTTTATAAAAGATGTGATGGCGCGGTTGGACATACCCAAGCCATTGGCATCGAAAATGCGACTGGCCTTAGAGGAGGCTGTGGTGAACGTGATGGAATATGCCTATCCCGCAGGGACAAAGGGCAATGTCGTCATACGAGTGACATGCTCAACCGACCGACAGCTGAAGTTCATAATCACCGACGCGGGCGTAGCCTTCAATCCCACGGAAACCGCCACCGCCGACACAACGCTTTCGGTAGAGGAACGACCAGTGGGAGGACTGGGAATACTCCTCGTCAGGGAACTTATGGATACTGTCAACTACGAGCGAACCGATGGCAAGAACGTGCTTACACTAACAAAAAATATATCATCATGAAGACAACATTTGAACAACTGGAGGACAAGTTCCTCGTCACCCTTGAGGGAGAACTCGACACGGCTGCTGCCGTAGAAGTGGAACAGACATTGCAACCCCTTTACGACAGCCAGGGGAAGGACGTCGTCATCGACTGTGAGCGTCTGGAGTATATCGCGTCAAGCGGGCTGCGCATACTCATCAGCATCCTAAAGGGTGCCAAGTCCGGAGGCAGCAAGGTGGTGCTGAAAAGCCTCAACGACGACATCAAGGAGGTGTTCAGGCTCACTGGGTTCATCAGCCTTTTTGAGATCGTGTGAGCCAGACTCATGGCAAAACCATCTGTTTTGCTCCCGACAACTACCTGAACATTCCAAGCTATACCTGTGCCGTAAGTGTTAAAAAAAAGCACTTACGGCACAATAATTTTGAAAATAGTTGTTCCGTAACCCCTTTTTTTGTACCTTTGCGGCACAGTTATAGACTATCGCTATGGAGATTATTGGAAGAGAACGAGAGCAGACAGTGTTGCAAACGTGCTATGACTCAGGCAAGCCCGAGTTCGTGGCTGTCTATGGGCGTCGGCGCATAGGCAAGACCTATTTGGTGCGCCAGTATTTCAAGGACCAGTTCGACTTTTATACCACTGGCATCTACGAGGGCACACGCGAGGAGCAGCTTGCCTTCTTCTGCAAGCGGCTTAATGTTCATTCGGGTGGTGCTTTCCCCGTTGTAAACAACTGGTTTGACGCCTTCGACCAGCTGCAGACGTATCTCAGCGGTCTGCGCAAGCGCCGTATAGTGGTGTTCATTGATGAATTGCCGTGGCTTGATACGCCAAAGTCGCGATTCACGAAAGCCCTCGAACTGTTCTGGAACAGTTGGGGATGCCAGCAGGAACGGCTGATGATGGTGGTTTGTGGCTCGGCCACCACATGGATGACCGAAAAGTTGATAGGCGACAAAGGAGGACTGCACAACCGACTTACACGTAGTCTGCGTCTGCAGCCCTTCACGCTTCGTGAGGCAGAGCTGATGCTGCGGTCGCAAAACGTGCGCCTCGACCGCTATCAGCTGTTGGAGAATTATATGATAATGGGGGGCACACCTTACTATCTGAGCCTGTTGCAGCCAGGCATGAGTCTGTCGCAAAACATCGACAGTCTCTTCTTCTCCACAGACGCACCCCTGCGTAAGGAATACGAATTCCTGTTGCGCTCGCTTTTCAACGACTCTGTCATGTACCGCAATGTGATTGAGACCATCGGACAGAAGGCCAAGGGACTGACTCTGAAGGAAATCAAGGAGGCTCTTCGGTTGCCAGACGGAGGCAAGATTACGGAGGTGCTCAACAACTTGTGCAACTGCGACTTCCTGACCAAATACTACGCCTTTGGCAAGAAACAGCGCGACGCCCTGTTCCAGCTCACCGACCTCTACACCCTGTTCTATCTGCGTTTCATCAAAGACCGAAACGGGCACGATGAGCACCAGTGGAGCAATATGACCGACAACCCCCGCCGGACGGCGTGGAGCGGATATGCCTTCGAGCAGGTCTGCCTGCACCACATCCCGCAGATAAAGCAGCGGTTAGGCATTGCCGGAGTGCTGACCGAGGTGTGCTCATGGAACCATGCCGACAATGGACGGCGCGAGCAGATAGACTTGGTGATAGACCGGCGTGACCATGTGGTGAACCTCTGCGAGATGAAATATGCCCGTGGCCGCTATGAACTGACAAGAGCATACACCGAGCACTTAAACGACCGTCTGGAATCGTTCCGTCTGCATACAGGCACCACCAAGGCCCTCCATCTGACCATGGTAACAACCTACGGCCTGAAGCCAAGCCAGTATAACGGCTTTATACAGAGTGAGGTGACGATGGACGACCTGTTCCTGTGATTTTTTAACAGAGGTGTGCCCGAATATGGCAGAGGAAAGTGCTACCTTTGCACCATACAAACCCAAAAACGTGTATGGCTACGAATCAATTGAACAAGTATGTGTGGTTAGTGGAGACCATCTATCGGGCAAGGCGTATCTCGCTGAAGGAGATCAACCGCCGGTGGCTGGCCAATGACATGAGCGACGGGCTGGAGATACCGGAACGCACCTTCCACAAGTGGCGCATCGCCGTCGAGGAACTTTTCGGCCTCTACATTGCCAATGAGGGACGGGGCGAATACCGCTACTATATTGAGAACGTCAGCGAACTGAGTAGCGGCAGTATGCGCAGTTGGCTGTTCAACACGCTATCCGTCAGCTGTCTGTTGCAGACCAATATCGGCATCAAGGACAAGATTCTGTTGGAGGAGATTCCCGAAGGCCAACAGTATCTGCCCGTCATCCTTGATGCGCTGAAAAAGAATACTGTGCTCAGCATGACTTACCAGAGCTTTTTCCGCGACGAGGAGAATACATTCGACGTGGAGCCTCTATGTCTCAAACTCTTTCGCCAGCGGTGGTATCTTGTGGCCCGCAGCCCTTATTATAATAAGGTGATGATTTACGCCCTCGACCGCGTGCGGCATCTTGAGGCTACGGAAAGTCGTTTCACCTATCCCAAGGACTTCTATCCCGACGAGTTCTTCGATGGCTGCTTTGGCATCATCGCCGGCGACGGTACAAAGGTAGAGACCGTCCGGCTGAAAGTGTCGGCAGGTCAGGCCAACTACCTCCGCTCGTTGAGGCTGCATGAGTCGCAGGAAGAGACGGAGCGCAACGACGAGTACAGCATTTTCACCCTACAGGTCCGCCCCACCTTCGACTTCATCCAGGAACTGCTCTGGAACGGCGCCGACGTCGAGGTACTTTCGCCCACATGGCTCCGCGATGAGGTGGCGGCCATCGTTAAACGTATGTGGAACCATTACAAACAAGACTGATATGGAGAACTTTGCAGCAATAGACTTTGAGACAGCCAACAACGAGCGGTCGAGCGTCTGCTCCGTGGGAGTGGTTATCGTGCGGAATGGCGAGATTGTCGATTCCTTCTACTCCCTCATCCAGTCCGAGCCGAACTACTACAACTACTGGTGCAGTCAGGTGCACGGCCTCACCCGTGAGGACACCGAGGAAGCCCCCGTCTTCCCCAAGGTATGGGCACAGATAGAACCGCTCATCGAAGGTTTGCCCCTTGTGGCTCACAACAAATCCTTCGACGAGAGCTGCCTGAAAGCCGTATCCCGTTGCTACCAGATGGACTACCCCGACTACGAGTTCCACTGCACCCTAATCGCCTCCCGTCGCCGCCTCCCCCATCTGCCCAACCACCAGCTCCATACCGTCGCTGCTGCCTGCGGCTACAACCTGGAGCGTCACCACCACGCCCTCGCCGACGCAGAGGCCTGCGCCTGGATAGCAAGAGAAATATTGTAAAAAGGTGCCTTTGAGTTGTAACATTTTCGATTTTTGTATACTACATCAATAAAAAGTAGTAACTTTGCAAAAGAATTAAGATTGTTATGAAAGAAGATCAGAAGATAGTAATCTATCAGACAGAGGACGGACGGACTCAGATTGATGTCCGGTTGGAGAACGAGACGGTGTGGCTGACACAGGCTCAGATGGCTGAGTTGTTTGAGAAGACGCCGCAGAACATAACTATGCATATTGGTAATGCTTATAAGGAAGGTGAACTTGTCAGGGAGTCAACATGTAAGGAATACTTACAGGTTCAACAAGAAGGTAAAAGACTGGTTTCTCGTAGGGTGAAATACTATGACCTTGACGTTATTATTTCTGTTGGCTATCGTGTTCATAGCAAGCGTGGTACTGCTTTCCGTATTTGGGCTCGAAAGATTATCAAAGATTATCTCGTAAAGGGCTATGCCGTCAATCAACGCATACATCGTGAGCAGATTGGCGAACTGCGCCAGTTGGTTGGTATGCTGGGCCGCACTATTCAGGGCCAGCCCCTGCTTTCCACAGACGAAACGAGTGCCCTTTTTGAGGTGGTGACGGACTATACATACGCCCTCGATACGCTCGATAACTACGACTATGAGCGACTGACCATTGACAAGACGACTAAGGAAGAGCCCTTCCACGCCACTTACGAGAATGCGATGGAAGAGATTCGCCTCCTTCGTGACAAGTTCGGCGGCTCCGTCTTGTTCGGCAATGAGAAAGACGACTCCTTCAAGAGCAGTATCGGACAAATCTACCAGACCTTTGGCGGCGAGGAACTTTATCCCAGTGTGGAGGAGAAAGCTGCCATGCTGCTATACCTCGTGACAAAGAACCACTCCTTCAGCGATGGCAACAAACGCATCGCTGCCACGTTGTTCCTTTGGTTCCTCAACAACAACCACATCCTCTATCGTCCCGACGGTTCCAAGCGCCTGGCCGATAACACCCTCGTCGCCCTGACCCTGATGATTGCCGAGAGCAGAACAGAGGAGAAAGACGTGATGGTAAAAGTCGTGGTGAACCTGATTAATCAGCAGAACGAATAAATCCTAAAAGATAAACATTACGTTATGTCAAAAGTATTTCGTATTACGCCCAAACGAACGAAGCGGTCAAATGGGCAAGTGTTGACACCAGAGATGGCTATTACGGTAACGACACATTCGCACACTGCCACTCCATTCTACAATGGAGCTGTAGAGATTAAAGAGCAGTACACGCGCATGTATCAGTTTGACTACAAGAAAGCATGTTGCTCAGCAAATGATTTTGAATTTGAAAAGTTGGATTAATAAAAGTATTATTATGAGTTACAAAGACATTCCATTACATTTATCACACAAACCAATCGTAAGTGTAGATTATTCAGAAAAAGATGCGTATGCTGGAGACGCCAAGTTTCTTTCTATTGGAAGAGCTACATGGAACCCTGAAGACCTTTCTGCCAAGATTCTAAGATGGGCTGAGAATGGAGGGAAATGGTCAAGACAAAGTGAAGAGATACCTCTATGGAGGGTTTTGGACTTAGCAAAACTTTTAATAGCTACTATTACGGGCAAACAAAGTTCTTTAAAAGAAGAAATAGTAAAAGACGAAGATCTTGAATTTCTAAAAAGCTATATAAATGATAACATGGAGTTGTATGCTCCTAGAATAAAAGAAATCTCTGAGTTAATTAATGCGTCATGTCAGACAACATCAAATTCAAAAACACCAAATATTTTCTCTTATGCCACCTCAGAGTTGAGCCAAGATGCTATTTTGTCATGGTTAATAAAATGGGCTGATGACACATATATACATGATGACAAAGACCTTTGTATGTTAGGAAAGACATTGCTATCTTTATTGACAGGCTTAGAAAAAGAAGAAATCCATACTGTTGATGTTGGTCGCCAGTGGTACAATATTGATGTATGGGTAGAAATTAATGAAGATGCTTTTCTGATAATTGAAGACAAAACTGGAACTACTATTCATGATGACCAATTAAACAGATACAGAAAGATAGTAGAGGATGAGTATAAAGACAAACGTCAAAAACTATTTTACGCTTATGTAAAAACGGGTAACGAGCCTTCATCCATTGAGAAAGCAATACAGGCACAAGGGTATAACACCATAAATAGACAAGATCTATTATCTGTTTTAAATATTTACAAAGGCAGGAATCCTTTGGTTATAGACTATCGGTTACATTTACAAGAAATAGAAGATGCTACAAATAGCTATAAATCTCTTCCTGTTGATAAATGGCAATGGTATGAGTGGCAAGGATTCTATAAAGAATTAGAAAAACATATTGATGTTGAAAGTTGGAGTTATGTAGCAAATCCAGCAGGGGGATTTCTTGGTCTATGGTGGAATTTCGTGGAAAATGATGAAATAAGGATGTACCTCCAATTTGAAGAGATGAAGTTATGTTATAAAATTGAATATAATGGGGATGGAAACCGATCTGATGTTCGATGGAAATACTATAGCAGACTCATGAAAGTTTCAGAAAAAAACGAAATAAGAATAGAAAAACCATTACGTTTTGGTGCAGGAACATACATGACAATTGGAATAGTCCCAACAGAGGATGTTTTTGGGATAGGATTAGTGAATGTTGATGAATTAATAGACAAATTGAAATGCTACGAGCAAATTGTTAAGCAATGTATTTCTTTTGAAGAATAATAACTAGGAACTTAGCTCCATGAACGTATATGTACCAGTACATCTCCAACTCCTCCCACTTTAAAGAAGTGCTTTCGCGTGTTCCTCATGTGAAGCACTCTTTGTGGATTGGCACGGCTGACATCAAGGATTTGTATATCGAGGATGGGAAGAGTAAGAAGCCATTCTTGGAGATATTGGCCAAGCTGATAAAGAAGGGTGTGGCTGTGAGGCTGATTCATGCCAAGGAACCTGGACCAAACTTTCGTGAGGACTTTGACAGGTTCCCTATTCTGTATGATGGGTTAGAGAGGGTGCTTTGCCCAAGGGTACATTTCAAGATGATGGTCTTCGATGGCAAGGAGGCATATATAGGTAGTGCCAATCTCACCGGTGCAGGTATCGGTATGAAGGGTGATAGCACTCGTAACTTCGAAGCGGGCATTCTGACCGATGAGCCTGAAATCGTAGAGCAGGCCATGAACCAGTTTGATGAGGTCTGGATGGGAAAACATTGCAAGACCTGCAAGCGCAAAGACTTCTGCTTAGACCCAATCGCATAGTTTTATGCAAATAATGCATTTTTCTTTGACCTCTGCCTCCAGTTGGCAGAGGTCTTTGTTTTCTTTGCAACGTAAATCAAAACAAAACGTATGAAGTATAAAAAAGATTTAGAAGAGGTCTTGTGTTTAATCAATAGTGCACAGGATATATTAACTAAGTTACTCTCAGATGTTGACGTTGAGGGTGAAGTTCTTGACCTTGATGTAACTGATTTTAAACTCGCTCCCCAAAAGAACTTCCAAAACTTTATTGAGGGCTATGGCAACAAAATTGCACGTAAGGCAGGACTCTCCATTGCCGAGTATCCTGGCAAAAACACTTCCAATCCCTACTTTGTCTACGGGCCTTCTGGTTGTGGCAAAAGCCATTTGATAAACGCAATCGGACTGAGGTTTCAAGGAACTTACCCTAACAAGCATGTGTATTATATCACGGCCCAGCAATTCCAGAGACAATTTACTGAATCTGTACGTCAGAATACAACTAACGATTTTATCAACTTCTACCACTCGTTCGACATGTTGATTGTCGATGACATTCAAGAATGGTTGACTGCCCCCAAAACCCTTGAGATGTTCCATAATATCTTCAACCACCTGTTACGTAATGGCAAACAGGTAGTTCTTGCCAGCGACCGTCCTCCTGTAGAACTACAGAATATGAAAAAACGTATTTTGTCCCGTTTCTCAAGTGGAATTGTTGTTGAGATGGAAAGTCCTGATATGCAACTATGCATAGACTTCTTGAATGCAAAATGCAAGAACGACGGACTGAAGATTCCCGTATATATTATCGAATATATAGTGGAGACAACTAACGGCAATATTTGTAATCTGGAAGGTATAGTGAATTCATTGAAGGCATATTCAGTTGTCAATAATTCAAATGTTGACATAAATGTGGCTAAACGTATAGTTAGACATTCTATTAATGCACCATGTTCAATATAATATTGTAATAGCTGTTATGAATTATCAAGACCAAACTAACAACAATTTAAAGGTGATAGAGGAATTATTCCCCAAGGGGAGAGTCTCTATCTTGGCCGCTCGGCCCAATATGGGCAAAACCACATTTGCTTGCGACATAGCAAAGCTGTTGACTTATCATGAGGAGAGTGTTCTTTATGTCCACATGGGATGTGAACATATAGACATAGACACCTCGGACGATGATTCTCTTTCATGGAAATGTAATATATATGATATGCCTTGTGTCTCAATTGAAGACATATCGTTTGTCCTGTCAAGAAGATGTCTTTTTGATACTGTTATCATCGACTATGTAGAACTTATGGATTTTGTTAGAGGTGTAGAGTGCTTGAAAAGGACAGAAGAACTAAGGGCTATCTGGCATTTCCTTGACAATATTGCGCAGAAAAAGAATATCCGGCTAATCGGAATATCACAGTTGGAAAGAGTGCGTATTGATGGAACAAACGAGTTGTGTTTCGATACAGTGCTGAAATACTTAAAAAGAGATTTTGTCAGGGAAAGACTTGTCGTTTTGCATCGCCCCGGCTATTATGAGCCACAAGGGGATGGTATTGAGCCTGTGCTATTAATAACAGCTAAGAGCTCGCGTATATCATTTGTCTACAATATTAATGAGAAAAAGAATTAAAAACAAATAATGTATGACATTCAAAGAATTACTTGACAGCGTTACCTTTGACGATGTTGCAGAACAAATCGTCCGTTTATACCCAGACATGGAGAATAGTTTGGGATGGTACAAACTTCATTTCGATATGTTGCGGCTAATGAAGCCCGAATACCATGACGGTGCAAATGATGATGTGTGCCACATTACCATGGAGGATTGGGAGGATGATTCAGGGCTTCACCTTGACGCTTCCCCGATGGAGGGTGACTTCTGGGAACATTCGTTGACTAAAGAACTCATTATTGCGCCAGACGTTAAGGCCACCAATGCAGAGCTGGCCGCTTGTTGTCTCTGGCACACCTCGTTCTATGGATTTACAGAAAAGCAGGTTTCTGACAGGTTCAGGTGCTATGAAGACTGGGATGTTGACAAGAAGGGACGATTGATACCCAGAATAAGGGGTGAGGTACTCGCTAAGAAGAAGTTAAGTGTGATACGCAGAAACGGTGGAATGATTCCGACCGTCAAAGAGTTATCTCCGTCAAAGAAAAAAGAACTGACGAGTTTGGCCAAGAGATACTTCAGCTATAGTGATACACGCATGAACAAAATCAAGAGAAAGAGGCTTTTCCGCAGAAAGTTCATGGTGTACTACTATAAGCGTCTGATACACATCAGCGATTTTATCATCTTTGTCACGTGAGGATAATTACATCACGATTAAGCAGCTCTGCCGGTTGTTCCGCTCAGATTTAATCGCCTACACAACGTTGGAGTCGTTTGCCGATGAAGAAACGGACAGCGCTACGTATCTGAAAGAACTCATAGAAAAGTATGAAATGCTTCCAATTACCGACAACGCAATCATCTATATCGCCCGCGGATATGAATATGATTCGAAAGAAGAGAACGGGATTACTAATCTTAGAGACGAAGAAAGTGAACTTGTTGAAACCATCAGCGAAAAGATAGATGACCATAAGACATACGGAATCGTTGACGTTATCATTGATGTCGTACCGAAACTGGGGCATCAAACGCTTATAAGCGTTGTTGGCTATAATTCAGACAATCCTATCACTTACGACACAGAGCAATTATAATTTTGGGGACTAACATGAGTATTAAAGAGATACTGGAGGACTACTCTATCCGTGAGTTGGAATGGAACATCGTAATGGCCTATAACGGGCCGTTCAAAAAGAACCATGACTATACCGATGATCGTTGCCTGTTGAAAGTGCGGCATGACATCATCAACCATTATGTGCTACAGCACCAAGAGGAACTGCTACCCCACATCATCGCGTTCAATGATGCCGTAAGGGAAGCATTACGGAAACTTTACGACAAGGCACACTTGGTGTATGCTGCCAACAAGGAGTTTGGAGATGAGGTGGAAGTGACTGCCCGTTGCTATCTGAGTCCCGACTATCCTGCGCTTCATCCCGTTCAAGGCGAAGACCGTCAGGAACTATGGGACGCCCTTTGTGATGCTGGCTGGAACGTGATTTACGATATGGGCGTCACCTTCGAGTTCCGTCTCCCAATGGACAAAGATGAGACTTTCGATGATTTCATTGGCATGAACTGCCCACCGCCCAACTGGAACGAAGGACTGGACGAGGAGCTTACCAAGGACTTGCACCTGATTCAAGCCTTCCACCACCTTTTTGACCATACCGACTTCGCCCTGACCGACTTCATCTATGTGCGGGAGTTTCATAATGAGATCAATGTGACAGTAGAATAGGGACGTGGGTAAATTTGCTGCCATTATTATGATTCTTTATGAATTTGCGCTTGGATGATTGAATCTTTTGTTGTATCTTTGCTGCCGATTGTGCTTTTGGGCATCCGGGAAGACAAACATATTATTCTGTTATTAATATTTCTATCATGAGAAAAACTGTTTTTTCCGCGACTATCGCGATGGCTTTTGCCCTGTCGGCAACAGCCGCTGAGAACGTAAAGGCCACCATCCACGCCAATGAGCCTGGGGCCAAGATTAACCGTGAAATCTACGGACAGTTCTCCGAGCACCTCGGCACCTGCATCTACGGCGGCCTTTGGGTGGGCGAGGACTCAAAGATTCCCAACATCAAGGGCTACCGCAAGGACGTGTTCGACGCGCTGAAGGCGCTGAAGGTGCCCGTGCTGCGCTGGCCGGGCGGATGCTTCGCCGACGACTACCACTGGATGGACGGCATCGGCCCGAAGGACAAGCGCCCCTCGCTGCGCAACAACAACTGGGGCGGCACCATCGAGGACAACTCCTTTGGCACGCATGAGTTCCTGAACCTCTGCGAGATGCTCGACTGCGAGCCTTACATCAGCGGCAACGTCGGCTCGGGCACCGTCAAGGAGATGGCGCAGTGGGTGGAGTACATGACCAGCGACGGCGACACGCCGATGGCCCGTCTGCGCCGCGCCAACGGCCGTGAGAAGGCCTGGCACGTGAAGTACTTCGGCATAGGAAACGAGGCGTGGGGATGCGGCGGCAACATGACACCTGAATACTACAGCGACGAGTTCCGCAAGTTCAACACCTATCTGCGCGACTACACGGGCAACAAGCTCTACCGCATCGGCAGCGGCGCCTCGGACTACGACTACAAGTGGACGGAGGTGCTGATGGACAAGATAGGCAACCGTATGCAGGGAGTCTCCCTACATTATTATACTTGTTCGGGCTGGGACGGACCGAAAGGCTCGGCCACGAAGTTCGACAACGACCAGTACTACTGGGCACTTGGCAAATGCCTCGAGATTGAGGAGGTAATCAAGCGCCACAAGGCTATCATGGACGAGAAAGACCCGAAGAACACCGTCGGGCTGCTCGTCGACGAGTGGGGCACGTGGTGGGACGAGGAGCCGGGCACAGTCAGCGGCCACCTCTACCAGCAGAACGCGCTGCGCGACGCCTTCGTGGCCTCGCTGTCGCTCAACGTCTTCCATAGGTACACCGACCGCGTGAAGATGGCGAACATCGCTCAGATAGTGAACGTGCTGCAGTCGATGATACTTACCGACCAGGAGGGCACCGGCCACATGGTGCTCACGCCCACCTACCATGTGTTCAAGATGTACACGCCGTTCCAGGAGGCCACCTATCTGCCCGTCGACCTGCCCACGGAGACCATCCAGGTGAGCAAGGCCTACTTCAAAGAGAAGGAGGGTGCCCGCGATGCCGGCTACCGCCCCTGCCCCATGCTCTCGGCCTCGGCAGCGAAGACCACCGACGGCAGCCTCGTGCTGGCTGTCACCAACGTCAGCCTCGACAAGGCGCAGACCATCGACTTCCAGATTGACGGCTTCAAGGCCAAGAGCGTCAGCGGACAAATCCTCACTTCGAAGAACGTCGCCGACTTCAACGACTTCCAGCACCCCACAGTGGTTGCCCCCGCCGACTTCAACGACGCGAAGCTGAAGAACGACGTGCTCACCGTGACCATCCCCGCCAAGTCGGTCGTCGTGCTCAGCATAGCAGGTATGTAACGACCACAGATTTCAATCATCTTGCGTTTGCGGCCATCTTATTGATGATGGTGGCAATGTCGGCCACGTCGATGCTACCGTCGCCGTTAACGTCGGCCCTGGCCTTGTGCTCGGGTGCGCTACCTGCCATGACGTTGATGACGGTGGCGATGTCGGCCACGTCAATGCTGCCGTCGCTGTTCACGTCGCCGGCCAATGGCGGATTCTCAAGCATGTCATACGACCCGATGCTCTTGATTTTGAAATGATAACTACCCGATTGTCCCTGAATCTTAAACTTGACAGCAACGAGGTGGGTAGTGGCTTCAGCAACAGTTTCTTGCATCCTTTGACCCCAACCTCCTTGCCTAAAATCGGTCCAGGCTCTTCTCACGAAATTACCATCGGGTGACTTCGGGAGATTGGCATAAGGGTTGTCGTAATTACACTCGTCTCTGTCATACTCTTGTCCAAAGCCAAGTTCAATGCTCGCAGAAGTATCGCACTCATACGAAATGGCAATACCATTCCATGCGGATGCGTCGCCCTTCAGCCCTTTACCGTCTTCACCATCTCCAACAATGTAGAATCCGATATTGACCATTGGGGCATAATCTAAATTAGCTTTATCAAGTACTGCCGTACCGCTGATACCTCCACGTTTTTTTACAAGATTGTCAAGACTGCCGTCTTCTCCAGGCGGGACATCCCAAACCACTTTCGACTTTCCTCCGTCAGCATTGTCGGTACCAACCCACCATAGACCTTGGGTATGGGTGTCGTCTCCGAGTCCCGTCTCCACTTGTGCTTTTCCGTCTGCGGCATACCACGCAAACTGTGCCATGCCTTCTGCCGGAAGGAGCAGCAGAGCCAGCACGCCAATCAAATTGAAATGTTTCATAGTTCTAACTGTTTAAATGGTAATACTTTCAGTTGACTTTTCTGCCCGCAAAATTACATATTATTTCTTACTTGGCAAAGAAACGGGGCAGAAATCTTACGATTTCCCAGGATTTCCAACACACAGCACCGCGCCAATGCCCGAAAGGTATTGGCGCGGTGCTCAGTTTGAAAGGTGTTGTTAGCCGAGATTATTCTTCCATTTCCCTCTTCATCCTTGCCCGTGCCGCCATCTCGTTGATGATGGTGGCGATGTCGGCCACGTCGACCACGCCGTCGCCGTTCACGTCGGCCGATGCGGACGAGACGTCCGCGCTCCCGGACATCACGTTGATGACCTTGTCGGCCTTGATGGTGATGGTGGGGTACGACGTCCACGACTGCTTTGTGCCTTCCGCCGATGCCTGGCTGCGGCTTCCAGCCTCCTCCTCCTCAATGCCCACGACGTTCAGGCGGGCGGTGTACACGCCGGCTGTCATGTCCTCCACAACGTAGAGCGTGATGTCCATCACGCGCCCGGCACCGACGGGGAACGTGCTCTCGTCGAGCGGTATGGCCGTGAAGCGCCATGTGTTCATGTTCGTCGTCTCACCCATGGAGGCCTGCCAGGGCTGAACCATGAGCAGCATAGTGCCGTTGGCGTACTTGCCCACGAGCTTCGCCTCTATCTGACCGTAGTCGTCCTCAGCCACGACAATGCCCTTGGGCAGCGTGAGGTCGAAGTAGAACGAACCCACCTCGCTCCTGTTGTTGAGGAATATAGGCATGGTGATGCGCCCTGCCGGACGACCCTCCACGTCGTCGCCGGTGACCACGGCGGGTTCAGCCTCCTCGATGTCCTTCTCCACGGTGACGGTAGCCACGGTCGATGTCATCGCCACCGACTTGCTGTCGCGTGTGGAGCAGACCACGTGCTCCACGCGCACGGTGTATTTCCCTGCGGACTCCAAGGGGGCGACGCCGGTGTCCATCGAGTAGGCTAAGCAGAGGAAGCTGCCGTCGCCGGCAGGGCGGATGCTGCCGTTCCTCGTGCGGCCGCTACGCTCCTTGAACAGGTAATGTCCATCTTCATCGGTGGCGATGCTGATGCCCTCAGGCAGATAGATGCTGAACTGGTACATGGTGTAGTCGGTGCCCTCGGTGGTGAGGTTCACGGTCATCGTGGCCCTGTCGCCGGCTTTCACCGTCACGTCGGCCACGGTGATGGTGTCTTTCGAGTCCCAGATGGTGTCACGTGGCTCTTCCGTGTCCCCGGCCTCGCGGAACAGGCCCTGCAAGGCTGCCTCGCGGGCGATGTGTGCGCCCGCCATCGCGGGGAGGATGGCGGCAAGGAAAACAAATAGTGTCTTTTTCATAGAAATAAAGTTTGTTGTTTGTTTTTATTTTTCTGAAACGAATTTCCGTAATTATCGTAATTTATCCGTAATTATCGTAATTCATCATTACCTTAATCAAGATAAATAAATTGTGGGAAAATTATGGTTATTATGGTAATTCGTTTCCATTTCATTCTTCAATTCTCATTCTTCAATTTTCATTCTTCAATTCTTATTCTTCTTGCGTTGGCGGCCATGACGTTGATGATGGTGGCGATGTCAGCCACGTCCACCACGCCGTCGCCGTTCACGTCGGCAGATGCGGACGAGACGTCCGCGCTCCCGGACATCACGTTGATGACGGTGGCGATGTCGGCCACGTCCACCGTGAAGTCGCCGTTCACGTCGCCCGGCTTCTGGGTCTTGATGGTGATGGTGGAGTATGAAGTCCATGACACAGAGTGCTCAGAGGTCCCATAAGTCCCATAAGTCTTATAGGTCCCATAGGTCTTATAGGTCCCATAGGTTCTATAAGTCCTATAGGCCCCAGCCCCACGGCTTCCGGCACCGTCGCTGGCATCCACGAGCTTCACCACGTTCATGCGGGCGGTATAGACACCGCCGGCCATGTCCTTGTCGACATCGAGCGTTACGTTCATCACCCGCCCGGCATTGGCATGGAACACATCGTCGCCCTTCGGCGTGGCGATGAAGCGCCAGGTGTTCACGTTGTTGGTCGTTCCCATCGAGGCATCCCAGGGCAGGCAGCTGAGCAGCATCGTGTCGCCGTAGTCGCCCGTAAACGAGGCGATGAACTGTCCGTCCTTCTCCGTGGCCACGGCGACGCCCTTCGGCAGCGTCAGGTCGAAGTAGAAGGCATTGATGTCTTTCGCGTTGTTCAGGAACACAGGCAGGGTGATGCGGCTGGCGGGCTCGCCCTCCACGTCGTCGGCGGTGATCACTCCCTGCGTCTCTGTTCCGGCCTTCTCCACGGTGACGATGGCGGTGGACGACGGCAGGCCTACCGGCTCGTTGTCGCGAGTGGCGCAGGTTACGCGCTCTATGCGCACGGTATATTTCCCTGCGGCGAGGGCCGAGTCTGCGGTCAGCTGGATTTCCATGAGCGGACCGCTGACGAGGGCTGCATGGTTCTTGTTGGCCGTCGTGTAGAAGAGCACGCTGCCGTCATCCACGGGAAGGGCGACTTTCTTCCTGCCCGTCTTTTCCGTTACGAGGAAGTTGCCGCTCTCGTCGGTGGCCACGCTGATGCCCTCGGGCAGGTAGAGGTTGAACTGGTAGCCGTTGTAGTCGGTACCCTCGGTGTTGAAACTCACGGTGAGCGTGGTGTTCTCCCCGGCCTTCATTGTCACACTCTTTGCTGTGACGATAACCTTCACGTCCTCGTCCACCTCACCAATCTCGCGGATGCTGCGGAACCTGTCCCACTGGGGCTCAGACAGATAGAAATCCTTGCGGCCCTTGGGTACATAGAGGTCGTAGTACTCCATACCATAGATGGAACCCTCGTCCAACGTGCACGGACGCTG
This sequence comes from uncultured Prevotella sp., assembly GCA_905233425.1. GTDB lineage: Bacteria > Bacteroidota > Bacteroidia > Bacteroidales > Bacteroidaceae > Prevotella. Next base: position 4,935 of record CAJOEC010000035.1, on the reverse strand, counting down.
CATGTTGGCGATGAAGCTGCACGTCTCGTTCTTTGCATTGCTGTTGCGGAACACGTAGGTACCGGTAATCCGCTTCAACGTCGATGGCAGGATGATGGTCGTCAGCGGACATCCGTTGAAGGAGTGCGCCCTTATCTCCTCCACACCCTCGGGAATAGTGACGGCCTTTAGGCTGGTGGCTAAGCGGAAGGCTCCCTCACCGATGTAGGTGATGCCTGTGGGTAGGCTCGCACTGGTGATGCCCATGCACTCGCGGAATGAGTTGCTGCCGATGCCAACCACGCGGTAACCATCAACCTCCGATGGTATAATGAGGTCGCCCTCGGTGGCAGGATTGATGGCAGCCACAATCTCCTCGCCGTCCATATAGGCGTAGGTCTCCACTGTCATCTTTTCATCGTCCACCACTCGGAATTGCATCTCGATTCCCTGCTGGTTCACAGCCTTGAATATAGTGCCAGTGGGATAGAACTCCTTAATCTCTTTGAAGTCCTTCCATCCGTCAGCAGCCTCGTATGCGGCCTTGCTGCCATGGAGGACAAATAGCACTATGTTGTAATTTGAGAACGCGCTCATGCTTAATGAAGGAGGAACCTCTGGGTAGGATTTGACGGAGGTTAGGCCGCTGCAGCCAAGGAAAGCCTCGTTCCCTATGCTCGTCACGCTGTTGGGAATCGTAACGGAGGTCAGGCCGCTGCAATTACGGAAAGCACCCCCTCCTATGCTCGTCACGCTGTTGCCAATTGTGACGGAGGTCAGGCCGATGCAACCAGAAAAAGCCCACTCTCCTATGCTCGTCACACTGTTGGGAATCATGACGGAGGTCAGGCCGAAGCAACCATAGAAAGCATAGCTTCCTATGCTCGTCACGCTGTTGGGAATCGTGACGGAGGTCAGACCGCTGCAATCCATGAAAACATAGTTTCCTATGCTCGTCACGCTGTTAGAAATCGTGACAGAGGTCAGGGCGATGCAATCTTGGAAAGCCAAGTCTCTTATGCTCGTAACGCTGTTGGGAATTGTGACAGAGGTCAGGCCGCTACAGCCAGCGAAAGCTGCCCATCCTATGTTCGTCACGCTGTTGGGAATCGTGACGGAGGTCAGGCCGCTGCAATTTTCGAAAGCAGCCTCTCCTATGCTCGTCACGCTGTTGGGAATAACGGTGTTCATGCATCCGGCAACAAGTTCGTTGCTTTCGGTCTTGATGATGGCATTACAATCATTGCGGGAATCGTACATCGTATTTCCACTTTCAACTTTAATGGATGTCAGGCCGCTGCAATCAGTGAAGGCGTAACTTGCTATGCTCGTTACGCTGTTGGGAATCGTGACGGAGGTCAGACCGCTGCAACCATAAAAAGCAAAGCTTCCTATGCTTTTCACGCTGTTGGGAATCGTGATGGAGGTCAGGCCGCTGCAACCTTCGAAAGCCCCAAGTCCTATGCTCGTCACACTGTTGGGGATAATGGTGTTCATGCATCCGCAGATAAGTTCGTTGCTTTTGGTCGTTATAATAGCATTACAATCATTGCGGGAATCGTACATCGTATTTCCACTTTCAACTTTAATGGATGTCAGGCCGCTGCAACCATAGAAAGCCCGTTCTATGCTCGTCACGCTGTTGGGAATCGTGACGGAGGTCAGACCGCTGCAATAAGCGAAAGCACCGCCTCCTATATTCGTCACACTGTTGGGAATCGTGACGGATGTCAGGCCACTGCAACCAGAGAAAGCGCTGTAATTTATGCTCGTCACGCTGTATTCTGCCCCATTGTAATTCACCGTTATAGGGATGTTGACGGTACCAGAATAGGTGTTTTGATTATCTATGTAATATGATGAATAATACGTCACTGTCGCCGTCTTCGCCCCTTCGTCAAAATCGTAATAAATACCGTCTATTTGGGCATCATACGCGCTGGCCATCATGGGCAGGATGGCCGCAAGGAAAAGAAATAATGTTTTTTTCATATTGTTTGGTATTATAGATTGTCTAATAATGTGACTGGAGCTGTTGCTCAGTGTAGGGGCAGGCCCCGTGCCAGCCCGCTGCCCCATAAGGGGCACTGACCGCCGCGATATGCCCGTGATTATTGCCCCTGTCGGGGCATCGGGCTGGCACGGGGCCTGCCCCTACAGCGGGTAGTTCCTCACGGTTATGGGTGTATAACAAATCGGATGCCATTATTGTCTTTGTATAGATGTTCAGCCTGTTCACCATAAAGTGCATGGAAACAAAAAAAGGCATGGGAGAATCTAACTTCCTCGCCCATCCCTGAGTTCAGGCCTTCGCATTGCCCCTTCGCAAGGATAAGCAACGCTGTCAGCCCACGCCCAATGGAATTATATTCACACAACCATTGGCTATACATTATTATATAGTATAGCCATGGATTGGAAATAATCCATCGTCGCAAGCGTTTCCGTTGCATCACCTCTGTGCGAAGATTCAAGTTGCGAAGTTTGAACTCACAGAACGGTAACGTCCGTTAAACGCCTTTCCCTTCGGCTGTCCTTACAAGCGGTGTTCTCAGCCTCAGGTGTTCCATCGATGTCTTTGACACTGCGCTGCCCTTGGAAGGGGCACCGGACGCGACACGTCGCGTCCCTACGTGTGTCGGCTGCAAAATTACTAACAAAAATCCGAACCGCCAAGCGATTCGGAGAAATATTTGATAATTTCTTTGCAAAAGGGTAAATTAGCACATCGTTGCAACAAATTCGGAGGGATTAATAGCTATCTTCATATTGTTTTCTGTTATCCTATTCCATATCTTTAATAAGTGTTCCAACAGTTGATATAAGCTGCTTCGCAGGTTCAAGCATTGGCTCTATATCATCCTTGGTTACATCGAAATAGCAATTATAGTCGCTATTGTTCCGTAGCATTTGAAGCTGGGAGTAGAGTCTTCCACATTCTGCTGGCACTATCCCGGTCTTTACATAATAAAGCCCAAACTGGCCGACAGTTCCTTTATGGGTATTCACGCTATGGCCGTCTTTGATTAGAAGGGCAGCGACAGCATGAAAAACAGAATAATACAATCTGTTTGCTATAGTTTCCCAGTGGCCAAGCTTACGATATTCCTCTATCTGTTGAAACGTCCTTGTTGCTTTTTCGTATTCCAACCCAACAATAATCCTACGTTCTTCTTTATTCAGACTCATAACAACACAATCTTATCGTTTTCAACATTCTTGTAAAAGGGAGTAAATGAGAAATCGTGCCACTGTTTTTTCGTGTACATTACAGGATTGATGTCCTCACCAGTATTCCAACCCAGTTCCCGGAAAGGATAGGCAACAAAGTCATAGTCACTCTTTTCCAATTTGTCCTTGTCAAGCAGTATAAGCACATCCCAGTCGGAGTCATTATGGGCATCTCCCCGAGCCTGTGAGCCGAAGAGAATCACCTCAGCACCTTTAGGTGTCACAGCCTTTGCAGTATCTGCAATTGCCTGAATAATATGTTTACGCCTTGCTTTTGTCATATTCGTTAAACGCCTTTCCCCTCGGCCTGCCCTACAAGCGGTGGCCTCAGCCTTGGTTTCTAAATACGATAGGGAGTACGAAGATGCTCACCTCGGAGCTGTTCCAGTTGATGGTCATCAAGCGTTCCGTTATCCCACAACCGCTGCATTTCTTTTTCAAGACGCTGCGCATAAAACGACCGCAAAACATCCATCAGGTCATTGACCTCCTGTTCGTCCTGCGCTCCCGCAAACGATTCAAGTATCATCATCTGCGACTGATTCATCGTATTAACTAACATAAATATTAAATAGCAAAAAGTTATTTCCCAACCCTACAAACGGCATCGTCGGCCTGAAGGTATTTCATCGATGTCTTTGACACTGCCCTGCCCTTGGATGGGCATCGGACGCGACACGTCGCGTCCCTACGTGTGTCGGGTGCAAAATTACGAAAAGTTTGTGAACCAGCAAAGAAAGTTGGGGAAAAATTTGGAGGGGACGGGAAAAATGCTTATCTTTGCAGCGTCAAAACAAATATTTTGGCTATCCGGGTAAGTTTCCCGCGGGGGAGCAAGACCATATCGACACTACTCCATTAAAATAAAGAGCTACTTTGGTGGCTCTTTATTTGTTATATTTCTTCGTAAAAGTATTAAAGAACATCTTGTCTGTTACTGTCCTTCGTGTTACGACTATCACTTTCGCCCCCTTGAACAGCATGACTTCCATAGCCAACGGGTTTAACTCGAAATACTTTTTGATACAACGTGCCAAGGCTGTAGCATTGTAATCTGTTGCCATATTCAACAAAACGTGATTCGCCTGCCCTACAGATTCTTTTAATCTATTCATCACTGATGATTTCCCTTGGATAGTCTTCAAATCATACATCTTGAATATACCATGCTGGACTAAAATAAAGTCGGCAGTTCGTATTCCTTTAGGATTAGGCAATATATATACCTGATAGCCATGTCCTACAGCCTTACGGGCGGCATTCATCAGGTTGTCGTAGTCCTCACCGTTTTCCCCACCAACGGAAAAGATGTCCTTCTCTCCTTCCACAGGGTGGAACTCACCACTTGACACAATCAGCTTCAGTTGGCGGATAAAGTCAGCACCCGTCAGAATGTGTAGTTTGGCAAGTTCAAGTGTAATGTCTTTCATGTCAGTTATTAAGAACGGTAACGTCCGTTAAACCCTCTCATCCTTTCGGACAACAGGAATCGGGTGCAAAATTACAAAAAAGATTGGAAATGGGAAAGAAAGTTGGGGAAAAATTGGAGAGAACGGTTTTTTATGGAAACGAATGTGAATAATAAATATAATTTCGACCACAAATTTGAATAATAATCATATTATGAACTCAACTTTCCCACCCTTCTAAAACCACGAATTTCACGAATTACACGAATTACCATGCGGATAATAAGTCATTTCACTAATGGTCGTAAACGACCGA